>NZ_BAAAEI010000027.1:0-3670 GCF_039522935.1 Bowmanella denitrificans | reverse complement strand
TTATTGTTTCTCGTTTACCCCAACCGTCAGAACGCTAAAAAGCTGTCGGAATCAATTCCGACCCACTCTGCTTACTGACTACTGCTCCCTGCCCGTTATATTTGGTTAATATTTATTGTTCGACAAGCTCGACCTGAAGGAAGGGGTTAAATACACTAACGGACCCCTTGAAGCATGACTTTGAAGATTACACCTTTGGTTAGATTAGCCCCCTTGCATACATTTGGAATTGATACGAAAGCAGCGCAATTAGTTGAGATCGCTGTTCTGTCAGCGCTATCAACATCACTCCAGGACCCTTACTATCTTTTAGGCGAGGGCAGTAATAGTGTTTTTTTAGAAGACTACGAAGGGTGCATTCTGAAGGTCAACCTTAAGGGAATTGAAATTAAGGAGACCGCCGATAACTATGAAGTCAAAGTTGCCGCGGGAGAAAACTGGCATTCCCTGGTTGAGTTGTTATTAAGTAAGGGGATTTATGGAGCAGAGAACTTAGCATTAATTCCGGGTACGGTTGGTGCAGCGCCTATTCAAAATATAGGAGCGTATGGACGCGAACTTGCCGAGTTCTGTGCCTGCGTGCGGGCACACCATCTTTCTACAGGGGAAAGATTGCAGTTTAGCAACTCAGAATGCCAGTTCGGCTACCGGGATAGCATTTTCAAACGTCCCGAGATGAGCCCAATAATGATCACAGAGGTGATACTACACTTTCCTAAAAACATTGCCGTTCAAACAGATTATGGTGAGTTAAAAGCCCTGGGAAGCCTGGCTACCCCTATGCAGGTTTTTAATAAAGTGGTTGAAACCAGGCGGCTTAAGCTGCCTGATCCTGCTGTGTTTGGCAATGCAGGTAGCTTCTTTAAAAATCCGATCATTGCCAGTAGCCACTATGAGTCACTAAAACAGGCTTGGCCGAATATACCTGGTTTTGTTGTCAATGAGCATGAGGTAAAGGTTCCGGCTGCCTGGCTGATAGACAGGCTTGGCTTTAAAGGTAAAGTCATTGGCGGGGTAGCCTGTCATGCAAATCAGCCTCTGGTGCTGCTGAATGAAGGCACAGCCACTGGCCAGGAACTTCTGGAGCTGGCAAGAGCGATACGCTCTTCGGTGGAGACCCACTTTTCGATAACCTTGGAAAATGAAGTGCGCCTTATTGGTGCTCAGGGATTAGTTGCATTATGACTATGCAGACGGATAGTAAACGTCATCAAATTTTAATCAGACTAGCTGATGGCCGATTCCACTCCGGAGAGGAGCTAGGGGCTGAGTTGGGAATATCCAGGGCCGCCATAAGTAAACATATAAAAGGCCTGGAAGGACTGGGATTGGAGATTTTTTCCGTCACGGGTAAGGGATATCGTCTGGCTGAAAAATTAAAATTATTGGAACAGGCCGAGATTGCTCACCATCGCAGTTTTGCTGATGTTCCTCTGCAAGTTTTGTCAGTAGTGGATTCAACCAATACTTACTTAAAAGAACACCCAGAACTGCACATAAATGGAGGCGCTTGTTTAGCTGAAGCGCAAACCGCAGGCAGGGGAAGGCAAGGTCGGAAGTGGCAGTCTCCTTTTGGTGCCAGCTTATACTTGTCTATGTATTGGGCCTTTTCCGGCGGTTACCAAGCTGTCGGGGGATTGAGCTTAGTGATTGGAGTGGCGGTGGTTGAAGCGCTACAAAAAAACGGTGTAGAAGGGCTTGAGCTTAAATGGCCAAATGATATCTACCTTGAGGGGCGAAAGCTGGGTGGAATTTTGGTGGAGATTGAAGGCCAGATCAATGATCAGAGTCATTGTATTATTGGCGTAGGCATTAACACTTGTCTGCCTGAAGCAACCGGAAAATTGATAGATCAACCCTATGCCGACCTCAGCTCACATTTGGCAATGGAAGTGGACAGGAACAGTATCGCAGTGAATGTTCTCGATTCCCTGCAGCTTAACCTGATGCGGTTTGAACAGGATGGGCTCAAGCCTTACCTAAACCAATGGGATAAGCTCAATTTGTATCGAAATAGGCTCGTCAGAATGATCTGTGGACAAAATCAGTTTGAAGGAAAATGCCTGGGGGTAAATCAGGATGGGGCATTGTTGGTTGAGTTAGACACCGGTGTAAAGGCATTTTACGGAGGGGAAATCAGTGTCAGAAGTGCACTCCAGTAAGTGGCTTTATATTGATGTTGGCAATAGCCGAACCAAAGTTGCTGCGTCAGATGGGACCGTGGTCAGAGTGCTGGGTTGCATTGATACACCCGAAGAGTTGACTCCCTGGCTGGAAGGTGTTGAAGCTGTACTTGTTGCTTCTGTTGGCCATGACGATTGGCTTTCTGGGTTACAGCGCTTAATGGGACGATTAGCCATTCCTCTCTTTCACGCGGAGGTACAGGAATCCTTTGGCTCTATTAAGAACTGCTATGATAACCCCTTACAGATGGGTGTCGACCGCTGGCTTGCCGTAATTGGGGCCGCTCAGTTAACGGATACCGCTTTTGTTGTACTGGACTTCGGCACGGCTATCAATGTTGAATTTGTTGATTCCCAGCACCACTACCTGGGCGGTTGGATAACCCCTGGAATAAGCCTGATGTATAAGGCCTTGTTTGGTGGCACCAGTAAAGTTCGGGGAAATATTTCCGAGCACGCAGGGTTAGCCCCCGGTACCACAACACAAAAAGCAGTGGATGCAGGATGCCTGGCGGCAGCACTCGGCGTGTTGGAACAGGCCAGTGTTCAGGGGAGTAAAATGGCTGTTAATCCGACTATTTTTGTTTGTGGGGGAGATTATCCGAGAATTCAGTCTTTGGTTCGCACCAAAGTGCAGCATGAACCGGATTTAGTTTTCCTGGGAATGCAAAAATACCTAGAACAAATCCGCGGTCAGACAGACTGAATTAGCGTCAATGTGGCGCAAATATGAGCGTTGCAGGCGACAATATGAGCAAGCGGTCCATAAAAGGCATTTTTTTGCAAATTACCTGTTGCGTCCTCCAAAAGCTTCCTCTAGAATGCGCCCCACTTGATGCAGTGCCGGCTTAGCTCAGTTGGTAGAGCAACTGACTTGTAATCAGTAGGTCGCCAGTTCGATTCCGGCAGCCGGCACCATCAAAATTCGGAGGGGTTCCCGAGCGGCCAAAGGGATCAGACTGTAAATCTGACGGCTCAGCCTTCGCTGGTTCGAATCCAGCCCCCTCCACCACTTTATAGGCATTGGCTGTTTCAGCGAATGCCGGGCAAGCAAGGCGATGTATCCAGGCAAAGCCCAAAAGAAATTCTTGGGATGAGGTGGCCTCAAGAGATCAGGATCGCGGGCATCGTATAATGGCTATTACCTCAGCCTTCCAAGCTGATGATGCGGGTTCGATTCCCGCTGCCCGCTCCAATAAAGTGCTGATATAGCTCAGTCGGTAGAGCGCACCCTTGGTAAGGGTGAGGTCGGCAGTTCGAATCTGCCTATCAGCACCACTTCTCTCCCCAGCTCATTCTGCAATTAACCGAAGTAGCAGCCAACCTAAGCTGGGGGAAACATGGCAAAAGAAAAGTTTGAACGTACGAAACCGCACGTAAACGTAGGCACTATCGGCCACGTTGACCACGGTAAAACTACACTGACAGCAGCAATCACTACTGTATTGGCGAAGACCTACGGTGGTTCTGCGAAAGCATTCGACCAA
>NZ_BAAAEI010000026.1:0-16339 GCF_039522935.1 Bowmanella denitrificans | reverse complement strand
TAAGCTGCTGGACGAAGGTCGTGCAGGTGAGAACATTGGTGCGCTGCTGCGTGGTACTAAGCGTGACGAAGTTGAGCGTGGTCAGGTACTGTGTAAGCCAGGTTCAATCAAGCCACACACCAAGTTCGAAGCAGAAGTATACGTACTGAGCAAAGACGAAGGTGGCCGTCACACGCCATTCTTCAAAGGCTACCGTCCTCAGTTCTACTTCCGTACCACTGACGTAACTGGCTCTGTCCAGTTGCCAGAAGGTGTTGAAATGGTCATGCCAGGCGACAACCTGAAGTTTGTTGTTGAGCTGATTTGCCCAATCGCCATGGACGAAGGTCTGCGTTTCGCCATCCGTGAAGGTGGTCGTACTGTAGGTGCTGGCGTAGTATCTAAAATCGTTGAGTGATTCTGATTGCTTAAATGATTGAAAAGGCTCCTTCGGGAGCCTTTTTTGCTTTCATGCTCCATGTATTGTGTATGGAATTGACTTGCTGGTGAGGGAAGCTTGTATAACAGTGGTCAACAGGTATAATACCGCACCCTTCTTATGCTTGATTCTTGATTTCAACCTCCCTTGAGCTGAAAGCTATCTTGCGAAGAAGAAATTTAGGGGCGTAGTTCCAATTGGTAGAACAGCGGTCTCCAAAACCGATGGTTGGGGGTTCGAGTCCCTCCGCCCCTGCCAGATATATTAATTTTGTCAGAGACAAGATTAATGCGAAGTGCCTGGCACTTGAAAGTCTATAATTTGCGCCAATATGGAGCAATTAAGAAGCCGGCATTACGCAGGCAGGAATGAACAGGTTTCGACACCGAACGGTGCGAAACAGCTAATCGCAGTAATAGGTAAATTGCATGAGCGTCAATACAGAAAACACATCCGGTGCGATGGATTCGATAAAATGGGTACTGGTTATCGGCTTACTGGCTGCAGCTATTGCCGGCAACTATGTATATGAAGAGCTGTCCGTGCTGATTCGCGCAGTGTCTATTGTTGCTCTGGTTGTGATTGCTGGCTTTATTGCTGCCAAGACCGAAAAGGGTGAGCGTTTCCTAACCTTCGCAAAAGAGTCCAGAATGGAAGTGCGCAAGGTGGTATGGCCAACTCGTCAGGAAGCAACACAAACAACAATGATCGTATTGGTTGCGACCGTCATTGTTGCTTTAGTTCTTTGGGGCCTGGATGGTATTCTGGTGCGTCTGGTTTCTTTGGTAACCGGGTTGGGAGTTTAATATGGCTGACAAAAAATGGTACGTGGTGCAGGCTTTCTCCGGTTTTGAAGGCAGAGTTAAGCAATCCCTGAAAGAACATATTAAAATTCACGGCATGGAAGACTACTTCGGTGAAATTTTGGTACCAACCGAAGAAGTGGTTGAAATGCGCGCTGGCCAGAAACGCAAAAGTGAGCGGAAATTCTTCCCAGGTTATGTGCTGGTAGAAATGGAAATGAATGAAGATTCCTGGCACCTGGTTAAAAGCGTACCACGCGTATTGGGATTTATTGGCGGCACTTCTGACCGCCCAGCGCCCATCAGCAAGCGCGAAGCCGATGCGATTCTGAATCGTCTGCAGGAAGCGGTTGATAAGCCCAGACCTAAAACCTTGTTTGAACCAGGTGAAGTGGTACGTGTTAACGATGGCCCATTTGCTGACTTCAATGGCGTTGTTGAAGAAGTTGACTACGAGAAAAGTCGCCTGAAGGTATCCGTATTGATCTTTGGACGTTCCACACCGGTAGAACTTGAATTTGGCCAGGTAGAAAAAGGCTAGTTTAAGTATCCGTTTGTTCTTGTTAGTGAACTGAAAACGACTATCCTTCGGTTACTCTGCAACAAACTCAATTTTATTCCCAAGCCGAAAATTGCGCTTTATGCAAGTTTCGGCTTGAACCAGGCTGTAGATTAAAATATAATCCGCAGCCCTTTTTATCGAACGGGGAGCCGTTTGAGTAAGCATCCTCAATGCTTACGAGGCGTTATACCCACTTTAGAGGTTAAAAACATGGCAAAGAAAGTAAAAGGCTTGATTAAGCTTCAGGTCGCCGCTGGTGCTGCTAACCCCAGTCCACCAGTTGGTCCAGCGTTGGGTCAGCACGGCGTAAACATCATGGAATTCTGTAAAGCGTTTAACGCCAGAACAGAGAGCCTGGACAAGGGGGCACCTACTCCAGTTGTTATTACAGTTTACGAAGACCGTTCATTCACATTTGAGACTAAGACGCCTCCTGCTTCTTACCTGCTGAAAAAAGCGGCTGGTCTGAAGAGCGGTTCTGCCCGTCCAAATACAGATAAAGTTGGCAAGGTTAACCGTGCTCAACTGGAAGAAATCGCCAAAACCAAAGAGCCTGATTTGACGGCTGGCGATTTGGATGCAGCTGTACGTACTATCGCAGGTTCTGCGCGTAGTATGGGTCTGGTAGTAGAGGACTAATTCAAATGGCTAAACTGACTAAACGCATGCGCGTCATCAAAGAAAAAGTTGACGCTACCAAAGAATACGAAATCAACGAAGCCGTTGCTCTGCTGAAAGAACTGGCCACTGCCAAGTTTGCGGAGAGCGTAGACGTTGCTATCAACCTGGGTGTTGATCCGCGTAAATCTGATCAGAACGTTCGTGGTGCCACTGTACTACCTCACGGTACTGGTAAAGACGTCCGCGTAGCAGTATTTACTCAGGGTGCAAATGCCGAAGCTGCTAAGGCCGCTGGTGCCGACATCGTTGGTATGGACGACCTGGCAGAGCAAGTTAAAAAAGGTGAAATGCCTTTTGACGTAGTGATCGCCTCTCCAGATGCCATGCGCGTTGTAGGAACTTTGGGTCAAATCCTGGGCCCCCGTGGTCTGATGCCAAACCCAAAAACTGGCACCGTAACACCAGATGTGGTGACTGCGGTTAAGAATGCCAAGGCTGGTCAGGTGCGTTACCGCAATGACAAGAACGGTATCATTCACGCCAGCATTGGTAAGATTGGCTTCGAAGCCAACCAGATCAAAGAGAACCTTGAGTCTCTGCTGGATGCCCTGAAGAAGGCTAAGCCTTCTACTGCCAAGGGCACTTTCGTGAAGAAAGTTAGCCTGAGCACCACTATGGGTGCCGGCGTAGCTATCGATCAAGCTAGCCTGGCTGGCTAATCAGATAGTTTAAGGTTATGGGTTGGAGCCTTTTCGAAGGCTTCCGTCCAAGACCGCAGGCGCATTCAGGGAGCTCCCGTGAATGCTTAATCTAACAGCCTGCGCAGACGGTGCAGACCCCAGAAGAATTTAGATTCTCTGGTTTCTCACCGTAAATCGCGAGTCGGCACTTGTGTCGGCTATGTGTAGGAAACCAGACGTAAGTCTGGAAGAACCAGGAGTTAAGAGCCAATGGCTATTAAGCTTGAAGACAAAAAAGCAATTGTTGCTGAAGTCAATGAAGCTGCCAAAGGTGCTTTATCTGCGGTAGTCGCAGACGCTCGTGGTGTCACTGTAGGCAAAATCACTACTCTGCGTAAGCAGGCTCGTGAAGCCGGTGTATGGATGAAAGTTGTCCGTAACACTTTGGCCCGCCGTGCAGTAGATGGCACCGAATTTGAGTGTCTGAAAGATGTATTCGTAGGTCCGACTGTTATTGCCTTTTCTAAGGAGCACCCAGGTGCTGCCGCGCGAATTTTTAAAGACTTCGCTAAAGACAATAAGCAATTCGAACTGAAGGGTGCGGCTTTCAATGGCGAGACCGTTGACTTCGAACTGCTAGCCTCGTTGCCAACATACAACGAAGCAATTGCACGTTTGATGAGCACCATGAAGGAAGCTGCAGCTGGCAAACTTGTTCGCACTATTGCTGCGGTTCGCGACCAGAAACAAGAGCAAGCTGCCTAATTTTATTAGCGGCTTGATTAAGAGTTTAATCGGGAATATTCCCCTTAATTTAGGAATCTGAGAAATGTCAGTGACTAAAGAGCAAATCATCGACGCTATCGCTGAAATGTCTGTAATGGACGTTGTAGAGCTGGTAGCTGCCATGGAAGAAAAATTCGGCGTTTCTGCCGCTGCCGCCGTAGCTGTTGCTGCTGGCCCAGCTGAAGCTGCTGAAGAGAAGACTGAGTTCGACGTAGTTCTGGCTGAGATTGGCGGCAACAAAGTTGCGGTTATCAAAGCTGTACGTGGCGCAACCGGTCTGGGTCTGAAAGAAGCCAAAGACATGGTAGAAGCTGCTCCTAAAGCCATCAAAGAAGGCGTGAGCAAAGAAGAAGCTGAAGCACTGAAGAAAGAGCTTGAAGAAGCTGGTGCTAAAGTTGAAGTTAAATAATCTGTCTGTGGACAGATTATTTGCCTGATTTCAGGCAAAGGCTGGTGATCATTTGATCACCAGCCTTTTTGCGCTGTAGGATAGTCACTTACACCGTTTACTGCCTATCCGTAAATTGCGCACAGGATTGTTTATCAAATACTTTTTCCAAGCCGCTATTTTAGCGCATGGATTTGTATTGTGACTATCCTTGAAACGGTGCTGGAAGTTTGTCTATTGCTCATTTATCAATGAGTGCAGTAAAGGCAAGTTGGGTCAAAAATCAGCAGGCTGAGGAACCCATGGTTTACTCTTATAGCGAAAAGAAACGTATTCGTAAGAATTTTGGCAAACGCCCGCAGGTATTGGAAATACCTTATCTTCTATCAATCCAACTAGATTCTTTCAAGAAATTCATCGAGATTGATGCGGATGGTCAGTACGGTTTGGAAGCAGCCTTCCGTTCTGTATTTCCAATTAAAAGCTATTCAGGTAACTCTGAATTGCAATATGTGAGCTACCGTTTGGGTGAGCCGGTTTTTGACGTTAAGGAATGTCAAATCCGCGGCGTAACCTACTCTGCTCCATTGCGGGTGAAATTGCGCATGGTGTTGTTCGATAGAGAAGCAGCGCCAGGCACAGTTAAAGATATTAAAGAACAAGAAGTCTACATGGGCGAAATTCCGCTCATGACTGAAAACGGTACATTTGTTATCAATGGTACCGAGCGAGTAATCGTTTCTCAGCTGCACCGTTCTCCCGGCGTGTTCTTTGATCATGATAAGGGCAAAACGCACTCTTCCGGTAAAGTATTGTATAACGCCCGGGTTATTCCTTACCGTGGCTCATGGCTGGACTTCGAGTTTGATCCAAAGGACAACCTGTTTGTCCGTATCGACCGTCGTCGTAAATTGCCAGCGACTATTATTTTGCGCGCCCTGGACATGGGTACAGAAGAAATTCTGGATTTGTTCTTTGAGAAGAACCAGGTGCGTATTACCGCTGATCGTCTGATGATGGATATTGTGCCGGACCGTCTGCGTGGTGAAGTGGCCCAGTTTGATATTCTGGATAAAGAAGGCAATGTGCTGGTTGAGTCCGGCCGTCGTATCTCTGCCCGTCATACCCGTCAGTTGGAAAAAGCCAATATTGCTGAGCTGGAAGTACCGCCTCAGTATCTGGTCGGCAAAGTGGTTGCCCGCAACTACGTGAATGAAGCAACCGGCGAATTGATCATCGGAGCTAACGAAGAGTTGACGCTTGAAGCGTTACTGGCACTGAAGAAAGCCGGCTTTGACAGCTTCGAAACGCTGTATATCAACGAGCTGGATCACGGTTCCTATATCTCTGACACTATCCGTATCGATTCAACCAGTAACCGATTGGAAGCGCTGGTTGAAATTTACCGTATGATGCGCCCTGGTGAACCGCCAACGAAAGACGCTGCCGAGACGCTGTTCGACAATCTGTTCTTCTCTGACGACCGTTATGATTTGTCTTCAGTGGGACGGATGAAGTTCAACCGTCGTTTGGGACGTGATGAGCTGATCGGTGAAGGCACGCTGGACAAAGCCGATATCGTAGCGGTAATGAAGCAACTGATTGCTATTCGTGACGGTAAAGATGAAGTGGACGATATCGACCACTTGGGTAACCGTCGTATTCGTAGCGTTGGCGAAATGGCCGAGAACCAATTCCGTGTTGGTCTGGTACGTGTTGAGCGTGCGGTGAAAGAACGTTTGAGCCTGGGTGACCTGGACAACGTTATGCCTCAGGACCTGATCAACGCTAAGCCGATCTCTGCAGCCGTGAAAGAATTCTTCGGTTCTTCCCAGTTGTCGCAGTTTATGGACCAGAATAACCCACTGTCGGAAGTGACCCACAAGCGTCGTATTTCTGCCTTGGGCCCCGGCGGTCTGACCCGAGAGCGCGCCGGTTTCGAAGTACGTGACGTACACGTTACGCACTACGGTCGTGTCTGTCCTATTGAGACACCTGAAGGTCCAAACATCGGTTTGATCAACTCATTGTCAACCTATGCCCGTACTAACGATTTTGGTTTCCTGGAAACCCCTTATCGTAAAATCGTTGACGGTATTGTGACCGATGAAATTGAGTACCTGTCTGCCATTGAAGAAGGCCAGCACGCCATTGCTCAGGCTAATGCCGAGCTGGATGCTGAAGGTCGTCTGGCAGATGAGCTGGTATCCTGTCGTTTCCGGGGTGAATTCACCCTGATGCCGGCCAGTGATATCAGGTATATGGACGTATCACCACAGCAGATCGTGTCTGTTGCTGCCAGCATCATTCCATTCCTGGAGCACGACGATGCTAACCGTGCTTTGATGGGCGCGAACATGCAACGTCAGGCCGTTCCTACCCTGCGTGCTGAAAAGCCATTGGTAGGTACTGGCATGGAGAAAACCATTGCGGTTGACTCTGGTGTAACAGTGGTTGCCAAACGCGGCGGTGTGGTGGATTACGTTGATGCCAGCCGTATTGTGATCAAGGTAAATGAAGAAGAAACCTATGCTGGTGAAGCGGGTATCGATATTTACAACCTGACCAAGTACACCCGTTCAAACCAGAACACCTGTATCAACCAGAAGCCTACTTGTAACGTCGGTGAGCCGATAGTGGCCGGTGATGTACTGGCTGACGGTCCATCCACTGATTTGGGTGAATTGGCACTGGGTCAGAACATGCGTATCGCATTCATGCCTTGGAATGGTTACAACTTCGAAGATTCGATTTTGTTATCCGAGCGCGTGGTGCAGGAAGATCGCTTTACCACTATCCATATTCAGGAACTGAGCTGTATTGCTCGTGATACTAAGTTGGGGCCGGAAGAAATTACTGCCGACATCCCTAACGTAGGTGAATCTGCCCTGGGTAAACTGGACGAGTCGGGCGTTGTTTACATCGGTGCTGAAGTAAAAGGCGGCGACATTCTGGTTGGTAAAGTAACGCCTAAGGGTGAAACGCAACTGACGCCAGAAGAAAAACTGTTGCGCGCTATCTTTGGTGAAAAAGCCTCTGATGTGAAAGACACGTCTTTGCGTGTACCGAACAGCGTGCATGGTACGGTTATCGATGTACAAGTCTTTACCCGCGACGGCGTAGAGAAAGACAAACGTGCCATCGAAATCGAAGACATGCAATTGCGTCAGGTTAAGAAAGACCTGTCTGACGAATTCAACATCCTGGCCGATGGTATTTTCTCTCGTGCCCGTAACCTGCTGATTAACAGCGGTGTTGCGGATACCAAGCTGGACAGCCTGCCACGTGAGAAATGGTTCGATCTGACGTTGAAGGACGAAGACGCACAGAATGATCTGGATCAGATTGCTGAGCAGTATGGCGAGATCAAAGATGACTTCGATAAGAAGTTTGAAGTGAAACGCCGCAAGATCACCCAGGGTGATGATCTGGCGCCTGGCGTACTGAAGATCGTTAAGGTGTATCTGGCGGTGAAACGTATGATCCAGCCAGGTGACAAGATGGCCGGTCGTCACGGTAACAAAGGTGTTATCTCCACCATAATGCCGGTGGAAGACATGCCGTATGACGAGCATGGCCAACCTGTAGATATCGTACTGAACCCATTGGGCGTACCTTCACGTATGAACATTGGTCAGGTACTGGAAACTCACCTGGGTATGGCTGCTAACGGTATTGGTGCCAAGATAGACCGGATGATTAAGGAACAGCAGGAAAAAGCTAAACTGCGCGCCTTTATCAAAGAAGTTTACGATCTTGGTGAATCACACCAGAAAGTGGATATTGATAGCTTCAGCGACGATGAAATCGAGCGTCTGGCTGGCAACCTGCGTAAAGGTCTGCCGATTGCCACACCGGTATTCGACGGTGCCAATGAAGCTGAAATCAAGCAGATGCTGAAACTGGCTGACATCCCTGAAGATGGTCAGATCGTGTTGTACGATGGCCGTACTGGTCGCGCCTTTGAGCGTAAAGTGACCGTTGGCTACATGTACATGCTGAAACTGAACCACCTGGTTGATGACAAGATGCATGCCCGTTCCACTGGTTCTTACAGCCTGGTAACTCAGCAACCGCTGGGTGGTAAGGCGCAATTCGGTGGTCAGCGTTTCGGGGAGATGGAAGTGTGGGCACTTGAAGCCTACGGTGCTGCCTACACCCTGCAGGAAATGCTGACGGTTAAATCCGATGACGTGAACGGTCGTACCAAGATGTATAAGAACATCGTGGACGGCGATCACCGCATGGAGCCTGGAATGCCGGAGTCCTTCAACGTATTGCTGAAGGAAATCCGCTCACTGGGTATCAACATCGAGTTGGAAGAGAATTAATCCGACTAGGGTATTTAGGGCATGTGGGGAGCCCCTGGGCTCCCCAAGGTTAATGACTCCGCAGGGAGAAAATCGTGAAAGATTTATTGAAGTTTCTGAAGCAGCAGAATAAGACCGAAGAGTTCGACAATATCCGTATCGGTCTGGCTTCACCGGACATGATCCGTTCCTGGTCCTATGGTGAAGTGAAAAAGCCCGAGACCATCAACTACCGCACATTCAAGCCGGAGCGTGACGGCCTGTTCTGTGCGCGTATTTTCGGACCGGTTAAAGACTATGAGTGCTTGTGTGGTAAGTACAAGCGTCTGAAGCACCGCGGCGTGATCTGTGAGAAGTGTGGCGTTGAAGTCACCCTGACCAAAGTACGCCGTGAGCGTATGGGCCATATTGAACTGGCGAGCCCGGTTGCACACATTTGGTTCCTGAAATCACTGCCGTCCCGTATCGGTTTGATGCTGGATATGACCTTACGTGATATCGAGCGCGTGCTGTATTTTGAAAGCTATGTGGTGACCGAACCCGGTATGACCACACTGGAGCGTTCACAACTTCTGACCGAAGAAGAATATCTGGACGCCCTGGAAGAGCATGGCGATGAGTTCGAAGCCAAGATGGGTGCCGAAGCGGTATTTGATCTGCTGAAAGCCCTGAACGTGGATGGCGATGTCGCCTCCATGCGTGAAGAGCTGCCATCGGTTAACTCTGAGACCAAGAAGAAGAAGATCACCAAGCGTTTGAAATTGCTTGAGTCTTTCCAGGCTTCTGGTAACCGTCCAGAGTGGATGATCCTGACCGTACTGCCAGTACTACCACCGGATTTGCGTCCATTGGTACCTCTGGATGGTGGTCGTTTTGCGACCTCTGACCTGAACGATCTGTATCGCCGGGTGATCAACCGTAACAACCGTCTGAAGCGTCTGCTGGATCTGGCTGCGCCTGATATCATCGTGCGTAACGAAAAGCGTATGCTGCAGGAAGCCGTGGATGCGTTGTTGGATAACGGTCGTCGTGGTCGTGCCATCACCGGTTCCAATAAGCGTCCTCTGAAATCCCTTGCCGACATGATTAAAGGTAAGCAAGGTCGTTTCCGTCAGAACCTGTTGGGTAAGCGTGTTGACTACTCTGGCCGTTCCGTTATCACCGTAGGTCCTACACTGCGCCTGCATCAGTGCGGTCTGCCTAAGAAAATGGCTCTGGAACTGTTCAAGCCCTTTATCTATGGCAAGCTGGAAGGTCGTGGCCTGGCCACTACCATTAAAGCCGCCAAGAAGATGGTTGAGCGTGAAGCGCCCGAGGTATGGGACGTACTGGATGAAGTGATCCGCGAACACCCGGTATTATTAAACCGTGCACCTACGTTGCACCGTTTGGGTATTCAGGCCTTTGAACCCACCCTGATCGAAGGTAAGGCGATCCAGTTGCACCCATTAGTGTGTGCGGCTTATAACGCCGACTTCGACGGTGACCAAATGGCCGTTCACGTACCCCTGACAATCGAAGCGCAGTTGGAAGCCCGTGCGCTGATGATGTCTACCAATAACATCCTGTCGCCTGCCAACGGTGAACCTATCATCGTACCTTCTCAGGACGTGGTATTGGGTCTGTATTACATGACCCGTGACCGTGTAAATGGCAAAGGCGAAGGCATGGTGTTCAAAAACGCGCACGAAGCCGAGAAGGCCTATCGTACCGACGTTGCTGAGCTGCATGCCCGAGTTAAGGTGCGGATCCGTGAATTTGAAGTCGATGAAGCGGGTAATAAAACAGAAAAAGTGACACTGACCGATACCACCGTTGGCCGTGCCATTCTGTCGCTGATTCTGCCACAAGGTCTGCCGTTTGAATTAATCAACCAGGCCATGGGTAAGAAGCAGATTTCTCGCCTGTTGAACGCCTGTTACCGTACGCTGGGTCTGAAGCATACCGTTATTGCTGCTGACCAAATCATGTACACAGGTTTCCATTACGCGATGATCGCTGGTGCCTCTATCGGTATCGACGACATGGTAATCCCGGATGAGAAAGCCCAGATTATCGATGCTGCTGAAGCGGAAGTAGCCGAGATTCAGGACCAGTTCCAGTCAGGTTTGGTCACCGCTGGTGAGCGTTACAACAAAGTTATCGATATCTGGTCTGCTGCCAACGAGCGCGTATCCAAGGCCATGATGGATAACCTGAAAACTGAAACCGTGATCAACCGTGACGGTGAAGAAGAGCAACAGCCTTCATTTAACTCTGTGTTTATGATGGCTGACTCCGGTGCCCGGGGTAGTGCAGCACAGATTCGTCAGTTGGCTGGTATGCGTGGTCTGATGGCCAAGCCAGATGGTTCAATCATCGAAACGCCCATCACGGCAAACTTCCGTGAAGGTCTGAACGTATTGCAGTACTTTATTTCTACCCACGGTGCGCGTAAGGGTCTTGCCGATACCGCCTTGAAGACAGCGAACTCAGGTTATCTGACTCGTCGTCTGGTAGACGTTGCTCAGGATCTGGTTATCAACAATGACGACTGCGGCACATTCGAAGGGGTGAAGATGACCCCGTTAATCGAAGGTGGTGACGTAGTTGAACCATTGCGCGAGCGTGTTCTGGGTCGTGTGGTGGCTGAAGACGTGATCAAACCTGGTAGCGACGAAGTTCTGGTAGAGCGTAACGTGATGCTGGACGAAGCTCTGGTTGACCTGCTGGAATCGCACTCTGTGGATCAGGTGCTGGTACGGTCTGTTATCACTTGTGACAACGACTTCGGTGTCTGTGCTAACTGTTACGGTCGTGATCTGGCTCGCGGTCATCTGGTGGGTACCGGTGAAGCAGTGGGCGTTATTGCCGCCCAGTCAATCGGTGAACCAGGTACACAGCTGACCATGCGTACCTTCCACATCGGTGGTGCCGCTTCAAGAGCGTCTGCCGAAAACAGTGTACAGGTCAAGACTGTCGGTAGTTTGAAACTGCATAACGCCAAGTACGTGCGTAATGCTGATGACAAGGTAGTGATTGTTTCCCGCTCCACCGAAATCACGGTAATTGATGATCAGGGCCGTGAGAAAGAGCGCTACAAAGTGCCTTACGGTGCTGTATTGGCGGTAGATGACGGCGCCAAAGTGGCAGCTGGTGACATCGTCGCTAACTGGGATCCGCACTCGCACCCGATCATTACTGAGCGTCAGGCTAAGATCAGCTTTGCCGACGTTGATGACAGTAACACAGAGATGCAGCAGGATGAGCTGACCGGTCTGACCCGTATCGTGGTTAAAGATCTGTCCAAGTTCAACGCCAAAGAGCCTAAGCTGATTCTGGAAAGTGCTGAAGCCGGTTTGCAGGAAATTCGCCTGCCAAGCTTTACCACTATTGAAGCTACCGACGGCACAGTGGCAAGAGCCGGTGACGTGTTAGCCCGTATACCGCAGGAAAGCTCGAAGACCCGCGATATCACGGGTGGTCTGCCAAGGGTTGCCGACTTGTTCGAAGCGCGTAAGCCCAAAGAGCCAGCTATTCTGGCCGAGGTTTCCGGTACCATTAACTTTGGTAAGGAAACCAAAGGTAAGAAGCGCCTGGTGATTGTGCCTGAGCAAGGCGAAGCTTATGAAGAGATGATTCCTAAGTGGCGTCAACTGAACGTGTTTGAAGGTGAGAAAGTGGAACGCGGTGAAGTAATCTCCGACGGTCCAGAATCACCTCATGACATTTTGCGTCTGCGTGGTATCAGTGCGGTATCCAACTATATCGTTAACGAAGTTCAGGACGTTTACCGTCTGCAGGGTGTAAAGATCAACGATAAGCACATCGAAGTGGTTATTCGTCAGATGCTGCGTAAATGTTTGATCACCCACCCAGGCGACAGCAAGTTCCTGGAAGGTGAGCAGGTAGAAGTATCGCACGTTAAGATCGCTAACCGTCAGTTGGAAAAACAGGGCAAGATCCCGGCTCAGTATGAAACCCAGTTACTGGGTATCACTAAGGCGTCCTTGTCTACCGAGTCGTTTATTTCTGCGGCCTCGTTCCAGGAAACTACCCGCGTACTGACCGAAGCGGCTGTACAGGGCAAGGAAGACGATCTGCGCGGCTTGAAAGAAAACGTTATCGTTGGCCGATTGATCCCTGCTGGTACCGGTTTTGCCTACCATCAGAAACGTCAGCGCAGAAGACTGGAGTCCATGATGATGGAAGATCCGTCTGTATCTGCGGCGCAGGCTGAGCAGGCGCTGTCTGAGGCACTCAATGCCGAAGTCGGTGATGACGAATCCGAAGATTAAACCTCTTGCCAGGGCCTGCCGCAAGGCAGGCTTGGGTTGACAGGTTAATCTTTGGTCTATAGAATTCCGCGACCCTTTTTCAGGGTTGCGGTTTTTTTATTTGCACGGATGTGAATAAGCTGCAGCGGCAGGACGGCCAAATGCAGCAACACGATAGCTATTCATCAGCTAAGCTGAAGGATCAGCAATCGTTTTCGATTTTTCAGTAGTAGTTATTTTTATCAGGAGCTAGTTAATGGCAACAGTTAACCAGTTGGTGCGTAAGCCCCGCGCGAAGGTCGCTGAAAAAAGCAATGTACCTGCGCTGCAAGCTTGCCCCCAGAGACGTGGCGTATGTACTCGCGTATATACCACCACTCCAAAGAAACCGAACTCTGCATTGCGTAAAGTATGCCGTGTTCGTCTGACTAACGGTTTCGAAGTCAGTTCATACATTGGTGGCGAAGGTCACAACCTGCAAGAGCACAGCGTTGTACTGATCCGTGGTGGTCGTGTTAAAGACCTGCCAGGTGTTCGTTACCACACTGTTCGCGGTACTTTGGACTGCGCCGGTGTTAACGCTCGTAAGCAAGCCCGTTCTAAGTACGGCGCGAAAAGGCCCAAGTCCTAACGGTTCTCCGTTTAGTAAGGCCAAACTAAAGTTTTAATTGAGAGTTTTGGGTAATCCCTGAATTCAACGGAGAAAGAAGATGCCTAGAAGAAGAGTCGTAGGTCAACGTAAAATCCTACCTGATCCTAAGTTCGGATCACAATTGCTTGCCAAGTTCATGAACGTTGTCATGCTGGACGGCAAAAAATCTACTGCTGAAAAAATCGTATACGGTGCACTCGACATCGTTGCCGAGAAAACCGGCAAAGCACACCTGGATGTGTTCGAGGACGCCCTGGATAATATCCGTCCGTCTGTGGAAGTTAAATCCCGCCGTGTTGGTGGTTCTACCTATCAGGTGCCTGTAGAAGTGCGTCCTGTTCGTCGTAATGCCCTGGGCATGCGTTGGTTGGTGGAAGCTGCCCGTAAGCGTGGTGAGAAGTCCATGGCTCAGCGTCTGGCTGCAGAAATGCTGGACGCCAGTGAGAATAAAGGCTCTGCGGTTAAGAAGCGTGAAGACGTGCACCGTATGGCTGATGCCAACAAGGCGTTTGCTCACTACCGCTGGTAATCGAGAGAGGAAGCTATGGCTCGTAAGACACCAATTGAGCGCTACCGTAATATCGGTATCTGTGCTCACGTGGATGCGGGGAAAACTACCACTACCGAGCGCGTACTCTTCTATACTGGTTTATCGCATAAAATCGGTGAGGTCCATGATGGCGCAGCCACCATGGACTGGATGGAACAAGAGCAAGAGCGTGGTATCACTATCACCTCTGCTGCCACCACCTGTTTCTGGTCCGGTATGAACCAGCAATTTGAACAGCACCGCGTCAACATTATTGATACGCCGGGACACGTTGACTTCACTATCGAAGTTGAACGTTCCTTGCGCGTGCTTGATGGCGCTGTGGTGGTGTTCTGCGGTTCGTCCGGCGTGGAGCCTCAATCCGAGACAGTCTGGCGTCAGGCTGACAAGTATCGTGTACCGCGTCTGGTGTTCGTCAATAAGATGGACCGGGCCGGTGCCGACTTCGGGCGCGTGGTCAAACAGATCCGCAATCGCCTGGGCGCTACCTGTGTGCCTATCCAACTTAACATCGGTGCTGAAGAGAACTTCAAAGGCGTTATCGATCTGCTCAAGATGAAGGCTATTAACTGGAACGAAGCGGACCAGGGCATGACTTTCACCTATGAGGATATTCCGGCAGAGTTGCAGGCCCAGGCCGAGCAGTTCCGTATGGAAATGGTCGAAGCTGCCGCCGAAGGCTCTGAAGAGCTGATGGAAAAGTATCTGGAAGGCGGTGAACTGTCGGAAGAGGAAATCAAACAAGGTTTGCGTACCCGTACGCTGAACAATGAAATCGTACTGGCTACCTGTGGTTCTGCCTTTAAGAATAAAGGCGTGCAGGCTGTGCTGGATGCGGTGATTGATTTTCTGCCCGCGCCGGTAGATGTACCAGCTATTAAAGGCCATCTGGATGATGCAGATGAGTCTTTGGCTGAACGACACGCTGACGACAACGAGCCGTTTTCTGCCTTGGCATTTAAAATTGCCACGGACCCCTTTGTCGGTACCCTGACATTCTTCCGCTGTTATTCCGGCGTGGTGAATTCAGGCGACACCGTATATAACTCGGTAAAAGCCAAACGTGAACGTTTTGGCCGCATCGTACAGATGCATGCCAACAGCCGCGAAGAGATCAAAGAAGTGCGTGCCGGCGATATCGCCGCTGCCATTGGTCTGAAAGATGTCACCACCGGGGACACATTATGTGACCCGAATAACATCATTATTCTTGAGAAGATGGACTTCCCAGAGCCGGTTATTGCGGTTGCTGTGGAACCCAGGTCTGTTGCTGATCAGGAAAAGATGGGCATCGCGTTGAGCAAGCTGGCTGCAGAAGATCCTTCCTTCCGGGTCAAAACGGATGAAGAATCAGGTCAGACTATTATTTCCGGTATGGGTGAACTGCACCTGGATATCATAGTTGATCGCATGAAGCGCGAGTTCAAAGTGGAGTGCAGCGTGGGCAAACCCCAGGTTGCTTACCGTGAAACACTGCGTAAGGCAGTGGAAGTGGAAGGCAAGTTCGTCCGTCAATCTGGTGGTCGCGGTCAGTTTGGTCATGTATGGCTGAAGATCGAACCTCAGGAAGAAGGGGCGGGCTACGAGTTTGTTAACGCCATTGTGGGTGGTGTTATTCCTAAGGAATACATCCCGGCTGTTGACAAAGGGATCCAGGAGCAGATGCAAAATGGTGTGCTGGCTGGCTATCCCATGCTCGACGTGAAGGTAA
Organism: Bowmanella denitrificans; assembly: GCF_039522935.1. Taxonomy (NCBI): domain Bacteria; kingdom Pseudomonadati; phylum Pseudomonadota; class Gammaproteobacteria; order Alteromonadales; family Alteromonadaceae; genus Bowmanella; species Bowmanella denitrificans. The sequence continues at coordinate 602 of NZ_BAAAEI010000026.1, read as the reverse complement.
CTCTCTTCGATGGTTCCTATCACGATGTTGACTCTTCTGAAATGGCGTTTAAGATCGCAGGCTCGATGGGCTTCAAGAAAGGTGCTGCCCAAGCGAACCCTGTGTTGCTTGAGCCGCTGATGAAAGTGGAAGTCACGACGCCTGAGGATTGGATGGGTGATGTGGTCGGCGACCTGAACCGTCGTCGCGGTATCATCGAAGGTATGGAAGACGGTATAGCCGGAATTAAGATAGTGCGTGCAAAAGTGCCACTGTCCGAAATGTTTGGTTATGCCACCGACCTGCGGAGCGCAACCCAGGGCCGAGCATCCTATTCCATGGAATTCTTTAATTATGCTGAAGCCCCAAGTAATGTGGCCAACGCAATTATTGAAACTAGAAAATCTTAATGAAGGTCTGGTCCGGTAATCTGTCCCAAGCAGGGGGCCGGACTTTTAACTTAGGAACTTAGTAAAATGGCAAAAGAAAAGTTTGAACGTACGAAACCGCACGTAAACGTAGGCACTATCGGCCACGTTGACCACGGTAAAACCACTCTGACAGCAGCAATCACTACTGTATTGGCGAAGACCTACGGTGGTTCTGCGAAAGCATTCGACCAA
>NZ_BAAAEI010000025.1:0-3999 GCF_039522935.1 Bowmanella denitrificans | reverse complement strand
TGGTAAGGGAAACTGCGCGTATTTGATCAGACTTTAAGATGATTTACAAAGTTTGATCCCGCCCTGGCCACCACCGTGAACTATCGAATTACGTCTTGAATACGTCCAGTCTGCGAATCCACATATCGAACCAGGTACTTTCTTATTTTGCACTTTGAATGATGATGAAATTTTACCTGTTGCATTATTTACCCTTGGTTTATTCCAAACATCATCTTTCACGCTGAACAATTCAAAGATTTTCGATAACTTCCTAGAGTGACGCCCCCTAAGAATTCCGTTACTCAAAACAGTTTTAACTCTAGATTCAACCACATTGTGAATATTGTCACCATCTAACAGTAATCTTAATACTTCAGCCTCTGTAACAGGTGAATCCAGTTTTTTAAGGATTCCTCTAGAAGGTTTTCATGAAGCGCATTTGCAAGAATGGTTTTGTCTATCATCACATCAAACCTGTCTACAAGGTTTGTGTAGACTAGCTTTTGGAGATGCGTTCGACTCCCTTCTTCAAGACCCTGTAATTCAGTGGCAGCTGCCTTCACCTCAGTTTTTACGAACTTTTCGAATTCCTCTACGTGCTGAAGATCCATAAACTCTCCCTAGATATAGCTTTATTATCTGTGTGAAAACATGGCCATTGTCCGCACTTCTGCATAACTATTTTGTAGCATGCTTCTAACCCCTTGCCTAGCAAGAGTTTTCTTGGCTGCACCAATTTGATATCAGGGAGAGGCGATGATGTTCTGCACTATGGCGTTTATGTGGCTGTGGGTACGTTTAGGAAAGGATAAACACAGCTATTATCGCTGGCATATAACTGTGTAATCATCTTACGCCAAAGCGGATGCATGGGCAGCGGCAACCTGAAATTCATCACCCTGTTTGGCCCAGATACGGGTAAATCTTAGCACTATATTGGCAGGTTGCCCGGCATAGGTGCCTTGAATATCGGCTTGCACAGTCACTATGGCTATATCGCCAAGAGGCTTAATCGTAAGGTCGGCTAACTCCAGAGAGCTGATCGTTAACAGCCCAGAACGGTGCGCCTGGATATCGTCCTGCTTGGATTGAAGCTGGCCCAGATGATTGGTAAACAGCAAGTCGTCGGCCAGCAGCGCATCCAGCTCGCCGATATCGGCGTTTAGCATAGCGTTACGCAGACGCGCTTCCAGCGCCACAATCTTATCTTTAAGTTCCATCTATCTCCCCTAAGATCTGCGCACTCAGGTTAGCGAACAGACAGATTTTACCGCATACGCAGAACCTGCCTCATTTGTTGCCTGGGTAGTTAAGGCGAAAGCCAGGTAAGTTGCTTCTAATCACCGGCATTAACTTGTACCTGATGGTTTTCTTAATACCTGACGACCCTACCTGGTACTCTGAAAAATATGCCGCCAATTGACCATCTTCCAATAAGAAATACTCAGATAACTCCGGACCCTGACTAATCCATATCTTGTCACCCTCAATATTTGCCTCTAATTTACTGGAAGAATATTGTAGTTCAGGAGCAATTTCTGGATCTCCATGCCAAAATACATAGGCAAGTTCAGCATCAGACACGTCGATAAACTGGCCCTTAACAATCTCGACAAAATAAGTTCCCTGACAGGGGTTGTATTCGCTTTCAGAATGAGAGCAGGTAGCATCCACCACTTGGTAAAGCCCTATATAATGTTCTAATTCCATTTGATTGTTAGCTATACAGGATGGCGTCGTTAAAAATAAAAATGACAACACAAAAAAGTGGCCTAACTTCCTTGTTCTCGTTACAAAATTATGTGCATTTAAAAAAGTCACAATAAAATCTAATCAATCGGCCTGAGATAAATCACTATAGTGTCGGCCCTTGTGGAGGGCCAGCCTATTCCTCTCGCCGAAATGGCTCCGCCTGATGCAAATAGCGGGTAAAGGTATCGCTGGGGCGATCCAGGCCGTTACTGGCTAGCACCCTGGATGCCATACCGCGATGATTGCTGCCGTGGATTAATAAATTCAGCAGTATTTCCTCCACCGATAAACGGCCACGGCTGCCGTCAACAAAGTCAAAGGCAATAGGGAATCTCCATTTATGATATTCAACCCCGCTTAGGCTATAGCCCGTTGCGAGCGCTTGGTGGCTAAGCCCTGGGTATAAACTTTTTAGTCATGCCCTGACTGGCGGGAGCCACCAGCCGGTAGCCCAATTTTTGATAAAATTCGGGGTTATCAGCAATCATCGAGACATAAGAGCCGGCCAGCACAGCCTTTGTCAGATAGCGGTCAATATAAGTCATGATCTGCTTGCCCAGCCCCTGCCCCTGATAATGCGGATCGACCGCAATATCCACCACTTCAAAATTGCAAGCACCATCGCCCACTACCCGGCCCATGGCGATCAACTGCTGGCCGTCATAAATACACACCGCATATAGGGAATTGGGTAGTCCAATCAACGCAGCTTGCAGGGATTTGGCGGATAAACCGGCAACAATGCGCAAATCGCAATATTGCTGCGCGCTGGGCGGCTGTTCTTTAATCGTTAGCATGGTGTTGTGTCACTCCAGAAAAGATTGACACAACTTACACAAAAATACTGTATAAATAAACAGTTTAACACAAAACCTGCCAGAATTATCTCTTATATCGCTTTACCGCTTTTGCTCGTTGCTCATATTAACCGTATGGCCGCGAACATAAGGCGACAGTCTAACCGGCAGTACTAGTCAGACTTGTTGGTATAAATCACCAACGTACCGGCCAGTTTGTCATGCCAGCCTTGTTTTTTGGCATCTATACCCACCCAAATCAGGCCCAGTCCAAGTGGGATGGCAGAGATGTAATAGCCCAGATAGCGAATAATACACTGCGACTTAGACGGCTTTTGCAGGGTATTGGCATCGACAATCTGGGCATTTAACAGCATCTTACCGGGTGTGGCCTGTCGATAAATCCAGAACAAGATAATGGCCAGAATAGGTAGCACCCAGGACAACAGGAAATTGACCGATTGTGCCAGCATAGTCTGGCCACCTTGTAACAAGGCCTGCCAGCCAAATAAATACACCAGAATCGGCCAGGTAATGGCCATAATAATCACGCTATCTACCAGGGCGGCCAGTACGCGCGCCCAAAAACCCACATAATGCAGTTCTGACATAAGCTACCTTAGCTAATTGTGAAAAATGATACGCCCGTGTTATTCAGATTTAGCGCCTTGCTGGTCAGGTACAGGCCCGTTTCAGTTTTTCAGATGACTTTCCTTTGCATAGCGGTCTCCATTTTTTAATTTTATGGGGTTACGGTTATCTATATTGCGCCAAGACCTGTTGAATAAAACCCCCTTTTGCCTGGGTATAGGCTTCCCTGTCATCACGGTTATTCCAGCGATTTATACATGGAAAAGTTCACCAGTATCTGACCATGGCGCTCAACCTGATTTTCACTGGATTGTACAAAGCCCTGTTTGGCAAAAAAGGGCCTGGCCAGATAAGACGCTTCCACATATAGCTGTGCAATGCCCTGGGCCCTTGCCTGTTTTTCAAGATGTGTATACAGCGCCCCGGCAACCCCGCGGCGCTGATAATCTTTGTGGGTGTAAGTCCAGTCAATATGGCCGTTAGCTTCCAGGGTAATAAAGCCGACCGGAGTTTGCTTAAACAGCGCCACAAAAGGCGGTTTGGCACTTAAACGGGCTTGCCAGGCCGGATAGTCCCTGGGTAGTGGTGCCCAGGCATTGACCTGCTCCTGGCTGTAATACTGCAATGCCGGACCATGCACTGCATCGTAAAAAATATCTGTTAATGCCTTGGCATCCTCTGCTGTAAAGCCGCGAATATTCAACTCCATTTCACTTCCTTTTATCTTATTTCACCACAGAGACACAGAGCGCACGAAGGCGTTTATAACTAGGACAAGCGGCGCTAAGCTTTTAACATCTCTGTGCACTTCGTGCCTTATATGGACTCCCTCGGTGTTGTCAACGAGATCGCATTGAAAACCAGATCAGATGCGGAC
>NZ_BAAAEI010000024.1:0-125171 GCF_039522935.1 Bowmanella denitrificans | reverse complement strand
CCTAATGAAGTTCTGACTGCATCATAGCAGCTCTAATTAGGTGGCCAAATTAACTATGCCACTACATTGTTACTGTGAGACACATTCACCGCTGAGACGCAGAGAACGCTGAGATTTCAAGGCCTTGGATCTATGATCTCCTGCTTTTCTCGGTGCTCTCAGCGGCTCTGCGGTGAATTTGATCTGAATAAAAATTATAAATAACCACAGAGGCACAGAGCGCACAGAGTAGGTAAGGTGCTGTTACCTCTCCGCGAGCTTTTCTTTGCGCCTTAGCGGCTCTGCGAGAGGAATGGATTTTCGTGTTTTTCGTGGTCGGTATTGATCAGTCTCCTGCTTTTCTCTGTGCCCTCTGTGTCTCTGTGGTGAATTTGATCTGAACAAAATTATAAGTAACCACTGAGGCACAGAGCACACAGAGTGGGTGAAGGTATTGTCAAGCTGCGGGGTTTCTCAGCGCCTTAGCGTCACTGCGAGAGGCCTTGCATTGCCACCGAACCTGCAAAGATAATTAATATTTTTCAATTGGTTATGCTCATGGCTTGCCTGCTTTCCTTCGTGTTCTCTGTGCCTCTGTGGTAATTATGTATTCCCCAGCGGGAAAGCTTAATTCAAGGGCGGCGGTTGATGGCCGGTTCGTCATAGAAAGCATCCAAAGAGTGTTCCTTCAGCTTATTTAATCTGTCTTTGCGCTCCCGGCGCTGGGCGATGCTTTCACCAAACGCATCCTGATGCAGTGATTCGATTAACTCCCTGGCTTCGTCACGACTAATCAGGCCCAGGAATTCCCCGGCATTCATAAAACCTTCGGTACGATACTTTAATGTATCGTCAGGCTTACCAGCCTTAGTAAGTTCATAGACTTTGCGGATTCGGGTCTGGCATTCGGCTAAAAAGGCATGCTTGTCCATTGGCTGCTCCTGGTGATTTTCAGTGAATTTAGCATGCAAGGCACAAATTCAGTAGCCTGTGGCTTTATTGAAGAAGATTGCACCCCGCGGGCTGAGGTGCTTACTACTGTGGGTTGGAATTAATTCCAACAGGAGTCTGACTGAAGTCAGACCCACAGGGGGGTTGTGGGTTGGAATTGATTCCAACTAGAGTCTGACTGAAGTCAGAGCCACAGGGGATTTGTGGGTTGGAATTGATTCCAACAGGAGTCTGACTAAAGTCAGACCCACGGGGGATTTGTGGGCTGGAATTGATTCCAACAGGAGTCTGACCTAGGTCAGACCTACACCCGCCAGGGCGGATTCAGGCGATTTTCACCGGCGTGGAAGAGTTTGATTTTATTGCCTGCCGGGTCATGCAGTATGGCTTCACGCCATAGGTAGCGCATATCCTGGGGCGGCTGGTCAAACTTAATGCCGCGACGCTGCAGGGTGGCGACCTGGTTGTCGAGGTCGTCCGATTCAAAGTAGATCACCGACTGGTTTTGCACCGGCTCGGCCTGCAGGGCCAGCGAGAAGGTGCTGTCGCCCTGCGGGCAGCTAAAGCGGGCGTAGTGTGGGGTATCAACTATTTGTGTCATACCCAGTTGCAGGTAGAAATCAACGGCGGCCTGCATATCGGTGACAGGTAAGGTAATTTGGTTAAGGTTCATTGCTTGTCCTTATTGGTAGTGGTTGCGCTGGGCCGGAATGTCACTGTGGTACTGTACAAATTCCACTTCGTAGCCATCGGCATCGATAAAATACACATTGCTGCGGTACGGGCTGTTGCCACCCTTGATGGGGGCAAAACCTGCGGCCTGCAGGCGGTCGATTAGGGCGTCGAGGTTGTCGGTAACAAAGGCAAAATGCGCCAGGCCGACATCGTTGCTGTTTAAATCGCGATTGCGCTGCTGGCCGTTGTCATTCAGTGCCAGGTAATTGTAATCGTCGCCAAAGTGCAGCCAGTTGCGCTCGGTGCCATACCAGTTCTGATGGCCGCCGCCACGCACCCGCCAGTGGGGAAAGGCGGCCTGATAGAAGGCCAGCGCCTTGTCCATATTGCTTACCACCAGGTTTAAATGTTCCAAGTGAATCATGTTTTATCCTCCTGCTGTGCCAGTTCGGAAATAGCATAAAACCTTAAGTAAGGTTGAGGTAAAGCCTTGATTCAATCAATTAAACAAATGCTTTTGATAGTTTTTCTGGATTGATATTGGCCCGCGGCCTTATGTAGTTGGTGCCGTTTCTGTTGGTAGGCGCAGAAAAGTGCGGAACATTACACTTTTATGCGCATAAAAGTGTGGTTTGTTACATTTTTATGCGCATAAAAGTGTATAGTTAGCCTATGGGGAATGATTTGAGGCGGCAAATTATGCATCGGACACTACTATCTGCCTTGTTAACCTGGAAAAAACGGACAGAGCGAAAGCCGCTATTAATAGATGGTGCCCGTCAGACAGGTAAAACCTATTTGCTACAAAGGCTGCTGGGCAGCCAATTTGAGCATGTATTACGAATTGATTTCCTGGAGACGCCAAGTATGGCGGAAGCCTTCTCTGGTTCTCTGACGCCAGAGGACGTGATTTCGAACATAGAGCTGCTTACTGGGGAAACATTCAATATGAATAAGGATCTGCTGATCCTTGATGAAATCGGTGAATGCGCCAGGGCCGTTACCGCGCTTAAATATTTCGCCGAAAAAGCCCCGCAAATGTATGTGGCCGCCAGTGGCTCTAATATTGGTCTGCTTGACGCTTTCCCTGTAGGTAAAGTAGAGCAGCACAACTTACGGCCACTGACATTTCGGGAGTTTCTGATTGCTGCCGATGAACCGGCACAACTTAAAGCCTATGATGCAGCGGTGAACTCAACGGCTGCACATACCAAGTTGTTTGACCAATTAACCGACTATTACTTTACCGGAGGAATGCCGGAGGCGGTTGCTATGTGGTTTGCCCTGGCAGACAAGAGCATACTCGAGCGAGTGAAAGCCGTTTCGGACATTCATGCCAATCTGGTCTCTGGTTACCTGCGAGACTTCGGCAAATACTCTGGAAAAACAGATGCAAGCCTTATCGAGGCAGTATTCAGGAGTGTACCCTCACAGCTATCCAGTGTGTTGGATGAGTCAGTTAAACGTTTTCGCTTTAAAGATGTGCATCAACGTAAATCTCGCTACCAGGAATTTGAAGGCGCCATTTCCTGGCTGGAAAAATGTCGACTGGTGCTAAAAAACTATCCCATCGATGGCAAACCTCGCAGTCCTCTCGCTGCTTACCTTAAAGACAACAAAGTGAAATTATTCATGTTTGATATCGGGCTGCTGAATCATATGCTGGGCACCAGCTACAAAGAGATTAAGCAACAGGGGTGCGAATACAAGGGATATATTGCAGAAAATTTCGTGCAACAAGAGTTAGCCGCCTATGGTATCGAACCCTCATTTTCCTGGCAGGACGCCAGGGCGGAAATAGAATTTATTGTGGCGGACCATGACGGTCACATTATTCCCATTGAGGTAAAAAGTGGTAAACGAACACAAGCCAGATCGCTTAATTCGTATATTGAAAAATGCCAGCCACTGAAAAGCATCAAACTAACCGGCACCAGGGGCTCATCGCCATTGGAACAACAAAATATTGTTATGCCGCTTTATTATACCGAGCATGTTATTCGCCGCCATCTGCGCAACGGTTAACAGGGCTAGGTTGTCAGCGGTATCCACTTAGCTTATTGGGATGTCAGTTCGGCCTGCACCTTTTCGATGCTGTCGATAATCTGCAGAAAGTGCTGGCCAAACTCGGTGAACTGATACTCCACTCTGGGTGGGCTTTCGGGGTAAATCTGTTTATGTAATATCCCAAAGCGGGTGAGTTTGACCAGGCGCTCGTTCAGCACTTTGGTGGTCAGGCCGTCCACTTCCCTTTGCATGGCACCGGGGCGGTTAATGCCCTGCCGAATCAGGCTAAGCACCGTTAATGACCATTTGCAGCCGACAATGCTTTCCACCATGGCATGCACGGTCATATTTGTCTGAACTTTTTTCTTTTTATTAATCAAAAAGATGCTCCATTTGGTAAGTGGCTTACCGGTTTGTACCTGCTGTTTTTCCCTGGCAATGGGGCGTGTAATAGCCAGGCTTTTAACCACAGGAGAATACCATGAAAAGCACTGCCATTTTCTACCATGCGGGTTGCCCGGTGTGTGTTGACGCCGAGCAAAATCTGGCTGCCGCGTTGGATCCAAATCGTGTCAATGTCGAGATTGTGCACTTTGGCGATCAGCCGCAGCGCCTTGGCGAAGCCGAACAGCAGGGGGTTAAGTCGGTACCTGCCCTGGTGCTGGACGGTCAGGTCTTTCATATTAATTTTGGCGCGTCGCTGAGCGATCTGCGTTAGTGGCCATGGCGGCGACTCAGGTTGCCGCCTTAATTTTGTTAAGGAAGTGCAATGCAAGTTCTGGTTTATGATACCCATGTGCATACCAAAAGCGGCGCGTACTATCATTTTGATGTGCTGGTGACTGAAGATGCCCGCCACCGGGCGGGGCAATTTGCTGATGCGTATTTACGCGATATTGGCGTGCACGAGGCCGAGATTAGTCAGCAGCGCTGCGATTTTTGTCATGCTGAAATGGCCAACGCTGCGGTGCGCTCCAGTATTGAACAACAGGGCTTTGCTATTATTCCCATGCAAGGCTGCCCGTCAGGAGACTAAATGGCTGCTCCTGCCAAGGCCTGTTTGGGCTGGGCGTTATTACACGCCAAGAACACTGAATACACGAACAGAATTTGTTTACCACAGAGACACAGAGGTCACAGAGAAGAGCAGGAGATTTTTAATCTATATATATTGAAAATATTCGCTTTCAGCGGTGAACAACTAAGGGCTTCTCGCAGAGTACGCAAAGAATACTCTCAACCACTCTGTGATCTCTGTGATCTCTGTGCCTCTGTGGTTATTTACAAGTTAGTTCAGGTCAATGTCACCACAGAGACACAGAGACACAGAGACACAGAGGTCACGGAGAAAAGCAAGAGGTTAAACTAAATTATTGAAATATATAGATTTTATAAGTCGCGGTGATGGGTGCAGATGCCTTCGCTGTGAATTAGCCCTTTTGAACACTCTGTGTGCTCTGTGGTTATTTATAAATTTGTTCAGGTCAATGTCACCACAGAGACACAGAGGTCACGGAGAAGGGCTAGGAGTTGGGCTAATTCATTGAAATATATGTATTTTATAAGTCACGATGATGAGTGCAGATGCCTTCGCAGTGAATTAGCCCCTTTGACCACTCTGTGTTCTCTGTGCCTCTGTGGTTATTTATAAATTTGTTCAGATCAATGTCACCACAGAGACACAAAGGTTACTGAGAATAGCAGGAGATCATGCCTTTGAAATCTCAGCGCTCTGTAGCGCCTCGGCGGTGCATAATCTGACATTCATGGTGAGAGTAAAAAGGCAGGATAAACTGATGAAAACCCCGACCAACAAGAGCATTGCCTGCGCTGTGCATGACTATATCGAAGTGGCCTGTTTATATGGCTACCGGCTGGAACTATGGCTGCTTAACGGCAGCCAGCGGAGCGGCGTGGCGCTGACCACCCGTACCCAGGCGGGTAGTGAATGGCTGGTGCTGGAAGACGGCAGTGGCAATTTTGAGCTGGAACTTAACCAGATTGCCCGCATACGGGCGCTGACTGACAACCAATATTTTACCGAGCTGGATGTCCAGCAGGGGCACTGCGGCCTTTAATTGGCCTTGCCCAGGCCTTGTGGCTTAACCTGGTAGTACTGAGGGTGTTCGGCAGCAAACTGGTGAATCACCGCCTCAAATTTACCGGCGGCAAAGGCCTTTTCCGCCTTGGCGCGAATATGATTGACCTGTCCGGCGTGACGGGACTGCATGGACAAGCCAAAATACACAATGCGGTTCAGTTCATGGGTAAAAGGCTGGACCTGAATATGCGCTTTCAGCCCGGGGTCGCTGGCAAAAATAGCAGTGAGATTCTCCATACTGCTGATAACGGTGTCCACCCGACCGGCCAACAGCAGTTTGTAGGCATGATGTACGTCGTTTAATGCCACCTTCTGCAGGCTGTTGTCCTGATCAAACTGATCGAAGTAATAGGTGGCCTCTGATACGGCAATCAACCTGTCGTGCAGATCGGTATATTTTTCAATGGGTTTGGCGTCGTTGCGGGTGGCAAAGATATAGGCGGTGTCTTTACGCATGGGCAGCAAATGCAGAAAGTGCCGACGTTCCTCGCGATCCAGAATGCCGGCAATAACATCGGCACTGCCCTGCTCGATGCGTTTCATGCAATGGGCGAAGTTGGGCTCGGTAACAAATTGCAGTTCCATGTCCAGCTCTTCGGCCAGTTGCGCCAGGGCGGCAACATGTTCACCCTTAGGTGGGGTTTCCAGCATCTGATAAGGCGGGAATTCATCCAGACAGGCAACCAATGCGCCCCGGCCATCACTGGCAAATGCAGCCAGGGGCAAGATTAGCAGCAGGCAAAATCGCATCAAGGCAGGCTCCAGACAACAATAAGCTTCCAGACTACCACAAGTATGGCCAGGGAGAAGCCTGGTTAATTATTCACCGCTTTTTGTGCCGGCATCAACTGTAAACATTGCTGTATAGGTGCGACCAGCAGGGGGCTGAGGTCTATGGCATTGGAAAAATGCGCAATACTGTTGCTGGTGGCCAGCGCCTGCAAACCGGCTTCCAGCAGCATCTGTGCCGCGCTTTCGGCAAAAATACCATGCACTGCGGCACATTCTTGTTGCGCAATACCCGCTTTATTGAGGGCCTGCATACATTGCAGTATGGTCTGGCCGCTGGAGATCACATCGTCAATCATCACGGCGGTGCGCCCTGCGTAGGCACTGAGGTCCGGCAACTGAATTTGTACGTCGCGATCGCCGTTACGCTGTTTTTCACCAATCACATAGGGGTGACCGCAGAGCCCGGCAATACCGGCTACCCACTGCTCGCTTTCGGCGTCTGGCCCGACTAACAGCAAATTGTCCCGTCCTTTCAGCCACTGGGCCAAGGCCGGGGCGCCCTGTACCACCTGGCTGGGCACGCTGTAGATTTGATCGAGGCTGTGATAACGGTGCAGATGTGGGTCGACCGTAACCAGATAGTCCATATGTCTGGACAAGGCGCCAGCAAAAATTTTCGAGGTCAGGGCTTCGCCCTGGTTAAAGCGGATATCCTGGCGCATATAGCTTAAATAGGGAGCCAGTACCCCCACCGAGGCGGCGCCGAATTCGCGCAGGGTGTCCAGCAGAAAAATCAGCGGCAGGTATTTGTCATTGGGGTGCACCAGGTCGACCAGCACCAGCACGTCTTTACCCGCTACTTCGCTGTTAATCCGCAAATAGGATTCGCCGTCTGGAAAATCGCGCCTTTCCAGACGCCCCGATTCCGCCCCTAACTGCTGGGCAAGGGGGGTATGTAACGGGTGTGGCGTCAGGCTGAACAGCACCAGTGCACGACCTAAACTCATAGGGGCTCCTCAATACAAAATACATCGCGGTTTTCGCGGTAATACTCCAGGGCGTACTCTTGTTCGCCTTGGCTGTCACTGTACAAAGTAAACAGCGGCTGGCCAATCACAATTCTGTCACCCACTTCCACATGCAAACGCAGCCCGGCGGCTTTGTCTTGTGGCGCACCGGCCAGCTTGGCCAGCCTGGCCAGGCGGCGATTATCTATGCTGCTTAATACACCATGACGGCTGCTGTTTTGCTGGTGCTGGTAGGGGGCAACGGGCAATTCGCGCATACCGCCCTGGGCAGCCACAATCATCTTAAACTGGCCCCAGGCCCGGCCGGATTCGAGGATCTCGGTGGCCTGTAACAGGGCGGCTTCCAGGCCGCAATTCTGTGCCAAATCCAGTAAATGTGAGGCCAGCAGTAAAGAGCGGTGACGTAAATCTCTGGGCGCGTCGGCCTGGCATTGTAAAACCGCCAGTAAATCCCGCGCTTCTTCCAGCGGGCCGATACCATGGCCAATGGGGCGACTGCCATCGGTGATTACGCAGCGTACATAAATGCCACAGGCTTCGCCCACTTCGGTAAACAGCGCGGCCAGCCTGTCGGCTTGCTGACGGTTACGTACCTTGGCGGTGTCGCCGACCGGAATATCGATCACCACATGGGTGGAACCGGCGGCGATTTTCTTCGACAGCACTGACGCAATTAATTGGCCTTCGCCGTCTAAATCCAGGGCCCGCTCTATGCGAATTAACAGATCATCGGCCGGGCTTAAATTTACCGCGCCGCCCCAGGCCAGACAGGCACCGGTTTGCGCGACCACGCGTTGAATCTCTTCCAGCGGCAGGTCGACATTGGTCAGCACTTCCATGGTGTCGGCTGTGCCCGCTGGCGAGGTAATGGCCCGGGAAGAGGTTTTAGGCAGGGTCAGACCGGCAGCGCTGGCTATGGACACCACAATGGGAGTGGTGCGATTTCCCGGGATGCCGCCGATACAATGTTTGTCATAAATTTGCCGTTCACCGGCCCAGCTCAGGCGTTTGCCACAGGCGACCATGGCCTGGGTCAGGCTGGTGATTTCATCCAGATTCAAACGACTGCCCGCGCAGACGCTGAGAAAACTGGCGATTTCGATATCGCTGTAACGGTGGGCGGCAATATCCACCACAATGTCACGCATTTCACTGCTGCTCAGGGCATGGCCGAAGACTTTTTTTCTGACCGCGCTCATAGACTGCAGAATCGGCGCATGGGCAATGCACAGGGCGTCACCCTGCTCGGCGCGCAGTCGTAGCGCGGCGATATTCGACAGCCCCACCGAGCCCGGCGGCAGAACATGTTGTTCCACCACATTCAGGGTTGCCACCAACATGTGGCTGCCGTGGGTAACTAATACTCTGCTGCTGGCATTAAAGCCTTCCGCCTTGCACACGTGACAATCCTGGCGCATATACACCACGGGTTCCTGGTGGGTGTCGATGCCCATTCGCACGGCATTCAGGCTGTGTACGGTTTCCATATTTATGTTCCAAGTGCGACAAGCACTGCCAGATTCATTCCGGCAGGCTAATACACTGAGGATAGAAGCTGCTTGATCCCAATCAAGTGGGGTTGGCTTAAAGCATCTTTTTCAGGGTGCGATCTTTTACCACCAGATGGTGATACAAAGCGGCGCTGGCATGGCCCAGAATCAGCATCCAAACCAGCCAGGCTCCGCCAATGTCCTTGTGGATCAAGTCCATCACATCCTCATAGGCGGCGTATTCCACCCCCAGCAATGACATTAACGCTGGCATCATGGAGGTATCTTCAAATTTAGGGATATCAAACAAGAAGAAAAACTCGGTATTGGCGCCGGTGCCGGTATAGCCGGTAAATACCATAATAAAAATCATCGCATACAGCAGCCAATGGCCCCAGTGGGCGGCTTTAACCTGCCAGGCCGGGCCTGGGCAGATCCTTGGCTGGGTATTGGTCAGGCGCCAAATCAACCGTAATACCAGTAATACCCCTATGGTCACGCCCACCGACAGGTGCAGCTGCAGGGCGGTCCAGTTTTCCGGGGTTTGCCTCTCGGTAAACCACTGGCGGTAATACACCGCACAATAGGAGGCTAAAAATAACAGGGCAGTGCCCCAGTGCAGCCATTTGGCAATGCGGCCGTAGTCTTTATCGCTATTGGTTAACGCCATGCTCTTTGCTTGTTGTTTCAGGTTCTGGCAGGCTATATTGCCGCTCTCACCCGTTGCAGTAAAGCCTTATGAAAACCTGTGCTTTTTTATCCATGGACAGCCTCGAAGGCTACTTTGTTTATGACGACTTGCTGTATGCACCCATGGCCGTCAAAGGTTGGCATGTGGAGCGGGTGTCCTGGCGGGCAAAAGACGTTGACTGGGCGCGCTTTGATGTGGTGGTGATCCGCAGCCCCTGGGATTACCAGCAGGATGCCGGGGCTTTTTTGCGCTGCCTGGAAGGTATTGATGCTTCGGGGGCCATGTTGGCCAACTCGTTGGCACTGGTACGCTGGAATATTAACAAAGGTTACTTACGCGATATCCAACAGCGGGGTATCGCTATCGTGCCCAGTTTGTGGCGTGATGACTTTCATCTGGCCGACTGTCACAGCGCGTTTGAGCATTTTGCTTGTGACGAACTGATTATTAAGCCGCTGGTCAGCGCCAATGCAGACGACACTTACCGGCTAAATCGACAAAGGCTGCAAGACCAGGCCGCACTGCTGGCTGAACGTTTTGCCGGTCGTGCTCATATGATACAACCATTTGTACCGGCTATTTTGCAGGAAGGTGAGTATTCACTATTTTTCTTCGGCACCGAGTACAGCCATTGTATTGTTAAGCGGCCCAAGGCGGGAGATTTTCGCGTGCAGGAGGAACATGGCGGTTATCTGCAGGCGGTTGAACCCGAACCGGCCTTGCTGGAACTGGCGCGGCAAACCCTGGCGGCCTTGCCCGAAGCCACCTTGTATGCGCGGCTGGATTATGTGCGTCTGGCAGACGGCCTTGCGGTGATGGAACTGGAGCTGATTGAGCCTTCGTTGTATTTCAATATGGACGCTGCTTCACCCCAGCGCTTTGTGGATGCCTTTGTTGCCCGCTTCGGCTGAACTTTCACCACGAACCTGCGGTAAAGAATTTGTTTACCACAGAGACACAGAGGACACGGAGAAGAGCAGGAGAATAAACTAACTTATTGAAATAAATATTTTTCTTGGTCTCGACTGTGAGTGCAAAGGTCCTCTCGCTAGGATACTACCCTCAAAAACTCTGTGTGCTCTGTGCCTCTGTGGTTTTTATGCTTTTGGTAGGAAAAGCGGGTTATTTGGTCAGGGAGTGCATGGCGGCGCTGATAATGTCGGCAGCCATGGTCAGGATTTGCGCGTCCACTTCGTCAAAGCTGTCGGTTTTAATCGAGAACACCTTAATTACCCCCACTACCTTGTCAGCATACTTGAGCGGTACCACCAACATAGACTGCAACCCCACCGCCTGGCAGGCCTGCCTGTCTACCCGTGGGTCTTGGCTGGCGTCGCGGCAGTTCAGTACTTTATTTTCTTTAATACATAAACCAGACAGGCTGCTGTCCTTATGCAGTCGCATACCCAAACGGCTTTGCGCTTTGCCGGTGGCGGCGCGATAGACCATTTCATCGCCGTCCAGCATCTCTACCACCGCCCCCGAGGCAAAAGTCAGCTGCTCGGCCAGCATGGCCATTTTTTGCATCACTTGGGTAAGGTTTAAGCCGCCGCCAATAATATCGGACTGGGCCTGGATAATGGAAAGTAACTGGTCCTTAGTCACCAGAGAAACAGACTCTGTTGACAGATTTGACATGTTGAAACAACCAATTTATCAATCAGGGATAGATTAAGAATAATGCCAAAGGCTGTGTCTTAACAGCCTTATTTGCGTTTTTGTTGCGGCATTCTTTGTATGTTATTTCAGCAGGTGCGGGTCGAATTCGTGCCCCAGTTTCTGCGTCTTGGTGCGGATATAACCGCGGTTGTCGTCGGTAATACCGTGGTCGATGGGGGTACGGCTGACCACTTCGATTCCGAGGTCGGTCAGGGCCTTGATTTTACGTGGATTATTGGTCATTAACTGAACTTTGCTGATATTCAGGTGATCCAGCATAAAACGGCAAATGCGATAATCGCGCAGGTCGGCGTCAAAGCCCAGATGTTCGTTAGCTTCGACCGTATCCATACCGTTGTCCTGCAAATGATAGGCGCGGATCTTGTTGAGCAGACCAATACCACGCCCTTCCTGGCGCAGATACAGAATCACCCCCTTACCATGCTCGACAATATTCTGCAGGGCCTTTTCAAGCTGGAATCCGCAGTCACAGCGGGTGCTGAACAGGGCGTCGCCGGTCAGGCATTCTGAATGGATGCGAATGGGCACCACTTCGTCTTTTTGCCAATCGCCGTAGGACAGGGCCACATGTTCCTGGTCCGTGGCGACTTCTACAAAGCCATGGATGGTGAACTGGCCAAACCGGGTGGGCAATTTGGCACTGCTGATATATTCGAAAGGCGAATCCGCGTTAGTCATGGTCTGAACTTGGCCGTTTTATCGAGTTTAGTACAGTATCGGGCGCTCGCACTATGCAGGCTGCCCGCCAAGGGAGGCACAATATAGCGGCAAAGGCCGACAATGGAAAATCAAAATAGTGAATTGGTTAATCTAATAAGTTGAATGGTTGGCTTTTATCGCTCGCTTTGTCTGAGCTTTCACCACGACCTTCGGTAAAGATTTCTTTTACCACAGAGGCACAGAGGGCACTGAGAAGAGCAGGAGACAAAACTAATATTATTGAAATGTAGGATTTTTATGTGCCTAGAAGGTGAGAGAATATGGTCTCATCTGGGACTAACACCTTCAGCCACTCTGTGTTCTCCGTGCCTCTTTGGTTATTTACAACTTAGTTCAGATCAATGTCACCACAGAGACTCAGAGGTCACGGAGAAAAGCAGGAAGCTAAACTAATTTATTGAAATATATAGATTTTATAAGTCACGGTGATGAGTGCAGATGCCTTCACAGTGAATTAGCCCCTTCAACCACTCTGTGTTCTCTGTGCCTCTGTGGTTATTTATGCTTTTAGGCACATATATTTCCACTAAAGCGGCATACAGTAGATCATTCAATCTATGCCCTGAAGACTCGGCGTCCTCTGCGAGAGATGATGTAATATTGTGATCAGGCGAGGGGGGTGAAGTCGCGCAGTGGGGCGGGGCGGGCCACGCCATAGCCCTGGGCGTAATCAACGCCCATTTTGCCCAGTTCCACCATGATTTCCTTACTTTCAACAAACTCGGCCACGGTTTTCATGCCCATGGCCTTGGCTACGTCTTTAATGGAACTGACCATCGCCATGTCCACCGGGTCGACCAACAGGTCTTTCACAAAGCCGCCGTCGATTTTCACGTAATTCACCGGCAAACTCTTCAGGTAACCGTAAGAGGAGAAACCGCTGCCGAAATCGTCCAAAGCGAAGGTGCAGCCTAGCTGGTGGAAGGTTTTAATAAACTCCAGGGTTTCATCCATTTTAATAATGGCCATGCTTTCGGTGATTTCGAAGCAGATTTTATTGTAAGGAATACCGTGTTTTTCAAAGGCGTTAAGTACAAACAGGCGCAGTTCCTTGTCGCCCAGAGAATGGCCGCTTAAATTGATATTGGCCCGCACCAGACTGTTTTTATGCTCCGGATTGGCGGCCAGCCAGCGGAAATAATGCTCCACTACCCAGCGGTCGATTTGCGCAGTCAGATTATAATGTTCGGCGGCCGGTAAAAACGATGCTGGCGACACAATCTGCTCGGGTTCGTCGCCCTGCATACGTAGCAGTATTTCATAATGGTAGCCGCGGGAGATTTTATTCAGCGGATGGTAGTGCTGGTAGTACAGTTCAAACCTGTCTTCCTGCAGGGCCTTATTAATCAGTGAAACCCAATGCAATTCGGTTTCATAGCGCTGAATTTTGTCATCCTGCTTGGAGTAGGTATGAATCTGATTGCGGCCCTGTTCCTTGGCCATATAACAGGCCGAATCAGCCATGCTGAGCAATTGCTCGGGCGAATGAATGGCACGGTGGTATGGCACCAGGCCGATGCTGATACCCAGGGTAAAAATACGGTTGTCCCATACAAAGCGGAATTGCTGCACCACATTCAGCAGTTTGTTGGCCAGCAGGTAGGCATGTTGATCATTAGCCTGTTCACCTTCCAGCAACACGCCGAATTCGTCGCCACCTAAGCGGGCCAGAATACCTTTGTTTTCCACTACCTGATTTAACTGCTGGGACAACTGCTTGATCAGGATGTCGCCGGCCTTATGGCCACAGGTGTCGTTGACCACTTTAAACTGGTCCAGATCCATATACAGCAGTGTTAATTCCTGTTCAGCATCTCTGGCCTGGCTCAGGCCCCGGCGCAGACGCAATTCAAATTCGCGGCGGTTATATACTCCGGTGAGCGGGTCATGCGTGGCCATGTATTCCAGGCTCATGCTGGATTCTTTGCGCTCGGTAATATCGAAGATGGTGCCGAACAGGTAATCCTCGTTGTGCTCATGGCGCAACTGTACCGAAATGGAGAACCAGAACTGGCTGCCGTCACGGCGTACTCCGCGGATCTCGCGGCCCATCACCACCCCTTGTTTAACCAGTTCTTCCACTAAGGTCAGCCTGTCCACCTGGTTGGCATAAAACTGTGAGGTATTGCCGCATTCTTTCAGCATCTGCTGTTCGTTGTCATAGCCAAACAGCTTACACATGGCAGGGTTGGTGGTAATCAGTTTGCCAGCCAGGGTTGAGGTATACAGCCCCTCGGCCGAGTTGCGGAACAGCTCGTAAAAGCGCCTTAAGTCATTGATGGTGTTGCTCTGGCGTTCGTAACGGGACAGCACCTGGGCTTGTTGATGGGCTTCTACCGCCAGGGCAATCAACAAGATGCCAAATAAGGTCAGTAAGGTCAGATATAGGCTCAGGGTGGATTCCAGAATCACGCCACTTAAATAGAAACCCGACTGCAATAAGGCAATCAGGCTGATGCTGGACCAGCCGATGGCGTAAAGGCGGTTGGGGCGGCCGTCCTTACGGTCGCTGTAGCGCCAGGCCACGCCCAGTTGCACTACCAAGGTTGCGCCAGCCAGGCCGATAGCAGCAATAATCTGCCAGTAATCGTTCAGTACAAAGGCGCACAACAGCAGCAGGTAAGAGGCACTGTAAGACACATAGCGCCAGTACATAGGTACGCCGCGCAACATCAGATGCGACACTTTGGATGCATTGAAAAGTGCCAGGGCCACCAGGCATAGGGTTAGCAGCGAGATATAGCCAGACAGCCCCGGTACAATCTGTACCAGCACCCCTTCCACATTTAAAAACAGCAGTAAGAAGCTGAAACTGGCCATGGAAAACCAGAAGCGTACCGGACTGCGCAGCAGCACATAGGTAATCAGGTAATAAAATGCCAGAATCGACAGGGCGCCGCCGATCATGCCGATAATAGCCAGGTTGGCCTGTTCTTCGGCAATCAGTACTTCGTCACGCCATAACTGCACGGGGAATACCAGCGGACCTTTGTCGGCAATGCGGAAATAAATATCCAGCTGTTCCCCTGGCGTCATATCCAGGCGGATCAGAAAATGTCGGTGATTCAGTTCTCTGGCGCTGAAAGGTCGCAAAGCCCCCATCATTAACGAGCGGCGGATACGGCCCCGGTCATCCAGCAGGTACAGATCCACTTCGTCCAGGGTTGGATTGGCAATCACAAAAGCGAATCTGGCCTGATTGCCTGCCTGCTGCACAACCTTGAAACGGCCCCACAGGCTCTGCTGCGGCGACAGAGGTTGAATATCCAATTGGCGCTGCCAGTCGGGGCTGGCTTGTACGTCAGACAACTGCGCGTATTTTTCGGCACGCAGATATTCGATCTGGCCGTTGAGTTCCTGACTGGTAAAGGCCGAATCCAGAATCAAAGGCTGTCCCTGACATGGCAACATCGAACCGAGCAGCAGGCATGCAAGCAGCAGAATGTAAGAGGTGAGTTTCAACGTTGGCTTTGATTACTTTTTTATCGTTGTAGCCACAGTATAAATTCTTTGGCGGCGCTTAAAAGCCCTGATTTGTAATTGGTTATCAAACCCTTGGCTCAGGCTTGGCCCTGCAGGCGAAATTGCAGCGTCTCTAACTGCTGCATGAAATCTCCAGCGACTTACCCCAATCCGGCGGTGGTTTGGCATAAGTGTCAAACTGTGGTTGCTCAGTAAAAGGGTGTTTCAGTACCTCAAACAGGCGCTCAAATTCGTCAAACTCGCCTTGCTGTGCTTGTTCAATGGCCTGCTGGGCCAGGTAATTACGCAGCACGAATTTGGGGTTAATGGCCTGCATGGCCTGTTGACGCTCCTGGTGCGACTGCGGCTGGGTCGCCAGTTTTTGTTGATATCGGGTAAGCCACTGGCTGGCCTGGTCACGGTTGATAAAGTAATCCAACAACGGCGCTTCCTGGCCGGGCTGGTAGTGACTGAGCAGCCGAAACGCGCAGTGATAATCGCGTCGCTGCTGACTGAGCATGCTTAGCCAGTCGCCAATCAGTTTTTCATCCCGGTTGTCCTGCTCATCGGCATTCTGCAGGCCCAGCTTTTTTGCCATCAGGTCGAAATAGTGACTTAGCAGGTGGGGCTCGTAGTGGGCCAACGCCTGTTTGAGCTGGTCAATATCCAGATGACCACTAAAGGCATGGGCCAGCGCATTGAGGTTCCACAGGGCAATGCCGGGCTGACGGTCAAAAGCATAACGGCCCTGATGATCAGAATGATTACAGATAAAGTCCTGCTGAAAGTCGTCTAAAAAAGCGTAAGGCCCGAAGTCGAAACTGATGCCATGGATAGACATATTGTCGGTATTCATAACCCCGTGGGCAAAACCGAAGGCCTGCCATTTGGCAACCAGTTCGGCGGTGGTCAGTACAATGCGCTCAAGCAGGGCCAAATACGGATTGTCGCAGCCCTGCAGGTCTGAAAAATGCTGGGTCAGGCAATAATCAAACAGTCTTTGCAGCTTGTCGCTCTGACCACTATGGAAAAAATACTCGAAATGGCCGAAGCGAATATGGCTCTGGCAGGTGCGGATCATCATTGCCGCGGTTTCTTGTTGCTCACGTTGCACCGGTTCCTGACTGGCAATCAGACACAAGGAGCGGGAACTGGGAATGCCAAGGTGGTGCATGGCTTCGCCCACCAGGTACTCACGCAGGGTGGAACGCAGCACGGCGCGGCCGTCACCAAATCTGGAATAGGGTGTTTGGCCGGCCCCTTTTAGATGCAGGTCTACCGGCTTACCTTGCATATCCCGGGTTTCGCCAAGCAGCAATCCGCGCCCGTCGCCCAGTTGCGGGTTCCATTGGCCAAACTGGTGGCCACCGTATTTTTGTGCCATGGCCTGACGGTTAAGGATTCCCTGTGCTTCGAACAATTCAGCAAATAATCTTTTTTGTTCAAACAGTTGTGGATCCAGATCAAGATCGGCTAGCAGGGCATGGTTAACATGGGCTAACCAAGCCTCCTGCGGCGCTTGTACCCGCACCTGACTTCCCAGGTCTGCCAATTGTTGGGCGTAAGTGTGAGCCAAATACACAGTGTTGCCGTATGGAAAAGTGAAAACTTGGGCTATTGTAACATTCAATAAGACCACTACCCGGAGTTGTTATGAAGAAACTTGCTGTACTGTTCGCTTTGTTTGCATCCTATCCTGCGCTGGCCGGTGATATTGCCGCCGGTAAAGCCAAGTCGGCGACTTGTGCGGCTTGCCACGGGGCCAATGGTATATCTCCAATCCCCATGTACCCCAATCTGGCTGGCCAGAAAGAGCAATATCTGGTGCTGCAACTGAAAGCCTTTCGTGACGGTGAGCGTAAAAATATGGTGATGGCGCCTATGGCCAAACCCTTGTCTGACGACGATATCGCTAATTTGGCCGCCTATTACGCCAGTCTCGACCCTGTCGGAAAATAGTGCGGATTCTGCTTGTTGAGCAGCAAGCCCGGCTTAGAAAGGACCTGACCCTGGTGCTGCAAAGCACCGGTGGTTTTGATGTGATGGACTTCGCTACACCGGAGCAGGCCGTGGTGGCTATGATTGCCAGGCCCTTTGATGTCTTGCTGGGCAGGCAACCAGTGCTGGCTACTATGCCTGCCAGTATCACCAAAATAGGCTATGGGGCTGCGCCTGACACTCTGCCCGAACATTGTCTGGGGTGGGTAGCAAACTGGCAGCCACTGCCTGGCTTTGCCGAGCAGGTGCGACGTTTGCTGCAGAAGTTATAGCAGCAGGGATCGTGCTGATTTAGCCTGTTACCCTGCCAAATGATCGCGGATCAGACTTAAAAAGGCCTCGCCATAGCGGCTCAGTTTGGTTTGCCCTACACCGCTGACCTGCAACATATCACGCTCGCTGGTGGGCAGGATTTCTGCCATATGCGACAAGGTCATATCGGAAAACACCACAAAAGGCGGTACTTCGTCTTCTTCGGCAATGGCTTTGCGCAGCTTTTTCAATTTGGCAAACAGCGCCCTGTCGTAGTTGCGGTTATCCAGCTTGGCTTTTTTACCCAGATTCAAACTCATTCTGGGCACCGCCAGACTAACAGGTAGTTCCCCTTTGAGTACCGCGCGGGCGGCCTCATTCAGTTTAAGCATGGCATTCTGGGTAATATCCACCCTGACCAGCCCCTGGTGTATCAGTTGATTGATCAGGTTGTGCCACCAGGCATCACTTTCGTCTTTGCCTATACCATAGGTGCTGAGCTGGTCATGGCCGCTGTCGACAATACGTTTCAGCTTTTTACCGCGCAATACATCAATCAGATACTGGCTGGCCACCGATTGGTTCAGGCGGTAAATGCAGGACAGCACTTTCTGCGCGGCTACCGTGCCGTCAAAGGCCTTGGGGGGATCCAGGCAGATATCACAGTTGCCGCAGGCCGAGGCGTTGTATTCACCAAAGTAGTTCAGCAACACCTGGCGTCGACAGGTTTGCGCTTCGGCAAAGGCCTCCATGGCAGCAAAGCGTTGCAACTCCACTTCCTGACGGTGAGGATTGTCGGTGAGACTGATCCATTCACGAATGCGCGCCACATCTTTTTCGTCAAACAACAACAGTGCTTCGGCCGGGCTGCCGTCCCGCCCGGCGCGGCCGGTTTCCTGATAATAAGACTCGATGGTACGGGGCAGATCAAAATGCACCACGTAGCGCACATTCGGTTTATTGATGCCCATGCCGAACGCAACAGTGGCAACAATCACATCAATATTGTCTTTGAGAAAGTTACGCTGGGTAATGTCACGGATCTCGGCTTCCATACCGGCATGGTAACCGGCACAGTTAATCCCACGATTGGCCAGTTTAAAGGCTACATCTTCCACCTTTTTGCGGCTGTTACAGTAAATAATGCCGCTGCCTTCCTGGCCCTTTATATAAGCTTCAAGCTGTTCCATGGGCTTGTATTTCTGCAACTGGGTGTAGCGAATATTGGGGCGGTCAAAACTGCCCTGATAGATCATGGGTTGGTGCAAACGAAGTTGCTGCAGTATATCCATGCGGGTGGCCGGGTCGGCAGTGGCGGTCAGCCCCATCATTGGTACATGGGGAAAGAAATGCTTAAGCTGGCCAAGGGCCATATAGTCATGGCGAAAGTCATGGCCCCAGTGTGACACGCAGTGAGCTTCATCAATGGCAAACAGGCTGACCTGAATATGTTGCAAACGCTGAATAAATTCTGGCTGGACCAGCCGTTCCGGGGCCACATACAACAGTTTGTATTTACCATCCTGCACGCCGGCCAGCACGTTAAGTTGCTCGGGGCGGGTCAGCGCTGAGGTCAGATAGGCGGCACTGACGCCGGAGGCATGTAAGGCATCCACCTGATCTTTCATCAATGAAATCAGCGGAGACACCACCAGGGTCAGGCCGGGTAGCAGCAGTGCCGGCACCTGGTAGCACAGCGACTTACCGCCGCCGGTGGGCATCAGTACCAGACTGTCCTGCCCATCCAGGCAGGCCTGAATGACTTGTTCCTGACCGGGCCTGAAACTGTCGTAGCCGAACACTTCCCGCAATACGCTTGCCGGGGTGGGTTGTGTTAGGGTGGAGGCCAGAACGTCAGACATGGTTTCGGGGTCAGAAAAACAGGGCCGCTAGTCTACCCCAAAGTTATCAGGAATTCATGACTGCTCGCACTCTAATCTGCAAGCTTTGTGAGCTGTGGTTAGGGGGCGTCAGAATTCGTGAATATCTGTATGGCTTGCCAAGTCCCTGGGCCGGGCTGCTATGATGGGAACAGGTCCAACCAGAAAGAATGACAATGCAAAAGACTACCTTGCTGGACAGCCGCCAACTGGCGGATTACGTGGCCGGCGTATTTCGCGACCATATGCCGTTTAACCACTTGCTGGGGCTGCAAATCAGTCAGTTTGACGGTGAAGGTGTGGAAGTGCGTTTACCCTGGCACGACGGGCTGATGGGCAATCCTATCCAGAAAATTCTGCATGGTGGTGTCACGGCCGCTGTGCTGGATACCGTGGGTGGGTTAATGGCCATTTTGCATGTGGTGCGGGACATGGAAGATCTGACCCTGGAGCAATTTCAGCAGCGGCTGGCGCGGATTGGCACCATAGATATGCGGGTTGATTATTTGCGCCCCGGTAAGGGCGAAGAATTTATTGCCACCGCCAGTGTGATCCGTAAAGGCAGCAGGGTGGCGGTATGCAGAATGGAATTGCATAACGAGCACGGTGAGCATATTGCCTTTGGTACTGGTACCTATATGGTGGGTTAAGGGAGATATATTCAGGGTTTGCCCGGCGATAAATCACATGGCGGAAAATGCAGCAAACACAGCAGGGAAGTACCATCACCCGATGTTTATCGGGTGATGGTGTGACTTGCAGTTACTGGGGATTCAGACCCATGGCTTGCAGTACTTTAAAGAAATTGGCTTTTCTGTCAGCCAGACCGTCTACCGGTCCGCTGATGGGGCAGGTGCTGTCGGGACAGCCGCGGTTGACGATACCGGAAATATCATCAATAAAACCACTGCCCTGCAAACCGCCGGCCACATAAGCCTTCAGTTCTTGATAGTAGTTCCAGCCTTCATAGGGGCCACCGGTATTGTCATAGCCCTGTACTTCGTTCATCCAGTAGAACAGGCCGGCAATCCATTTGATTTCTTTGTGTTCCTCGGTGCTGCACACCAGTTCCGGGTTTTGGCACAGGTCCATATCGCCGTACAGCGGGTTGCTGGGGGCGGCGACCACCTGCATACCTTCAACCACCTGACCGACCAAGTCGGGATCCACATGGCTGCGACCCAGGAAGTGATTCAGCTTACCGAAGTTGAAGCGGCCTGTGGTTTGAATCACACCACGACCCCACCAGCCACAGCCTTCTACTGACTTGCCAGCGCTGCCGTCCCAGATAAATTTACCGGCTTTTTGCTCGTCGTACACTTTACACTCGTCACGCAGCCAGGCTTGTTTAGTCAGATCGGCGCTGCCGGTTTGGCCGCTGCAATCTGCAGAGTAGTTCCATTTACCTACATGGCCGTTGACCAGTAAGCCTTGTTCTTCCAGTACCGCATCCGGTGCCACAAACAACGGGGCTGGTGCACCATACCATTTGGCATGGGTCACCGCGGTCATCTCCATCTTCATATTGACCGGACAGGAATACGGGTAGTCATTGCCGGTGGCGGGATTGACGCCATAGTCCGAGTAGTTTTGCTGTAACTGGCCACAAGACGAAGACAACGGATAGTTAACCGGGTCGCCGGTGTTGATTGACCAGTTGTTCTCATCGCAGGCATTGTACTGAATGGTTTCCTTCATACTTTGTGCCAGGAAGGCCGCGATGGCGACTTTGGCATACAGAATGTTGGTGGCTTCATCGGCGTTTTCGTCAATCAGCCAGAACTTCACGTCGCCCACGCCCTGGTTATGCATGGCATTCAGCGCCGACAGGAAGTCGCCCCACTTGTACACCGTAGATGGGATCCACGAATTAGACGGGGTCTGATACAGGAACACCTCATTGTTCACCACAGATTCAATGCTTTCCAACTCGGTGTTCAGCGCGGGAATAGAGGTTAATGGGGTGGAACTGCTTGGCCCGGCGATATGGTATAGCGGCACGCCGCCGTTATCCTGGTAGGCCACAATTTTGTTTTTCAGCCAGCCATTGTCGTTATGACTACCCAGTGGCACCACGGTGGTGCTGGTGGGGCTGCCCCACAAAATGGCGAACACGTTGGCAAAGGCGGCATGACGCAGGCGACTAACCCCCCAGTCATGGTTGCTTTCCTGTCCAAGCAAGGCCGCGACGCTGGTAGCGTTGTCATAGTTGTTGGCATCCAGGGCGATATTCAGTACCGCCGGGCGGATCGCCGACAGGTTAGTGCCAATGTTCTTGTCACCCATAAAGTAGCTGCCGGCACTGGCGGAATGATTTGCCAGATCATAACTACCGGTGGCTTCGCCATTGGTGGCCAGATGGCCGCCTGGCAGTTGCCACAGCATGGCGGGAACTTCGAAGTAGTCGCTGATTTGACGTACATAGTTCAGGTAGTTTTCCCACTGACGGGGGCCAAAACCATGCAGCGCTTTGCCACTTGGCGAGAAACCATCGTCATTACCTTTGTCAAAGGCAAGGAAATCCGGACGCAAATCGACGTCATCAAACAGTCCCAGCTCGTGGATAAAGGCGGCCATAGGTTCAGAAGCGCCGTTCCACACAGCCTGCAGACCTGAATACTGGGCCTGTAATGTCGCGGTGTTGGCTGGTCCTTCCAGATTCACCACCCAGGCGAAGGGCACGTCTGGGCTGAAGCGCTTCAGAATAAAGTGTTGGGACTGGATCCAACCTTTAAGGTCGTCGCTGAGCAGGCCAGCGGCTTCGCTTTGCAAGTTGTTCAGATTGTATAAACTGCCCAGGCTTTGCGGATTGCCGCTGTTATCCAGCAATTGATAACCGCTGTCCAGGCTGATGGCTTCCTGCAGTGCCTGCACTACTTGTACCGGTGTCCAGTTACCCTGGCTGCCAAACAAGGTGGCAAAGTCGTTCTGTGCTTCAAACCATTGGCCCAGCAATTCGCCGTTCAGCAACAGGGTGGCCGGGTGTTGATGGTTGGCGTCTTTGGCCAATTGCATCTGTGCCGCCTGGCGAATCAGATTGCGATAATGCACTACCAGATTTGCATAGGTGAGAATATCTTCAGAGCCCAGATCTGTGCCTGTGCTGGCATTGGCGGTGGTGGCTACCAAGACCGATCGTACCTGACTGCCAATCTGTCTGGCCTGAGCAATAGTCTGGCGGGTGGCATCAGGCGTCAGCAACTGACCTCGCACCGCATCACCGGCATATTGGTAAATAGCATTGACCTTAGAGGCAGCCAGCTCAGCGTTATCAGCCGGGTCATTGTCTACCAGGGTGCCCATGGCCAGCGTATTCGGCCAGCCCTTAACATACAGGTCGACCTGATCGGCACGATAGGGCAAACACAAACCGGCTGCGGTGCCGGGGCCACAATTAACAATAGGTTCACCGCCCCCACCGGCGACGGTGACTGTAGCAGTATTACTGTTGGTACAGGCTTCTTGATTGCCTGATACATTACACAGGGCAACCACAAAGCTATAGCTGCCGCCCTGGGTCAGGGTTACGGTATGTTGACCGGACTGGGCACTGTTACCACTGGCGGTAAGTGGGGCGCTGTGTACCTGCGTACCGTTTTGCAACAGTCGCCATTGGTTGCCGTTTTTACCCCAGTACATATTCCAGCGTACCGTGATATCTACACTGCCATTGGTTAGCTGTGCTTCGGTGGGCATCCAGGCAATAGCGGGCGTGGCCGGGGCTTCTGGAGCAGGACCAGTGGCAACGGTGACATTTAACTGGTCGCTGTCGCTAAACTCCGAGTCATTCACCGTGTAGGCCAGCACATAACTGCCGACCGTATCAAAGGTCACCTGGGTGCTACCGGCATTGGCATTACTGAAACTCACGTTTCCGGGGCCGGATACTTTGCTCCAGGCTTCGGTAACCGGACCGCTCTTGCCGTCATCCTGATAACTGCCAGTCAGTGCCAGCGCCACATTGGGGGACGCATTGGCATCGGCGCCGGCATTGGCCACCGGTGGTTGATTGGCTGCCACATCGGCTACTGTTACCTGAACGTCATCAAAGGCGCTGAATTCGCCGTCGTTTGCCGTCAGCCTGAGCACATAGGTACCTGTTGCACTGAATGTTGCAGTGGTTGTAGGAGCGGTTGCGTCGGCAAAGGTCACGGTGCCCGGGCCTGATTGGCTGGCCCAACTGCTGGTTAAAGGTGATGACAGGCCATCGTCCTGCACGCTGCCATTGAGGCTGGCGGCATTGCCGGTTTCAATGGATTGATCGGCACCGGCATTTACCACGGGGGGCTGATTAACCGCACCGCCGGATACGCTGATGTTGGTGATATTACTTTGACTGCAAGACTCCGGTGTGACCGAGGTATCACATAGTTTGACCTGGTAGGCGAAATTGCCGCCGCCGGTTTTGCTTAGCTGCAATTGCCCATTCTGGGCATTCTGGCCATTAGGGGTCAGACTGGCGGTATGGACGACGGCGCCGTTTTCCAGTAAATACCAGGTGTCGCCATTGTTGCCCCACCACATATTCCACTGCACTGTGTACTGTGCAGGGGCTGCATAAGTGCTTTCCATCCAGGCAATGCTTGGCGTTCCCGGTGCCGCCAACAGGCTGTGGCTGACCAACAGTCCTGCGCTGCCGAGCAGGGCGGTTGGTAATAATCCTCGTCTCATCGGTTGTTGTCCTATGTATTGTGTTGTGGAAAAACCGGCCCTCAGGGCTGGCAAAACACAACAAAACTAGGAGACGAGCAATATTTAGTCAACATAATGGACTAATTATTTTTACATTAAATTAACCTATCAATGACCTATTAGGAATAAAAAAGCCCGGTCAAATTGACCGGGCAAAGGGCTTGGTTAGCACCTAACGACAGAAACGTTTCATCAGCTTGCGGCGACTATGGCCTTCATATCAGTCATATAGCCGCGCAGCTCTTCACCTATCAGTTCGACATGGTGGTCGCGAATGGCTTGGTTTACCGCTACCAGAGTTTTGTTGTCCACACTGTTCGACTTGCTGGCCAGACCCTTACCGAGTAACTCAGCACTCAGACCAGGCATCAGCTTCTGTGCCAGCAGTGGTACGGCGGCATTGGCAAACAGGTAGTTACCGTATTCAGCAGTGTCAGAGATCACCACATTCATCTCGTACAAACGCTTACGGGCAATGGTGTTGGCGATCAGTGGTGTTTCGTGCAGAGACTCATAATAGGCTGACTCAGGCAACATGCCGGACTCCACCATCACGTCAAATGCTAACTCAACACCGGCTTTGATCATGGCGACCAGGAAAATGCCTTTGTCGAAAAACTCCTGCTCGTCGATCTTGCCCTGGTAAACCGGCGCTTGCTCGAAGCCGCTACGACCGGTTTCTTCACGCCATTTCAGCAGGTTGGCATCGCCATTTGCCCAGTCCTGCATCATAGTGCGGGAGAATTCGCCACTGAGAATGTCGTCCTGATGTTTTTCAAACAGCGGGCGCAGCATGGTTTTCAGTTGCTCTGACAGCTCAAAGGCTTTGATCTTGGCCGGGTTGGACAATCTGTCCATCATATTGGTGACACCACCAATCTTCAGGGCTTCGGTAATGGCTTCCAGGCCATATTGCAGCAATGCAGCGGCGTACGCCGGATCTTCACCGTCGGCCACCATCTTCTCATAGCCTAGAATGGCGGCGGTTTGTTGCATACCACATAAAATGGTCTGCTCACCCATCAGGTCGGACTTAACCTCGGCCACAAAGGATGAATGCAGTACACCGGCGCGGTCACCACCTGTCGCCGATGCCAGCGCCTTGGCAATATCCAGGCCCTGACCCTGCGGGTCGTTTTCCGGGTGCACGGCAATCAGGGTAGGCACACCGAAACCACGTTTATACTCTTCGCGAACCTCGGTACCCGGGCACTTAGGCGCGCACATCACTACGGTGATATCGCTACGGATCTGCTGACCTTCTTCAACAATGTTGAAACCATGCGAATAAGACAGCGCGGCGCCTTGCTTCATCAGCGGCATCACCGCTTCGATCACGCTGGCGTGCTGCTTATCCGGAGTCAGGTTATAAACCAGATCGGCCTGAGGGATCAGTTGCTGATAAGTCCCTACCTCAAAACCATTGGAGGTGGCACGCTGATAAGAATCACGTTTTTCATCAATGGCAGACTGGCGCAGGGCGTAAGCCACATCCAGGCCGGAATCACGCATATTCAGACCCTGGTTCAGGCCCTGGGCACCGCAACCGACGATGACAATCTTTTTGCCTTTAAGGAAATCACAGCCATTGGCGAATTCCTGGCGATCCATAAAACGACATTGACCCAGCTGATCTAACTGCTGTCTCAAATTCAGGGAGTTGAAATAATTTGCCATAACTTTCTCCGTGGTCACCCCGCGGGGCAACCGATAATCTTCTTCTTACAAGCCAGTGACGTACTTGTGTTGCAATCAGAATAGGTCATGGCGCTTGTTGAATAAAATGATATATTCGCAAGTATGTGTTTCATAATTTGCAATACTCATGGATATTCGCAACCTGCAGTTGTTTCAGCACCTGGCCACCAGTCTGCACTTTGGTAAAACCGCAGATGCACTGTTTGTCAGCCCGTCCACTTTAAGCCGCGCCATTCAGCGCCTGGAAGAGGAATGCGGGGCCCCGCTGTTTGTCAGGGACAATCGCAAGGTTAAGCTGACAGCGGCCGGTAGCCGTATGCTGCAGTTCAGCCAGCAAACCCTGACAGCCTGGCAGCAAGTGAAAAGTGAGATTCACCGCCATAGTCAGGAACTGGCGGGCGAGCTTAGTCTGTTTTGCTCGGTGACGGCCAGTTACAGCCATTTACCGGCCCTGCTGGCACGTTTTCGCCATTTGTATCCACAAGTGGAGATTAAACTGACCACCGGCGACCCAGGGGTCTCCACCGACAAGGTGCTGACAGGAAAGGCCGATATGGCCATTGCCGTAGATGCGCCCGACTTTCCGCCCGCGCTGGCTTTTCATCATTTGGATACCTTACCGCTGGTGATGATTTGCCCGGCGTCCATGCGCCTGAGTCAGCTTGAACAGGTGGACTGGCGCACCGTTTCCATGGTGTTACCAGAAACCGGGCCGTCCAAGCGCATAGTGCATCATTGGCTGACCGAACACGGCATTCGCCCAAACGTGTATGCCTCTGTGACCGGGCACGAGGCTATTGTCAGTATGGTGGCGCTGGGCTGCGGTATTGGCATTGTGCCCAGGCCAGTGGTGGAGCAATCCATTCTGGCAGATAAGATCAGCATAATTGCCCTGGCCGATATTGAACCCTTTAAACTGGGCCTGTGTTGTCTTAAAGAACGTCTTTCTGAACCGCTGATCAAAGCCTTGTTGCAACAGATCTGACTTGTCAGCTCAGGCTGTTTAGCTGTTATTATCGGGCTCTTTTTGAGCATTGGAGTGCGTTGTGCTTTGGATCCCTTTTACCCTGATGGCCGCATTTATGCAGGCCTGGCGCAACGCTTTCCAAAAGCAGCTTAGCCAGGACGTAGCTGTTAGCGGGGTGACGTTGGCGCGGTTTATCTATGCCGGGCCGTTGGCAGCGTTGTATTTGTTTGTGCTCTATCAGTGGCAGCCTGTTGCTAAACCCGATTTCAGTGGCCTGTTCGGGCTCTACATTCTGGGCGCGGCGCTGATGCAGATTCTGGCCACTGCCTTGATGGTTAAGCTGTTTCAACTACGTAACTATGCCATTGGCGTTGGCCTGGCCAAAAGTGAAGCGATTCTGGCGGCGGCACTGGGGGTAGTATTCTTTGCTGTGTCGTTAGACTGGCTGGGTTGGCTAGGTGTGTTGCTGGGGGCGGTAGCGGTGTTTTTGCTTAGCGGTATTCGCGCGGTGCATGGTTGGTCCTGGCAGACATTGTGCCTGGGACTTGGCAGTGGCCTGGCCTTTGCGTTGACATCACTGTGGGTCAGGGAAGCCAGTCTGGAACTTGGGTTACCTTTCCCGCATGGTGCGGCCTGGGTGCTGTTGTTGGTGATCTTATTGCAATCACTGTTGCTGGTGGCCTGGCTGATAATCCGTGATATGGCGACCTTAAAGGCATTGTGGCAAAGGCCGAAATTAACCCTGACAATCAGCTTTTGCAGCTGTGTTGGCTCTATTGGCTGGTTTACTGCTATGAGTTTGGAGTCGGTGGCGCTGGTGAAAACCCTGGGGCAGGTGGAAGTACTGTTCAGCCTGCTGATTTCTGCCTGGTGGTTTAAGGAAAAACTGGCCCGTGCTGATAAGCTGGGCTTGTTGCTGATAGTGATTGCGGCTATTTGCGTGGTCTGGACATAGTCGATGAATGTTCCTTACAACATCGACATACGACCACCATGGATGGTGGAAGTGCAGAAAATGCAGGAGCAATTATTCTGCCCGTCCATCCCTGGATATCGTCGATGAATGTTCCATACAACATCGACATACGACCGCCATGGATGGTGGAAGTGCAGAAAATGCAGGAGCAACTTTTCTGCCCGTCCATCCCTGGATATCGTCGATGAATGTTCCATACAACATCGACATACCATCCATCCCTGGATATAAAAAAACCGGCGAAGCCGGTTTTTCTATCAGTGTTTTGTTTAACGCTCCCGGACCACACGCATACCAATGTAATTAGCGCGGAAAGTAGGGTCCAGTTCCATACGGGTAGATACCCTGGCCAGACGGGGAGCAAAATTCCAGGCCCCGCCACGTACTACGGCACCGTTGTTTGAGGCGCTGGATACTGTCCATTCCCACACGTTGCCGACCGTGTCAAACAGGCCATAGCTGTTGCGGTCAAAGGAGGCCACGGGCGCTGCGCTGATATTTGACCACTGGCTACCACACCAACCGCAGTTAGCATTACCAGTGCCTACGCTGTCACCCCACCAATAATCGTTTTCTTTACCACCGCGGGCTGCGTATTCCCATTCGGTTTCGCTGGGCAGGCGGTATTTGTTGCCGCTGGCTTCAGACAACCAGTTTACATAGGCGGTGGCATCACGCTGACTGATACAGACCACAGGGTGGTTGTCGGTATTGGCATAACCCGGCGTACGCCAGTTAAGCTGGTCCTGCCATACGGGTTCACCCTGCTCGTAGAAGGCGCAACCACGCTCTTTCTCTGCATCGGTAACATAGCTGGTTTCTTCCACAAAACGGCGGAAGTCGCCCACTGTCACTTCAAACTCACCAATACCAAAGGAGTTATTCAGGGTTTTGGTTTCTACCGGGCGCTCATTTTCCAGGCCTGTGCCATTGATATCACCCATCCGGAAGGAACCAGCCGGTACTACCACCAGTTGTGGACCAGGGATATCACCATTAAGAATGTCCTGCACTTTTTCGCCCTTGTTAAAGGCAAACTGGGCGCGTTTCATTTCCACCTTAATGGTGGTGCTCTCTTTTAGCTGGATATTCTGACGGAAGGTTTCATAGCCGCGTTTGACCACTTCCAGATCGTGCGGACCGGCCGGCAGCATAATCTGCAGGCGGGTAGAACCGTAGCTGACGCCATCGATAAACACTTCATCGTCGTACACATTGGAGCGCACTGTCAGCTCATACATTACGGATTCGTCAACCGGTGCACTGCCGTCTGCTGCTTTCGGTACGGTCACTACTTTGGCCACTTCGGGTGGCGTGCGTTCAGCCACACAGTAACGCTTATCCAGGCCAAGCAACTGGCAGCCCTCGGTGCGCTTCAGGTTGCCTTTCAGCTCAACATTCATCTGTACTGAGTAATTACCGGCACCGCTGAAGCCGTCCTGAGTGACGTCGCTGCGCTGCAGCAGTACGTAGGCCTCTGAATAGGGACGATGTTGCTTGGCTGCTGCGGATTCGGTCAGGCCGTCATACAACTGATCCAGGAAACGTTTGGAGGCTTTTTGTTTGGCCAGAAACTTACCACGCTCGGTACATTTACCGATGGTTTCGTCGCGGTCACAGGTAATTTCATGATTGACCTGCACCTGATCCTGACGGTTAAACTCACGGAACAGCCTGTCTACTCTGGCGTTATTGAGTTTCTCTTTGAGGCTTTCAATTTTGTTCAGCAGGCTGTGTTTGGACAAGCGCAGTTTTTCCACGTCCAACAATTTGCTCTGCCATTCGTTATACTTGGCGGTGATCGCGTCCTTGTTCTCTTTATGCGCCCGCACCGCTGCCAGGTAGGCTTCTCTGGCCTGGTTGATATCGATACTGGGATCTTCAATGGTCCGTTCGTACTGAACGTTCATTTCGTTCAGCCTGACCTGGCGGGTATGTTCCAGCTCTTTGCCTTTAGTACGCATTGTGCCCAAATCTCTTTCCAGACTTGCGGCGTTGGCTATCTCACCTTCCAGCGTTCTATGGTAGCTGTCGTATTCGCTTTGGTTGGCCTGAATTTGCTGTTGGATTTCCTCTACGGATGTATTTTCCGCTGCGATCAGGCCTGCTGGACATACCAGAGCCATCGCCAGAGCAAGATGTGCTATTCGCTTCATTATTCCATTCCAAACGGGTCGCCAGCTGGCAAACTGCTGTTGTTTTTATGGTTCTCTAAACGGCGTTGTGCTTATCTATAGCGCTGCCTTACACGCATGCAAAAATGCCGCAACAAGGCCCTATGCTATTGACTTGTCAAGTAAAGCGCAAGTGTCAGTAACGGGAATTCTGTGGCTTGACTAACAGATATCAGAAATTATCCCTATTGAGCCAGCAATTGCGCCATTAATCGATCAAACGAGCGATATTGCAGGGCCTCCGCCAGATGCGCCCGCACAATGGCCGGTTCGTCCTGCAAATCTGCAATAGTTCGGGCCACCCGCAGCAGCCGATGGTAGCTGCGCACCGACAGGCCCAAACGCTCGCAGGCATTTTCCAGAAACACCTGGTCCTGGCTATTCAACTGACAATCTGCGGCCATTTCTTTGCTATTCAGCGTGACATTGGTTTTACCGCGACGGGCCAGTTGCCGCTGCCTGGCCGCTCTGACCCTGGCTCGGATACTGGCACTGCTGTCGCCCCTGTCCTGTAATTCATCACCCAGGCTGCCCTTGGGCAAACGCGGTACATCCACCTGCAAATCGATACGATCCAGAAAAGGCCCGGATAACTTACTCAGGTAACGCAACACCTGTTGCGGGGAACTGCGTTTGTCATCGGCACTGCCGGTTGGACTGGGGTTCATGGCTGCAACCAACTGGAATCTGGCTGGAAATCTGGCTTGTTGAGCGGCCCGTGAAATACATACGTAACCGGATTCAAGGGGTTCACGTAGTACGTCCAGCACTTTACGGTCAAACTCCGGCAATTCATCCAGAAACAATACGCCATTATGAGCCAGTGAAATCTCCCCCGGACGCGGAATACTGCCACCACCGGCTAAGGCAATGGCTGATGCCGTATGGTGGGGATGGCGAAAAGGTCGTTGCCGCCAATGCTGCGGATCCACCGGTGTACCTGTTACCGAATGAATTGTGGCGGTTTGCAGCGCTTCTTCATCGCTCATAGGGGGCAGAATATCCACCAACCTGTTGGCCAGCATGGTTTTACCCGTACCCGGAGGGCCGGTGAACAACAGGTTATGACCTCCGGCTGCAGCAATTTCCAGCGCCCGTTTGGCCGCGGCCTGGCCGATAACATCGCGCATATCCTGTTGGGCCGTGGTGGCAACAGGCACAGTCTGGAAACTATACAGCGGCAGCGGTTGCTGTCCGCAAAGATGATGATAAACCTGCAGTAATGCCGGTGCAGGGAACAGTTGAATATCTTTGATAAGGCCAGCTTCTTCGGCATTGTTGGCGGGCAGTACCAGGGCTTTGCCTGATTGGCTGCAGGCATAGGCCAGGGGCAGGGCACCGCTGATGGGCGCCAGTTCACCCGACAAGGCCAATTCGCCGGCCAGTTCGTGTTTTTCAAGTTGCTGGGCCGGTATTTGCCCACCCGCTGCAATAATGCCAATGGCGATAGGCAAATCAAAACGACCGCCCTCTTTGGGTAAATCGGCCGGTGCCAGGTTGACTGTGATACGTCTGGCGGGAAACTCAAACCCTGAATTGATCAGGGCGCTGCGCACTCTGTCTCTGGATTCCCGCACGGATGCTTCGGGTAATCCGACAATATTGAAGGCTGGCAGACCATTGGCCAGATGCACTTCCACCCGGATTGGCGGGGCATCAATACCCACGCTGGCACGTGTATGGACGATGGCAAGTGACATATGGTCTTCCCTGGCGGCACTTTTCAAAGCCTAGTCCAGGGATGTGGGAATGCCAACAGCCGGTAAACCGTTAATGGCTGCCCTGAAATACCGGCAATTGCCAGTGCCAGCGAATGGCGCCCAGGCGCAGCAACAAGGTGGCCAGCATTGCGGCAATCATGGCGGGCAAATCCGGCACACCCAACGCCAGGCAGGCGACATACAGCATGCCGCCCACAATACAGGTAGTGGCGTACAATTCCCCTTTGAGAACCAATGGAATTTCCCGGCAGATCACATCGCGGATTAAGCCGCCGAATACCCCGGTCATGGTACCCATCACAATGGCAATAAATGGGCCGGTGCCCTGATCCAGGGCTTTTTGTAGACCCATGATATTAAAAAATGCGATACCCAGGGCGTCTGCCACCAGCAAGGTTTGATAGGGAAACTTATGGGTAACCCGCAGCCACAATATGGTCACGATGGCAGCCACTAATATGGCGTATAAGAAGTCTGGCTGCTGCACCCAGAAGACCGGTAAGTCCAGAATCATATCGCGCAGCGTGCCGCCACCAATGGCGGTGACCGACGCCAGTACAATCACACCAAAGCCGTCCATATGTTTGCGGTAAGCCATCAGGGTGCCTGAAATGGCAAACACCGCCACGCCGAGTAAATCTATCCAATGCAACCAATGGCTCATGCCATTTTTCCTGTGTAATTTGTTACCTTTACTCTAATCCGCCAGCAGCGATTTAAACAAGCTTATGGAACAGCTGTTTTACAAAATTGGAATTTAAGAAAAATTATTGCTTGATCTGGCTTAAAGCACCGTGCTATTTCTAATAGCAGTGACGTAACTTGATTATTTTTAGGGCAACAGCCTTTTTATGAACCTTTTCGCAAACCTTCTTCTTACTGTCGTGGTCGTGGTGATTATTATCTCCGCGGGGGAAGCGTTTGGTCTGAAATAAGTCCAGTTACACGAAAACCCCCCGCGCGAAAGCCCGGGGGGTTTTTTGTTTTATGGGCGCTGAAAAAGAGTGAAGACAATGAAAAAAGGCGCACAAGCCATTTTGCATTTCCTGACAGAGCAAGGCATAGACCAGGTATTCGGCTATCCGGGCGGCGCAATCATGCCCTTGTATGACGCGTTACTGGATTCACCCATTCGTCATTACCTGTGTCGTCATGAGCAAGGTGCGGCTTTTGCGGCTATCGGTTATGCCCGGTCAACCAATCAGGTTGGTGTGTGTATTGCCACTTCTGGTCCTGGTGCCACCAATCTGCTGACCAGCCTGGCCGATGCCAAACTCGACTCCGTACCTCTGGTGATGATTACCGGTCAGGTCGCGCGGTCAGCCATGGGGTCTGATGCTTTCCAGGAAGTCGACGTATTGGGCTTGTCGCTGAGTATCTGTAAGCACAGCATGCTGGTTTTAGAGCCGGAAGAATTACTGCCGACCCTGCAAAAAGCTTTTCAGATTGCCCGGGAAGGACGCCCTGGTCCGGTACTGGTGGATATACCCAAAGATATTCTTACCGGTCTGGTGCCCGAGTCAGATGAGCAGGCCGGGTCTGCGACGGCTATGCCCCTCGCCACACCCGCTCAGCTACAGACAGCCAACCAATTGCTGGCCGAATCCCAGCGCCCCATGTTGTATATCGGCGGCGGTGTGGGTATGGCCGATGCCGTAAATGAATTGCGGGATTTGATCGACCGCACTCAATTGCCTCAGGTCTGCACATTGAAAGGCCTGGGCAGTGCCAACACCGACCACCCTTTGTACTTAGGTATGCTGGGAATGCATGGTCTGGCAGCCGCCAATTTAAGCGTGCAACAATGTGACTTGCTGATTGCTATCGGTGCACGGCTGGATGACAGAGTCACCGGCAAACTGGATGAGTTTGCCCCTCATGCCAAGCTGCTGCACATTGATATCGACCCGGCCGAAATCCACAAACGTCGTCAGGCTGATGTCAGCTTGCTGGGCGATTTGAAAGTGATTCTGCCACAGTTGCACTGCGTTGGTGACAAGCAAGCCTGGCGTGAGCACGTCAGCGAGCTGAAAGTCAGCAAAGCCTTTCCTTATGCCTTTGACCACAGCCCAGGGCAGATAGATGCGCCACAACTGCTGCGGATGCTGAGCGATATGTCTGCCGCCAATGCCATTGTCAGTTGTGATGTTGGGCAGCACCAGATGTGGGTTGCGCAGCATATGCAGTTTTCTCACCCGACCTGCCATTTAAGCAGTGGTGGTCTCGGCACCATGGGGTTTGGCCTGCCTGCGGCGATTGGTGCTCAGGTAGCGAACCCCGACACCCAGGTGGTGGCGGTGTGCGGTGACGGTTCCTTTATGATGAATGTGCAGGAGCTGGGTACGCTGCGTCGTTACCGTATGCCGGTCAAGATTCTGATCCTGGATAACCAGCGTCTGGGCATGGTTAAACAGTGGCAGGAACTCTTTCACGATGAGCGTTACAGTGAAACGGATTTGTCGGACAACCCCGAATTCAGCCGTCTGGCTGCCGCCTTTGATATAGACAGCGATGTGATCCGCTGTCGCAGCCAGGTGCAAACGGCCCTGGAACGTATGCTGGCACATCAGGGACCCTACCTATTACATGTACAGCTGGATCATAAAGACAATGTGTGGCCGATTGTGCCGCCCAATACCGCCAACCATCAAATGTGGGAGCAACCAAAATGAACTATCAACTGGAGATGTTGTTATCGGATCAGCCTGCGGTATTGGAAAGGGTACTGCAAACCACCCGCTACCGTGGCTTTCGTATCAATCAATTAAATATGCAACCGGCCCCGGAACAACTAGCCTCGAGAAAGCTAAAGGTATCGATGCAGGTGTCTGGCAAACAGCCCATTACTATACTTACCAGTCAATTGCATAAACTGTATGACCTGGCGTCCCTTGAGTGCAGGACAGCACTTAGTCCATCCATTGAGCGTCAGTCTACACTGACACAAGCACTGCCCAGAACGGCGTAAGCAGGAAATTATTATGGCTAAGAGACAAGCAGACTTTATCTGGTTTAACGGCGAGATTATGCCCTGGCAAGACGCCACTGTGCATGTTATGACCCATGCTATTCATTATGGGTCCTCGGTGTTTGAAGGGGTGCGTGCTTACCATACCCCCCACCAAGGTACCTGCGTGTTTCGCCTGGCAGAGCACACTCAACGTTTGTTTGACTCCGCCAAAATTTATCGTATGACCATTCCTTACACTCAGGAACAAGTCAACCAGGCGACCAGGGATATTATTCGCACCAACAAGCTTAAATCTGCTTATATTCGTCCCATTGCCTTTTATGGTGATATCGGCATGGGCCTGCAGGTGCCATTCGGGCAGGAAACCGAGCTGGTGATCGCGGCCTTTGAATGGGGCGCTTATCTGGGCGAGGAGGGGCTGAAAAACGGGGTGGACGCCTGTGTTACGTCCTGGAACCGGCTGGCCGCCAATACTATGCCTACCGGGGCTAAGGCGGGTGGTAACTATCTGTCTTCACAGCTTATTTCCATGGAAGCCAGACGCCATGGCTATCAGGAAGGCATTGCCCTGGACATCAACGGCTACCTGAGTGAAGGGGCCGGTGAAAATCTGTTTATTATCCGCAATGGCGTGATCTCTACGCCGCCACGCACTGCGGCAATATTGCCCGGCATTACCCGTGATACGGTTATTACACTGTTGGCCGAGATGGGCTATCAGGTGCGTGAGGAAAATATTCCCCGCGAAGCGCTGTATCTGGCAGATGAGATTTTGATGTGTGGTACCGCGGCTGAAGTGACGCCGGTACGATCCGTCGACGGTATTAAGGTGGGTAATGGTGGTCGTGGACCCATCACCGAGAAAGTGCAAAACGCTTTCTTCGGGTTGTTTGATGGCACTACCGAAGACAAATGGGGCTGGTTGACGCCGGTCGAGTAAATTACAAATATCCTTATTTTTCGCCAAGAGCGCTGAGTATAAAGCGCGCGGACATAGATCTCCGTGCAACCTCAGTGTCTTAGCGAGACAAATTCAGAAATGAGTGGATTCATAAATTCACCTAAGCAAAAGAAGGTTTTACAGCATGCCAAAATTACGTTCAGCAACCACCACTCAGGGCCGCAATATGGCCGGTGCCCGCGCCTTGTGGCGTGCCACAGGTATGACAGAGGCGGATTTTGGCAAACCTATTATTGCGGTGGCAAACTCCTTTACCCAGTTTGTGCCTGGTCATGTGCACCTGAAAGATATGGGCCAGTTGGTGGCCCGCAGTATTGAAGAAGCCGGTGCGGTGGCTAAAGAATTTAATACCATCGCGGTGGA
This sequence comes from Bowmanella denitrificans, assembly GCF_039522935.1. NCBI lineage: Bacteria > Pseudomonadati > Pseudomonadota > Gammaproteobacteria > Alteromonadales > Alteromonadaceae > Bowmanella > Bowmanella denitrificans. Next base: position 89,002 of record NZ_BAAAEI010000024.1, on the reverse strand, counting down.
TGACGGAATTGCCATGGGCCACGGCGGTATGCTGTACAGCCTGCCGTCCCGTGAGCTGATTGCCGATTCGGTGGAATATATGGTGAATGCCCATTGTGCCGATGCACTGGTATGTATTTCCAACTGCGACAAAATCACCCCAGGGATGTTGATGGCGGCACTGCGCCTGAATATTCCGGTGGTATTTGTATCCGGTGGCCCGATGGAAGCCGGTAAGACCAAATTGTCGGACAAAATTATCCACCTGGATCTGGTGGATGCCATGGTGGCGGCGGCCAATCCTAATGTGTCAGATGCTGACAGCGAAGCCATTGAGCGTTCTGCCTGCCCAACCTGTGGCTCCTGCTCGGGTATGTTTACCGCAAACTCCATGAACTGTCTGACCGAAGCCCTGGGGTTATCTTTGCCCGGTAATGGTTCGATGCTGGCAACTCATGCCGACCGTGAAGGCTTGTTTAAACAGGCCGGTAAGGTTGTGGTGGAACTGTGCAAACGCTATTACCAGGATAACGACAGCAATGCGCTGCCGCGCAATATTGCTGGTCGGGCAGCCTTTGAAAACGCCATGGCGCTGGATATCGCCATGGGCGGCTCGACTAACACTATTTTGCACTTGCTGGCGGCGGCCCAGGAAGCCGAGCTGGACTTCAGCATGGCCGATATTGACCGTCTGTCCCGTAAAGTACCGCACTTATGCAAGGTGGCGCCTGCCACTCAGCAATACCATATGGAAGATGTGCACCGCGCCGGTGGTGTGTTGGGCATTCTGGCCGAACTGAACCGGGGCGGGCTGCTCAACCCGGACAGCCCCCACGTACTTGGTGGCAGTATTGGTGAGGTGATTAGCCAATGGGATGTCACCCAAGGCCAGAATGAAGCGGCCCATACCTTCTTCCGCGCCGGGCCGGCTGGAATTCGTACCACTAAGGCTTTTAGTCAGGACTGTCGTTACCCCAGTCTGGATACCGACAGACAGCAAGGTTGTATTCGGGATATGCAGCATGCCTTTAGTCAGGAAGGTGGTCTGGCCGTGCTGTTCGGTAATCTGGCCGAGGATGGTTGTATTGTGAAAACCGCCGGAGTGGATGAAGACAATCTGCGCTTTACCGGACCAGCACGTATCTATGAAAGCCAGGATGATGCCGTTAATGGCATCTTACGGGATGAAGTGCAGGCCGGTGAGGTGGTGATCATTCGTTACGAAGGCCCTAAAGGTGGTCCGGGTATGCAGGAAATGCTTTACCCCACCTCTTATCTGAAGTCCAAAGGATTGGGTAAGGCTTGTGCCCTGATTACCGATGGGCGTTTTTCCGGTGGTACTTCGGGATTGTCCATTGGCCACGTTTCTCCCGAAGCCGCGTCTGGCGGGGTGATAGCGCTGGTACAGCCGGGCGATATGATTGCCATTGATATTCCCAACCGCAGTATTCAATTACAGGTTAGCGATGAAGAGCTGGCAGGGCGCAGAGAACGCATGAATCAGGCCGACAAACCCTGGCAACCGCTTGATCGCCAGCGTGAAGTGTCTCTGGCCCTGAAAACCTACGCGATGCTGGCTACCAGCGCCGATAAAGGCGCGGTGCGTGACCGGGCCCTGCTGGAGGGCAAGGGATGACCGTATCGGAAGGTGACTATCTAAAGAAGATTCTGCTTTCGCCCGTTTATGATGTGGCGGTAAAAAGCGACCTGGTGCATCTGGATAAGCTGTCCGCTGCGCTTGGCAACGATATCTGGTTAAAGCGTGAAGACCAGCAGCCGGTAAAATCGTTTAAGCTGCGTGGAGCCTACAACCGTATCTGCCAGTTAAGCGAACAGCAGAAGCAGGCCGGTGTAATTGCCGCCTCGGCGGGCAACCATGCCCAGGGCGTGGCTTATTCGGCCCGTATTAAGCAGATTCGCGCCATTATTGTGATGCCGGAAACCACCCCGGATATCAAAGTCGAGGCGGTGCGCACCTTCGGCGGGGAATACGCTGAAGTGGTATTGCATGGCACCAGCTTTGATGCGGCTAAAGCCGAAGCCAGCCGCCTGGCCGATCTGCATGGCTATACCTTTATTCCACCCTTTGATGACGCCGACGTGATTGCCGGGCAAGGCACCATAGGACGAGAGTTGCTGGAGCAGAATCCGCATCTGGATACTTTGTTTATTGCGGTGGGCGGTGGTGGTTTGGCCGCCGGCATTGCGGTGTATCTAAAGCAACTGAAACCCGAGTTGAAAATCATCGCGGTGGAGTCAGAAGAATCCGCCTGTTTGCAGGCAGCATTGGCAGCAGGACAACCTACCGAACTTGCCAGTGTTGGCATTTTTGCCGACGGTGTGGCGGTGAAACTGATCGGCAGTGAAACCTTCAGGTTATGCCAGAAGTATGTGGATGAAGTGATTACCGTCAGCAGCGACGAAATCTGTGCGGCGATTAAGGATATCTTTGATGATACCCGGGTAATCGCCGAACCCGCTGGAGCCTTGTCTATTGCCGGTATTCGTAAGTATGTGCAACAGCAGGGTTTACAAGGTCGCAAGTTGGGCGGCATTTTATGTGGCGCCAATATCAACTTCCACACCTTGCGCTATGTGTCGGAGCGCTGTGAGCTGGGTGAACAAAAAGAAGTGGTGTTTGCGGTCAAGATCCCGGAGCGGGCTGGTGCCTTCCGGCATTTCTGTCGCTTGCTGGGTGGTCGGGCCATTACCGAGTTTAACTATCGTTTTGCCAGCGACAAGGAAGCACATATTTTTGTTGGCCTGAAACTGCGTGAAGGCCGCGCTGAATTTGCCCGTATCAGTGACCTGCTGCATAAGGAAGGCTATCAGCTGTTTGACCTGTCAGACAATGAACTGGCCAAACTGCATGTGCGTTATATGGTGGGGGGGCGCCCGCCCAGTTTACTCAATGAGCATGTGTTCTCATTTGAGTTCCCCGAGCATCCCGGCGCGCTGATGAAGTTCCTCGATACCCTGGGTGAGCGCTGGAACATTACCTTGTTTCACTATCGTAATCATGGTGCGGCGGAAGGCTTGGTACTGGTAGGGTTTGATATTCCCGACGACTCGCGTGCTGAGTTTGACCAGCATGTGGCGCAACTGGGCTATAGCTTTGCTGAACAAACCGACAACCCCGCCTATCGGTTCTTTTTGTCTGATCTGAATGGGGTATTTGCCTGACGGTCAGTCAGATACGCCCCAAAGTTTGGGGCGTATCTACTGGCATCTAGTTGTCCTCACTTTCCATCGCCAGAGCGGCCAGCAAGGCGGTCAGAATCAGTAGCATCGGCACGCAAATCAGGTGAATGGATAACGGCATGGATACCGTCCATTGCAGCCAAAGTACCAACAACCAGATACCAAGTAGGCTGGCCGTTACTATTGTCACTTTGAGTTTGTTCGCAGTCATATTGGGTCTCCATAAAGTAAAATAAACCGTTCAGCTGCCGTGCTGTACCAGCAGTAAAATTGCGCTACTAACCAGTATCAATTGCGTCAGCACCGTACCCGTCACCCGAAATTTCAGTTGCTCCCGAATGGCGCTGATGCCTAAGCCATGCACCAGTCTGGCCATTAACAGGCCTGTACCCAGGCTGTGCAGTACCCACGCACTATTGCCTTGTTGCTCAAGCAGCAGCAGTAAAATCAACGCCAAAGGTACGTACTCAATAAAATTGCCATGTGCCCTGATCGCCCTGCTCAGTGCCACATTGGCACCGTCTCCCAACGACACTTTGTTGGTGGTACGCAGTGTGATCACGCGAATGCTCAGCGCGCTATACATCAGAGTCAGTAAGGCGGCGTAAATCGGCGTTACCATCTTGGTTTTCCATTTCGGCTAGATGAAACCAGTTTAGGGCTTGCTATGTCTGAAGGTCAGTGGCAATAATGATAAAAAAGGTGTCAATAGTGACATTGAGGTGGAAGATGAAGAATATTGCTGTGCTGGTAACCGACAATGCTGTGGGTTCACATCTGATGGGAGTCAGGGACTTTTTCGACTATGCCAATACTCTCTGGCGTTATCTGCATCCCAACGACGACAATGTGTTATTTGATACGCGTATTTATTCCGCTGACGGTTCTCAGATTCAGTGCTCTAACGGCTTTCTTCTGCCTGCCAGACCAATTCAGGAAATCGATAAGGCTGATGTTCTGTTAGCGGTGCCTGCATTCACTTATGACAAGACCGGTCTGACAGACTATCTATATCAGGCCCAGCCTATGTTTGAGTTATTAGCTCAGGCTTCTGCCGAGGGCGCCTTGGTTGCCAGCCACTGCAGTGGCACCTTTGCTATGGCTGAGGCTGGTATTCTGAATGGTCGCCAGGCTACGACCTGCTGGTGGCTCAAAGAAGTCTTTGCCAGTCGTTACCCCCAAGTAGAATTACGTATGGATGAACTGGTGGTGAGTGACGAGCATTTGCTGACGGGCGGTGCCACTACATCGTTAACCAGTCTGTGCCTGGCAATATTGGAACGTTTATATGGGTATCAGCTCGCGACCAATCTGTCCAAGGTGTTGCTACTTGACAGGCACCGTCTTTCTCAACAGGCTTTTATTGACCCACATTTTGTCATAGGCCACAGGGATAGCTTGATCGAAAAAATCCAGCATTGGATGCAGCAGAACTATGCCCAAACCATTGGCCTGGATGATATTTGTGACCAGTTTGCTGTAACCAAACGTACATTGATCCGTCGCTTCAAGGCTGCCTGTGGCGAGACTCCCCTCGTCTATTTACAACAAATCCGGGTGGAAAAGGCTAAACAACTGCTGGAGGGTACAGATATGCCAGTGGAGCGCATTGTTGAAATGGTAGGGTATGGCGATCCGGCTTCTTTCCGCAAATTATTCAGTACTCTGACGCAACTAACCCCAAAAGCCTACCGGCAACGCTTTAGTTACCGGCAGACTGCGTAGCACTGCAGGTAACGATGAACGCCATCTAAAAAGCAAGTGTATTATTTATTCGGATAGTTTAGAAACATTTATTCTTATTAATAAACTTTCGCTAATTCAGTGTGATATGCAACGTCTTGATAGAGAACGAGATTGTGGGCGAATCATTCCTATATTTGGTAATAAACATTCTCAAAGGCGAATTACCCATTAAAGGGAGCGTAGAGAGCTAGCTTTGATGCGGCCAAACAAGCCACTTCAGCCAATGATATCCATACGATTCCAATATATGTGTATCGTTCACTGGTCGAGGTAGCAGTGCATGGTCTTTAGTGTTTTGCGCCTGTTAGATGCTTTGCCACGAAAGCATTAGGCCGATAACTTAGTCCTGCTCACGCAGTTGCTTTTCCAGCTCTGCCAAACGCTCTTCCATGGCGGTAAGCTTTTCTCGGGTACGTACCAGAACCTGAGTTTGTACGTCAAATTCCTCGCGGCTGACAAAGTCCAACTTACTCAATTGCGTCTGCAGCACTTGCTTTACCTTGGCTTCGGCCCCTTCGGCCATGGACTTCACGCCAGGGGGAATGGCGTCGGAAATATGCTTGGCAATCTCTTCAATTTTCTTCGGGTCTAACATGTTGGGGTCCTGACGGGATCAATTAGCGGAATTAGAACCCAGCCAGGGGCTGGGTTCAAGTCTGTTGAAGCTAAGTTTAGGCCAGCTCTTCGGCCATTTCCCAGGGGGCCAGTACCAGACCGTCTTCACCTGGTACCGGGAACGCGACTATTTGAATTTCATCGTCTTCCAATCCCGGCAGCCATTTATGTTGCCAGTCATGCAAAGATATTTTGTGGGGTTTGCAGTGGGACCAATCGCCGTTTATCCAGTCGCGGGCGAAATCTGCATCGGGCCAGACTGGTATGCAATCCTCCTCGTCTGTGGTGAGGATCATGGCGCCGTCGTTATCGACCAGCGTCCAGATCTCTTCGGTAATGACCATGCGCTTCAGCAGATAATCACTGCGTTGCTCTGGTGTTTTAGCCAGAATGTCATATTTGCTGTCCAGATTAGGTTGTGCCGACATGGGGTTACTCCTGTGCGGGTGAATTGGACAAGGCGGACGCCAGAATTTGCGCATGTTCGTGCAAATCATGGCCAAGATCGGTCAGGTAGCCGCCATCTACCTGATCGATAATTCCTTTGTCAAAAAGTCGTTTGGCGGCATCCACCACTGCCGGGTCGGCGTCATGGTGGATTTTCAGGCCTTGCCTGAGGCTACCAAGGGGAAATTTCAGAAGCAGATTGATTTCTTCTAGCATGGGGTGGGTAAAAGGCATGGCATTCTCCCATAGGGCCGGTGCGAAAATCGCGTCTTATTGTTGGTCTGGCTGCCGTTTCTGATAGTGGCCGTCGAACAGGCTTGACCAGGTTTTGCCTGCATCTTTGCTGACTTGCCAATGCTGCCTGACGCTGCCGTCCATATTGGGCGTCCAACTGATGCGGTGCAAGTGTTTTTCACCATTATTGGTCAGTGTATAACCGTCCAGTTGCATTTGCTGCCCATTCCAACGCCCATCCAGTTGCAGCAGCAGTCCCTGATTGTCTACCCAGGTCTGATGCCAGCGTTGCTGGCTGGCATCGTAAATATTCAGACTGCGTCCCTCATAACCGGACGGCGTTTGATAATGTTCATGCAGCACACAATTATTCAGATCCTGTTTAATCTGATTGGTTCCGGCTATTTTGCCATTGGCTGTGACTTGCCAGTGACCAAGCCAGAAATCAAACTGATCAAATTCCGGGCTGTTGCAATTGGCGTACAGCATGGGGCTGACAAAGATAAGCAGGCTAAGCAGGATTCTCATGGGTATCTCAGGTATAATGGCTGGCAATTCAAATATAGTTCAAGCACATGAAATACAAAGACTTACGGGATTTTATTGAACAGCTTGAAAAAGCCGGTGAACTCAAGCGGGTACAGATGGAAATTGATCCCCGGCTTGAGATGACGGAAATAGCCGACCGCACCTTGCGTGCCGGTGGCCCGGCCATTCTGTTCGAAAACCCCAAGGGCTTCTCTATGCCGGTGCTGGCTAACCTGTTTGGCACCCCAAAGCGGGTTGCCATGGGGATGGGGCAGGACAAGGTTGAGAGTTTGCGCGAGGTGGGTAAATTGCTGGCCTACCTGAAAGAGCCTGATCCACCCAAAGGCTTTAAGGAACTGTGGGACAAGTTGCCGGTGTTTAAGCAGGTACTGAATATGCCGGCTAAAGAGCTGAGCAAGGCACCTTGTCAGCAGGTGGTGTTAAGCGGTGAACAGGTGGATCTGCACCAGATTCCCATCCAAACCTGTTGGCCGGAAGACGCGGCACCGCTGATTACCTGGGGCTTGACGGTAACCCGAGGGCCACATAAAAAGCGCCAGAATCTGGGCATTTACCGCCAGCAACTGCTGGGTGCCAATAAACTGATTATGCGTTGGTTATCGCATCGCGGTGGCGCGCTGGATTTTCGGGAATGGTGTGAGCAGCATCCTGGGGAAAACTTCCCTGTGTCTGTTGCCTTGGGGGCCGATCCTGCCACCATTCTTGGGGCGGTAACTCCGGTACCTGATACGCTTTCCGAATATGCCTTTGCCGGTTTGCTGCGTGGCGATAAGACCGAAGTCGTCAAGTGCATCAGCAATGATTTACAAGTGCCTGCCAGTGCCGAGATTGTGTTGGAAGGTTATATTGCGCCCGGGGAAACTGCGCCGGAAGGGCCGTATGGCGACCACACCGGCTATTACAACGAAGTGGATGATTTCCCGGTCTTTACCGTGACCCATATCACCCATCGAAAAGATCCTATTTATCATTCCACTTATACCGGTAGACCGCCGGATGAACCGGCTATTCTTGGTGTGGCCCTGAATGAAGTGTTTGTGCCCATATTGCAAAAGCAGTTTCCGGAAATAGTGGATTTCTATCTGCCACCTGAGGGGTGCTCGTACCGTATGGCAGTAGTAACCATGAAGAAGCAGTACCCCGGCCATGCTAAGCGGGTTATGCTGGGGGTCTGGTCTTTCCTGCGCCAGTTTATGTACACAAAATTTGTGATTGTGTGTGACGATGACGTTAACGCCAGGGATTGGAATGATGTGATATGGGCCATTACCACCAGAATGGATCCTGCCCGTGACACCACCATGATTGAAAATACCCCTATCGACTACTTGGATTTTGCCTCGCCGGTTTCCGGTTTGGGCTCCAAGATGGGGCTGGATGCCACTAACAAATGGCCAGGTGAAACCGACCGTGAATGGGGGCGTCCTATTGTGATGGACCCAGCGGTTAAACAGAAAATAGACAGCATCTGGGAAGACCTGGGGCTTGTCGATTCAGCAAAAGATTAAGCAACGATGTCAGAATTTGAATGCAAAATTGCCCAGATGGAAGCTCTTACACCTTATGTGTGGCGGATTCTGCTGGAACCCCAGGTACCGGTGGCGTTTAAAGCCGGTCAGTATATTCGTGTGGTCATGGGTGAGACCGATAAACGCCCCTTCTCCATTGCCAATGGGGCACAGAACAATGGCCTGATTGAGCTGCACATCGGCGCTTCGGAGCATAATCCCTGGGCTATGCAAGTGATTGACCGGCTCAAGCAGGGTGACAACATTTGTCTGGATGGACCGCACGGCAAGGCTTTTTTGCGTAGCGAACAGCCCAAGCCAACCATTCTGATGGCTGGCGGCACCGGCTTCTCTTATACCTGGAGTATTCTGCAAACTCTGTTGACCAGTCCGTTAAAAGAACCGGTATTTTTATATTGGGGCACCAAAACCCGTGAAGACATGTATGCGCTGGAACAGTTGCAGGTACTGGCCACTCAACATGCCAAACTGAGCTTTATTCCGGTGCTGGAAATGCCTGATAAAGACTGGCCGGGCCGGTCAGGTTTGGTACATCAGGCAATATTGGATGACTTTATCAGCCTGGAACCTTATCAGGTCTATGTAGCAGGACGTTTTGAAATGGCTGGTGTGGCCAGGGATGCTTTCCACCAACAAGGCTTGTTGTTGAGCAATTTGTTTGGTGATGCTTTTGAATTTATCTGACCGATGTCAGGGCTGAATACAAACAGCGTTGTTTTATCTGTTCTGCAGCCTCAAGGTTGAGTGCCGGCCATACCGGCACTCAGACTATTTAGATTTTCTGCTTAGCCAACCAAACCACTAACTCAATCACTTGATCTGGTGTCATATCGCGGGTGAACATGGCCCGGTACTTACCGTTAACAATAAAGGCCGGTACCCCTTTGTTTAAATGACGGGCATTTTGTTCCAGGGTTTTGTTGTTTCTGGAAAACAGGCTGTTGACCGAAAAACTGCCAGCCAGCTCGTCAAAGCGCTTGGGTTCGACGCCCTGATCAACAAAAATAGCCTTCAGATCGTCCATGGACGTAATCGGCTGGCGTTTTTTATGGATATGGGCAAAGATTGCGCTGTTCAGTTTCTCTTCCTGTTTCAATGCCCGGCCAATCATCATGGCGCGTGTGGCTGCATCCTGGGTTTCCGGCTCGGCAAAGCGCATAAAATTGGCATGCACTTTTTCAAATTTGATCCCTTCGCTGGCAAGACGAGTTTTCATTTGCTGAACAATAGGCTCCACGGCATTACAAGCCGGACACCAAAATGAATAAAACTCCTGTACCAGCATCTTGCCGCTGGCCTTGTCGTCTATCACCTCATAATGCGTGCCTTCCTGCCAGTTAGCCGCCAGTAGCTGTATAGGTAGCAGCATAGCCAACACCGCAAGTAACTTTTTCATTGTTGATTCTCCATTTAAACCGGCTGTGAATTTACCACAGGGATTGGTGCTGGGAAGGGGCGGAGACGGTTGAATTGTAAATAAAATTAAAAAGGGACCTGCCGGTCCCTTACCACATTACTTCTGTTTACTTAGCCAGACAATCAGGTCAACCATATCGTCCGGGCCCATCTCGCGGGTAAATTTGGCCTTATATTTGCCATTGACGATAAAGGTGGGTACCCCGGTCAGGTGGCTGCGGTACTGTTCAATGGCCTTGTTGTTCTTCGATACCATGCTGTTTACACCAAAACTGGAGGCCAGTTTTTCAAATTCACCTGAATCAACACCATTGATAATAAAGATGTTTTCCAAATCTTTCAGGGAGGTGACGGGGGAGCGTTGCACATGAATATAGTTAAAGATGGCTTTATTCAGGGCGTCTTCGCGTTTTAATGCCCGGCCAACCATCATGGCTTTGGTGGCTTCATCCTGGGTTTCAGTTTTGGCGAAGTTCATAAAGTTAACGTGCACTTTTTCGAAACTAACGTCTTTATCCAACTTCTGTTTCATTTGCGCTACCAGCGGTTCAAACGCGTGGCAATGTGGACACCAGAAGGAGAAAAACTCCAGCACCTCAGCTTTATCGGTAGCTTTATCGTTGATAACTTCAAAATGCTCGCCTTCCTTGTACATTTCCTGGGCACAGGCTTGCAGGGGGAGCATAAGGACCAGTATCAGCAGGCTGAACAGCTTTTTCATCGGCACAATCTCTTAATTGGTAAAGAAAACGCACAAGAGGTTACCACAGCTTTGGGCAAATGCCGACTAGGTGCAGCCTTCTGCTGGTCGCCGGTCAGCTGTCGTTCATCTAACGGGCAAAGCTGCATTTCCCCGGTAAGGAACCAACAGCTTAGAACGCATTGAACTCCAGTTTATCTGACAGCGCTGCCAGGGCTTCTATGCCTGCAACAGAGTTACCTACGCTATCCAGCCCGGGTGACCAAACGGCAACGGTAAAGCGCCCGGGAACAACGGCGATGATGGCACCGGATACACCAGATTTGCCCGGCATACCCACCCGATAGGCAAAATCTCCTGCTGCGTCATACAGACCGCTGGTAAACAGCAGCGAATTTAACTGCTTGGTCTGGCGCGGCGACAGAATTTGTCGCTGACAAAACTGGCAATAACCCTGGTTAGATAAATAGCTGTAAGCTTTGGCCAGTTCGACAATGTTTAGCTCAATGGCACAGTAACTAAAATAGGCTTTAAGCACATCGTCCACATTATTGTGGAAATTACCAAAGGACTTCATTAAGTGGGCCATGGCGGCATTGCGGTGACGATGCTCATATTCCGAGGCTGCGACTTTGACATCTACACCAATTTTGGGGTTGCCGGCCTGAGCCCGAAAGGTTTCCAGCATACTATGCACTGGTGCGGATAACCTTGAATACAGGGCATCGCAGGTGACCAGCGCGCCTGCATTGATAAACGGATTGCGTGGAATACCTTGTTCAAATTCCAGTTGAGTCAGAGAGTTAAACGCGGTACCGGATGGCTCCTTACCCACTCGCTGCCATAAGGTTTCACCATACCGCTGCAGCGCCATCGTCAGGGTCATGGCTTTGGACACGGACTGGATAGTAAAACGGGCCTGCTCATCCCCGGTGCTGTAACATTGCCCGTCAGTGGTGACCAGGGCCATAGCAAATTGCCTGGCATCCACATCTGCCAGAGCAGGAATATAGTCTGCCACCTTGCCCTGGCCTATATAGGGCTGCACACCTTGAGCTAACAGATCTATCAGTGATTGGTAATCAGGTTTATCCATCGTATTAACCATAGTTGTTATGACCGTGAAGTTAAATCAGAACAATCCGCATGCCACTTAAAAAAAAGCCGGTCATTAAAAGACCGGCATTGTAGAGTCGTTCTGCTTAGAACTGGTAGCCCGCACTTAAGTAAGCCGTGCGGCCCTGACGCTGATAGCCGACCACTTCTTCGTACTCATGGTCAAAAAGGTTCTCGGCACGCACAGCAAAGGTCCAGTGTTGATCCGGCCTGAAGGTCAGGGCTGCGTTGACTATGGTGGCTGCACTCAGCGCTACCCGGGTAGCTGGAAAGGTGGCAAAGAAATCATCCTGACGTGTACCCTGATAGTTAGCCTGTAAATAGATGTTGGCTTTGTTGTCGAAGAACGGATAATTCAGCACTAAATTGGCTGAGTGCCGGGCACGACGGACTTCTATCTTATTCGTCTGACCGTCTTCTTCCCTGGCATCAAGGTAGCTATAACTCAAATCTACTGACAGGTTTGCTAACTGACCGGAAAGCTGCCATTCCAAACCGTCACGCGCACTTTCACCGACAATATTCTTTGCTGTTGCGCCGCCAAGCTCAGTGTCAAACACATAACCATTTATTTCATTTTCAAGGTCTGTGTGATAGATACTGAGTTCTGTCTGCCAGCCTGCAGACAGATTGGCACGCAGGCCTACTTCTGAACTGCTGGACTCTTCCGGTTCAAGATGAGAGTTGCCAATAAAACTGGCCGGTGTGTAGCCAAAACGTTCGATAAAACTGGGATTTTTAACCGCCTTACCGTGGCTGACAAACAGGCTGTATTCGGCGGTGATATCAAAAGTACCACCAATACGATAGGTAAGGGCATCATCGAATATCTGGTTGTTGTCGTGGCGCACACTTGCGGTTAAGGTCAGACTGTCATTGAGCTGATGAAGAATGTCGGCCGCAATGGAATTGGTGTGGCTATCCTGCTGTTGATTTGGATCGCCCCAGCTTTGTGCCTGGGCAATTTGCTCGAAATCTTCATTTACGTGCTCCAGCACCAGACTGGCTCTGTTAGCCTGGCCATAACTGAGGTTATTTTGCCAGAACCAACGCTGCTTATTACTGTCTACTTCCGATTGCTGATACTGGGCATCACCACCAAAGGCGGGGCTATAGTTGATACTGTTATTGCGACTGTGCTGCACACCTAATGTCTGACTCCAGGCGCTGTTAGCTGGTGCAAAATGCCATTCCAGTTTGCCACTGGCGAAGCGGCCATGGGTAAAGTTGTCAGCATCGGTACTTAGACCCGTAGTATAGTCAGAACCATCGTACTCATTGAACGTGTCCAGGTTGCGATACTGAAGCAGCACTTTAGATGCGTCGGAAAGCAGCCAACCCAGTTTTGCTGACACTTCATTGTTGCGATAGCCATCGCGTTCCTCTCCGGTTCGGGCGATATTTTGTCCTTTGGTGGAAAAATGATTTGCCGCCAGTGCGTAGCTCAGACTTTCGCTCTGACCTTGCAGGCTACCAGCCAGTCTCTTACTGCTGTCCTGACCCACTTCAAGCTTGGAAGAACCTTGTAACTTACCTTGTGCTTCCCGGGTAGTGATACTGATGACACCACCTACTGCGGCACTGCCCCACAACGCACTTTGTGGGCCGCGCAGCAATTCAATACGTTGCACATTATCCGGATTGAGATGGGCAAAATTGACACCGCCATCGGCACCCAGGTCGTTTACTTCGACACCATCTACCAGCACCAGTACATGATTGGCTTCGCTGCCGCGTAAACGCACCTGAGTTTGAGAACCTTTAACGCCATCCTGGCTGATGCTGACACCGGGCAGACCGCGCAGTAGATCTGACAAACTGATAGCGCCTGAATTTTCAATTTCTGCACGATCAATAACGGACACCGATGCGCTTAAGCGGCTCAGCTCTATCGGCTGGCGCGCGCCAATCACGCTAATAGTTTCAATATCGTCCTGCGCAATAGCTGCAGAAGTGCCGAACAGGCTGGCGAACACCGCCAACCCTAAAGTTGTGTGTTTGAATTGCATAGTTTTGTGCCTAGGTTGGCGCTCCACCCGAGCGCTGGTTTCCTGTGGCGGCAATGGGATTGTCTGAGTATGGATCTATTTAAATCCAGCCCTTTGCGCCGTTGATTGGATTAAGGCCGGTCTCCGGGCTGGCAAGTGCCTGACTGGCTCAGGGATCGCCTTCCCATAGCGCTTGGCTACAGTGGCATAGTGATCCCGATTCTTGCGTACCGTTGCGGGGGCAGCGTCAAATGACTTCCCGTTTCACCTTCTTTTATTACAGAAGACACCTTAATCAGGGCGGATTATAAAGGATAGCTATAAAAAAACCAGTTGGATTCAACTGGTCTGACAGTCAGCCATCAGGGCATCAGCGACAATGGCGGTTCCTGCAAGGTGGCATATTGTTCCTTCAAAGCCAGGATCTGCTGTTCCCAATATTTGTCGGTGGCAAACCAGGGGAAAGCCTGAGGAAAGGCCGGGTCTTCCCAGCGTCTGCTCAGCCAGGCCATATAGTGCACCATGCGCATGGCGCGTAGTGGCTCTATCAAACTGAGTTCTTTGTGGTTGAAGTCAAAAAACTCTTCGTAGGCGTTGACCAGTGTGTCCAATTGCAATAACTGCTGCTGACGGTCACCAGACAACATCATCCATAAATCCTGTATCGCCGGACCCATACGACAGTCATCCAGATCGACAAAAGTGGGCTCGTCACGCCACAGAATATTGCCTGGGTGGCAATCCCCATGCAGACGGATTTGCTTAGCCGGTTTGTATTGCTTGGCGGTCTTGTCGATCACCATGTCCATAATGGTAAACAGCGGATTCATCAGCGCAGTTGGTACCAATGTACTGTGTTCAAGTTCTTTCCTGGACTCAAATAAGAAGCTGTCCAGGTCAATCTGCGGTCTGTGCGTAAACGGGCGACTGGCCGCCACTGCATGCAGGCGGCCAATAAAGCGCCCCATCCATTCCAACTGATCCAGATTGTCTACTTCAAACTGACGGCCCCCCACCGAAGGGAACAGGGCAAAATAGTAGCCCTGATGAAGATGCAGGGTTTGCCCATTCAAGCGCATGGGGGCAGCGATGGGGATCTCCTGCGTAAGCAGCTCTTCGGCAAAATCGTGTTCTTCCTGAATTTGCTCTGAGCTCCAGCGATTGGGGCGGTAAAATTTAGCCACATAGCGATGCCGGTCTTCGTCGATAAACTGATAAACCCGATTTTCGTAGCTGTTTAAAGCCAGTAACCCGGAATCAACCCGAATGCCGGTACTTTCAACGGCATCCAGGATCAAATCCGGGGTCAGATTGTGGAAACTGAAATCGGACATTAGGTTCCTAGCGGTACAGGAATTTGGTCGGTGCGACCACATTCAGATCTTCATCGTCCAGGGATTGTACCTTAATGCGGATTTCCACGATGCTGCTTTCTAACTGGTAAGGGTCGATTGCCACGCTGATCGGTTCGACATATACCTCACCGCTATGTACGGTGAACTCCCGGTTGCCGGTCAGGCGGTGCCCGTCCAGGCCTTCGACCGTGATAAAATAACGGCCGTCCTGCTGCGACTTATTGAGAATTTTCAGGGTATAGACGTTTTCCACCAGGCCGTCATTGGTTTCACGGTATAGCTGGTTGCGATCACGAATGATATCCACATCCAACGGGATACGGGTGAACAGGTCCAGCGCCAGAAAACCGACCATCACCAACAGAACCACGGCATAGCCCACCAGTTTGGGCCTGACAATATGGGTGTGCCCACCTTTTACTTTCGTTTCCGTGGTATAGCTGATCAGGCCTTTGGGGTAACCCATTTTATCCATTACGCCATTACAGGCATCCACACAGGCCCCACAGTTTATGCACTCATACTGCAAGCCGTTGCGAATATCGATACCCGTTGGGCAAACCTGCACGCACAGGCTGCAATCAATACAGTCGCCGACACCGTCCGCAGCCAGTGCTTCACGGCTGACTTTGCGGCCTCTTGGCCCACGCTTCTCACCTCGGTTGGTATCGTAAGTGACGGTGAAGGTATCCTTATCAAACATCACCGACTGGAAACGGGCATAAGGGCAAATATGGGTACACATGATTTCCCGCATCCAGCCAGCATTGCCATAGGTACAAACAGCGAAGAACCACACCCACAAGCTCACCCAAAAACCGGTTTGCAGGGTAAAGAATTCGACAAATAAAGTATCAACGGGGGTGAAGTAGCCGACAAAGGTCAGTGAGGTCAGTATTGCCACCAACCACCAGCACAAGTGTTTGAGGCTTTTGCGCCAGAATTTATCAAAGTCCATGGACCGTTCATCCAGCTTCATACGCTGATGCCGGCTACCTTCGATTTTTTCTTCAAACCACACATACATATAGGTCCAGGTGGTTTGCGGACAAAGAAAACCACACCATACGCGACCAGCAAAGGTGGTGACAAAGAACAGGGCAAATGCGCCGATAATGAAGATCCAGGCCAGAATGGTCAGGTCCTGAGGCCACAATGTCAGGCCGAATATATTGAAACGCTGTTCGCCAATGTCCAGCAAAATGGCTTGATGACCGTTATATCTGAGCCAGGGTAACAGGGCAAACAGGGCCAGAAAGAAAAAGCCGAAGTAGCGGCGGAAGGTTTCAAGCGGCCCTTTAACCGCACGCACATAAATATGGCTGCGGGGGGAATAATTATTGTCATGCTCCCGGCTATCCGGCTTATGAATTTGTACAGGCGAAACGTCTTTTACGGGGATTCTTTCACTCATGGTTCCTGGTCTCTGTCTCGCATTGGGAATCTTTTTTTGTTGTTCCCTTTCGATATGCAGTTGCAAAAGCCTGCTTGGCTACTACACAGAGTGTAATTCAAGTTGTGCTTGCTACACTCTTTCGTAATTTTTGAAGTTTCAAAAATTTCTGAAAATTATAAATTTTTATCGCCACGACGCAAGGACATCTACCACAAGAATAAACCAGTTTTTGCTGATTTATTGTTAAAATGTTGTTAATTGTCAATGAGTTGTGCTATCCGGCAAAGTCGCTGAATGACTATTATGACTGTCTTGCAGTGTATCTCGATAGTTAGGCCTTAAGGGATAGTAATAAATACTCATGGCTAGTTATTCTGCCGCATAATCAAGCAATCTGTGCCTTTCTGTTGGTTTAAGGTATGATTTTTACCGTAGTGAGTTATTGATGCAGCACAATGAAACGCACCTTTATTGTTATTCTGGAAATTGCCCTGTTGGTGGTCATCCTGCGATCGTCATTTGTGCAGTATTGGCTGGGCGATATGCAGGACAGTTTGTCGGACTGGATGACAGAGATAGCCAGTATGGCCGAGCGACAAAAGCTGAATGAACTGCAGGAAAGGGTCAGGCCGCATATATCGGCCATGAACGATTATCAAAAAGACTATGTGATGGATATTCTGTCCAGCCGCACTAAGTTGGAACACTTCCAGCGCTACTACTGCATAGAGCAAGACAAAAACCCTTATGTCTATGGGGCGACCTTGTTGTATTTATGCTCCGAAATAAACAAGGTCAGTTTTGATTAGCCTTCTGGGTTACATGCCTTGGTTACTAGCAATCGCAGCGAGAAAGAATCTGCAACTTTGCTCCAGTAGTTTTTCTGCTTCGGCTTTGTTCAGCAATGGCTTCCAGCAGATAGCCTGATCCCAGAAAGCCACTTCTTTGATGGCGCCGTAGAAAAAGGCGGCCGCCATGCCTGGCTCAAAATTGCCCAGCGCCCCGGCCTCAGACGCCTGGATAAACCAGTTATGCATGTCTTTTTCACAATCCGCGAATTTGTCATTCAGGCGGGTGGCTTCTTTTTCCGAGCGCATGGATTCGATTATCACTATTTTGGATAAACGCAAATAGTGCTCGTCACAAAGCAATTGCAGCACTTTCTGACTGAGTTCCTGCAGTTGCTCCGCCAGGGAGCGGTTAGGATCAAATGCCAGTTTTTGCAACGGTTCAACCCGCTCCAGTAACAGGTCAACCACGGCGTCCAGCAAATCTTCCTTACATGGATAATGTTTGTACAGAGTTCTTTTGGAGACACTGGCGCGGCAGGCAATGGCTTCCATGGTCGTGGCCATCATGCCTTTTTCGCAAAACTCCCGGATCGCTGCACACAAAATATCATTGTGCTTCTCATCACTTCGACCCAAACTAAACTCCTCTGTAATGCGTTCGGCAGGATGCCGATACATTTTGAAACGAATAAACGAATAGCTAAAGTATACGTGATCGTGTACTTTAATGCCGTTATTATATCTGTTGTTATTGTCTCATAACCTGAGCTTTTATAAGGTTATTCGGTCCAGCTTCTCTACTATCGGTGCTCCTATGGGTAAATACAAAAGGAATTTTTCGTTTTGCGTTAAGCTAACAGCGGTTTCCCTGGTTGGCTTTCTGACCGCTTGCGGTGAACAGTCGCCTCAGGGTGGCGGTATGGGTGGTATGCAACCCGCAGCGGTGGAAGTGCGCACCATGCAGTCGCAAACCGTACCTTTTGCCCTGGAGCTGCCGGCGACTTTGTCCGGCTCGAAAGAGGTGGAAATCCGTGCCCGGGTGGCTGGCATTATCGAATCGCGCAACTTCGAGGAAGGTGACAAGGTTGAACAGGGGCAGTCATTGTTTACCCTGGATCTTAAGCCTTTTGAGGTTGAAGTAGCCCGTACCCAGGCTGATTTGCTGGCGGCACAGGCCAGACTCGAAAGTGCCCGTCGTGATGTCAAGCGTCTGACCCCACTGCGTAAGCAGAACAGCGTCTCCCAGCAGGATCTGGATAACGCTATGTCGGCAGAAGAAATTGCCCAGGCTGATGTTAAATCGGCCGAGGCCAAGCTGCAGGATGCCCGGCTTAATCTGGAGTATGCACGGGTGGAATCACCGGTAAATGGAGTGGCCGGACGCGAACAGGTGTCTGAGGGTACTTATGTACCGGGACCGGATGTATTGCTGACCCAGGTTACCCAGCTTGATCCCATTCGTATTCGCTTTGGTTTGTCAGAGCGGGAGCAGTTAGCCATGCGTAAAGATGCAGAAAATGGCCTGCTGACCCTGCCCAAAGATGGCCATTGGAAAACCCGTATCAAACTGCAAGATGGTTCTTTCTATGAACATGTGGGTGAAGTGAATTTCCGTGACGTGCGTATCAATACCATGACCGGCACATCTGAATTGCAGGCCATTGTGCCTAATCCTGATTTTAAATTACGTCCAGGCCAGTTTGTACGCGTGGTGCTGGAAGGCGCCAGTCGCGAAAATACCTTTGTGGTGCCACAGCGTGCGGTGCTGGACAGCGGTACCGGTAAATATGTGTACCTGATGGCCAAAGGCGAGCAAGGCTCCATCGCCCAACCTGCCCCGGTGGAAGTGGGGGAATGGGTGCGCCAGGAAACCGCCAATGGTATCGAGAATAGTTGGGTAATCCACAATGGTCTGAAAGCTGGCGATCAGGTTATCGTGGATGGTATGGCGCATATTTTCTTCCCAGGCATGCCGGTAGTACTGGCCGGACAGCAACCGGCCGCCGCTGGCGCCAAGTAACAGGGAGTTTGCATGTTTTCTCGTTATTTTATCGACAGGCCTATATTCGCCTTCGTTATCTCTATATTCGTGGTGTTGGCGGGGCTGGCAGCAATGCGCAGCCTGCCCATTGCCCAGTATCCTGAAATTTCGCCACCTGTGGTGCAGGTGATGGCGGTGTATCCCGGCGCTTCGGCCGAAGTTTTGGAGCAAACCGTCGCTACGCCAATTGAGAATGCCATTACCGGTGTGGAAGGCATGATGTATATGTCATCCACTTCAACCAGTTCAGGGGTGACCACTATTATGGTGACCTTTGAAATTGGTACAGACCCGGATCAGGCTGCGGTGAACGTGAATAACCGCATCAAACAGGTTGAAGCCCGGTTACCGGAAGAAACCCGCCGTCAGGGCGTGGTGGTGGAGAAGGGCTCGTCCAGCTTCTTGCAGGTGCATGCCTTTTATTCACCTGATGGCAGCCGCGAATCCTTATGGACGTCCAACTACGTTACCCTGAATATTCTTGACCAGATTAAACGTATTCCCGGCACCACCAATGTACAGATCTTCGGTGCCAAGGATTACGCCATGCGTATCTGGCTCAAGCCCGATCTGATGAGTCAGCTAGGGGTGACGGTGGAAGAAATTGCCGGTGCCATCAGGGAGCAGAATTCCCAGTATGCAGCGGGTAAGATTGGTTCGACTCCAACATCCAGTAGTCCACAGGAGCTGGTGTACAGCGTGACCGCTCAAGGCCGTCTGACTTCCGCCGAAGAATTTGAACAGATCCTGATTCGCTCTAATCCAGATGGCAGTGCGTTGCGCCTCAAAGATGTGGCCAGAGTGGAGTTGGGCTCTAAAGACTACGACTTCGCCGGACGGATAAACGGCAAAGACGCCGTACTGGTGGGTATTTTCCTGCAGCCTGGCGCTAACGCCCTGGATGTGGCCAAGGAAGTCAATCAAACCGTTGCAGATTTGAAAACCCGTTTCCCGGCCGGCCTGGAACACTCGGTACCTTATGACACCACGCGTTTCGTAGAGGTGTCGATCCGTGAAGTACTGAAAACGCTGGTCGAAGCCATGGTGCTGGTATTCCTGGTGGTGTTCCTGTTCCTGCAGAACTGGCGCGCCACCCTGATCCCGACGCTGGCGGTTCCGGTGTCTTTATTGGGGACCTTTGCTGGTTTGTATATGCTGGGGTATTCCATTAACACCCTGACCTTGTTCGGCATGGTGTTGTCTATTGGTATCGTGGTGGATGACGCCATTGTGGTACTGGAGAACGTCGAACGTATTATGCACGAGGAACACCTGAACGCCCGTGATGCCGCCATTAAGGCCATGCATGAGGTGAGTGGGCCGGTGGTGGCCATCGTGCTGGTGCTTTGTAGTGTATTTGTCCCTATTGCTTTCTTAGGTGGATTGACAGGTGAGCTGTTCCGCCAGTTTGCTATTACTATCTCGATCGCGGTGTCTTTGTCAGGTGTGGTGGCATTGACCATGACACCGGCTTTGTGCGTTATGATTCTGCGTGCAGAGCACAAGAAAACGTCCGGCTTTTTCCAGGGTTTCAACAATTGGTTTCACCGTGTCACCAACAGGTATGTGGGATCCGTCAGCTTCTTCCTGCGTCGCGGTTTACTGGGGCTGACATTGGTCACGGGGATGATTTTAATTACCGGATTTATGTGGAAAGCCACGCCGGGCTCTTTGGTGCCAGACGAAGATCAGGGTTTTTATATTTCTGCGATTTTCCTGCCAGACGGCGCATCTCTGGAGCGTACTGAGGAAGTTGTAGCTGAAGTCCTGGCGGCCATTCAGTCCAATCCGGCCAATGAAAACGTGGTGGCCTTTACCGGTTTTGATTTCATCGGGGGCGGCTATAAAAACAGTGCAGCGACGATTTTCGTCACACAAAAGCATTGGGATGAAAGAGATATCAGTACGCCAGAGCTGGTGGGGGAACTCTTTATGAAGACCGCCCATATTAAAGAAGCACTGGTGCTGGCCTTTAACCCACCGCCGATTTTTGGTTTGAGCAATACCGGCGGATTTGAATTCTACCTGCAGAATCGCGGTGAAGGCGGCACTGAAAAGCTGGTGCAGGCTATGCAGACCATGCAAGGCGCTGCCCAGCAAAGTCCGATTCTGTCAGGGGTACAAACCCTGTGGCGGCCCAATACCCCACAGCTCAAGATCGATGTGGATCGCGAGCAGGCCCACGCTATGGGCGTGCCTATTGATGGTGCTTTTAACGCCCTGGCTGGTACTTTGGGTACTTACTACGTAAATGACTTTAATAAGTTCGGCCGGGCCTGGCAGGTGCTGATGTCAGCCGATGCTGACTATCGGATGTCGCCAGAGGATATTGGCCGCATTTACGTGCGTAGCAAGACCGGTGAAATGGTGCCTATTTCTGCCTTTGCCAATATTGAGTACAGCACAGGGCCTGACAGCCTGGATCGCTACAATAACCTGCCAGCGGTCAAACTGATGGGGGAACCGGCACCAGGCTACAGCTCAGGTCAGGCAATTGCTGAGATTGAACGGATTGCCGCTCAGGTATTACCCCCGGATATCAGCTATGACTGGACAGGCTCAGCCTTCCAGGAAAAGCGTAGCTCAGGTACCACCGGACTGGCGCTGGGTATGGCCGCTATCATGGTGTTCCTGATTCTGGCCGCCTTGTATGAACGCTGGTCATTGCCTTTGTCCGTAATGCTGGCCTTGCCCTTTGGTACTTTCGGTGCCTTGGTGGCGGTCTGGGTCGCTGGGCTGACCAACGACGTCTATTTCCAGATTGGTCTGGTGACGTTATTGGGATTAGCCGGCAAGAACGCGATTTTGATTGTGGAATATGCGCTGATGAAGACGCAGCAGGGCTGGAGTACCAGTACCGCAGCACTGGAAGCGGCGCGCCTGAGGTTCAGACCTATTATTATGACCTCGCTGGCCTTTATTCTTGGGGTGGTGCCACTGGCCTTCAGTTCAGGTGCGGGGGCCGGAGCCAGACATAGTGTGGGTACCGGGGTAATGGGCGGCATGCTGGCTGCCACCTTCCTGGCGGTGTTCTTTCTGCCGTTGTTCTTCTTCTGGCTGACGGAGCGCAAGCTCACCGAAAAACGCAGTCGTCAGCAATTGTCTGACGAGATCGCCAAACACCACAAAGAAGAACATGTGGATACTGATGAGGGGCTGGCGTAAGTCGCCCCTTTTTTCTGGGAGTCAGAATATGCCCTACATTAATGTGCAAATCACCAAAGGTGCCAGCCGTGAACAAAAGGCTGAGTTGGTGAAAGATTTTACCGAATCGCTACAGCGGGTATTAGGTAAGAATCCTGAGCATACCCATATTGTGATCCAGGAAATTGAGGAAGCTGACTGGGGCTTTGCCGGCATGCTGACCGACGACTGGAAACAGCAGCAACAATAACCTGGCTCTTTTCTGCCGGTTTGGCGACTGCCAAAATCGTCTGGGACTATGTTAATATCTTGTCTACAAAACAAGAAAAACATTGAGACCAGTCATATGGTAAGGCGCACTAAAGCCGATGCCGAAGCGACCCGCAGCACCATTTTGGACGCTGCAGAACAGCTTTTCTATGAACAGGGAGTGTCGCGCACTACCCTGGAAAAGATCGCCCGGGCTGCTGGTGTTACCCGCGGCGCAATTTATTGGCACTTTACCGACAAGGCCGACCTGTTCAACGCCATGCTGGAGCGTATCCGGCTGCCATTCAGACAAATGTTGTCTGAACTGGATGAGTCAACCGAAACCGATCCCTTCCTGCGCATTCGCGATGTGATGATCCGCTCACTGCAAATGGTGGGAAGCAGTGAGCAGCACCGCCGGGTACTGACCATTGTCTTTCACCGTTGTGAGTATATTGACGAGCTGAATCCCGCCGTGCGTCAGCAGGAACGTCTCAACAATGAAGTGCATGACACCATGCAGCGTGCTTTCGGCCGGGCAGCCAAGGTAGGGCTGCTTAATCCGGCCATAACACCAACCCTGGCCGCCAGTGCCCTAAATGCCTATCTTAGCGGCCTGATTGCTAAGTATTTATTGCATCCGGAACAATGTGACCTTGCCAATCATGCGGCCGATCTGATCGACGGCCTGCTGCAGGGATTAAAAAAGCCGGGCTAAGCCCGGCTAATGTTTTTATTGCTTCTGTGGTACAAAGAGCTTCTGCACGACCAGGTAGAATACCGGCACCAGGAAGATGGCCAGGAAAGTGGCTGATAACATACCACCTAATACGCCAATACCAATGGCATTGCGGCTGGCTGAACCGGCGCCGCTGCTGATTGCCAGAGGCAGAACCCCTAAAGAGAAGGCCAGTGAGGTCATAATAATAGGGCGTAAACGCAAGCGAATGGCTTCCAGTATCGCCGCTACCAATTCACGTCCCTGGGCTTGCAGTTCACGGGCAAATTCCACAATCAGAATGGCGTTTTTGGATGCCAGTCCCATGGTTGTCAGCAGGCCAACCTGAAAGTACACATCATTTCTCAGCCCCATTGTATGTGCGGCAATCAATGCACCCACTATACCCAGTGGCACCACCAGAATAACCGAAAACGGAATGGCCCAGCTCTCATACAATGCCGCCAGACACAAAAATACCACTAATATGGAAAGTGCATAGAGTCCGGGAGCTTGTGAGCCCGACAGTTTCTCCTGATAGGACGTTGCGGTCCATTCGAAGTCAATGCCGATGGGCAGTTGCGCGATTAACTGCTCCATGCTGGCCATGGCGTCACCTGAGCTGGTGCCAGGTGCCGGTTCGCCCTGAATTTCCATGGCCGGTACGCCGTTGTAGCGTTCCAGACGCTGAGGACCGTAAGTCCAGTGGCTGCTGGCAAAGGAACTAAAGGCAACCATCTCACCGGCATGATTGCGTACATACCAATGTTTCAGGTCTTGTGGGGTCATGCGGAAGCCCGCTTCGGCCTGCACATAGACTTTTTTAACCCGGCCACGGTCGATAAAATCATTTACATAGGTCGAACCCCAGCCCACTGACAATGTCTGGTTGATTTCTGTCAGCGATACACCCAAAGCCTGCGCTTTTAGTTGATCCACGTCGATTTGTAACTGTGGCGCATCCTCCATGCCATTGGGGCGGACCGCCATCAGATTTGGCTGCTGTGCTGCCATGCCCAGCAATTGGTTGCGGGCTTGCAGCAGGGCTTCATGTCCTAATCCGCCACGATCCTGCAGGTACAGATTGAATCCGGTGGCTCTGCCCAGTTCCATAATTGGTGGCAAATTGAAAGCAAAAATCTGTGCATCTTTGACGGTGGAAAAATAGCCCATGGCGCGACCAATTACCGCTTGCACGCTTTGCGTGTCGTCACGTTCTGACCAGTCTTTCAGGCGCACAAACGCCAGACCCACATTCTGCCCGCGGCCAGCAAAGCTAAAGCCGGTAACGGTAAAGGCCGACTGTACTGCCTCTTCCTTGTCGTAATAAGCAGCAACTTTGCGCATCACCTCTTCAGTACGTTCCTGGCTGGCACCTGTGGGGAGCTGCACCATGGTCAGAAAAATTCCCTGATCTTCTTCCGGCAGGAAGGATGAAGGCAGCCGCACAAACAGCAGAGCCATCACGCCAATAATGGCCGCGTAAACCAACATGGAACGCACCGGGCGTTTCAGCATACCGCCAACCATACGCTGATAGCCCTGATTACTGTTGTCAAAACCGCGATTAAACGCGCCGAAGAAACCGCCTTTGTGATGGTGATCGCCCTTGATCGGTTTGAGCATGGTGGCGCACAGCGCCGGGGTAAAGACCAGGGCAACCAGCACAGACAGTGCCATGGCCGACACAATGGTGATAGAAAATTGTTTGTAAATTGAACCCGTGGCGCCACCGAAAAACGCCATGGGTACAAATACCGCCGACAATACCAGGCCTATCCCTACCAGCGCGCCGGTAATCTGGCCCATGGATTTACGGGTGGCTTCTACGGCAGACAAGCCTTCTTCCTGCATCACCCGTTCGACGTTTTCCACTACTACAATGGCATCGTCGACCAACAGACCGATGGCCAATACCATGCCGAACATGGTCAGAGTGTTAATGCTGAAACCAAAAGCGGTCATAATGGCAAAAGTACCGAGCAGCACAACAGGCACGGCCAGGGTTGGGATCAGGGTCGCGCGCAGGTTTTGCAGGAACAGATACATCACCACAAACACCAGTAAGATGGCTTCAAACAGGGTTTGCACTACAGAACTGATGGAAATCTCCACGAAGGGTGTGGTGTCATAGGGGATCTCGACCTTAAGACCTTGCGGGAAATAGGGCTCCAGGTCTGCCAGCGTGGCTCGTACTGCCTTTGCCGTGTCCAGAGCATTGGCACCTGTAGCCATTTCAATCGCAATACCCGACGCTTCCATGCCGTTAAACTTAGCGGACACCGAATAGTCTTCACCGCCAAGTTCAATGCGGGCCACGTCTTTGAGTCGGACCTGCGAACCGTCGGCATTGACCCGCAGCAGAATATTGCCAAATTCTTCAGGGCTGCTCAGACGGCTTTGCGCCAGAATGGCGGCATTGAATTGCTGGCCGGGCAGCGCCGGGGCGCCGCCAAGTTGTCCGGCGGTTACCTGATTATTCTGCACTTTGATGGCGGCGGTTACATCGGCGGGTGTCAACTGATACTGATTGAGTCGGTTGGCATCCAGCCAGACCCGCATCGCATACTGACTGCCAAACACGCGGACATTGCCCACGCCGTTGGTGCGACTGATGGGATCTTTGATATTGGACACCACAAAATCGGCAATATCTGCCCGGCTCATATTGCCGTCTTCAGAAATAAAGCCCAGTACCATCAGGAAGCTACCATTGGACTTAGCCACAGACACACCCTGCTGTTGCACTTCCTGGGGCAGCAATGGAATGGCCCTTTGCAATTTGTTTTGTACCTGCACCTGGGCGATATCTGGATCGGTGCCGGTTTCAAAGGTCAGAGTTACCGTGACATTACCCACGGAATCGCTTTGTGCAGACATATACATCAGGTTGTCCAATCCGTTCATGGATTGTTCTACCACCTGAGTGACCGCGTCTTCAGCCGTACGTGCCGATGCGCCTGGATAGCTGGCACTGATGGTGACGGCGGGTGGCGCAATACGCGGATATTGCTCAACGGGCAGTTGCTTTATCGACAACAGTCCCATCAGCATAATGACAATGGCAATCACCCAGGCGAAAATGGGCCTGTTAATAAAGAAGTTAGCCATGGCGTTATTCTCCTGCCGCTACTGTGGCAGAAGCGGGGGAAGTCGTATCGACAACCTTCACCGTTGCACCGGGCCTGACTTTCTGTAAGCCAGCTACAATGACCCGCTCACCAGTCTGAATACCGCCTTGTGCCAGCCAGCTCTGCTGCACTGGCCTGCCAACCTGGACGATGCGGCTTTCCACCTGATTTTGCGCATTGACCAACATCACAGAAGCTTCGCCTTTGGGAGTGCGAATCAGGGCGCGCTGTGGAATTAACAAGCCCTGCGGCTCAACCCCCAGTTCAACTTTCGCTCTGACAAACATGCCGGGCAGCAATTCGCCGCTGTCGTTGGGGAAAACGGCCCGAATAGTGACCATGCCGGTGCCCGGGTCGACATTGACTTCGGAAAACTGCAGCTTGCCCGGGAAAGGGTAAGTGCTGCCATCATCCAGAATCAGACTGACTTGTGTGCCCTGGTCTTTTTGCAGCTCACCATTTTGCACCTGGCGTTTCAGGGCCATGAGCTCCGTGCTGGACTGGGTCAGATCCACGTAAATGGGGTCCAGTTGGCGGATGGTCGCCAGTCCCTGCGCCTGGTTTGCTGTCAGCAGTGCGCCTTCGGTAACCGCTGAGCGTCCAATCTGACCACTGATGGGGGCAACAATACGGGTGTAGTCAAGGTTGATCTGTGCACTTAGCAGGCTGGCCTTGGCGGCCGCTAATTCCGCTTTGGCTTGCAGCTGCGCAGCCTGAGCATCGTCATAATCCTGGGGGCTGACGGCGTTGGTACTTAGCAGATTGCTGATCCGTTTTGCCTTCAGACCCGCGTTGCGCAGCACGGCTTCGGCTTTAGCCAGATTGGCTTTGGCAGCACTTAAGGTTGCCTGGTAAGGCGCCGGATCGATCTGATACAGCACCTGGCCGGCCTCGACCATCTGACCTTCCTCAAACAGGCGCTTTTGCAGTATGCCACTGACCTGGGGGCGGATCTCTGCCTGGCGAAAGTCCACTGTGCGCCCCGGTAATTCTGTGGACAGGTTGACGGCCTGATGAGTCAGGGTTACAACTTCCACTTCAGGCACGCCCTGAGCCTGTGTCGGCGCTTGATTTTTTTCACACCCGGTCAGACTGATTGCCATCATGCCCGCCAGCACCCAACCTGAATTGCCCCGCATATTTGCCACCTTAAGCATTTGAAAAACGTCCAGTCAGAAATCTAACTTAAGCATTATACATACAAGAATGTATGTATAAAGTGCGTTGACCTTGTTCCACCGGTCAGTGGTCGTGAATTGTACTGCTGAAATATGTACCTTGCGGTTCAGGCTTGTATAACTAAAGAGCTGACTGTTGCTGTAGCCGGTTACCCGAATGGGCTGATGTGCTTGCCTGAGTTGCTTGTTACCGCTAGGCGGGGAGGGGTTGTGACGGGATTTCAACAAAATCCATACTCAAAAGGCAAACAGCCTCTAAACTTTGGGTTATCTGTAGGCTGCAAGTTATTGGCAATATGAAGAAAAGCTGGTGGGGTGCCTGTTGGTTAATAGTGATGTTGTTTGCCCAATGCGGATGGTCTGCCACTCACAGTATGATGCCGCTACTCGCCGTTAGTCAGACCCCTTTGCAACAAAGTATTCAACGCTACGGCGCCGTATCGGCGATACGCCAGGATCCTCAGGGCTACTTCTGGATTGCCACCCGAAATGGCCTGCTCAAGTACAATGGCTATGAAATACGTCGCTTCGCCCATCAGTTTGGTACTCAGGGCGGAATGTCTGCCAATGCCGTCTACGATTTAGAAACCGGCGACCCCGATGCGCTCTGGTTTACTACCCTGGACAAAGGGCTGCACCGGCTGGACTATCGGACTGAGCAGATAGAACACATTGACCTTAGCCGGGCCTTTAGCGACGAAGAGTTTTCGGTTCTGAATATCAGTATGAGCGATAACAAAATCTGGTTGCTCGGCGAATCTAAGCTCAGGTATTTCTCAACCGAGGACAGATTATTACACCAGCTCAATCTGCCACTACCAGGTCGCATTACGCATACCGCCACTGTGGGTGAAACTTTGTATCTGGCATTAGACAATGGTGCGTTGTACCGCTATCAACAGCAACAATTGCAGTTGCTTTTCAACACAGGTGTCGCCAGTGCAATTGATGCTCTGTTTGTTGATGATCGGCATGTTTTTGCGGCGCAAAAAAATCGTCTGTGGACTTATGATCTCAAACAGTCGCACTTGCTACCTTGGCTGGACCTGCAAACCTTTGGCTCAGGTACTTCTGTACACACCATGCACTCGGCGGGGAAAAACGCACTGTGGCTGGCCGGTATAGGATTTGGCCTGGCCGAGTACCGAATCGACACTGGCACCCTGACGCTATATCGGCCCACCCCTGGTATGCCGGAGAGCTTACAGGACTTCCTCACTTCAGCATTGTATCTGGATAACCTGCAAAATCTTTGGGTCGGTAGTGTCTCTTTCGGTGTCTTTCGGGTGCCGCTAAGGCATCGGCAGGTTGAACAGTTTGTTTTTGCAGAAAATCATAGCCCTGCACCGCAACGCATACAGTTATTGTCGGTCAGCGCACAAGGAAGCCTGCTGTTTAACGACAGCAAACAAAAACTGTGGCAATGGTCTGGCAATAGCAGTGAAAGCTTGCAGGATACCGGCATGCGGGATGTGCAGAAGATCCTGGCTTTAGCCAATGGGCAGTCTGTTGTGGTGCGCGGGGAAAAGATTGGCGTGGCAGACAGTCAGTTTAACGTCAGTAAGTGGCATGCATTGCAGGCCCTGCAGGGTAAGCGTTACAACAACATCACTGATGTACTGCAGGATAAAGATGGTTCGCGCGTCTGGTTGGCCAGTTATTACGGCCTGATTGAAGTGGCGTTAAGCACATGGCAGCAAAGGTTACATCCACTTACGCCCATGCAGGGGCGTCTGAGCAGTATCAGCCGTTTACAGCAGACCTCAGACGGGGCTATTTGGGTGGCCTTGCAAAGCCAGGGGCTGCTTAGATTCGATGTTGACGGCGGCCAATGGTCTTATTTTCGTGATGCTCCTTTGCCAGCCAATGGGCTGATGGATATGCAAATTGATGCGCAGGACCGTATTTGGCTGGCCACTAACAGCGGCTGTATGGGGTTTGTTTATCAACAGGCGGGGCTTTCACCGGTTTCGCCCCTGCTTGGGGAGCATGCGCAAACCTCAGAAATTACCTCAGTGCTGGTTAATGGCCGCAGTGAACTTTGGCTCACCTCGGCACAAGGACTGTTTGTTTATGATATGCAGTCCTGGAATTACAGGCTATTCAGTGCAGCTTCCGGCGTGTCTGAAACAATCAGGCCTAAGCAGCTAATGGCGTCTGGCAACCTTGTCTATGCTGCAGGGTCACAGAGCATTAACCGCATCAATCTTAATGTGAGCACGGCATGGTTACCGGCCGACTTCCAATTTTTTGTCGGGGAACTGCAAACTGTCTCAAACAAATTTAATTTGTTGAACCACAGCGGCAGCTTGCCACCTATAAGCTATGACCAGCGACAGGTAAGGTTATCATTGGCCGCCAACTCCAGTGATGATCTGGCAAAGCTGTTTTTTCAATACAAGCTGGGTGACAGTGCCATTGCCTGGAGTCTGCCCACCGACAACAACCGACTGGATTTGCTGGGCCTGGGGCCGGGGCAGCATATATTAAGCATTCGTGCCTTTTCAGTGGACAATCCTGAAACCTATGCACAACACCAGCTTTCACTGCATATTCTGCCGCCATGGTGGAAGAGCACGCTGGCTTATTTATGCTACTGGGCGGTCGCAATATCTGTGGCTTCGCTGGCATTGTATCTTTGGTGGCAAAGGAAGCGCGCTCAGGATGCCTGGCTGGCCAGTTTGCAGGAAAAAGAGCAGCAACTCAGCCTGGCACTATGGGGTACCGGGGATGAACTATGGGACTGGCAACTGCACAAAGCCAGCCTGCAAAGACGTAATGCTCTGGCGGAATTCCCCCATCTTTGCGGGGCAAACAGTATGGATGAGCGGAGCCAGCACATTCACCCCTCTGATCAGGCCCAAATGCAGGCAGCGCTGCAAAGTCATCTGCAGGGTAATTCTCAGTATTATCAGGCCTCGTATCGTTTGCGCACCCGAAGTGGAGAATGGCTGTGGGTGCTAGACAGAGGAAAAGTCACCGAACGAACCGCCGATGGCCAGGCCCGGCGCATGGTGGGGACTTTGCAGATTATTCATAAGCTAAAAACCGCAGAATTGTCATTAAAGCAGCTTAATGAAAATCTGGAGCACCTGGTGCAGGAACGAACGGCCGAACTGGCCAGTGCCAATGGACTGCTGCAAACAACCATTGAGGAACTGAAACACACCCAGCGTGAATTGGTGGAAGTGGAGAAAATGGCTTCGCTTGGCTCTCTGGTGGCAGGTTTGGCTCATGAAATAAATACCCCGCTAGGCGTGGTGATCACCTCTATTTCCAGTGTTGAACATCTGGTCGTGACCTTGCAAGACATGCGCAAACAAAAAACCTTGTCAGCCGCTGAATTTGATCAGCGAAATAAGCAAATTTTGCAGGGGTGTCTGCTGGCCAGTGAAAATCTGCGCAGAATTAACCGACTGGTCGAGTCTTTCAAAAAGCTGGCGGTGAACTTTGCTGATAAGCGACTGCAACCTGTTCATTTGGCTTCTTTGTTTGGCACCATTAAAAGTGCGATTCAGGGGCAGTTGAACCAGGCTGGGTTCAAGCTGGACATCAAGGTGCCTGCCGATTTGACCATTCAAAGCTATCCGGCCGTTTTGCAGGATATTATGCTGGAGATGGTAAACAACAGTCTGAAACATGCAAAAACCAGCAGCGAAGGAACCATTCTGATCCAAGTACAATATGCCAAGGGAGAGTGCCGATGGTGCTATGCCGATAATGGCCAGCCTATTGCCCCGGAGTTGTCCAACAGCATGTTCGAACCTTTTGTGACCGGGGCCAGGCGGGAAGGCAATGCCGGGCTGGGACTGAACCTGGTATTCAATCTGGTTACCCAAACTCTGAAAGGCAAAATTCGCTATGAGGTCAGCGGCGATACCGGTCAGTTTGTGATGGTCTGGCCATGTGATGCTGAAGCCGGAAAAAAGGAATGGGCAATTAACTCTTGACCTCAACTTAGCTTGAGGAATTAGCCTGCGCTAAATTTCAAAACAAAGGCGCAGTAATATGACTCCAATAGATTTGCAACAGTACTTACAACGTATTGCTTTCCAGCAATCATTAGCCCCCGACCTGGACACTCTGTCTGCACTGGTACAAAAACACACCCAAACTATTCCTTTTGAGAATTTGGATGCGTACCTGGGGCTGCCGGTAGAGCTGTCAACTGAGGTGATTCAACACAAATTGGTCGGACAAAGCCGCGGTGGTTATTGTTATGAGCAAAATGCGCTGTTTCGCTCCGTGCTAAACGCCATTGGCATGCAAGTAACCAGTCTGGCAGCCAGAGTCAGATGGGGTGTACCGGAGGAAGTCGAAACCCCTGCATCACATATGTTGTTGCTGGTTAACCTGGCTGGGGTGGACTACCTGGTAGATGTAGGCTTTGGTGTGACAACGCCGACAGCGCCCTTACAACTGAACAAACGCGAGGTTCAGGTCACCCCGCATGGCAATTACAAAATAACGGAACAGGCCGGTAGTTATGAACTGGCCTTTCAGCAAGCAGATGGCTGGCTGACCTTGTATCGGTTTACCTTACAGCCACAACAAAACGCCGACTATAAGGTGTTTAACTGGTATGTTTCCACTCACCCTGACTCTGTGTTTGTGAAAAATCTGGTGGCGGCAAAAGTGATAGATGAACGCCGTTATACCCTGCGAAACAACGAGCTAAAATGTTATCGCCAGGGCCACCCGCCACAAGTGACGGTACTGGCTGGCGCCGAGCAGATCCAGACGTGTTTGCGTGACTATTTTAATATCACTCCGCCAGCCGGTCTGTATAACAAACTCGTTCAGTTGACGGAGGAGCAAGCGCTGCTGGCGGATGCCTGCTGACGCTGACAGATAGTACCAGGGTATGGCTTCTTAACATTAAGGAATAGGCGCTAAATACTGATTTTGGCTAAGGTGGTCATAGTTAAGACCAAGGCGGCACCGCCCAAGAGAAAGCTCCGATGAAGTATGCGCTGATACTGCTGTTACTCAGTCAACTGGCCTTTGCCGAAACAGATTGCCGGTTTAACAAGCTGAGCATTGACAAGGCCTTTGCTATGGGACGCTTTAAACAATGTCAGCAGTTAGCGCCTAATCGCTATAAGCTCACCCTGGCACCGGAAAATCTGCCTATTAATCCCAGCCCTTGGTACGCCTTTCGACTGGACAGTGCCCAGTCACAGCGTATTGAACTGGAATTGCAGACTGAGCATGGCACCCCCAGGTATCTGCCTAAATTCAGTCTGGATAAACTGCACTGGCAACCGCTGGAATACCAACTGGAAGGTAACAGCATGCTGGTAAGCATGACACTGAATAAGGGACAGGTCTGGGTGGCCGGGCAGGAGATTCTGGACAACCAACACTACCAGCACTGGTTGTCGGCACCATCCTTTGCCGACCTGAGTGAATTTGAGCTGGGTAGAACGGTTAATGGCCAGCCGTTACAGGGTTTGGTGCATAGGGGGCAAAGTAACGAGTGGCTTATCTTGATTGGGCGTCAACATCCCCCGGAAATTACCGGTGCTATGGCCATGACAGCCTTTGTCGATGAGTTATTTACGGTTAATTCGCAAAGCGCTAAGTTTCTTCAGCATTTTAACCTGCTGCTGGTGCCGAATATGAATCCCGATGGTGTGGCGGCCGGCAACTGGCGTCATAACGCCGGGGGCGTCGATTTGAACCGTGACTGGTTTAGTCGCGAGCAACCTGAAACGCAGGCTGTGCACCAATATTTGCAACAGATTCAGGCGCAGGGCGGCAAAATACGTTTTGCCGTGGATTTTCACTCTACCCATAAGGACGTTTTCTATACCATGCCCGCGGATTATGGGCTGGCATCTGCGGATCTGGCAGAACGGTGGCTGACCGGCCTGGCCGATAAGGTGAAACCTTTCCCTATCCGCATTCAGCCCGGTCATAACAAAAACCGCGGCGTATTTAAGCAATATATCGCGGATACCTACGCCGTGCATGCGGTTACCTATGAGGTCGGTGACAATACTGACAGACAAGATATTCAGCTTGTGGCCCGGGCTGCGGCTCAGGAGCTGATGCAACTGCTGCTTGCCAACTAACTGTATCGTCTTGCTTACACCTTGGAGGGAAGGCGGCGCGCTAACTAAGCTGCGCTGTGCTGTGGAGACTGATTCTCTGCAGGTTGTTAGCTTTCAACACGGGGTTAACATCTCTAAAATTAAAAAGTAACAAAATATTTACAATTTGACAGCGTTGTCATATAGATTTTTTGCTGTTTTATAAGCATCAATCGATCTAGCAGAATCTTTGCTTAATTTTTGACCATTATTTTTACTTATTGCGCCCATAGATTTTGGGTTAACGGCAGTAAAACAATAAATAATCAGAGGAATCAAAATGTTAAGTGAAAGGAAAAAAAGTTTGTTGGCAACATTAGTCACACTTGCCTTCAGCCCACAACTGCTTGCCGATGCACAACTGCTCAGCACTCCCGCCGACACCACAGTAGCCAATCAATACATAGTGGTGTTAAAAGACAGCGCAGTGTCTCCCTTTGCATCCAGCGCTGATTTTGTCACGCAAAGTGCCAGAAGTGCCGCAGGTGTTACCGCTGGTCAGGTGACTGCGGAGTTTCATCACAGTGTCAAAGGCTATGCCATTACCACCGACGCACAGAGTATTCAGCAGTTGTTACAGCGAGATGAAGTGGATTACATCGAGCCGGTACAAATTTTTCGTACCACCGCGCAACAATCAAACCCACCCTGGGGGCTGGACAGGCTGGATCAACAGAATCTGCCTCTGAGTAATAGCTATCGTTATGACCTCAACGGCAGCGGCGTTAATGCTTATGTTATTGATACAGGCATTAATACCAGCCACACTCAGTTCAGTGGCCGCATTGGCAGCACTGTCACTACTGTGGGAAATAGTGCCGAAGACTGTAATGGCCATGGTACTCATGTGGCCGGTACGATTGGTGCGTCCACCTATGGGGTGGCTAAACAGGTACGCTTGAACTCCGTTAAGGTGTTTGGTTGCAGTGGCGAAACGACTTCAACCGCCATAGTGCAGGGCATTGATTGGGTGGTGGCCAATGCGCAGCGTCCGGCAGTGGCGAATATGAGCCTTGGTGGCGGTGCTTCCACCGTATTGGATCAGGCCACCAACCGCCTGATTCAGCAGGGCATCGTTACGGTAGTGGCGGCAGGCAACGACAATTCAGATGCCTGCTCTTTCTCGCCAGCCAGGGTGTCCGGTGCAATGACGGTAGGGTCGACGACCAGCAGCGACAGCCGCTCGTCTTTTTCCAACTGGGGGAGTTGCGTCAACATCTTTGCGCCAGGTTCGAATATTCTGTCGACCTGGATTGGTGGTAGCAGTGCCACCAACAGTATCAGCGGTACCTCAATGGCCAGTCCGCATGTGGCCGGTGTAGCAGCATTGTATCTGCAACAGAATCCACAGGCCGGTACTTCACAGGTTGCCCAGGCCATATACAGCAATGCAGCTAGTGGCAAAATTTCCGGTACCAATGGTACTGTCAACCGTCTGGCCAACACCGAATTCTTGTTTGGTGGGGTTGGCGACAATCAGCCACCGGTGGCTTCATTCAGTGTCAGTACCAATGGTCTGACCGTTAACCTGCAGGACAGCTCCACCGACGACGGTGGGGTCGTCAGTTGGAACTGGCAATTTGGTGATGGGCAAACATCGACGCAGCAAAACCCCAGCCACACATACGCATCCTCTGGTAGCTACCAGATCAACCTGACCGTAGCTGATCAACAAGGATTGCAAAACAGTACCAGCCGCACCGTGAATGTCAGCGATGGCAATAACGGTGGTTGTAACGGCGTACCTGCCTGGTCTGCGACTACCTCGTATCAGGCCGGCGATAAAGTGGTGTACAACGGCCGTACTTATGAAGCAACCTGGTGGTCAACCGGCGCCCGCCCTGATGTATTCAGCAATGTCTGGCGTGATCTCGGTGTATGCGATGGCAATGGTGGTGATCAACCACCGGTGGCTGATTTCAGCTATAGTGTTAGCGGCTTGACCGTGACCTTCAGCGATCAGAGTAGCGACGACCAGGGTATTGCATCCAGGGCCTGGAATTTTGGTGATGGGCAAAACTCGACTCAGCAGAATCCGGTGCATCAATACGCTCAGGCGGGTAACTACAGCGTTCAGCTCAGTGTCACTGATACCAATGGAGCGACGCGCAGCACCACCAAACTGGTGAATGTCTCGACCGGCGGTGGAGACTGCCAGGGGCTGCCGGTATGGAGCGCTTCAACAGTGTATCTGGCTGGTGCCCAGGTGCAGCATAACAATCAGGGTTATCAGGCTAAGTGGTGGACACAAGGCGATGATCCGGCCAGTAACTCAGGCACCTGGGATGTCTGGGAATCGCTGGGCAGTTGCCAGTAAGCGAATTTGAAGGGGGCATCGCCCCCTTTTTATCTATCAGTTGGCCTGGTACTGCTCTGTCCAGTGCACAACAAAGTCAATCAAAGTACGCAATCGGGTAGAAATCAAGTCTCTGTCACGATACAGCAGGTATATGGGTCTGGTTTGTCCCTGCCAGTCGGGTAGGCAATTCAATAATTTTTCCTGCTCCGGTTGATGGTACTGATACCCGGGCAGCAGGCATATACCCTGATTCGCTGCCGTCAACTTCAGGGCCACCAGATTGTCGTCCACGCTGATATGGGGATGTGGTCTGAAGGTGAAGTCTTCAGCGTTATGTATGTGCCTGAAATGCCAGAGGTTGATGGGATCGGAGACGATCAGGCGGTGTTGCGCCAGTTGCCGTGGGTGGGTCAGCGAACCTGCCTGTTGCAGATAATCGCGGGTAGCCAGCAGATGCAAACTGGTTTGCCAGACTTGTCTTGCCACCCAATCACTGTCGGCTGGAATACCGGCACGAAATGCCAAATCTACTCTGTCACTAACCAAATCCAGATTGTGGTTGGACAGCTTCAGTTGTAAGCGCAGATTGGGGTGCTGGTGTAAAAAGTCGCTCAGACACTGGCCCAGCCAGTTTTGCACCATGGTATTGGGAGCGGTCACGCAAAGTCGGCCACACATACCGTGATGCTGAACATTCAGGCTATCACCGGCACGGGTTAAATCGGCAACCAGCGGCCCGCATTGTTCAATATAGCTCTGGCCCGCCGCCGTGAGCTTGAACTGGTGAGCGTTACGTTCCAGCAAGCGACTTCCTAGTTGTTGCTCCAGTCGTTTCAGCCGTCGGCTTAGTGTGGCAATGGGGATGTCCATGACCTGCGCCGCCTGTGTCAGACTGGGGTACTGGGCCGCCATCACAAACAGGTGCAAGTCATCCAATGAATAGTTAGTTTTCATTTTTGAGAATTCAACTTGAAAAATTGCTTATATCTTGATGAAAGCAAAATATATAAGCTGCCTTTCTGCTCATCAAGCGATTGAAATATTCATGCACATTCGTGAGTCCTGGCTGTGGTTAATGGCCATAACCTGTATTTTTTTCTGGGGAGGCAATTTCAATGCGGCCGAAGCCATAGCCGGGGAAGTCCCCGCCCTGACGGCAGCGGCCGAACGTTTTGTGATTGCTGCAGCGATTTTGTTACTGCTCAGGTTGATGCGTGGTCGAGGCGAATCCATATTAAGTGCCAATCAGCAGCTTTGGCTGATTGCCTTGGGTGGATTAGGTGTGTTTGGTTTTAATTATGCCTTTTTCCTTGGCTTGCAGCAGACATCTGCTCTAAATGGTGCATTGATAATGGCGGCCAGCCCGCTGGTGACTAATCTGTTGTCGGTGTGGATATTGGGCACCCGCATGCGCTGGATAAGCGTGCTGGGCATACTGGTCGGCCTGGCGGGCGTCAGTCTGGTTATAACCGGTAATCAATGGCAGAGCATTCAGGTGGCCAAAGGGGACCTGTACATGTTGGTTGCCTGTTTGTGCATGTGCAGTTTTACCGTGCTAAGCAAAAAACACGCTGCGGCTGTTCCGCCCATGCAGTTAACTCGCTGGACCATCACGGTGGGCACCCTGATGCTTTGTGTTGCGGCGCTGCTGGTGGAACAACCCCTTACACTGATACCTGCACTCAGTCTGCATACCCATTTGTTATTGGTGTATATGGGCGTGTTTGGTACGTTTGTGGCTTATGCATTCTGGTTACAGGCGTTGCAAGGCATAGGTCCTGACAGATTGTCACTATGTTTTAACCTGGTACCGGTATTTACCTTACTTATCAGCCTCGTGATGGGCCACTATCCCAATGCTGCCCAGATGGTGGGGATGATGCTGGTTATCACCGGTGTTATGCTTGGCAGCGGCTTGTTTCGCCGCCTGGTCACTCCGGGTTTGGGTTTTCAAAAAAGCAATTGAGTGCAGGAATGAAGAAAGGACATCTTAAGGTTGGCAGCAAAGGCTGGTGGGCATTAGCCGTATTGCTGGTGGGCGGATTTGTCACCATATTTGATGCCTTTGTGGTGAATGTGGCCATGCCCAGTATTCAGCAGGACTTACAGGCTGACTTTTCCGATCTGGCTATGGTGATCGCCGGCTATGAGCTGGCATTAGGCGCGTTGCTGATTGCCGGGTGCAGGTTGGGTGACCGCTTTGGACGCAAACGAGTATATCTGCTTGGCATGCTGGGGTTTGGGCTGGCATCCGGGCTTTGTGGTATTGCTGTCACGGCCTGGCACCTGATTGTAGCCAGGCTGATACAAGGTGCGGCGGCGGCCATGCTGTTGCCGCAGATCTATGCCCTGATTCGGGTGAATTTTGACCAGCATGCCAGCGCTAAAGCATTTGGCCTGCTGGGTATGACGCTTGGACTGGCGGCCATTGCCGGACAAGTGCTGGGTGGCTGGATGGTGGAAGCCAATCTGCTGGGATGGGGCTGGCGCAGTGTGTTTCTGGTTAACCTGCCGATTGCACTGGCAGTGTTATTGGCCGGGGTGCTGATCGCAGAATCAAAAGGACCTCAGGGGATCGGGATGGATTGGCCGGGGATATTGATTGCGAGCACTGCTCTGCTGGCCTTGCTACTGCCCATGCTTAAAGGCCCGGCACTAAACTGGCCGGTTTGGACCTGGTGTTCGCTGGGATTGTCTTTGTTGCTGCTTTACTGGTTTGTCAGACATCAGGCCAGGTTAAGGGCGCGGGGACAATGGGCGGTAATGGATTTGTCATTGCTCAGGCAACCTGGCCTGGCGATGGGCACCTGTCTGGTGTTGTTGATTTATTCTGCTGCGGCCTCGTTGTTTCTTTGTATCGCACTGCTGCTGCAACAAGTGATGGGCTTAACCCCTTCTGCCGCCGGTTATGCATTCGCGCCAGCCAGTCTGGCCTTTCTGCTGGCCTCCTGGGTGTCACCGAAGCTGGTCAGACGAATCGGCATTTATGCCATGGCCATTGGCGCCGGCATGTATGCGCTGGGAATCGGCCTGGTGATCTGGCAGGTGAACAGTGCTGAGTTGGCTGCGTTGTCGCTGCTGCCCGCCTTTATTCTGATTGGTGCCGGGCAGGGGCTGTGCATGACGCCATTACTGAATTTGCTGCTGGGCAGGTTGCCAACGGAACTGGCTGGTATGGCGTCAGGCTGGATATCAACCATGCAACAAGTGGGTGGTGCTATCGGTGTGGCCCTGGTGGGCATCTTGTATGCTGATGCGTTGGCCCAGTGGAATGGCAATCAGGGCCAGGCGTTTGCCCAGGCTATGCTGTTTAATCTTTGCGCCACCTCGCTGGCGTCTATTATGTTTCTCCGCATGGCCTGGCATAGTCGTCAGCAGCGATTAGCCTCTGCTGTGCAGGATGCCGGATAGTGTCAGGCGTGTCGCAGGTAAATATCAAAGCGATTGGCTTTACCTTGCATTTCCAACTGCGGTTTGTGGTTGTTTAGATAAGGGGCACCAGACGGGCGTTTAACCACCACACGTTTTTGTGCTAACTGCAGTGCAGGCGTCAGCAACGTATCTGCGTCAAGGTCCGGCCCAAGCAGTAATTGAAACAGGCGCATTTCTTTTTTAACCAGCGCCGATTTTTTGCGATGTGGAAACATCGGATCCAGGTACACCACATCGGGCGGTGTGCCTTCCCAGCTATGCAGCTTGTCCAGGGCAGACGCAGGCAACAGCCTGAGTCTGTCCGGTAGCCACTGCCCCAGCTCCGGGTCCTGAGCCGCGCGCCGCAGACCGTCATCCAGCAAGGCCGCGACGGCATTGACCCGCTCCAGCATAGTAACCTGACAACCCAGGCTGGCCAGAATAAAGGCGTCACGACCAAGACCCGCGGTGGCGTCCAGTACTTGTGGACGATAGCCTGGCTTAATGCCTACCGCCTTGGCCACGGCTTCGTTTTTGCCGCCGCCATGCTGGCGCCGCCAGGCCATGGCATCACTGGCAAAATCCACTTGTACTGTGCCCATTTTGGCATCATCCAGGGTTTTCAGATGCAGGCCCTGGTCGTCCAGCCACAATACCAGACCCATTGCTGCATCAGGATTGATTGGCAACTGCCAGCGTTCTGCCAGGCTTTGTGCCTGAGCCGACAAACTGGGATCGGCGGGTAACAGTGGAATTTGACTCATCAGGCGTGTCCGTAGTCTTCGCGGTGGGCCAGCCAGCGGTTAATCACCGCCTGAGCCTGGGCCGGATAATGCTGCCACAGTTGATTGGCCATCTGCTGCACCTGCGGAATAAGGTGAGCATCTCGCACCAAATCGGCAATTTTCAAGTCTGCCAGGCCGGTTTGTTTGGTTCCCAGCAGCTCGCCGGGGCCGCGGATCTCCAGATCGCGCTGGGCGATAAGAAAGCCGTCATTACTTTCGCGCAAGACCGCCAGGCGTTTACTCGCGGTTTTAGATAAGGGCGACTGGTACATCAGCACACAATGACTTTCCACCGAACCACGTCCAACCCGGCCGCGCAATTGGTGCAGTTGTGCCAAACCCAGACGCTCGGGATTTTCAATGATCATCAGGCTGGCATTAGGCACATCTACCCCCACCTCAATGACCGTGGTGGCTACCAGTAAATCCAGTTCACCGTCTTTGAAAGCTTGCATAACCTGCTGTTTTTCTTTGGCTTTCAGGCGACCGTGGACCAGGCCGACTTTCAGTTCAGGCAGTGCCATGGCGAGCGCCTGAGCGGTATCTTCGGCGGCCTGGCATTGCAGCACTTCGGATTCTTCAATCAAGGTGCACACCCAGTACACCTGGCGGCCTTCGCTCTGGCAAGCTTCCCGCACCCGGTAGACCACCTCGTCGCGGCGACTGTCAGGAATCACTACGGTTTTCACCGGCGTTCTTCCTGGCGGCAGCTCGTCAATCACTGAGGTATCTAAATCTGCATAGGCCGTCATGGCCAGTGTGCGGGGAATCGGCGTGGCCGTCATAATCAACTGATGCGGTGCCATGCCCTGTTGCTGACCTTTCTCGCGCAGCGCCAGGCGCTGATGCACACCAAATCTGTGTTGCTCGTCGATGATCACCAGCGCCAGATGGTGGAAGGTCACGGTTTGCTGGAAAATGGCATGGGTGCCCACCAACATTTTAATGTCCCCGCCCTCTAACTGGGTAAGCAGGGCCTCACGAGCTTTGCCTTTCAGCTTGCCAGCCAGCCAACCCACCTCAATGCCCAGTGGTGCAAGCCAGTGACGGAAGTTATTGGCATGTTGTTCGGCCAACAGTTCGGTGGGCGCCATCATTGCCACCTGATAGCCGCTGCCAATGGCTGTCAGGGCGGCAAGCGCTGCCACCAGGGTTTTTCCCGAGCCCACATCGCCTTGCACCAGTCGCATCATCGGCCGCGGCCTGAGCATATCCTGTTGAATCTCTTCCACCACTCTGCGCTGTGCGCCGGTGGGGGCAAATGGCAGCGAGCCGAGAAAACGTTGCAACATCGCAAAGTCAGGTTGCAGCGACAGCGCAGGCTGTAAATCGCTGTTTTGCCGCACTTTTAATACGCTCAAATGATGAGCCAGCAGCTCTTCCAGGATCAGACGTTGCTGGGCCGGATGTTCACCGTTTTCCAGCAAGGCCAGACTGACCTCGGGACCTGGCCTGTGCACCAGCTGCAAGGCCTGTTCCAGGCTAATCTGGTTTTGGTACATACCGTCGGGCAGTAATTCTGCCAGGCCACCTTTGTGCAGCAAAGCCAGCGCCTGTTCAGTGAGGTTACGCAGACTTAACTGCTTCAACCCTTCAGTGGTAGGGTAAATAGGTGTATAGGCTTCTTCCACAGCCTGCTCGGGGCTGTCTTGTTTGTGTATCCTGTACTCTGGGTGCATCATTTCCAGGCCGTATTTGCCGCGGCGAATCTCACCAAAACAACGGATACTCAGGCCTGGCTTTAGTGATTCCCGCTGGGCGGCATTGAAATGAAAAAATCTCAGGGTCAGGCTGCCGGTGGCATCCTTAACCCTGACGGTGAGCATTCGTTTTTTACCAAACTGAATGTCACTGGAGATTATTTCAGCCTCGATGCTGGCATGGATCAGTGGCATCAAGTCCGCTATCGGGTATATACGGGTACGGTCCTCGTAGCGCAGCGGCAGATGAAACAGCAGGTCCTGTACTGTGACCAGACCAAGCTTCTGCAACTTTTCCGCAACCTTGCTTCCTACCCCTTTAAGCTCGGTAACTTTCCGATATGCCAGTGACTGCATCCATTATTTTTTTATCGCCTGTTTGGCGGCATGATACATCAACTGTGGGTCGACTCGTACCTTGTAGTTGGGATTCACATACTGGAACTGAATAATACCCTGCTGATCCAGCACATAAGCGGCAGGAACCGGCAGTACAATGCGGTCATCGCCGGGTAGGGTTGGGAAGATATTGCCTTTCCAGTCCCGGTACTTGGCAGTGACATCATCGGGTAGATAAAACGCCAGACCGAAGGCTCTGACGGCGTCCAGCCCCGGATCCGCCAGCAGTTTCACCTGATAGTCGGTGTCAAACTTCTGTTCATTTAAGCGCGCGGGTGAGTCAGGTGATACCGCCAGTACCTG
The DNA here is from genome assembly GCF_039522935.1 of Bowmanella denitrificans. Taxonomy (NCBI): domain Bacteria; kingdom Pseudomonadati; phylum Pseudomonadota; class Gammaproteobacteria; order Alteromonadales; family Alteromonadaceae; genus Bowmanella; species Bowmanella denitrificans. The sequence goes on along the minus strand of NZ_BAAAEI010000024.1, from coordinate 46,487 downwards.
ATAGCCTAATGCGCTGAGCTGCTTCTCCACATCCTGAAAGCCGGCTAACTGCGCATTGCAGTAAGGACACCAGCCGCCGCGGTAAAACAGCATCACGGTGGGTTTAGCTGCCACCAGGTCGCGCAGTCTGACGTTTTTACCTTGTGGGGTCTGCAGGCTGACATCGGGGATTTGCTGGCCGTTCAGCAGTGGGGTGACGTTTTCCGGGCTGTCTGCCACCTGGGTTCTGTCCAGGGCATAAAGCGGGCTGCTGACAATCAGTAGCAGAACAAATAGCTGTCGTAATCGCATAGGGGCTCCATATTAATATTCGCGCCCCATTGGACCTGCCTGCGCAAGGATTAATTTCAATTGCCGAGCATTTTCCGTTGCCAGCCACTCAGAATTTGCGGGGCTTCCTGTAACGCCACGCGACCATCCTGTTGCATGATCTGCCACCAGTCAGCATCAGCCTGTATTTGCCCCTCATCGTCAATATGCGGGTAATCCAGGCCTTTAATCCGGCACAGATAGGCAAGCTTGGGATAGCCTCCTTCGAATAAAATACGCTGGCATTCGGCTTCATCCAGCCTCGGAGTGGCAAACAACCCGGCCTGCTGACGTTGCCGCTGCGCCTCATACAGAATAAGTGAGCCTGCTACCGATACATTCAGCGACTGCACCATACCCAGCATTGGGATAATGATTTCCTGATCCGCCGCGGCAATGGCTTCTTCACTGGCGCCGGTGCGTTCCTGGCCAAACAGAATGGCGGTGGGCCTGGTGTAATCCACCTGACGAAAGTCCACTGCTTTGTCAGATAAATGCGTAACCAGAAGCTGCATGCCTTGTGCTTTAAACTGGCCAATAGCATCGGCGCTGGTTTTGTGGGAATGCAGTTTAAGCCAGTTCTGACTACCTACTGCCGTGCCGCGCCGAATTTGGTGTTTGGTGGCCCAGATGGCATGCAGGTGGTGTACACCCGTGGCATCGCAGTTGCGCATCATGGCCGCCAGATTGTGCGGCTTGTGAACCTTCTCCAGGCAGACCGCCAGATCAGGTTGGCGCAGCCCCAGCATATGGCGGATGCGCCGATAACGATTCGGTGTCACCGGATTATTCCGGCAACTCCATAATACCGTCGATCTCAATCTGTGAACCTTTGGGCAGTTCTTTTACGCCGATGGCTGCGCGAGCCGGGTAGGGCTGTTTAAAATACTGACTCATGATCTCGTTGACCTTGGCAAAGTTGGACAGGTCGGTGAGGAAAATATTCACCTTGGTCAAATCGTTAGTACTGCCACCGGCTGCTTCACAGACGGCTTTAACATTTTCAAATACCTGACGGGCCTGGGCTTCGAAGTCCTCAGAAACCATCTCCATGGTTTCCGGTACCAGCGGGATTTGGCCGGACAGGTAAACAGTAGTACCTGACTTAACGGCCTGGCTGTAAGTACCAATAGCTTTGGGGGCCCTGTCAGTGTGAATAACGGACTTAGACATAAAAGGTTTCCTTAGGAATTTTGCTTCGATTGGCTATGACGAGAGACTTTTTGTACTTCCGGCATGGTGCGGATTTTGCGCATGATATTTGCCAGATGTATACGGTTGCTGGTCGTAAGCTCCAAATCAATATAGTAAATGTTACTTTCTTTTTCTTCTGTTTGCAGACTGATGACATCCGCGTCTGCCGCGGCAATAGCGTTAGTCAGTTTGGCCAGTGTACCCTGGCGGTTCACCAGTTCAACCCTTACGGACGCCTTGAATTCACCCTGTGCATCGGCTTCCCAGTTCATTGGCAATACCCGATGCGGTTCTTCACGCGTCAGCTTGCGTATATTACGACAGCCACTTTGGTGGATCACCATGCCGCGGCCAGGGCTGAGCATGGCGATAATATCGTCCCCAGGGATGGGATGACAACAGCGACCATAGCTGACCAGTAATCCTTCTGTGCCTTTGATTGCCACTTTACGACTCTTATCCGCGGTATCAGGATCGTTATCCCCTAATAAGCGGCGGGCGACTATGGCCGACAACTCATTACCCAGGCCAATATCTGCCAACAGCGAATAAAAGTTGTCGTGTTTGGTTTCTTTCACCACCCTGTCGATATCCTGCTGTGGAATATCGTCCAGTTTGACACTGCCCAAGGCATGGCGCAGCAGCCTGCTACCCATATTGATAGCTTCTTCCGAGCGCTGCTTTTTCAGATACTGGCGTATATAGGAACGTGCTTTGGCACTCACCACAAAATTCAGCCAGCTAGCATTGGGCTTAGCCCGGGGGGACGTGATAATTTCCACTGACTGGCCGTTTTCCAGTGGTCGGTTAAGGGAATAATTGCGTCTGTCGACCCGCACACCGACACAGGAATTACCGATATCTGAATGCACGGCATAGGCAAAATCCACCGCAGTCGCGCCCATTGGTAATTCAATAATGCGGCCATCCGGGGTAAATACGTAGATCTCTTCCGGAAACAAATCGGTTTTAACGTTTTCGATAAATTCAACGGAGGAGCTGGCACTGTGCTGTAACTCCAGCAGGGAATGCATCCATTTCCTGGCTCTGACCTGGGCGGTTGTGCCTTTGGCATCCCCGGGTTCCTTGTACAGCCAGTGGGCTGCCACCCCTTTATCGGCCATATGGTCCATTTCAGGGGTACGGATCTGGATTTCTACCGGAATACCATGGGGCCCCACCAGTGAGGTGTGTAAAGACTGGTAGCCGTTGGTGCGGGGAATGGCAATATAATCTTTGAATCGTCCTTCGATGGGTTTGTACAGACCATGCATCGAACCCAGTGCCCGGTAACAGTTGTCAATATTGTCAACAATCAGCCGAAAGGCGTAGATGTCCATCACTTCATTGAACAACAATTCCTTGTTCTTCATTTTACGGTAGATGGAGTACAGATGTTTTTCCCGCCCCTTTACTTCTGACTGAATGCCGCTTTCCTGCAGGCGGGATTCAATTTCACCCTGAGTATTTTCGATAATTTCCTTGCGGTTGCCACGGGCCAACTTCACTGCCGATTTCAGTGCCCGGTAGCGCATTGGATACATGGCCTGAAAGCCAAGGTCTTCCAGCTCGTTTTTAATATCGTGAATACCCAGACGATGGGCAATTGGGGCATAGATTTCCAACGTTTCCAGCGCGATGCGACGGCGCTTGTCGGGCCGCAACGAGCCCAGCGTGCGCATATTATGAGTGCGGTCCGCCAATTTTATCAGTATGACCCGGATATCCTGGGTCATGGCCATGATCATTTTACGGAAGTTTTCGGCCTGTGCTTCTTTCTTACTGCGAAACTGGATCTTGTCCAGTTTGCTGACCCCTTCCACCAAATCCGCCACGGATTCACCGAAGTGGTCGATCAGATCCTGTTTGGAGACATGGGTGTCTTCGATGGTGTCATGCAGCAGTGCAGACATCAGTGTTTCATGATCCAGACGCATATCGGCCAGAATACCAGCCACGGCCACCGGGTGGGTGATATAAGGATCGCCGCTGGAACGCATCTGGCCGTCGTGGGCATCACGAGCCACCACATAGGCACGCTGTATATCTGACACCTGCTCGGCGGGCAGGTATTCTGAGACTTTTTGTTTCAGGCCTTCAAACAGATACACGTTGGCGTTAATTCGATTTGGTGAGTGTTAGAAATAGAATACGGAGATTTTGACTGGAAGCCAACGGCGGAACGCTAATCGGACTAATCTGTCCTGACGATTAACGTTCCGTACAGGTTTTACTGATGACCGGCCAGGATATTGGCCACAGAAGCAAACTCGGCGCGCTCCTGCTCTTCCTGTGAACGCATTTCATCGGCGTCCATGCTGTCGGCAGTGACCAGGCCTTTTTCAATTTCGCGCAGGGCGACTACTGTGGGTTTGTCGTTTTCCCACTCAACTCTGGCGTCTTTGCCTTCAGTGGCCAGTTGGCGCGCCCGACGAGCGGCGACCAGCACCAGGTCAAAACGATTGCCAATCTGTTCTACTGCATCTTCTACGGTTACACGGGCCATTTAACACTCCGTCAGGCATGATTCGAAAAAGGTCGCGTAGTTTACCGGGATTTGCGACCAATGGAAAGGTCAAAGCTTAAACAATGCTCGCTTAAATTCAGTCTTGTTTCAACAGCTCGGCAAAGAGTCTGCTATGGCGGCTGGCCTGCTTGGTTTGCTGCAGACGATGGCTGATAACCAGCGCCTCAACTTCTGCCAGCGCAGTAGCGAAATCATCATTGACCACAATATAGTCAAATTCATGGTAGTGGGAAATCTCCGCCCGCGCTTTGTCCATGCGATCGGCAATAACGTCGGCGCTATCCTGGCCACGACCTTGCAAACGGCGCAGCAACTCATCACGGGAAGGCGGCGCAATAAAAACGGTGGCTGTCTGTGGCATCAGTTTTTTCACCTGACGGGCACCCTGCCAGTCAATATCCAAAAAGACATCTATACCCTGTTGCAGAGTGTCTGCAATGGCCTGTTTGGATGTGCCGTAATAATTGCCGAACACTTCCGCCCATTCAAAAAAGGCGTTCTGGGCAATAAGCTGCTCGAACTCTGCCTTGCTGACAAAGTGATAATGCACGCCATTTTGCTCGCCCGGCCTGGGCTGGCGAGTGGTATGGGACACCGAGACCTGCATGGAGCCGTCCTGGTGACGCTCCAGCAAGGCTTTGATCAAACTGGATTTGCCCGCACCCGAGGGGGCGGCAAGAATAAACAGGTTTCCAGAGGCCATGCTGATAAAAACTCGTGAGGCGGTAAAAAAGCAATGTTAGCATAAGTTTTTACATGCATATCAAACCAATAGCCGTAGTGACGGCAAACCGGTGACAAGGAGCACAAAATGAGTTCGACTCTTCCGTTTGTTGAGGTTAATCCCACGGGCAAGGCTGATGCCGTGGTGATCTGGTTACATGGCCTTGGTGATTCAGGCAATGGTTTTGCCCCTATCGTGCCGGAACTTAAGTTGCCTCAGAGTCTGAATGTCCGCTTTGTTTTCCCCCATGCGCCGGTGCGCCCGGTCACTATCAACAATGGCATGGAAATGCGCGCCTGGTATGACATTAAGTCACTGGATTTTGAAAACCGTGCCGATGTGGAAGGGGTAACGGAATCCATGGCCCTGGTCAGAGAACTGGTGGAAGCGGAAATGGCCAGGGGCATCCCATCAGAACGTATTTTGCTGGCCGGATTTTCTCAGGGTGGGGTGATCGCCTATCACCTCGGGCTACGTTTTGAGCATAAACTGGCTGGCATTCTGGCGTTGTCCACTTATATGTGCCAGCCGGAAAAACTGGCCGAACAGCGCCATCCCGCCAATCAGGATACGCCGATCCTGGTGGCTCATGGGTTGTACGACGAAGTGGTACCCTGTGCGCTGGGCAAATCAGCTTTTTCTTTGCTTGAGAGTTTGGGATATCCGGCAAAGTGGCGTGATTACCCGATGCAACACAATGTGTGCCTGGAAGAAATTCAGGAAGTTTCCCAGTGGCTGGTTAAACGCTTCGGCTAGTCTGTGCGCCAGTAACAACTGGTTGGCTGGCAAGCGCTGTCCTACACTGATTGCCAGCCAGGATTTGTTTTCAACCTGGCGATAGCCAATTATTAGTCGGTTCCGGTTGACCCACATCAGTGCCAAACATGCCGGGTCAATGGTATTATTCTGCCATCTATCCGGCGGCGCAGTGGCGCCATGCAGTAAAGGCAAGCTATGACATCCAGAGTGATTCGTATCGCTACCCGTAAAAGTGCCCTGGCCCTCTGGCAGGCTGAATTCGTCCAAGATGCACTGATCAAAGCGCATCCCGGTTTGCAGGTGGAACTGGTGCCTATGACCACCCAGGGCGATAGGATCCTGGATACACCCTTGGCCAAAATTGGTGGTAAGGGCTTGTTTATCAAGGAACTGGAAGTGGCGATGCAGGAAGGCCGTGCAGATATTGCCGTGCACTCTATGAAAGATGTGCCGGTAGAATTTCCTGAGGGCTTTGGCCTGCATGCTATTTGTCAGCGTGAAGATCCACTTGATGCCTTTGTATCTAATCAATTCAGTCACCTGGATGAATTGCCTCAGGGGGCCGTGGTGGGCACATCCAGTTTGCGGCGTCAGTGTCAGCTAAAAGCCAGGCGCCCGGATTTGCAGATACGTGACCTACGTGGCAACGTTAATACCCGTCTGGCCAAGCTGGATAATGGTGACTACGATGCCATTATTCTGGCTGCCGCCGGCTTAATCCGCTTGGGTATGCAACCGCGTATTCGCCATCGTATCGATGCCGGCCAATCTCTGCCTGCGGTGGGGCAGGGGGCCGTGGGGATTGAATGTCGCAATGATGATGCCGAGCTGATTGCTTTGCTGGCGCCATTAAATCATGCCGATACCGCCACCAGAGTCGCGGCAGAACGGGCCTTGAATGCAACTTTACAGGGGGGCTGCCAGGTGCCCATTGGCAGTTTTGCCGAATTGCAGGGTGAGCAGTTGTGGTTACGTGGTTTGGTTGGTGCGCTGGACGGCTCGCAAATCATCCAGGGAGAAATGCGGGGCCATCGTGACGAAGCGCAAGCCATGGGCAAGGCGCTGGCTGAGGAACTGCTGAGCAAGGGCGCGCGTGAGATTCTTCAGGCGCTGTATCACCCCCATGGCTAAATTTCTGTTACTGCGCCCTGAGGGCAAATGTCAGGCCAGTAGCAAGGCGCTGAATGATGCCGGTGTTGCCACCGTGGGGTTGCCGCTGATTGATATTGCCCCCGACCGCGCGCAGATATCGGCCTTTGCCGAATGCCTCAGCACACTGGCTGCACAGAGCAAAGTGCTGTTTGTCAGTACCTCAGCGGCAGAACTAGCCCTGCAAGCCATGCAGGGCAAAGCATGGCCGCAGCATGTCAGTTACTTTGCTGTTGGGCAAAGTACGGCTGCAAAACTGTTGGCCGGTGGGTTACAGGTGCAGTTTCCCGAACAGGAAGATTCAGAAGGTTTACTTGCCCTTGCCGAACTGAAGGTTGTCAACAGTCTTCAGGTGCTTCTGGTGAAAGGTCAGGGGGGGCGTGAGTTAATCGCCGATACCCTGACCGAACGGGGCGCAGAGGTGCAAAGCGTAGCACTTTACCAACGGGTGCAGGTAAAGGACCCGGTGCCTACCCAGGCATGGCAAAAACATGAAATACAATGCATTATGGCCACAAGTGGCGAGCTATTAGAGGCCGCCTTTGCGCAATTGGAGCCGGATTGGCTTCGTGCTGTTCCCTGGATCCTGGTCAGCCCCCGCTTACAGGATAAGGCCAGGGACAAAGGTATACGGCAAGTGTCTTTAAGCCGCAATGCCTCGGATGAGGCGCTGATCCAAGCCGCCAGACAGTTTATGGAGCAACATGCTATGGCTGACGCCCAGCAAAAATCAACAGAAGTGCCTGTAAAGCCAACCTCTTCGCCATCCGTACCCAAGGCGCCGGACAAGAAAACGCCTGCAAACAGTCGCCCGGCCACAGCGGCATTGTGGTTGATGACCTTATTGAATCTGCTGTTGGTGCTGGTAGTGGCAGCCGGTGGCTATTGGTTGTGGCAGCAACAACAGGGGCAACAGCAGAATGAACAGCGCCTGTTACAGGAAGCCAACCAAATGGTCAGCCGCCAGGAAAGCGCCCTGCAGCAGAAGCTGGACGCAGGTTTGCAGAATATCAGCCAGCAACGTCAGCAGAGTCTGCAGCCTATCCAGGAAAAACAACGCTTACTGGAACAACAGATTCTGGCTAATCATCAAAGTCTGCAGGATATGACCGGACGTCGCCCCAGCGACTGGTTACTGGCCGAAGCCGATTATCTGGTGCGTATGGCGGGGCGTAAGTTATGGTTGGAAAAAGACGCAAAAACTGCACTATTGCTGTTGCAGAATGCTGATGCCAGGCTGGCCGATTTAGCTGACCCCAGCTTATTGCCGGTGCGCCAGTTACTGGCCAATGATATGCAAAGTGTTAAGCAACTGGACACTGAAACACCCATCAAAATCAGCCTTGAGCTTGGCGCATTGATGGCGGGTGTCGATGCTTTACCTCTGGATATGGTGGTTCTGCCAGAAGTGGATGGCGATAATCCGGCAAATCAAGCTTTGTCAGACGATGTGGCGGACTGGCAGGCAAACCTGCAACGTAGTTGGCGGGCACTGGTGGATGACTTTATTACAATACGCAGGCGTGATGCAGAAACCCGGCCATTATTGAGCGATAAACAGCAGTGGCTCGTCAAAGAACAATTGCGTCATTACCTGATGCTGGCACAGCAAGCTGTTACGCGGGAACAAAGTCAGCAATATCGTCAGGCCATTGAGCAGGCGCAGACACTGTTAGCATTTTATTTTGCCCAGCAGGACAACCGCGTAGCTGCATTCGCGCAGGCGTTGCAACAGCTGCATCAAACCGATATTGAGCTGGCACTGCCAGAACGACTGCAAGCTGCTAAGCCCCTGGAACAAATGCTGGAAGACAGAGTCGCTGGCGCATTTTCAGGTAAGCAATCATGATCCGCTTTGCCCTGCTGATTGTCATTCTGTTAACCGGTTTGGTGGCCGGTCCTATGCTGGCTGGTCAGAAAGGTTATGTATTGATTGCCCTTGACCAGTGGACCATTGAGATGAGTGTAATTTCACTCGGTCTCACCTTGCTTTTTGGCATAGTGGCATTTCTGCTGCTCGAATGGCTGGTCAAACGTTTGCTGACCCTGCTCACCGGTTCCAGACGCTGGTTAGGTGGCTGGAGCGAGCGTAAGCGGCAAAAGGCCTTTACCCGAGGTTTGGTGGCGCTGGAGGAAGCTAATTACCAGGAAGCAGAAAAACAACTTAGCAGAGTGGACAGCGCCGCATTTAACGGCCTGGATTTGCTAGCCTCTGCCCAGGCAGCTGCCAAGCGTAAGCAATGGGATAAAGCCCGCGAGCTATGGATGCAGGCGCGAGCGTTTCCAGCCAGTGAACTGGCCGCCACCTTGCATCTGGTCAAACTGGAAATTCAGCAGCAGCAAGCCGCTGAGGCCCTGCAATTACTGGAAGCCTTGTCGGAAAAACACCAGCAACACCCCAGGGTGGCGCTGCTGTGGGCCAAGGCACTGGCGCATGCTGGTCGTTGGCATGAACTGCAGGACAGGTTGAAAGGCTGGAAGAAAACCCTGGGCCTGGAGAAATACGACTTCTGGATGCGTCAGGCCGCACAGGGGGTCTTCGCCGAGATTGCTAGCAAGGAAGGGGCTAATCAGCTTAAGCTTAACTGGCAGGGGTTGCCCAGAGCCAAGCGGCAGGACCCGGCGCATCAGGCTGCCTATGCTGAGCAGCTGATGGAACAAGGTATGCACCAAGACGCCGAACAGGTGCTGGTGGAAGGGCAAAAACAAGGTCCACACCCGTTATTGCTGCCGTTGTTTAAAAAGCTACGCAGTAGCAATCCGGTCGCGGCCATGCGCAAACTGGAAGAATGGCTGAAGAAGGATGAGCAGAATGCCGAATTGCTGTCGGCCCTGGGGCATCTGGCCAAACACACCAGGGACTTTAGCCTGGCAGAAAAAGCCCTGACGAAAGCGCTTAGTATCCGCAGCAGTCAGGATGACCTGCTGGCCCTGGCAGAAATTAAAGAAGCTCAGCAGGATAATAAACAGGCTCTGGCACTTTATAAGCAAAGCCTGCAGTTACATCCTTAGTCGGAATGAGAGGTATCCTTCGCCAATAGCCTGTCTCTAAGCCAGCGGTGCAGAGTACTTTGGTGCAATCTATGGTGCCAGTAGAGATATGCGTTCATCGGTTCAATATAGAAAGGTAGCGGCAGGATCTTGATGGGATAGCGCGAGGCCAGGTAGTGGGCGAAGCTCTCAGGTAGGGTGAAGATAAGCGGAGAGCCTTTCAGCAAGGGAGGGATCTGGCTGAAAGTAGGCAGCCGCAAAGTAACATTTCTGGCCTTACCTATACTGGCCAGGGCAGAATCAACCCGCCCTACCAGACTCTCGGTAACATTAAACACACCATGACGATGGGCAAGGTAAGTGTCCAGGTCCAGACTGTTTTCGGTCAGTGAACTGCTTTGTTCCAATACCGCTACAAAGCCATCACTTCTAATCAACTGCCGATGCAATCCGCTGCGGCTGGTGTCCATAGGGGTCATGGCAAAATCCAGATCACCGGCAATCAACTGATCGAAAAACGCAGGGCCTTTCTGGCTGAATGAAAGTACCAGATTTGGCGCTTCGATCTGGATATGTTGAATCTGATCAGCCAAAAGCAATACATCCATATCTGTACTGGCAATGCGCACGGTTTGTGTGGCCGTGGTGGGTGAAAAAAAGCTGGCCCGCCCCAACTGCTGAATGGCCGGCAGCAATTCGTTAAGCTGCTGCTCAATTTCAATGGCCTTGGGGGTCAGTTGATAATCGTTACCGGCCCTGACCAATAATTCATCGCCAAATTGCTGGCGCAGTTTAGCCAGAATCCGGCTCATGGCTGACTGACTCAGATGGCATTGTTGGGCGGCCCGGCTGACATGCCTTTCGCGCAGCAGGCTATGCAGGGCGGGTAATAAATTGAGATCGATCATCGCTTAATGTATTAATAAATTGCATATCACCTATACGGATTATGCATTGGAGGCATGAGCTTGTCTGCCCTAATATATGCAGACGGAGGAATTCATGCATACAAACACCACTAAAACGGCCGGTTGGATTATTTTACTGCTGGCATCCATTACCGCGGTCACCCCCTTAGCCATTGATATGTATCTGCCTGCTTTTGGCGTGATAGCGCAAAGTCTTAACAGCGATATCGCCCTGGTACAGGTATCCCTTAGTACCTATCTGGCCGGGTTTGCCTTGTCTATGTTGGTTTGTGGTCCAATTGCCGATATTGTCGGCCGTCGTCCCCTGGCGTTGATTGGACTGGGGGGCTTTTGCGCAGCCAGTATCGCGCTGTGCTTCACCTCCAGTATGGAAATGTTCTGGGTGTTGCGTACCCTGCAAGCTATGGCTGGTGGTGCAGCTGCCGTGGTGGTGCCTGGCATTGTAAGGCATATTTATGGTGAAAATACCGCCAAGGGCATGTCCTATGTGTCGATGATTATGATGATCGCGCCATTGGTAGCGCCCAGTATTGGCAGTTTGATCATGCACTGGTTCGACTGGCGGGCGATCTTTGCCGCTTTAGCGGTGTATGCCGTGCTGCTACTGTTACCTTCGTTTAAATGGCTACCTGAGGTGGCCACGCGGCAACGCAGCGGCTCCTGGAGCCGGTTGTTCTTTGCCAGCTATGTTGAAGTGCTGGGCAACAGAAAGGCACAGCCCTATATCGCCACGTCGATGTTTGCCTCGTTTGCGTTCTTTGCCTATCTGACCGCGGTGCCTGTGGTGTATATGGACGTATATGGTGTATCCAAGGAAATGTTTGGCATTCTGTTCGCTGCCAATGTAATCGCCCTGATTGGCGGTAACTTTGTGAATAGTCGTCTGGTTGGCCGATTGGGCACCAAAACTATGTTGATTGCGGCCCTGAGTCTGGCATTGGTTTCTGCTCTGAGCCTGGTCACCGTTAATATGCTCGGATTGGGACTGTATGCAACGGTCGCCTGCATCTTGCCTTTGATGGCTGGCTTGAGTCTGACCGCGGTCAATTCCGATGCCCTGATCCTTATTGCGTTTCCGCATCATACCGGTACGGCCACCGCCGTAATAGGTACACTGCGATTTGGTAGTGGTGCGCTGACGGGGCCGTTACTGGCGGTATTTCATGATGGTACGGCGTTGCCATTTGCGGTTCTGATGTTAGGTGCGGTGATGGCCGCAGTACTGGTACAAACAATAAGTACGCTGCTAGGCCGCCGCAGCCAACCCGTTCAGGCGGTCTGAGGCCGCCAATTTTCTGTCGATTGCTATTGGGTATAAAACTTGCTGTAGGGCATGCAGGGAGTGAGAACCCAATAAGGAGTCGTAATGAAAGCTTTAGTCGTTGCTTTGGCGCTCTTACCTGCTGTGTCTCAGGGGGCAGAAAGCAAAGAGTTTGTTGGCAAACTCAACAACCTGCGTATCGGTAAATCCGGTAGCATCCTGCTAGGGGTTAAACAGGATGAAGAAAATCCGCTGGTCTGCCGTGAAGGAGACTGGCCTATAGGTTTTCATCTGGATCAGGCCTATGCCCAGAATTGGCTGGATTTTTTAATGCTGGCCAGAAGCAGCAATCAAACTATTCGTCTCGGTTATCTACCTGACAGCAGCGGGCTGTGTGAGCTTGAGTATGTGGCAGCCATGCAAGGCGATGGTTTCGGCGATATCGGCGACGAAGATGACCTGCTGGTGGAAACGGGTGCCTTAGGTAATGTGGCTTTGATCAATTCCAACGGTCTTACCGAAGAAAGTTACACCGCCAGTGGCCATTATGGCAGCGATGTTGCTGCTGCCGCTTTCGACGGCCATACCTTTGACGAGCAAATAAATGACGATGCCGGTGAATCCATTCATCGGGGCTTGTGGCTGATCAAATTAGACAAAGACACCCCCAACTGGTTACAGATAGATTTTGGCCGCAAGGTTAAAATTGCCGGTATGCGCGTGGTGCTGAATCAAAAATCCACAGATCTTGGCCGTGGACCGCGGGATGTGACCTTGCAGGTATCAAATGACGGTGAGAGTTATGCCGATCATGAGTCTTTCCGACTTTCCCGAGTGGCTGATCAAACCGGTAGTCTGGCATCGCCGGTGTCTGCCCGCTATTTCAGACTGAAGGTGATCAACAACCATGGGGATCGTACCTTTATCGAAATTGACGAATTGGAGTTATTCCAGAAGCAGCAGTGACAAAGCCATGCTGGTCAGCTATAGCTGATAGATGGCTGAAGCTTGAGGATTGATGCAGTGCCTGCTGGTTGCTGCGGCTATTTGTGCAATGAAAGTGCTTTTTCTGGTGTATTTTATCTGCGGCTGGGCATGGGCCCGGCCAGCTATTCTGGTGGCGTATCATCATTCTCCTCCCTATAGCGTAGTGCATGCCGATGGTGGGGCATCGGGTATGGATCTGGAAATCCTGCAGTTGGTAGCGGCACAAATGGATATTGAGATTCGCACCGTAAATTGTCCACTGAGCCGCTGTCTGTTGATGATGGAACAAAGCCAACTGGATCTGATGATGGGGTTGTTGAAAACATCTGAGCGTCAGACATTTCTCAATTATATTGAACCTCCTTACTATCAATTACGTTCATCTTACTCTTTCTACACCAGAGCCGACCGCAATATACGAGTTGAGCATTACGATGACCTTAAAAACTACAGCATCGGTTTAACCCGTGGTGCGGTATATTTTCCCCGTTTTAATCAGGATCAGACCCTGCGTAAGGTGCCTTTGGCCACTGAAGAAATGCAAATTCAGTTGTTGTTAAAAGGGCGGGTGGACCTGGTGATCAGTGTGGATTCCACCTTCGAGTATATGCTGGTGTCATTGGGTGGAGCAGATCAAATTCGTAAAGTGGCTTACCAGGAGTGGCTGCCTGTTCGCAGCTATATGGTATTGTCCAAGGAATCGCCATTTAACGAAAAAATGCCCGAGTTCTATCAGGCTTTAAGAAAACTGCAGGCCGATGGCAGCCTGCAGGCTATTCTGTCCCGCTATGGGATTGAATCGCTGTCGGATGCCGAGTTTTAGTGTTCTGTCTGTCAGCTCGTTTGCAGGCTGACGACACAGTTTCTGCCCTGCGCCTTGGCTGCATAGAGTAACTCGTCCACTTTGCTACATAACTCAGTAAAGTCTGTACCCTTGGCCGGGCTGGTGGTTAACACGCCAAAACTTGCCGTTACTTGTACAAATTGGCCACTGTCCAGGGCCACAGGCTGTTCGGCCACACGTTCTCTTAATGTCTCGGCAATGCGCAATCCAGCTTGATAGTCGGTATTAGGCAGCATAATCATAAATTCTTCGCCACCTACCCGGGCCACCACATCAGTGCTTCTGACATTGTCTTTAAACACCGCCGCTACTTTGGCTAACACCCTGTCACCACTGTCATGGCCGTGGTTGTCATTAATATTCTTAAAATAATCTATGTCGGTCAGAATCAGGGTAAAGGGACCACTTTGTTGCTCCTGAATGGCTGCTCGCTTTAAGCGGCGCATGTGCTTGGCCAGTTTGGCCCCCAAGTCCTCAGATGCCATCTGTTTCGTTGAGTCCTGCTTAAACTGTGAAGCAAGTCCGGTTAGTCGGAAGATCAAGCGCTGGGTAAAGGGTAGTCCTTCTCCCTGATAAAACTGTCTGCTGTACCACTCGGTTAAGTAGCGCCTGTTGTAGAGCCCCGTCAGGGTGTCGGTTCTGGCCAGCTTTCCCCACTTTACCCTTGAACGATTTATCCACAATATCACCAGCAGAAGTGTCACGGCAAAAAGCAACAGCCAGGTCAGGGTTGAAGCAAGATTTGACACGGTACTTTGTGACTCTTCAATTTCCAGCTTCTGCAACACGTTTTTCCAGTTCAGGTTATGGTTTTCGTATTCCAGTCGCTCCAGTTCAAACAATACCTGTTGGCGGGCCAGATCCTGCAAATGCTGTTGGTTGTTAAAGCTTGAATATTTGCGGTGGTATTCACTGAAAAGCTGGTAGGCCAGCTGATAGTCTCCTTTTCCGGCATATCCTTGTGCAGCCACTTTTAGCAGTTCCACTTGCGAGCGGTAAAGCGGTGCGCTGGATTGCAGAGCGGGTATCACCCCGGCCAGAAAGCTCACCAGGTTGTCCAGGTCATTTCTATCCAACAGGTTTTGTGCCTTGAGCAGTTGGAATTTAGCCATGTAGTAGGGCAGGATTTCACGGTTTTGCAACTCATCGGCTGCTTGCAAATGTTGTTGCATCTGTTGCTTTTGCTCGGTGTCCCGGTAAAGGTCGGCCAGATGCAGGTGAATGCGGAAACGATAACGCCCGTCACCCAGAATGTCGGCCAGCATCAATGCCGACTGATAGGACGCTAACGCCTGGTCCAACTGTTGTTGTTTTTCATGTAAGGCGGCGATATCCAGTAATGCCAGCATTTGGCTGAAAGACATTTTTCGACTTTCAAAAAAGCTTTGCGCTTCCTGCAACATTACCTGGGAACGTTCAAAACCATTTAGCTTCAACAGCACTCTGCCCAAGGCAAATGCTGCCCGGCCGGCTAATTCACTATTACCGCTAGCTTCAGCACTGTTGATTGAAGACAATATCGCCGCATAGGAACGTTTCAACGCCCCCTGCGAATCCAGATGCATGCCCTTGGTCAGTAGCGCTTCAGCCTCAACCAGCTTGTCGCCGCGTGACTGAGCGATCTGCAAAAGCGTATCTAATTGCGCTACGGCTTCTTGTGGCTGGCCTAAGTTGAGCATGGCCTGAATAACTTTGAGGTTGAGTTGCAGGCCCTCTGAGCTATCCGGCTGCGCCAGTTTCAGCCCTTGCCTGGCTGCCTGCAGACTTAAGTTGTAATCCTGCAGCAGGTAATAAATAGTGGATTTAGTCAGATAATATCGAATCAGCAAATCATCTGTCTGATTGTCTATCAGCAACTCTTCTTCCATTTGTGCCAATTCGGCCTGAGCTTTACTGGGGATGGCATAAACCAGTTTTTCAATACCAGACAGACGGCTTTCAAATTCTTGTTGCGAAGTGGCTGAGGCAAAACTGTTAATAGAAAAACTTGCCACAGCCAGAAAAAATACAATGGCTTTCATGTCAGATTTTCAATCCGGAAATGATTCAGACAATACAGGGGATTAGATTCTGATTATCAGGCTACGAGCGAGAATCTCCCTATTTCTATTGCTTTTTAGAATGGGTTATTAGCAGCAATTAAGCGGCACTGTAGAGAATTTTAACCGCTAATAAAAGAAAAATGTTCTGTGCAGACAGAAAAGTACCGAAGAAAAGTCGAGAGGTATTTGGGATATTGATAAAGGGATGAATTTACTTTTGAGCCATATAACCTTTATCAATGCAGTAATAAAAAACCCGGCACTGAGGCCGGGTTTTAAAAGCTTAGATAGCCTTGGCTGGCTTGATTACATCATGCCGCCCATGCCACCCATACCGCCCATATCAGGCATGGCAGGTGCATCTTCTTTAGGCAGCTCGGCTACCATGGCTTCTGTGGTGATCATCAGGCTGGCCACAGAGGCAGCGAATTGCAGGGCGCTGCGGGTTACTTTGGTTGGATCCAGAATACCCATTTCCAGCATATCGCCGTAGCTGTCGTTACCTGCGTTGTAACCAAAGTTACCTGAACCGGCTTTAACTTTGTTTACCACTACAGAAGCTTCTGCACCGGCGTTGGTAGAGATTTGACGCAGCGGCGCTTCCATGGCGCGCAGCGCCAGTTTGATACCGTGAGTCTGATCTTCGTTGTCGCCTTTCAGCTCGCCAACTTTGGCTGCTGCGCGAACCAGGGCTACGCCACCACCAGGGACCACACCTTCTTCAACCGCAGCACGGGTTGCATGCAGGGCATCTTCAACGCGGGCTTTCTTCTCTTTCATTTCCATCTCGGTGGCTGCGCCAACCTTGATGACAGCTACACCGCCAGCCAGTTTGGCCAGACGCTCTTGCAGCTTCTCTTTATCGTAATCTGAAGTAGATTCTTCCACTTGGGCACGGATTTGACCGCAGCGGGCTTCAATTGCAGCCTGCTCGCCAGCACCGTCAACGATAGTGGTGTTGTCTTTGTTGATAACCACACGTTTGGCGGTACCCAGATCTTCCAGGCTGGCTTTTTCCAGATCCAGACCGATTTCTTCAGAAATAACCGTACCACCGGTCAGAACCGCGATGTCCTGCAGCATGGCTTTACGACGGTCACCGAAACCAGGTGCTTTAACCGCAGCCACTTTCACGATACCGCGCATATTGTTAACCACCAGAGTGGCCAGCGCTTCGCCTTCTACATCTTCAGCGATGATCAGCAGCGGCTTGGACGACTTGGCTACACCTTCCAGAACTGGCAGCAGTTCACGGATATTGGACACTTTCTTGTCAACCAGCAGGATGAAAGGGTTGTCCAGCTCAACGGTGCCGTTTTCAGCTTTGTTGATGAAGTAAGGAGACAGGTAACCACGGTCGAACTGCATACCTTCTACTACGTCCAGCTCATTTTGCAGAGCCTGGCCTTCTTCAACAGTGATAACGCCTTCTTTACCCACTTTGTCCATGGCATCAGCAATGATCTTGCCGATTTCTTCGTCGGAGTTGGCAGAAATAGTACCTACCTGAGCGATAGCTTTGCTGTCTGCACAAGGTACAGACAGGGTTTTGAGCTCTTCAACGGCGACGGCGACGGCTTTGTCGATACCGCGCTTCAGATCCATTGGGTTCATACCCGCAGCAACAGACTTCAGACCTTCAACTACGATGGCCTGGGCCAGCACGGTAGCGGTAGTAGTACCGTCACCCGCTTCGTCATTGGCTTTGGAAGCAACTTCCTTAACCATCTGCGCGCCCATGTTCTCGAACTTGTCTTCCAGCTCGATCTCTTTGGCCACAGATACACCATCTTTAGTGATGGTAGGAGCGCCGAAGGATTTTTCCAGCACTACGTTGCGGCCTTTTGGACCCAGGGTAACTTTAACGGCATTAGCCAGGATATTTACGCCTTTCAGCATTCTTGTGCGGGCGTCATCACCAAAACGAACTTCTTTCGCTGCCATGTTTACATTCCTCTAAATTCAGTTAATCGGTGGGTTTATCAGGCTTCAACTACGGCCAGGATGTCGCTTTCACTCATGATCAGCACTTCCTCGCCGTCGACTTTCTGGGTCTTGACGCCGTAACCATCGTTGAAAATCACGATATCGCCAACTTTTACGTCCAGCGCTTTCACGTCACCGTTATCCAGAATACGGCCATTGCCGACTGCGATAACTTCACCACGGGTAGATTTCTCTGCGGCTGAACCAGTCAGGACGATACCACCAGCAGATTTGCTTTCCTGCTCTTGGCGCTTGACGATAACGCGGTCGTGTAAAGGACGGATTTTCATGCTCAAATCTCCTGAAAAATTCCAATATAGGATGATATATCCCGAAGTCTCGGGGAAAGTGTGGCAAGCCGATAGTTCGGCTCGCCTGAAACTTGTCTGCCAGCCTATTTGGGGGTCGTCGAATCGATCTCAAGAGCCACAAGCAAAAAATTTGTGATTTTTTTTGCTTTCAACCAAAGTGGCACAGCCATCAGTATTTTGAACAAGGAGTGAAGTTATGCCTGCCTATCTCAACACCGAACGGTTGCTGCTACGACCAATAAGTACGGAGGATGCACAGGCAGTATACAGTTATCGCAGTTTGCCTGAAGTGGCCCGGTATCAAGGCTGGGTGCCAGCCAGTGCAGAGGAAGTGGCAGTGTATGCCAACAACATGGCAGATTTACCTGCGGACAGCAAAGAACAGTGGTGGCAATGGGTAATAATCAATCAACCCGGGCAAACACTGCTGGGGGATCTGGCCTTTTGTGTAGATGCTGACGGCCAGCAGGCCGAGCTTGGCGTGGCGGTTGCGCCGCATTATCAGGGACAGGGCTATGCCACTGAGGCGCTACGGGCACTGATTTCGCATTTGTTCCAGCACTATGGACTGCATCGCATTCATGTCTCTATCGATCCACGTAATCAGCCTTCGGTACTGTTATTTGAACGTCTGGGTTTTCGCCATGAAGGTCTGCTGAAACAGTCGCTCTGGTTTAAAGGACAGTGGTGTGATGATTTGTTGATGGCGGTTTTGGCGGATGAATGGCCAGGCTCATCGTGAAAGTTGTAGTGAAAAAAACAATCTGTACTTGGTACATAATGCGTTCACAGGCAATGCGTAAAAAATATCAGCACAGTTTTTTATCGATAGCAGATGGCCAGCCTGTTGCCCGGCGGGCCAGCTAACGCTGCTTAATCTGGCGCCTGAACGCCTCATTAATAAGTAAAATGTGTTTCACCACGAAAAAGCCCTTCTCGCAAAGTCGCTGAGAACCCAGAGGAGCTAAAAGCAGTAAATACCTCTGCGAGCTTTTCTTTGCGCTTCTTGCGTCACCGCGAGAGGTATTCCAATATCGGCCAAAGGCACGGTCCGTGTTCTTTTGATTTTCGTGGTAGAGAAATAATTACCTGTACAAGGCTTGATACATGACGTCCTTGTCTTATATGACGCGCCGTCCTTGGCGCGCCAGTCCCATTTCTTTGATACGCCTCCAAGAAACGAGACGCAAAGAAAAGGCGCCCGCTGGATTCCCAACTACGTCAGTCCAGGGCACTACTAAAAGGCGGTCGTGAAAACGACGTTCCCGACGCGTCTTCCACTCAATTTGCTCCCAGCAAATTGCCCCCCTTTTAGCAGCACCCTGAACCGACTGGGAATTTTTTAGCGGGGAGCAAAGCGGCTTGGGCCGCTTAGGGGATACAGCCGTTGATATACAGAACATGGCTAATGGCCTTTAGCTGCTGCTGATTTTTCTGGCAAACCCAGCAATGCTGAAATAGAGTTGATAAATCAATATGTATAAAGAGGCGCTAAAACCGTTTATCAAACAGATAGTTGAAAAAGAATTAGTAGCAGCATCTAACAAAAACTCAGCTTTTGATGTTGTGTGGTATATATTCTTCTCTCGCTATATCGGATTAGGGATCACCAACTTTAAAGACTTAGTCACTAATAAGAAGGTAACTAGCAACACTTTTGTTCAGTGCATTATTACTAGTCAAGACAAACTGTTTAGTGATTCCGGAGTTAAACTATATAGAAAACCATCAGAATGTAAGGGTGTTAGTCTTGCTCATAGACTTGATGTATTCAAACGTCACGATCGGGTATAACAAGTTACTGCACCCGGAAAAAATTACTCGCTGCGCTCACAATTTTCCGATGAGCAAGGCGTTATAGCTACTAGCACCTTGACCTAGCGTACGATATGGCGTACGCTTTCCGGTCTGGAGGTGAATCATGACCACATTAAATGCTACAGAAGCCCGTTCTAAGCTATATGCACTGATAGACGAGGCGTCCACCAGTCACCAACCTATTGTTATTACAGGAAAAAGAGGTAATGCCGTGCTCCTGTCTGAAGAGGACTGGAATGCTATAAACGAGACATTACACCTGGTATCGATCCCTGGTATGCGTGAATCAATCCGCGAAGGTATGGAGGCCGACTTGGGGGAGTGTGACCAGGAGCTTGATTGGTGACGTGGAAAGTTTATTACACAAAGCAGGCACAAAAAGACGCGCGCAAACTAGCTTCTTCTGGATTAAAAGATAAGGCCAAGGAGTTGCTCCAAATTATTGAAGAAAACCCCTATCAGAATCCGCCGCCCTATGAAAAATTAGTTGGTGATTTGGCAGGTGCCTACTCACGCAGAATCAATATACAGCACCGGTTGGTATACCAAGTATTAGAAAAAGAAAAATCCATTAAGGTACTTCGGTTGTGGACCCACTATGAATGAAAGCTATAACAATCAAAAGCAGCGGATCACCAGCAAGCTGGTTCCCCACTGTTTTGGGCGTTAGGTGCCTAATAGAAAATGGACTCCGAAATCGAAAGTTTGCTGAATTTTGAATGGATACCAGATGAATTAAAAGATTATGTTTATGACAAATATAAATCAGACTCAATTTATCTGAAAATCCTTGGGAAAATAAATCAAGATTACATTTGGGTTGTAGTCGTGTATGACTCAGATGAGGCCGAAAAGAACTTTACTTCCTATAAAGGCTTTGAAGAATCACTTAACCAAAATATTTTTAAAACCTTTCCTGAAATAGGTGAAGGTAAGTATTTAATAGAAGATAACTTTAAAGTAACCGTTGAGGTTTTCTCTCAGATACAAGCATTAAATTTGTTAGGTCATAAATGAAGCGGCACTTAACAAAGCCGTTAAACGAAGGACACAAAACAGCAGGCTTGTGCTCCTTAGTCGCCAATTTTAGCCTGCTATTTTGTGCCGTTTACGGCAAGCGTTATACGCTATGAACTGGAGCTAGTTGAGAAAAATATGGATATTTTGAGCACTGCGATTCAAGTAAACCTTTCAACAATCATACTTTCCTGCATTTCTGGAATTATTGTCTGGAGATTCCAACACTAAGGAAAGGTTCGTTTTACTTTGGGTTTATCCGTTGTCTGTCTAAGTGGTTTACTGGCAATTCCAGCGACTGAATATTTTGTAGGTTCATCTATTTCAATAATTACCCTAAGTAACATAATCGGCATATTTCATGGTGCTGGTTTGTTAATTTGTGCAACAGCTTTTAAGCCAAATGAAAAACGTGTATAACAAGTTAAGTCATCGGAAAATCACTCGCTGCGATCAACGGGGTCAGGTTCATTGATATTAGGTTCATTGATATTGGAGTTGGGTCAACTGAACCAAAGCTTTGCCCCCAAGCGGCCCGAGCCGCTTTACTCCCCGCTAAAAAATTCCCGGTCGGTTCAGGGCGCTGCTAAAGGGGGGGCAATTTGCTGGGAGCAAATTGAGTGGAAGACGCGTCTGGAACGTCGTTTTCACGACCGCCTTTTGGTAGTGGCCTGGACTGACGTTGTTGGGAATCCAGCGGGCGCGCTTTCTTTGCGTCTCGTTTCTTTACCGCGCAGTAAAGACAATCTGGTCAGGAACCAGATTGAACAGCTTTAGCTGGCCTGCAAGGCAACAGGCAGAGTGCTTGTTGTAAATGGGACTGGCATGCCATGGAGGGCATGTCATAAAGGACAAGGAAGTCATGTTATTCAAACCTTGTCAGGCAAGCTTTCGCCGTGGATACTAAAATTCAGTTTGGCTAACCCAATGCCATAGTAATAGTTAAAGTTTGACATGGACGGTTCACCTCAATGGTTGCCACCTAAGCGTGGTAAAACCCTGGGAAAGGGGGAGTCCATATCCTTTGTTAGGACTACAAGAGGATCTACTGAATGAATCAGGTTTACGATAGAAGTTTATTGGAAGGCTCCTTATCTCAAATGGAGTCAGCTGCACTGAATTTTGCCCAAAGGTTTATAAATGATGGCAAGGTCAGGATGAGTTACATCAGTCAAACCAGAGAGTTATCTCGAGAATACCGTGCGAAGGTTAGTTCTGGAGCAATAACGGCAGAGGAAGCAGCAAAGCAGGTGCAAGGGATGCGAAATCAAATTCTTGAAGCACAACGTTTACGAACAAGTGATGTAGGCAAGGCGATAGCGGTAAAGTTAAAGAAGACTGGACTAACACTTTCAGAATTAACTGATAAATATTCAATGAACATGTTCGCAAAGTCATTTTCGAATTTATCCGCCGCAAATAAAAATAGGGTATATCTCGAGATTATAGAAAGCTCCGGCAGACCAAGACCATCTATGAATGCAGCGGCCAGTAATTATAGTAAGCTAGGTCGGGGATTGTTGGTTGTTACTATCGGCGTTGCTGGCGGTGCGTTGGCAGGACTCGCTTGTGGGCCAGGTGCTCCTGTTTGTGTAACTATCGGGGTGTTTGTAGGAGGGGCATTGGGTGCGCTAGGTGCTGATTTCACTTTTGGGTGGTTTTTCTGATGCCCACAAAGGAAATAAAGGAATTTCATGTAATAGATACGATAGAAAAGCCTGATGAAATGCCAAGAGTTTTGCTTGAAAATGAAAAATTAAAAAAGCAATTTTACGTTCAAGGAAAAGTTCTGGAAGCACAGTATAAAATAGGAGAAAACTTCCTTGTCTTGGTCACAGAAGGAAACCCTTTCGAAGAGGCTCTATACATATACTACTTTAGCGATAGTTTAAATCTTATGGATTCACTGGAGCTCTCTGTCATGTATTCAGAAGGAATGCTCAGAAATCTTTCTCTTACCGATTCGGGAGATATTGTTTTTTCGTTTTTTGATAACGATGAGCAATGGATTTTGAAAGTATATTCACATCCTAAGTACACTTTATTTAATAATAAGTACCCAGTCAAAAGAAAAATGTCGCTTTTTCATAAAAGCTGGCTAGACCTAAAGAAGCTCTAAATAAAGCATATTAAATTGGTGCGCAGTGTGGATTTTATCGAGCCTTATCAATCTCCACTTGCGTGACTGCGCTTAGTCACACAAGGATCTCAAGATTGAGTGGCTGTGAACTGTTAACAGCTCAACAGCTGCCAGTTAAGCGTGGCAGAACCTCAGGAAAGGGGAGTCCATATCATTCGTTATAAGCCGAGGATACGTTGAGAATACCAATATTTTTTCTCATGTATTTTTGCTGGGGCCAATAGGACTTCTCATTCCAACATCAAAACACCACAGATTTACCGCGCCCACTACTTTGTGAAGCCGCTTCCAGTTCGCCCTGGCTATTACGGCTGATCACCTGTAAATCACCAAAGCCGCGGTTTTTCAGATGATAGCCCATATCTTGCAAGCGGGACTGCACGTCTGCTGCCAGGCCATTGTGATGACGGATCTCATCTTTTGGTAACAACTGATGGTGAATTCTTGGCGCATCTACCAGTTGCTGTGCATGCATATCAAAGAGTACGCGATTCAGCATCGACTGAAATACCGAGCTGATAATAGTGGTACCACCGGGGGAACCGGTCACCATCTCAACTTTGTTGCCTTTCAGCAGGATACTGGGGGTCATAGACGATAACATGCGTTTTTGTGGGGCGATTTCGTTGGCTTCTTTGCCGACCGCACCGAAGAAATTCGGTACCCCCGGCTTAGCACTGAAATCGTCCATTTCGTCATTCAGCAGAAAGCCCGCGCCGTCCACCACCATGCCACTGCCAAAGCTGAGGTTGATGGTGGTGGTAGTGGAGACCGCATTCCCCCATTTATCCACCACTGAGTAGTGAGTGGTGTCTTCGCTTTCCTTCAGACCGGGTTTAACCTTTTCGGTGCTGGAGATGGCTTTGCTGTTAACCAACTTTGCACGTTCGGCCAGATAGTTATCCGCCAGCAAGTCTTTAACCGGCACCTGATAAAAATCCGGATCGCCCATATACTCCGCGCGGTCAGCAAAACCCAGCTTGGCCAGTTCGGCCAGTAAGTGAATATACTGGGCAGAGTTGTGGGCCAGGCCCTGGAATTCCTTGCTGAGCAACGCCTGCATTTTCAGCATCTGTACCAATACTATGCCGCCTGAACTGGGTGGTGGTGCGGATAGGACCTGATAGCCCTGCCAGTCAGCACTAATAGGTGTGCGCCAGATAGCCTGGTAACTGGCCATATCCTGCTTATTGATCAGGCCGCCGTGCTTTTGCATAAAGCTCACCAGCAAATCTGCGGTTTTTCCCTGATAGAAATCCTTGGGACCATGCTCGGCGATGCGTTTAAGGGTGGCGGCCAGTTCCGGTTGCTTAAACGGCACATCGCTTTGCATGGCTGAAAAATACTGATCAAAGTTACGACCATGGCGGTCTTTTTGAACCCGCTCAATATAGCCATTTACATGACGGACCAGTTTTTCATGGGGAATAAAGCCTTGTTCGGCCAGTTGGATGGCGGGCTGCAGCAAGTCTTTCCAGGGCTTACTGCCATATTTCTGGTGTGCTTGCCACATACCCATCACCGAGCCGGGTACGCCGGAGGCCAGAATACCGTAAAGGGGCTTGTTACGGAGCACCTGCCCCTGGTCATCCAGATACATATCGCGGTGGGCCTTTAACGGCGCTTTTTCGCGGTAGTCGAGAAAATCAGCCTTGCCGTCTTGATGGATCAGCATAAAGCCACCACCACCAATATTACCGGCTTCGGGCAGGGTCACGGCCAGCACAAAACCTGCCGTTACGGCTGCGTCCACGGCGTTACCGCCATCTTTAAGTACCGCAACCGCCGCATCGGCACTATAGCTATCCGGCATGGCGACTGCCGCTTGTTCGGCAGCCTGAGTGGTGAAGGACAGAAAAATCAGGATGAAGGAAAACAGCCTGCGCATGGCGACTCCTTAGCAGTTATTTGCTTAACACCTTATCGGGGCCGGTGGGGGAAGTCCATGTATCAGCGATTATCAGGGGGTAATTTAGGATCACGGCCATCCCGCTTAACCTCATATTCCCCTTCAAAGGTGCTGCCCTGATCACCTCTTTGCTGATACTGGTAAAAGCCTGATGTCTGAGTGGTGGAGCCTGCCACCACCGCACGTTTCATCAGCCAACGGGCAATGACCGGGCGACTGAAAGGCAGCACTAAAAACAGCCCCAAGGCATCGGTGACAAAACCCGGCGTGAGCAGCAATACCCCCGACACAGCCAACATCAGGCCTTCGAGCATTTCCTGGCCAGGCAGTTGACCATTATCCATTTTGCGTCTGGCCTGCATCAACGTGGCAACACCCTGCTGGCGAACCAATGCCGCGCCAATGGCAGCAGTGAGGATCACCAGTCCTATGGTGGGCCAACCACCAATTTGCTCACCAACTTCTATCAACAGGGCAATCTCCACGATGGGCATCAGTACAAATAACGAGAACAGGAGTTTTCCCATGAGACATCCAAAAAGCTGTGAATTAGAGGTATAGTTTGGGCGCGTTCACCCAAATCCAAGGCTGTCACTGTTACAAAGTGTGGCAATGAAAGTGTTTAACCTGTTCCAAGGTCCTTATGTCTGAATTTTGCCTGGTGCTGTGCACCTGCCCTGATCTGGAAAGTGCCAGAAATATTGCCCGACAGTCGGTTGAGCAAGGATTGGCAGCCTGTGTCAATATTATTCCTGGCCTGGAATCCGTTTATCAGTGGCGGGGTGAGTTACAGACCGACAGTGAAGTGCAGTTGGTGTCGAAAACCTACAAGCCGAAGCTCGACGCCTTGTATAAGCTGGTGGTCGGATTGCACCCCTATGATGAGCCGGAATGGTTAATCATAGAGATTGCCGATGGCAGCCCTACTTATCTGGAATGGATTAAAAGTTGTACAAAATGATGAAAACATTGTTGCAAGTCACCTGGATGGTCCTATTGCTGGGCCTTTCCCCCCTTAGCCACGCGCAGGACCCACTGGGTGATCTGTTCGCTGACCAGCCGACCTTTTTACCGGTGGACGAAGCATTTAAGTTTGATTTTCGCCAGCAGGGTAATGAACTGGTACTGAGCTGGGAAATAGCCGAGGGTTACTATCTCTACAAAAAGCAATTTAAAACCGTAGTAAAAGACGCCACCCTGGGTGAACCTGCTTTTCCGCCAGCCAGACAGATTGAAGATGACTATTTTGGCGTGTCTGATGTGTTTTTTAATCAGCTGGATATACGCTTTCCCATCCAGGCGGCTGAGCAGGATGCCGTGGTTAAAGTCAGTTTCCAGGGCTGCGCCGAAGCGGGTTTATGTTATCCGGCCACTGTTAAAGTTGTTTACCTGGAGCAAGTCAGCGGTAACGTGACACCAGCGGCTGATGCACCGCTGGCCAATCAGTCCCAGCAATTTGAGTTGGCTGATTTGCTGTCCAGCGAGCAAAGTCTGCTCTGGACCCTGGCGCTGTTTGTGTTGCTGGGCGCGGGTTTGGCACTGACGCCCTGCGTGTTTCCCATGTATCCGATTTTGTCCGGCATTATTCTTGGGCAGGGTAAGCAGGTGAGTACGTCTAAAGCCTTTAGCCTGAGCTTTGTGTATGTGCAGGGTATGGCCATCACCTACTCGATTCTTGGTCTGATTGTGGCCTCTGCCGGTGTGCAGTTTCAGGCGGCTCTGCAGCATCCCGCCATATTAATTACCCTGATCCTGTTATTTGCACTGCTGGCGTTGGTGATGTTCGGAGTGTGGGAGTTGCAGTTGCCCTCCGGCTGGCAGGAAAAGCTGAATAGTCTGAGCAATCAGCAAAAGGGCGGCAGTTATTTTGGTGTCTTCCTGATGGGCGCCATATCCGGCCTGGTGGCTTCACCTTGTACCACCGCGCCTTTAACCGGCATTTTACTGTTCGTGGCGCAAAGTGGCGATTTGCTGCTGGGATTCAGCGCCCTGTATGCCCTGAGTATTGGCATGGGGATTCCGCTGGTGTTATTTGGTATTACCGGAGGCAAGTTGTTGCCTAAGGCTGGCAACTGGATGAATGTAGTGAAGGTGACTTTCGGCTTTATGATGCTGGCGGTGGCCCTGCTATTTGTTGAGCGGATGGTAGAGAACCTATGGACGAATCTGGCCTGGGCGGTGTTGGGACTGGCGACCTTCAGCTACTGGCAGGTTATGAACCAGAACACGCCGGTAAGTTTCTTTAAAGGCGTCAGAAGCCTGGTGATTTTTCTTGGCCTGCTGGCTTCTGCACTCTATGGCTACCAGCATCTGGGGTTTAAGGCCGGGCCAGTCAACGTCAGTAGCGTAACAACTGCTGCGCACACTGAATTTGTGCGGGTAAAAGATCTGGAAGACTTCCAGGCTAAGTTAGCCGCGGCTAATGCCGAGGGTAAGTCGGTGATGATCGATCTCTATGCTGACTGGTGCGTAGCTTGTAAGGAGTTTGAGAAATATACCTTTCCAGATCCTGAGGTGCAACAAGCCCTGGCCAATACGGTATTGATGCAAATCGACCTTACCGACAATACCCCACAGAGCCTGGCATTTCAGGAGCATTTCTTTGTTCTGGGCCTGCCTACCATTTTGTTTTTCGATACCCAGGGACAAGAGATTGGCAAAGGCCGGGTAACCGGGTTTATGCAAGCTAAGGCGTTTGCTGCCCACCTGGCTAAGCTGCCTCTGTAAAAAGTTCTCTGCTTCAGATATGGGGCCAATCTGCATATTGGCCCTGAATCAATAGTTAAGAACATTCGCTAATAAATTATATCGATATAATTAGTCAAAATATTATACAAATGCTTTACTTGTTGTTTACAACTGCCAGGTAAGGCAATAAGCCCTTTGTTGCTCCTGGTTGGTTCTTCGTTGAAAAACCAGCGGTATATAGCCGCATAACAGCAGGAGATAAAAATGAAACAACAGTGCAAAGCCTGGCTTCCTCTGGTCACCCTGTTGGGTGCCATGGGATACAGTCAATTGGCATCTGCCCACGGTTACATGCAAGTGCCGAAGGCCCGGCAGGTATTTTGTGAAGAGCAGGGGGGCTATTGGTGGCCGCAGGATGGTTCTGCCATTCCCAATGCAGCCTGCCGCGCGGCATTTTTGCAAACCGGCACCTTCCAGTTTGTGCAGTCTATTGAGTTCTCTGTCAATGTGGCTGATTACTACAACCAGGCCGCTGTTGAAGCCGCGGTGCCAAATGGCAGCTTGTGCAGTGCCGGCGATCCGCAAAAGCAGGGTATTAACGTCCCTTCTCCCCACTGGCAACGCAGTCAGGTGGTACCCAATGCCAATAATGAACTGAATGTGCGCTTTTATGCCAGCACCCCGCACAACCCCAGCTTCTGGAAGTTTTACCTGAGCAAGCCAGGGTTTGACGGCAGCACACAGGCCCTGAATTGGTCTGATCTGGACCATATCCAGGATGTGGGTAATGTCGGTGTGATCCTCGCACCCGATGGTAAGCGTTATTACGATATGACCATCTCCATTCCGGCCAACCGCAGTGGTGATGCCATTCTGTATACCAGATGGCAACGGCAGGATGTGGCGGGCGAAGGTTTCTATAACTGCAGTGATATCACTATTGTGCGCGACACCAACCCACCAGATCAGTGGTATCCGGTGAGTTACTTTGTTCGTCAGGGCCAGGATGCCAGCCCGGGCGATACCGTCTGGGCCCGACTGTTTGACGGTAGCGGCCAGGAAATCATCAGCGAGTTGCTGCCCATCACCGCGCAGAATAGCCAAAGCTGGCAGGCAGATTTAGCCGCCAAACTGAATATGGATTATGCGTTGGACATTAAGGTCGGGGTGCAGGACCAAAACGGCAACGTGCAATTTGACAGTCAAAATCTGCTCAGCAATCAGGTTTTTGCTGCTCAGTCTTCCCATAGTTTTAATTTAAGCATTCAGCCGCCACAGGGTAACACGGCGCCTATCGTGCACACGCCCGGCGACTTGCAGTTGCCCGAAGGGCAAAGTACGGCTGTGAATGTGCATGCTTATGATGATCAGCAGGATCCCCTTACCTTCACCTGGCAGGTGCCCGCACCGTTAAGCTACACGGGCTCAGGCGCAAATATCACCTTAAGTGCCGGGCAGGTGAATCAGAACACCACAGTGACCGTCAGTCTGTCAGTGTCAGACGGTCAACTGAGTACCAGCGCCAGTTTTGACGTAGAAATACAGAACGACAGTGGCAATGTCCCTGCCTGGGACGCCAATACTGTGTATGTCAGAGACGATCTGGTCAGCTATCAGGGGCTTATTTACCGGGCCAAGTGGTGGACATTGGGCGAACTGCCAGACCAAGCCGACGTTTGGGAAGCGCAGTAAATCAATCTGGCCGGCCATTCAGCCGGCCTTCTTTTCTGAGAGGGAATTTTTATGAAACCAGCATCAATAGGTATGCTGGCGCTGTTTGCCAGCACAGTAGTTCAAAGCGCACCATCTACCCCCAGCATTGGCTGGGAGCCTCAGGCCTACTCCCTGATACAGGTCAATCTTGATGGTAATGGCGCGTATAAAGATCTTGTGCAACGGCTGTCGCAGGTGAATATCAGCATTGGCTGGAACGCCTGGTCGGGGGAAGGTGGTGATAACATCAGGGTGTATTTTGATGGCCAGCAAGTGCATCAGGAATCAGTGGCGGCGGGAACACGCAGTGGCACTATTCAGTTTTCCTGGTCACAGTCGGGTCGTCATGATCTGACCATTGCTTTGTGTCAGGCAGAAGACTGCGCAACCAGTGCGGTTAAGCCCCTGGTGATAGCCGATTCCGACGGTGGACATCTGGACCCGCTACCACTCAACGTAGACCCTAATAACGGCAACTATCCACCACCGCCTGATACAGTGGTGGGGGCCTACTTTGTTGAATGGGGTATTTATGGCCGGGCATTTGATGTCAGTCGCATTCCGGTCAACAACCTCACCCATATTCTGTACGGTTTTATCCCCATTTGTGGCCCTAATGAATCGTTACGGGAAATTGAAAACGGTAATAGCTTGCGGGCGCTGCAAACCGCCTGTGGCCGTTCCCAGGATTATGAAGTGGTGATCCACGACCCCTGGGCGGCAATACAAAAAGCCTTACCTGGCACCGATACTAACGATCCTATCCGCGGTACTTATGCCCAGTTAATGGCCCTGAAGAAACACAATCCGGCCCTGAAGATATTGCCGTCTATCGGCGGCTGGACATTATCTGATCCTTTTCATGGCTTTACCCAAAAACAAAATCGCGATGTGTTTATCGCGTCGGTGAAAGAGTTTTTACAAACCTGGAAGTTCTATGACGGTGTGGACATTGACTGGGAATATCCGGGTGGAAGCGGAGCTAACCCGAACCTGGGCGACAGGGTGAATGACGGCCCTGCCTATGTGGCCCTGATGGCGGAACTGCGGGCCATGCTGGATGAGCTGGAAGCCGAAACCGGTCGCCAGTACCAACTGACATCAGCCATAGGTGTGGGTTACGACAAGCTGGAGGATGTGGACTATCTGCAGGCGCAGCAATACATGGATTATCTGTTTGCCATGACTTACGACTTTTACGGTGGTTGGAACAATGTCACCGGCCACCACACGGCCGTGTATTGCGGCAGCCATATGAGTCAGGATGAGTGCAATGGCACTGGGGTGGACGATGACGGGCAACCCCGTCAGGGCCCAGCTTATACACTGGACAACGGCATACAACTTTTACTGCAACAAGGTGTACCACCTGAAAAGATCGTGCTGGGAGCGGCCATGTATGGTCGGGGATGGGAAGGGGTGTTTGCTGCCGACGCGGCCAATGGCAATCCCATGACCGCCACCGCCAGCGGCAAACTTACCGGTACCAATGCACAAGGGGTGTGGGAGCCTGGGGTGATTGATTACAAAGGCATTAAGACTTATATGCTGGGTAGCAATAATACTGGTGTTAACGGCTTTGAGGCGGGCTATGACGAGCAGGCCGAAGCCGCCTATGTGTGGAACAGCCAGAATGGCAAACTGGTGACTTACGACAGCCCCCGCTCGGTTTTATATAAAGGACAGTACACCCGCAGCCTGAATCTGGCTGGGATGTTTGCCTGGGAAATCGATGCAGATAACGGCGATATACTCAATGCCATGCATCAGGGACTGGCCGGTGGTGGGCTGCCTAATCGTCCGCCGGTTATACAATTAGACGCCCTTTATCAGGTTACTGGTGGGCAAAGCATTGATTTGGCAGCAGCGGCCAGCGACCCGGATCAGGATCCCCTGACGTTTCAGTGGCAACTGGACAGCAGTCTGAATGCCTCTGGGCAAAATAGCGCAACGCTCAGGGTAAATGCCCCAGTGCTGGCTCAAACAACGGACTATGCCGTGACGCTGCAGGTCTCTGATGGTCAGCACCAGGTCAGCCGGGCCACGACACTCAGAGTCATCGGCGAACAAGGCAACCAGCCACCAGTTGTGGCGCCGGTTGCTGATCAAGTGGTGGACGAAAATGCAGTGTTAGCCATTAACCTGCAATCATCTGACCCTGATGGTGATAGCTTGTCCTATGACTGGCAGGTTCCCCAGGGGCTGACGTTAAGCGGCAGCGGCGCGAATGTGCAGTTACAAGCCGGCAATGTTGATGCAGACACGCAATATCCGGTGTCTGTAAGTGTTTCCGACGGTCAGGCCCAGACGACTGTGCAATTTACTGTTACTGTGCGTAATCTGGATGGCGGACAAACCACCTGGCAGGCCGGTGCGGTGTATACCGCAGGTGATATTGTGCTGTATGAAGGTGTGGAATACAGAGCCAAATGGTGGACACAAGGCGACAGACCGGATCTGGGCGGGCCCTGGGAAGTCAGGATTCCTGACAATGGTCAGCCGCAAGCCTGGAACGCCAATCAAGCCTACAATGGTGGCGCCCGGGTTAGTTATCAGGGCAGTGTCTATCAGGCCAGATGGTGGACACAAGGGGAAGAACCTGGTGTTGCCGCAGTCTGGCTGTTACAACCCTGAATACAACTCTAGCCGCCGGTTCAGGCGGCTTTTATCTGCAAATTCAACGAAAATAGCCATGCTTTCCCCGCCGGTTGGCTGAAGATACCCAGCTCGCGGCAGGTATTTCCACCTTTATTTATACATGTTTTTAGCCGTTTTGACTGTTACATACTTTGTAACAAAGCGGGAAGGGATAAATTTTCATCACTAAAGGTCTGAATTTAACTCACAAATGGCAGTCTTGTCTGATAAGGTAACAAGCAAATAGCAGTAAACGTCGCTGATAAGACCAGTATTTTGCTGAGATTTATGAATCTGTCTCTATAATGGACTGCAATTGAAGTTGGCTTGGCTAATATTTGGTCAGCGCTTGACGATGAGACTCGAAATTTTCTGAAAAATAGTTAAACATAGAGTTTTAGCTACAGATGGACGCACATTCGTGAACTTTTTGCTGATTAATGGTCCTAACCTGAACTTGCTGGGTAAGCGTGAGCCACATATTTATGGTCATCAAAGTCTGGCCGACATTGTGCTGGTGCTACAGGAACAGGCGAATGATGCAGGCGTTAAGCTTGAACATGTGCAATCCAATGCCGAGCATGTACTGATTGATGCCATTCACCAAGCCATGGGGAAAGTGGACTTTATTGTGATTAATCCGGGTGCGTTCACTCACACCAGTGTGGCACTGCGGGACGCCTTATTGGGTGTGAATATTCCCTTTATTGAAGTGCACCTTTCTAATGTCCACGCCCGGGAAGCCTTCAGACGCCATTCTTACCTGTCGGATGTGGCCAAAGGCGTCATCTGTGGCTTAGGTGCCCAGGGATATGAATTTGCTTTACAGGCAGGCATTAAGTACTGCCAGGAACATTCTGTATAACAGCCTACAAATATAAGAGAGACCTGACGATGGATATTCGGAAAATAAAGAAACTGATTGAGCTGGTTGAAGAATCCGGCATTGCTGAGCTGGAAATTACCGAAGGTGAAGAATCGGTACGTATCCACCGTGGCAGCTCTGCCATGGCGCAACCTGTGCACTACAGTGCGCCTGTTCATATGCCTGCTCCAGTGGCCGCGCCAGCAGCACCTGCCCCAGCTGCCGCACCTGCTGCTGCCGCTGAGCCGGCCGGACATATTGTGCGCTCACCCATGGTTGGTACTTTCTACCGCGCATCTTCACCGGGCGCCAAGAACTTCGTTGAGGTCGGTTCTCAGGTTAAAGTCGGCGATACCTTGTGTATCGTTGAAGCCATGAAGATGATGAACCAGATTGAAGCGGACAAAGCAGGTGTGGTTAAGCAGGTGCTGGTGGACAACCAGGAACCTGTGGAGTTTGACCAGCCTCTGTTCGTGATTGAATAAGCGGGCTTAAGCTGATGCTGGATAAAGTACTGATAGCCAACCGGGGTGAAATTGCATTGCGCGTGCTGCGCGCCTGCAAGGAACTCGGGATAAAAACCGTGGCGGTGCATTCCACTGCCGACCGTAACCTCAAACATGTGCTGCTGGCCGATGAGTCCATTTGTATCGGCAGCCCGGCAGCCACCCAAAGCTACCTGAATATTCCGGCCATTATCGCCGCTGCGGAAGTGACCAACTCCATTGCCATTCACCCTGGCTACGGCTTTTTGTCCGAGAACGCCGATTTTGCTGAGCAGGTGGAAAAGAGTGGTTTTGTGTTTATCGGCCCTAAAGCCGACACAATCCGTTTGATGGGCGACAAAGTGTCTGCCATTTCCGCCATGAAGAAGGCGGGGGTTCCTTGTGTACCTGGCTCTGATGGTCCGGTGGGTGACGATGAAGCCAAAAACAAAGCCATAGCCAAGCGTATTGGCTACCCCATTATTGTTAAAGCTGCTGGCGGCGGCGGTGGCCGTGGTATGCGCGTGGTGCGTAGCGAAGCGGAACTGCAATCTGCTATCGCCATGACCAAGAGCGAGGCCGGTGCCGCCTTTGGTAATGATATGGTGTATATGGAAAAGTTCCTGGAAAACCCACGTCACGTGGAAATTCAGGTACTGGCAGATGGTCAGGGCAATGCGATTCACCTGGGTGAACGGGACTGCTCCATGCAGCGCCGCCACCAGAAAGTGGTGGAAGAAGCGCCTGCACCTGGTATTACCGCCGAAATGCGTGAAAAAATTGGTGATCGCTGCCGCCGTGCCTGTATTGAAATAGGCTATCGTGGTGCGGGCACCTTTGAGTTCCTGTATGAAAACGGTGAGTTCTACTTTATTGAGATGAATACCCGTATTCAGGTGGAGCACCCGGTGTCCGAGATGATTACCGGGGTGGATTTGATTAAGGAGCAATTGCGTATTGCAGCCGGACAGCCACTGGCCATTGAGCAGTCGCAGATTCAAATTCGTGGCCATGCCATCGAATGTCGTATCAACGCCGAAGATCCAGAACGCTTTATTCCTTCACCAGGCAAAATCGATATGTTCCATCCGCCTGGTGGTCTGGGTGTGCGCTGGGATTCACATATTTATGCCGGTTACAGCGTGCCGCCTAACTACGACTCCATGATCGGTAAGCTAATCACTTATGGTGAGAACCGTGACGTGGCGATTGCCCGTATGCGCCATGCTCTGAATGAGCTGGTGATTGAAGGCATAAAAACCAATGTGCCGTTGCAGCAAAAAATCATGGCAGATGAAAACTTCAGAAATGGTGGAACGAATATCCACTATCTGGAAAAGAAACTGGGCATGCAAAAAGGCTAATCAGGCTTAAATCTAAAAAAGGTGCGCAAGCACCTTTTTTATTGGCCGCAAGCTACACTGCAGATAGAATTCAGCACCTTTCTCTTCGCACTCGATTATGCTGGCAGCACCCTTTCAGCGCCTTGACCGCTATCTGACGGACCATTGTCTGTATTGGCAGTTTTCGCCTTTCGCTGTCAATGACTATCCCTGGCGGCAGCAGAATCCGGCCCTGGCACAGTGGTTGGATGAATTGCCCGATGAACAGCTGGCAAGCTGGCAGATTAATGCCGAGCAGGCACTACCAGCCTGCAAGCGCTTTTTGCCAGAGCTAATGGCTGCGGATGCGCTGTATCCATTACAAAAACACCAACAGTCTTTGCCAGCGCCATTTTGGCTGCAATCCGGTATAAAAGGTCGAAAATGGCAGCAGATCAGCGCTTTCGCCGCCCTGTTTAATCGCAGGCCAGGCCCTATTTTGGAATGGTGTGCCGGTAAAGGGCACTTGGGTCGATTGCTGGCCTGGCAATTTGCCCAGCCTGTTATCTCAGTGGAATGGCAGGCTGAACTTTGTCAGCAAGGCCAGCAAGTGGCCAGGCAGCAGCATGTTAACCAACGCTTTGTTTGTGCAGATGTACTTAAGGATAAGTTGGATGAGTATGTGCAAGCCGACCAGCAACTTGTCGCCTTGCACGCCTGTGGACAGCTGCATATAAAAATGTTGCAGGAAGCGGTTAAGAACCGGGTTCAGGCTGTGTATCTTTGCCCTTGTTGTTACCAGCTTATTACACAGGAAACTTATCACCCCCTGAGCCAGGCCGGGCAATACACCCAGTTGCAATTGAGCCGGGCAGATCTGCGATTGGCGGTGCAGGAAACGGTTACCGCACCGCATCGGGACCGACACAAGCGTTTACAGGAAAGACTGTACCGGCAGATGTTTGATATTTGGCAGCGCCAGCATCTGGGGCAAGACAATTATCTGCCGGTCCCTTCAGCACCGGATTACTTGTTTCGCCAACCTCCCCAGGCCTTTTTGCAATGGGCGGCGCAGCAAAAAGGGCTGGTATTCGTGCCTTCTGTCGACTTGTCTGGTCTGGAAGTGACAGCCAGGCAGCGACTTAAGTTGCTTGAACGTATGGAGTTAGTACAGCATCTGTTTCGTCGTGCGCTGGAATTGTGGTTAGTGTTGGACAGAAGTCTTTATCTTGAGGAACATGGTTATCATGTTCAGATATTGGAGTTTTGTACTCGACAAATTACCCCCCGGAATCTGGTGATTGTGGCGCAAACCTAAACGGCGTTCCGGTTTGCTATGGGCTTCAGAATCCGGGCTGCCAGATATCGTAGGTGGCAATCAAAGCCGGGTACTGGTCTGAACTTCTATAGGCTTGCAAGGCTTTATCAAATTCCTGCAGAAGCGCTTTGTCCTTAAAGCCAACCCGATAGCCTGTGGGTGGGAAAAGCCAGTGGATATCGACCAGATCCAAAGCGTCATCACGGAATTTGGTCGAAATATGGCGGAAAATATTAATATCCATCACTGCCAAATCAATTCGCCCTTCCAACAGCATCTTAACCTGTTTACTTTGATCCGGTAGTTCTGTGTAGAGTCGACTGTCTGATACTTCCTTGGCGAATTCCTGCCCAAGTACAATGGATGCATTCTGAAAGGCGACTATGCTGAAGCCTTTCATATCCGCCATGCTATCCAGTTTCACCCGGCTAACCTTGAGACTAATGACTACATTGCGATAGGTGACATACACCTGGCTGAGCTGTTCATGGGGTACGGGCATGCGCTCGGTCATATTCAGGGCCATATCCACCTGACCATGATTGAGCATACCGGCCGAGCGGCCAAAAGGCACATAGACGGGATCCACCTGATGCCCCAGATTTTGCAAAATAGCGCGAACCAGGTCCAGTTCGAAGCCTTTATCCTGGTCCGCAATCACATAAGGAGGTTTGGTCCAGCCAACGGCCATCACAAGAGAACTAGCCTGCGCGACTGTACTCATTAGCAGCAGGCTGGTCAGCAAGATGATCCTGTTCATGCAGACATCGATTCTCTTATCCATAGAAACAGGTTAAGACAGGTTCCTCTGGTAATCCAGCTCTGTATACTTATACTCTCGTTCCCAACAAGAATTGGCGACTTTTATCTCGCCCTGACCGCTGAGAACCCTATGGCCTGGATTCAATTACGTATCAACAGCAATGCCCAATCCGCCGAACCCATTGGTGAACTGTTATCGGATTGGGGCGCCCAGGCCGTTACGTTTGTGGATGCCAAAGATACCCCCTGGTACGAGCCTAAGCCCGGCGAGGTACAATTGTGGCCTGATACTCAGGTGGTGGGTTTGTTTGATGCTGAAGAAGACTTAACCGCGCTGTTGTTGCAACTGAAAAGCCAACTGCCAGCAGGCACCCTGATTAAATTGGACCCACTGGAGGACAAGGATTGGGAGCGGGAGTGGATGGATAATTTCCACCCCATGCAATTTGGTCAGCGCCTGTGGATTTGCCCAAGCTGGCGCGAGGTGCCAGATCCTGACGCCGTTAATGTCATGCTCGACCCCGGTCTGGCCTTTGGTACTGGTACTCACCCTACCACGGCACTGTGTTTGCGCTGGCTGGATGGTCTGGAATTGGGTAACAGTCTGGTGGTGGATTTTGGTTGTGGCTCGGGCATCTTGGGCATTGCCGCGCTTAAACTTGGCGCCAAACGCGTGGTTGGCGTCGATATTGACCCGCAAGCTATTCAGGCCAGCCAGGACAATGCCAATCGCAATCAGGTTGGCGATCTTATCGAACTTTATTTACCCAAAGATCAGCCACAACTGCAGGCCGATGTGGTGGTGGCCAATATTCTGGCCGGGCCGCTAAGAGAACTGCGCCAGGTGATTACCAGCTACTGTCGTGCTGGCGGCAAACTGGCCCTGTCAGGCATTTTAAAGGAGCAGGCTGAGGAAATCAGTGCGCTGTACAGCCAGGACTTTGAAATGGACCCGATAGCCATTGATGGTGACTGGGCCAGAGTTAGCGGTACCCGCCGCTGATCTCGTCAGGTATCTGGCTTGCGTTTCTGATATTGCCCTGCGACATAACAGTCGCAGGTAGCTAAACCGATATTTATACCAGCCATGCTGTTGTTGGCAGTCTTTAAAAGCCCATCGTTTATTCCCGCCCTGTGTTCTGAGATAAAAACTACGCCGCCTACTGCTGGCCTGAATACCATCATTTTCTAACACCTAACACCTAACACCTAACACCTAACACTTAACACCTAACACCTGCAGGTATTCATTCTGAATCAACGCTGCATCGATCAGAGAACAAGAAACTCCTTGATCCCAGCATTTAAATGATTACAATCACAAACACAAATGATAACGGTTATCAGTAGTGTTATGATGTATCGCGAAATCTCAATCTTGGCATTACTTGCCGTTACTTTAGTGCCCAATGCGTTGGCCAACGAGATTCAACAAGTGGAGAGGCTGGTTGTGTCTGGTACCCGCACCCCTAAATTGTTGAACAATTCACCAGTGGCGGTGGATGTGGTCAGTGGTGAGCTACTGCAGCAAGTCAGCCGTGGCACATTAGCCCAGGCCCTGAACTTTTTGCCTGGGGTGGTAGTAAAACGCAGCGTTAAAGACGGCTATAACGTCATGATGCAGGGCTTTGACTCCGATCATGTGCTGATCCTGTTGGACGGTCAGCCGTTAATCTCACCCTCTGGTTCCTCGGTGGATTTGGATCAGATCAGTGCCGACGAGATTGAACAGATTGAAATCGTCAAAGGTGCTGGCTCGGTATTGTATGGCAGTTCCGCCATGGGCGGGGTAATCAATATCATTAGCCGTCAGGATAAGGGCAATAGCCTGAGCAGTGAGTATCAAGTGTCCCGCTATCTGGGCAATGAGGTGGACGGCGATACGCTGGGCCATCTCTACAAACTGCGTGGCTCCGCCAAAGTGGCACAGTGGCAGGCTAAGCTCAGCCTGCAGAAAATTGACGATCCTGGCTTTGATTATGAGCCTGCCAGCATTGCACAGACATCTGCTTCCCTGGATAAACACTTTGCGCGTTTTGAGCTGGCCCGCAATCTGGATGGCCTCAGGCTGGGATACAAGCTTCAGTATTTTGAGGAAGAAAAACTCAAGGACAGATTTAAAGTCCCCGGCCAGGACTCGGTTGTCTACTATCTGTCCGATGTGGAGCAGTGGCAACAGGATGTGCTGGTTAGCCAGCAGCATGACTGGCAACTGAAAGGCCGCTACATCAAGCACAATGAAACCAGTGGCGATTCCAATGGCTTGCGCGAAACCGATATATCCCTGGCCGAGCTGGATGCTCAGAAAGTCTGGATGCTGGATGGCATGGAGGTGGTTGGCGGGGTTATCTGGCATACCGATACCCTGGATCAGAGCAAACTCACCGATGGACTGGTGGAGGTAGCGGATAAAGACCGCCAATCACTGGAAGCTTATAGCCAAATTAACTGGATGCTGGATAAAGTGGACTGGCTGGCCGGCTTGCGGGTTCAGCATGATACGGATTTCGGCTGGCATTCGGCACTGCGTGCCAGTGGCATGTATAAGTATATCGATACTGCACAGAACACCTGGCAATGGCGGGCTGGTTTGGGGCAAAGCTATCGTGTGCCTACGCTAAAGGAAAGGTTCTATGTGTTTGACCACAGTAACCTTGGCTACATGGTGCTGGGTAATGAAAACCTTAACCCCGAGACGGCCCTGTCGGCAAACGCTGGCTTAACCCTGACGGTTCCGGTTATGGATGACAGCCATGATCTGCAATTTGAGATAGCCGGCCATTACACCCGCACCGACGATTTTATTAACACTATCAGAGATGCGGCGGCGTCAGCGGAGCTGGGCCTGGATGTGTCCCGCTATGCCAATGTGGCCGAATCCACAATCGCCGGGCTGGATCTGTCGGCCGAACTGACTCTGGATAACTGGCGATATCAGCTCAGTTACGCTTATCTGCACACCGAAAACGAACAAGGCGAGCCACTGACGGGCCGCCCCAAACACCAGCTTAAATTCAACCTTGGCTGGTCTTACCCGGCATGGCAACTGGATAGCCTGTTTTATGCAGTCTACGAGGCTGGCGAACAAGCAGGTCAGGACTATCAGGGCATTCTTAAGGATGACTGGCTGAGCCTTAACCTGAGTTTATCCCAACACCTTAGCCAAAGCCTGAGCTGGCGACTGGCTGTTGACAATCTGCTTGATGAGCACAGAGATGCCAGCGCCGATGCGGCAGGCTTATTTGATGTGCGTCCAATCAGCAGCCGTCGCCTGACACTGGGCGTTAATTACCAATTCCTGTAAAGATAACAATTCAAGGAGCACCCGATGAAATTTTCTCTGTCTGTTACTGCCATGGCACTAT
Organism: Bowmanella denitrificans; assembly: GCF_039522935.1. Lineage (NCBI taxonomy): Bacteria > Pseudomonadati > Pseudomonadota > Gammaproteobacteria > Alteromonadales > Alteromonadaceae > Bowmanella > Bowmanella denitrificans. The sequence continues at coordinate 6,435 of NZ_BAAAEI010000024.1, read as the reverse complement.
GCCTGGCGCTGGCCGGTTGTGGCGGTTCTGACTCAAGCACGCCCACGCCGACCCCGAATCCGACCCCTGAGCCAACCCCGGAACCAACCCCAGAACAGGGTGTGATCAAAGGTCCATTCAGCACCGGTACGACGGCCGCGCCTGTTGCGGTGTTCTTTGATTTGGACAGCGGTGAAGTACTGCCACTGACAGAGGAGCAAGCGCTGACCAATCAGGATTGGGATATTGCCTTTAAACGCACCAAAATGTGGACCAATCACCAGGCCGGGACACCGGTCAGTGTGTTTAAAACCGATATAAACAGTGATTTTTTTGATGCTCAAGGCAACGCCATAACAGATAAATTTATCAATGCCACCCCAGATTCTGAGCTGGACAAATACCAAGGCATTACCGCCACAGATATTCCCGCTGATGAAGCCTTTGTCAGTGACAGTGAAGAGTTAGTGATTGGCGGCAAGTTCTACCATTACGATATGGCCACCCACACCGTTACCGCTGCGGACGATAAGTTTTTTATTGTCCAGTCAGACCAGGCCTTCAGCAAAATCCGCGCCAAGCACATCACCACCGCTGGTCGCACTATGGCTACCCTGACACTGGGAATCGCCCACCAAAGCCCCGCCGATGGTGATACGGCATTCCGCCCTGAAGTGGATCTTGAAGTGGATACCAGTGCCTGCACGGACGATGTCTATATCGACTTTGACCTGGCTCAGGTGATGTCTGAAACCGATAACTGGGATTTGCGCATACCCTGCACCACTGTATCAGGCACCACGGGTGGTGCTTTTGAGCTGCATATTGCCGACGACGCCAGTGCGATTGAAGACAGCGCCGAAGGTTACCCGGGCATTGACGAAGAAGCTGTGCCCTATATGGGCTTTCAGTCTAACCAAACCATGCTGCGCTTCTTTGACGACAACAGTTGGTATCAATACAACCTGCAGGGCGGCCATAAGCTGTGGTCGCAATATGGGGTGTATCTGATTCGTACCGGCACGGCCACTTATAAGTTCCAGGTCACCAGCTATTACGACGAGGCTGGTGCTTCAGGCCACTATAGCTTCCGCGCCGACAGCCTGAACGAATAATCACGACGGGGCAGGAAGCCCGATTGTCATCAAAGGGAGTGAATTGTCACTCCCTTTTGCTATTGATTGACCCGGAGATAACACCTTGATCAAACAATTAGAAGAACTGATGTACCAGCTGTCCGATCTGTTTATGGCGCCGGTACTGGTATTACTGATTTTATTATTTGCTTACAGCCTGTTTGCCCTGGGGGCATTGCTGATGCAATGGCAACAGCGTCGGCGTCAGCGCAGGGGCTATATCAATGCGTTGCAAAACAACCTGAATACATCCGGACCACTGCATGGCTATCCGCTTTTATGTTTGCGACTGGCGCAGCCGCAAGTCAGCCGCGATGAACTGGATGTGGCGGCCTTTAACCTGTTGGAAAATGCCAGAATGGTCAGCCGCCTGGCACCGATGCTGGGCTTGGTTGCGACCATGGTCCCTATGGGGCCGGCGCTGAAAAGTCTGGCCAACGGCAATATTCAGGGTATCAGCGAAAATCTGATTGTGGCCTTTTCAGCGGTGATTTTTGGCCTGGTGACGGCATCCGTTACCTTCTGGATTGCCAGCGTCAGAAAACGCTGGCTGGCTTCTGAGTTGGTAGCGCTGGCCCCCTTTATCCGGGAACAGTCCGCTTATGATACTTCCATTCGCAAGGAGGTAGAGCACGATGCGGCTGCTTGATGAAGATGAAGCCGGTAATCCGGTGCTGTCTGTGGTCAATCTGGTGGATGTGTTTCTGATCCTGATTGCCGCATTGCTGATTGCCATCGCCCAAAATCCACTTAATCCCTTTTTGGATGAAAACGTCACGGTGATTAAAAATGCCGGGCAGCCGGATATGCAGATGATCATAAAAAACGGCGAAAGCATAGAAACCTATCAAAGCAGTGGCGAAATTGGTGCCGGTGATGGGGTGAAGGCCGGGGTGGCCTATCGCATGGCCGATGGCAGTATTGTTTATGTGCCAGAAACTCAGGGGCAGCCATAATGTCAGGTAGGCACATAAATATCAGCATGAAGACGTTAATAGTATGGGGCCTGCTGCTGAGTACATTCAGCATGCCTTCTCTGGCACAGCAATCAGTCACACAAGCCAAACCTAAGGTACTGATTCTGGGCGCCGCTCATAGCAACAAAGCCAAGGTCAGTCTGTTTAAAGAACTGGCGGGAGAAACGCTGGATATTGAGCACAAAGCCGAGTCGGCGATTAAAGACGACATGTCTGCCGCTAAGAGGTTATTTGACGAAGTTGACTTGGTGCTGTTTGATGCGGTCTCAGCCAGGGAGTCTGCGGCAACGTATGCCAAGTATCAGGCACTGATAACCCAGAGCAACAGCCGCTTTATCACTATTCAGCAACCACAAGTGGATAGCCTGCGTAAAGGTATTGACCCGCAGCAGGCTATGGATTTGTTTGCCTATTGGGATAATGGCGGCACACAAAATCTTCAGCGTATGGGTCAATACCTGCAACATCGGTTGCTTAGCCCCACTGACACAGTCGTTGAAGCGCCATTGATTTACCCGGAGATTGGCCTGTATCACCCGGATTTCAGCAAGCAAATCTTCGCAGATCTGGACAGTTTTCTGAGCTGGCGAAAACCTTCTGAAGGTGCCCCCAGAGTGGGTATCTTGCTGCAACGTTCATTAATTGAAACTGCGCAAACCCAGGTAGTGGATAGGGCTATTCGTCAGTTGGAACAGCAAGGGGCGGTGGCGGTACCGTTTTTCTTTGAGCTAAGTCCGGTGGTGTCTGACTATCGTCCGCTTATCAGCAAAGATGGGCAAACTTATGTGGACCTGATTGTCAGTTTCCGCAATTTTCATTGGGCCGCCAAACGCAAAGCCGAATTTGAACAGCTTGGCGTACCTGTGATGCAGGCACTGACCTACTACGACGGTGACCAGCAGACCTGGGAGCAGGACAAGCAGGGGATCAGCATTGGTATGACACCTTTTACCCTGGTTTTGCCGGAAGGCGCCGGAGTTGTGGACCCCATGATAGTGGCGGCACTTAACCAGCAAACCGGCCGGGTAGAAGCCATTGACTATCAGCTTGAACGCCTGACCAGCAAAGCAATTAAGCTGGCGAACCTGCGGCATAAAGCTAACGCCGACAAACGACTGACCTTGTTTATGTGGGGTAGCCAGGATGTGGGGGCGTCATTTTTGAATATTCCTGACAGTCTGTATCACATTGGTGAACGTTTGCATCAGGAAGGTTATCAGGTAGCGCCACATAATGGGGATTATTACACGCAGCGGGTTAATCATATCCTTGACCCCTTCTATCGCGATTATCAACTGGATGAACTTCTGCAGCAGGATCTGGCCGAATTGATGCCGGTGCAAGACTATCTGAGCTGGTTTAATCAACTACCCAAATCGGTCACCGAGCCTATTAATGCACACTGGGGAAAACCCCAGGATAACTTTATGGCTGTCAAACGTGATGGGGTGGATTATTTTGTCCTGCCGCGCATTCGTAACGGTAATTTGCTGATTATGCGTCAGCCGCCGCGTTCGGACAAAAAGGATAACGAAAGCGATATCTACCATGTGGGCACGGTGCCAATTAACCACTTCTATCTGGCGGCCTATTACTATGCCCGGGAATACTGGCATAGCGACGCCATTATTCATTTGGGCACCCATGGCTCGCAGGAATATTTAGGCGGCAAGGAACGCGGTTTGTCCATCTTTGACCAGGGCAACCTGGCAGTTTGGGATACCCCGGTAGTCTACCCCTTTATTGTCGATGATGTGGGCGAGGCGATGCAGACCAAGCGTCGTGGCCGCGCCACGGTCATCTCGCATATGACCGCGCCTTTTGCCGCAGCGGGCTTGCAAGGGGTGATGGCGGATATACATGAACTAATGCATCAGTATGACTCGCTGGACGAAGGCGGAGTGAAGCTGCGCACCGGCGAGCAAATCCATCAGCGTTGTATTGAAGAAAATATCTGTGCCGACTTTGGCTGGAGTGACCCACAGATCAAAGCCGATTTTGATGGATTCATTCAGGCCTTGCATGAGCATTTGAAGGAAATCGCCGGCACCAATCAGCCGCTTGGTTTACACAGCTTTGGTATGTTGCCTGAACAAGCCCTGCTGACCACTACCCTGGTACAGATGCAGGGACAGGACTTTATTCAACAGGCATTGGCTTTTGAGCGTAAGCACTATCAGGCCCATCAGGCTGTACATGATGGGGATAATCAGGCCATGACCGATGAGGTAGCGCTGGAGAACACCCCTGGGTTTAAGCTGATGCATGACTATGTGGTAGCCCTGGATGGCAGTAAGTCAGTGCCCCTGCCGGTCGCCTTTGAGAAGTTGGACGATACGCTACAAAGCCAACTACTAAAAGCCCGTGAACAGTATCAGGCCATGCAGGGTATCGCCGAGCTGGATAATCTGATTGGTTTTTTACAGGGCCGTTATGTGCCGGTTAAAACCGGCGGCGACCCGATACGCCATCCCGAGTCTGTGCCCACAGGATTCAATCTGCAGGGCTTTGATCCGGCCAGGGTACCCACCCAGGCAGCCTGGGAGCAGGGTAAGGCACTGACCGAGGAATTGATTGCCGATTACTATCAGGAGCATGGCCGATATCCGGATAAACTGGCGTTTTCTTTGTGGAGTATTGAAACCATGCGCCACTACGGTGTGCTGGAAAGCCAGGCCTTGTATGCCATGGGGGTACGACCTACCTGGACGCCGGATGGGCGGGTGACCGGCACCGAAGTTATCCCCTACAGCGAATTGAAACGGCCCAGAGTGGATGTGGTTCTGTCTGCGACCGGCCTTTACCGTGATGCTTTTCCTAATGTGATGCAATTGCTGGCCAAGGCAGTACAGCAAGTGGCTGAACTGCAGGAACAGGGCAACAGTATCTGGGCCAACAGCCAACGTATTGGCAAACAGCTGGTGGAGCAAGGTGTGGCCCCGGACGAAGCCGAGTACTTGTCGACCATGCGATTGTTTTCCAATGCCTCCGGCGATTACGGCTCGGGCGTGGATGGCGCCGCCTGGGCCAGCGATAGCTGGGAGCAGGACAGTAAAATTGCCGATCTTTACCTGGATAAGATGGGTTATTTCTTTGGCCCTGATGACAAACGTTGGGGGGAAAAGCTGGACGGCATTAACCTGTATGCACAGCAACTGTCCGGTACCGACGTGGCGCTGTTTGCCCGCTCATCCAATCTGTTTGGCATGTTATCCAGCGATGATCCCTTTGAATATTTCGGTTCACTGTCGCTGGCGGTGCGCAATATTGACGGCAAAAGCCCACAGATGCGCATCAGCAACTTACGTAATGCCAGCAGCGCCAAAACCGAGAAAGCCGATCAGTTTCTGGCCAAGGAGCTGCGCACCCGGGTATTTCACAAGCGCTGGATCCAGGAGATGCAAAAAGAAGGCTACTCAGGTGCAGTGGGGATGAGTTCGCGTATGGACAATTTCTGGGGCTGGCAGGTAGTGGACCCGGATATTATTCGCGATGATCAATGGCAGGAGTATTTCGACGTCTATGTCAACGACAAGCTGGATCTGGAGTTGGATAAGTGGTTCGAACAAACGAATCCTGCTGCCCTGGCTCGTATGCTGGAACGGATGCTGGAAGCGAATCGCAAAGATTACTGGGAGGCGGATGCACACACTCTGCAAACCCTGGTTGAGCGCTATATCGACCTGGTGAACCAGCATGAGCTGTATCAGGACAATGACAAGCTCAGAGACTTTGTGAATCAGTCAGCCAGTGGCTTTGGTCTGATTAAGCAATTGGCGGCGCCGATGCCGTTGGAAGCCTCACTATCAGAAGCGGTACAAGGCCAGAAGCTGGAAAAAGTGCAGGCCAGCGAGCAGCCCATCGACTGGAACTGGACCCTGATCTGGTCCTGCTTGGCGATGTTGTTATTAATGGTGGCGGGCATGCTGTGGCAAGGGCGCCCGCCCCGGCCACAGCTGAGACTTTCGCTCTGATAACAAGTCAGCCTGACGGCCAATAAACGAATTCTTTACCGCTGAGACACAGAGTATGCAGAGTAAAGTTCGCGGTGACGCCACTCTGTGTGCTCCGTGCCTCTGTGATTATCTATAAAATTTGTTCAGTTCAATTTCACCACAGAGGCACAGAGGTTACAGAGAAAAGCAGGAAATTTAACGGTGTATATGTTTGAAAAATGAACACTTTATTTGTCTCGGTGGTGGGTGGTAAGAGGCATCTCTTCGAGTGTGCAGAGGAAAGCGCGCGGTGATAACACCTTCAAATACTCTGTGCTCTTCGTGCCTTATATGGACTCCCTCGGTGTTGTCAACGAGATCGCATTGAAAACCAGATCAGATGCGGAC
>NZ_BAAAEI010000023.1:0-466873 GCF_039522935.1 Bowmanella denitrificans | reverse complement strand
ATTCACCTCATTTGATGGTTGGATTCTACCACCTAACTTGGTGTCTGGTTTTATTAGACCACTACAGTGTTGATACTTTTCGTATATCAGTCTCCCAAACTGGCATGGCAATTTGTGCAGTCCAGAGAGCAGTTGGAAGGCCGACGAATAAGGCAAGATACCTTTATCGAACAATTTTTAGAGTCGCAAAAGGTTATAAGGAAACTCAAGGAAGATTTCGGTAGTCAAATCAAAGTTGATCTACTTTTAAAGGATAATGATGGTCGAACCCGTATGTACCATGCGAATATACAAGCGGTCGAAAACCACGTGAAAGAAAAATACTCTCGCGAGACGCTTTGCAGATTGATAGAATGACCGCCTGCTCGAAGTTTGAGCAACCATGTGGAGATTCAAATGTTTGCTAACTTATTGAAAAAAAAGCCTGTAGAGCATAGCTCCAGGCTGTCGGATTTCGTAAGAAATGCTGACTCAGCGGAAAAGAAGAAGGTATATAGCCGAGTGATCGACCGCGCTATTGCCTCTCAAAATGCCGTTATTGAACTAGCTAAAACCAACCAAACACGATAACCCCAAGTGCTCGGAACCTCGGTTCAGGATCGAAAGGTCAGAGATCGAAGGGTCAGAACAATTGAACCCCAACACCATCACCCACTTCAAACACAAGAGCTAAACCACACAGCAAGTCAGCTTGATCTTTTTTTGCCAACAACCTAACCCCGACCAGCAAATACCTCAGCCAGTCGGGCTAGGGCCTGGCGTCTAGGGCCCGTGGCCGGGTGGGCGAAGCTGAGGCGCAGGTAGTGATTAAAATGACCCTGGGTAGAAAACAAGGCACCTGGGGTGATCACAATATTTTCCTTTAACAGCGGCTGATAATAACAGCTGGTGTCCTGCTGTTTTTGCAGCTCCAGCCATAGTGCTATGCCTCCCTCGGGTACGGTGTAGCGAAAGGGAAACTGCCAAAGCTCGTTTAAGGCCTTAAGTAAATCGTCGCGCTGGCGTTTTAACTGCTGGCGATATTGCAGCAGATGACGTTTGTAATGCCCTTCGGCCATAAAACTGGCCAGCCCTTCCTGCATGGCCTGACCGCTGGCCAGTTGGTTGATCAGCTTTAAATGCACAATCTTGTCATGGTGACGGCCACCAGCTACCCAGCCCAAGCGCAAATCCCTGGACAGCGATTTGGAGATGGAGCTGCATAGAATCACATTGCCATTTTTATCAAAGGCTTTGAGTGGTTCGGGGCGAAAGTGAAAGCCCAGGTCGCCGTAAATATCGTCTTCAATTAACGTCAGCTCGTACTTATCTGCCAGTGCCACCAACTGGCGCTTTTCCTCACCGGGAATCGAAGCTCCTGTGGGAGTAGCAAAACTGGCGGTGATCACGCAGGCCTTCACCGGCCATTTACGTATTACCGCTTCCAGATCGGCGGCTTTCAGGCCCAGCGTCGGCGACACCGGAATTTCCACCACTTTCAGTCGCAGTTGCTGCAACAGTTGCAATACACCATAAAAGGCCGGGCTTTCCACCGCTACCGTGTCGCCGGGTTCGCAGCAGCTCATCAGCGCCAGAAACAGGCTGTTCTGACAGCCCGCAGTAATACACAGCGCCGCGGCATCCAGCGCACAATTACGGCCCCGGTAAAGCAGCGCAATCTGCTCGCGCAGGGCCGGATTACCTTGCGGACCGGTGTAGTACACCGCTTTGTTGTATGGATGCTGACGCATGGCCCTGCCGATATGGCGATTAAGCTGCAGCAGATGGTTAACGGGTTCATGCACAGGCGCGCCGGGGCACAGATCAAAGGCCGCGCTTCTGGCCATAATGTCCTGAAAAATCAGCGGCATATTCACCAGGCTTGGCTGGGTATGCAGCAACCGCCGGGTGGAAGGCACGCCGGGCACAGAGCGCTGACTGACAAAATAGCCGGAGCGGGGTCTGGCTTCCACCAGGCCGCTGGCTTCGAGTTTATGCAGGGCGTGCTGCACGGTGATCTTAGCCACCCCAAACTGCTCACTAAGCTGACGGATAGACGGCAACCGCTGCTGTGGCCGCCACAATCCGGTGTGGATTTGCTCACTGAAATGCTGTGCCAGTTGTTCGTATATAAAACTCGTCATAGGCCTGCTTTAACCACGCAATCTGTACCTATTGTAATTTACTTTATTGTATCTATTACAGACAGAATTAATCCTTACACTTCCGCGGGTCTTTCACCTGTTCCTGTGGGGGTAACATGGATCATTCATCCATCTCTGAGCAGCACATTATTCTTAAGGTGCCTGCCTCGCCGGCCAAGATTTACATCCGTGAGCAAAGTGGGCGCTTCCAGCGTATGCGCCGCTATCTGAATTTTTTATTGGTGGGGTTGTTTGTACTGCTGCCGCTGCTGCATTTTAATGGTCGCCAGGCGGTACAGTTTGATATTGGCCAGCAGACCCTGGATGTGTTTTCCGTCACTTTATACCCGCATGACCTGGCGATCTTCGCCCTGCTGTTTATCCTCGGCGCTTTTCTGCTGTTTTATGTGACCCAACTGTATGGCCGGGTCTGGTGTGGTTATGCCTGCCCGCAAACCGTGTGGACCTTAATGTTCAACTGGGTTGAGCGACGGGTGGAAGGCAGTCAAAGCCACAGCCGCACCCTGGACAAACAGCCCTGGAGTTCAGCCAAGCTGGCCAAAAAAGCCCTTAAACATAGCTTGTGGGGCGCGCTGTCACTGGCTACGGCATTGGTGTTTATTTCCTATTTTGTGCCCGCCAGACAGTTGTATTCATCCTTCTTTACCTTAGAAGCCAGCCTGCTTATTCAGGGTTGGGTGTGGCTCTTTGCGGCTTGTACTTATATTAACGGCGGCTGGTTACGGGAAAAAATGTGCCAGCATATCTGCCCCTACTCGCGCTTCCAGTCTGCCATGTTCCAGAAATCCACCAAACTGGTGGCCTATGACGCTGCCCGCGGCGAGTCACGTGGGCCGAGAAAGCGCAGCGCTGCCAAGCCTCAGGGCATGGGCGATTGTATTGACTGCACTCTGTGCGTGCAGGTATGCCCGGTAGGTATCGACATTCGTGACGGCCTGCAATACGCCTGTATCAACTGCGGATTGTGCGTAGATGCCTGTGACGCCACCATGGATAAATTCAACTATCCCAAAGGACTGATTCGCTACGCCGCCGAAAGCGGCAGTAAAACCGCCTGGGCCGCGCATCTGGGCTATGGCGCGGCGGTGCTGCTAACGGTGACGATGATGTTTGCCTGGGCGATGCATCGCCACGACTTCGAGGTCAGCGTGATCCGCGACCGCCAATCCCTGTACCGTATTAATAACCAGGGCGATATTGAAAACACCTTTGTGCTGAAAACTCTGAATAAATCCCAGCACAGCAAACACTACCGCATTCGGGTCGACGGACTTAACGGCCTGCAGATACAGGGCCCGACTCAGATTGAGGTGGGTGCCGGTGAGCACGCCACCACGGCGCTGGCGGTGTCGGTGCCCGACACCCCGGAGCAGAAAAAAACTGATATTCATTTTTATATCGAGGAACTGGCCAGTGGCGAGTCGCTGACCAGAGAAACCATCTTCTACGCTGGCAGTGGCGCTTGGTAACGCCCTGCCCCGACAAGAGTGCAATAATGAAAAAAACACCCTTATCCGACAACGAGCGCCTTAAAGCACAAAGTAACTTTCTGCGTGGCACCATTCGCGAAGATCTGAACGATCAACTCACCGGCGGATTTAACGGTGACAATTTTCAGTTGATTCGCTTTCACGGTATGTATCAGCAGGACAACCGGGATATACGCGCTGAGCGCCTTAAGCAGAAACTTGAGCCACTGCACAGCGTAATGCTCAGGGTCAGGTTGCCGGGCGGCATTATCAGCCCTAAACAATGGCTGGGCATTGATGCCTTCGCTGGCAACAGCACGGAATACGGCTCCATCCGGGTGACCAACCGCCAGGCCGTGCAACTGCACGGTGTGCTGAAACACAATATCAAGCCGGTTCACCAACTGCTGAACCAACTGGGTTTGGATGCCAGAGCCACCGCCGGTGACGTCAACCGTAATGTGCTATGTACGTCTAACCCGGTGGAAAGCGAATTACACCAGCAGGCCTATGCATGGGCTAAGAAAATCTCCGAACATCTGCTGCCCAAAACCAACGCCTATGCGGAAATCTGGCTGGACGGCGAAAAAGTAGAGCAGCCGGAAAGTGAGCCGATCCTGGGCCAGCATTACCTGCCGCGCAAATTTAAGACCGCCATTGTGATCCCGCCGCAAAACGATGTGGACATTCATGCCAACGACCTGAACTTTGTGGCCATCGAACAAGCCGGCCAGCTTATTGGTTTTAACGTGCTGGTCGGCGGTGGGCTGGCCATGACCCATGGCGATACCAGTACCTATCCGCGTTTGGCCAGTGAGTTTGGCTTTATCACCTTAGACCATGTGCTGGCCATTGCCGAAGCAGTGGTTTCCACCCAACGGGACTGGGGCAACAGAAGCAACAGGCGCAATGCCAAAACCAAATACACCCTGGACCGGGTTGGAGTCGATACCTTCAAAGCCGAGGTAGAACAGCGGGCCGGTTGCCAGTTTGCCCCCATCAAACCCTATGCCTTCACCAGCCGCGGTGACCGTATCGGCTGGATACATGGCATCGACGGCAAGCAGCATCTGACCTTGTTTATCCCCAGTGGCCGCCTGATTGACCAACCGGGTCTTTTACGAAAAACCGGGATAGCCAAAATTGCTGCCATGCATAAAGGCGATTTTCGCCTGACACCGAATCAGAACATCATTGTCGCCGGTGTTGCCCCTGAGGATGTGCAAGACATCAATGCCATTGCGGTGGAACATGGTTTGATAAACCAACACCTGACACCCCAGCAGCAAGACGCCATGGCCTGTGTTTCCTTCCCTACCTGTCCGTTGGCCATGGCTGAGGCGGAGCGCGTGCTGCCCGAGCTGATTGAGCATCTGGACGATATACTGGCGGCGCAGCAATTGGCCAACGAGTCGATTATTTTTCGCGTCACCGGCTGTCCCAACGGCTGCGGCCGCGCCATGCTGGCCGAAGTGGGTCTGGTGGGCCGGGCGCTGGGCCGCTACGACTTGTACCTGGGCGGAAACCGCCAGGGCACACGTATTCCCAGGCTTTATCAAAGCAATAAGCAAATCGAGGATATCTTAAAAACCCTGGAAGGGCTGATAAGCCAATGGAGCCAAAACAAACAGCACGGGGAAGGCTTTGGTGATTACGTGGTGCGCGCCAATATCGTCACACCGGTAGTGAATTCCTCGGTGGATTTTTACCAGCCCTGAGGCTGACACCATCTGGCAGCGACCGCATTTTTACATAAGTTTGGAGACATTTATGAAAGCAACATACCTGACATTAGTGGCTATCTTGTCTGTTGGACTGACCAGCAGTGCACTGGCCGCTGGCAATGCCGAGGCTGGCAAGGCCAAATCCGCCACCTGCGCCGCCTGACATGGCGTTGATGGCAACAGCATCGCGGCCATGTACCCGAATCTGGCAGGCCAGCATGCCCAGTACCTGGAATCAGCCATTAAGGCCTATCGCGACGGCCAGCGCAGCGGCGGCATGAGTGCGGTGATGAAGCCTATGGTGGCCAAACTCAGCGACCAGGACGCCGCCGATCTGGCTGCTTATTTTAGCCAACAGACGTTAAAACAGTAGTTTTCAAGCCAGGCGGTTGACTCACATTATCAAACGGGAAGTGTTTGATGTGGTTCCCCCGCATGTGGAGTATTCCCTGACCGACTACGGTAAAACACTAACTCCATTGTTAATGCTGATGCGCGATTGGGGGGCCGAACATGCAGAAAAGGCAAAGCTGAGTGTGAAGGAAAACTAACCGACCTCGTTGCCTTATATATGAGTTTAAGCAATAAGCGCGATGATACGTAACATCGCCGCCCAATGCGGCCAATATTAATTGGCATCAACCGCCTTGGTATAGCCACAGCTGGGCTGTTGTGATTTTCGATAGTTTTGACAGCCCCAGAATGGCCCTCTGGCGCTTTGCCGCAATCGCATCTCAAAACCACACAATTGACAGACAGGCACACGATGCTGGCAGGCCTTATTAATACATTGCTTCCAGCCTTCCACTAAACGCATGGGCTTTTGGCATTGTTCACAGGGATTCTCACTATGTTCGCAACGGGGGTAATTGGAACAACCTAAAAAGGGGCCAAAGGCACCTTTATCACGCCGTTGCAGGGTTCCACTATCGCAGGTCGGGCACGTCAGTATTTGTAGCAAACGCTGCTGGGCACTGGTGTCAAATTCATCCTTGTCGATGTCATAACCATCGCGCAGCAACTCTTTGATAAATTCACTGGGTTTTGCCATATCCGCCAGCAGATAGACCCGTTCTCTGGCCCGGGTGATGGCCACATAAAACAGCCTTCGCTCCTCAGCGAAGGGAAAGGGTTCAAGGGCTGGTAGCAGGGCATCCACCAGCGGATGGGTGATTTTTTGCGAAGGAAAGCCACCTTCTCCGGATGCCAATCCCAACACAATCACATAATCTGCCTCCATACCTTTACTGCGATGAAAACTGTGGGCACTTATCACAAGCTTGCGGTAGTTGCGCTGCCAACCTTGTAGTGTGGCGCTATCCGGCAGCAAAAAGTTGTACCTGGCCAACACAAAAACACTTTTTGGTTCACTAAGGTTTTGCTCGATCCGGGCCAATACCCGCTCCAGGGCATTGCTGTCGTTGGTTCTGAACAGTGAAACCGCCGCCGAAGGTGCCTTTTTATGGGTGATCATCTGCTTTGGCAGCTGTTCGGGGTTTTGGCTGATAAACCGGGCGGCAACATCACTGATTTTGTCGTTAAACCGGTAGGTTTTATCCAGCTTAGTTAAGGCGGTATCGCCAAATACCTGCTGATAACGCGTGGTCAGGGTTACATCAGCACCGGCGAACCGATAAATGGCCTGCCAGTCGTCGCCCACGCAAAATAGCACGGCATCCTGGTGGGCATTTCTTAGCGCTTTGACCAGCCTGGCTCTGGGCGCGGAGATATCCTGAAATTCATCCACCAGAATATGCCGCCATGGCGAGGTAAAGCGCCCCTGCTCCACATATTGAGTAGCCCGTTCAATCATGTCCTCAAAGTCTATCTCATCGTCGAGCTCGGCCTGATAAGCGTCCAGAATCGGCTCAACCAGCGCTAAGGCCGCTTCAATCAAGGCCTTATGCGGCCCCTGTAATACGTTGTGCATGGCATTCTGATCGGTTCTGGCACTTTTGTACAAACTCATTACTTGCGTGAGAATATCGGCCAAGGCACTGACGGCCCCGAATTCTTTGAGGGTTTCCAGCACGGCTTCGGCTGGCAGCGGTTCAAAGACCACCTGATGCTGATGCAATTTGGCCCTTAAGGTGGAGGTAAGCTTACCGGCCTGATGATCGGCGTAGCGGAGCTCAACCAGCAAAGTACCATGCTGCTTGTGAATGCTGCGCTTCCATTGCATTCCTTCATGATATTTCGCCTTATTCACAAAAGGCGCGGTATTGCCCCGCTTGTCGACTCCCCAATATTCAAGGTAAAGCCCCTGTTCGGGGAGATAAAAGTCCGGTTTGTACTGGCGGAATTCCAGGGTTTTAGTGGCAATTTCATAAGGTGCTTCATAGCGATATTCCACGCCGTTTTTAAACAGCCAGTTGGCGATCAGCAGCTCGCCATAACTTTTCACCACTTCGCCTTTTAAGGTGCGGATATCGTTGTCGCGAAGATAAGCGATGTAATCACCCTCCGAGCTAAATTCAAACGGGTTTTTCTCCACATACTGAAAGCGCTCAAAGTAGGTCAAGACTTTATTCTTGTAGCCGGGTTGGGCCAGTAAAAGGTTAAAGCTTTGCTGTACAAAGTGTTTTTTTGCCGCCTCGTCATCGGCAAACTTGCTGATGCTGGCTTTAGCCCCCTCAACATGGGTGATAATGTGCCGCCCAAGCGCATGAAAGGTGCTGGCTCTGATTTTATCTGTGCCGAGGCGATGTTGGATGCGTTCATTCATCTCACCAGCAGCATCTTTACCAAACGCCAGCAGCAGGATCTCTGCCTCCACGGCCTGCTGGCTGGCCAGCAAATACCCGGCCCGGCCCACCATAGTGCTGGTTTTTCCGGTTCCCGCCCCTGCCAGCACCAGATTGTTGTGCTCCATGCGGATGCACGCTTCCTGCTGCTTGTCGGTAAGCGGGTTACTTTCAACCTGATTAAAGAAATGCGCATACTGGCGCTGCTGCTTACCGATAAACTCCATACGGATCTTTTCAACCGCAGCAAGATCCCAAGCGGCGACCTGGCGCACATATAAGAACGCCTGACGCTGTTCATCGCTAAGCCGCCCTGGCTCAATGGCCCGCGGCCAGCGGCTAATTTCCTGCGCGGCCAAGGCTTTACATTGCTTCCAGATTCGCTCACGTAAGTACGATTCAATAAGCTGGGATTGAATATGCTGACGCAAATGCAGCATCTGTTTAGCGCGGGTGGTATACCAGACAGAGGTGACGGCAGCAATGCATTGCTCGACTTGTGCCCTGGGCAAGCCACTGGCCAGCCTTTGGCCCGCCAGTGACATACCGGCCGAGAAAAATCCAGGCACAAGGCTGGGCGGCGCGTTAAGTTCACAAAGGGCGGTTCGGTAGCCCTGAACAACAAGCTCATCTTCACCAATAGCGCACTCAAATACCGGAGCACCAAATAACCTGAAGAACCAATTCGGTTCAATACGAAAATACTGTTGTTTATTGGCCACCAACACGTCCTACGGGCAATAAAATAACCATCAAAACTTGCTATTGAGACAATCCTGGCCGATTACCCGCGGATACTGGCCAGATCCTTAGCAAACCGAATCGCAATCTCCTGATTAATATTTTGAATACTGACTCTGAGCCCCTGGGATTCCTGATTAATATCAAACGAGGTGCCAGGCCTGACCAGCCAGCCTTTACGGGATAATTCATAGGCCGCTGCCTGGCTGTTGCCCTTGACCGGCACCCAGACATTCAGGCCGTCGATTGTCATAGGGCATGACACCCCGTGCGCCGCCAGCGCTTCGAGTAAGAAATTGCGCTGCCGCGCGCACTGCAGTTTGGTGTCGGCTAACTTAGCCTGCACCGACTTATCTGTCAGGCAGGTCAGTACCATGGCCTGCAGTACCCTGCTCACCCAGGACATGCCCGGGGCTAAACGGGTATTGAAACGGGCTACCGTGTCTTTGTCTGCAGCGATAATGGCCAGTCGCAGATCCGGCCCGAATCCTTTGGATACCGAGCGGAATATGGCCCAGCTTTGCGTGGTAGCGGGGATAACCGAATGGTATTCAGACTCGGCCATCAGCGCAAAGTGATCATCAACCATCACCAATACATTGGGATACTCCGCCAATACCGCCCGAAGTGCCTGGGCGCGCTCTGCCGACAAACAAGCGCCGGTTGGGTTATGCGCTCTGGGGGTAATAATCACCGCATGCGCGCCTTTGGCGAGCGCCGCATGCAGCGCTTCGGTTTGCATGCCGAATCTGTCGATTTGCACGCCGCTAAGCTTCATACCGGCCAGACGGATGGCGTTAGCCGAGCTGATATAACAGGGCTGCTCCACCAGCACAGTGTCGCCTGGCAGCAAATGCGCCGCCATTAAACGCTCCATGGCGTCGATGGCGCCATTACTCAGCACGATATCAAAATCACCGGGGCAGCAGTGGGCAAGCCATTGCTGGCCAAATTCGGCCAGCCCCGGTAGCAGGGTGTTTTCACCGTAAAGGTATTGTTGAAACTGAGTGCGGCTTGCCACCTGATTTAAGTCAGGTAACCAATCACGTTTAGGACTGCCATCGGCCAGGTCATACAAGGCCGTGTCGGTCATGCCCTCCTGCTCACCGGCATCGGTTAACTGACAAATGCGTGTCCCCAAGCGCCCCTGGGTAATGGCAATACCGGCTTTGGCCAGGCGCTGATAGGCGGATGACACGGTATTGCGGTTCACACCCAGCGTGTCGGCCAGTTCGCGTACCGGCGGCAGTAATGCGCCTGCGGGCAAGTCGCCGCTCTGGGTTAGCTCCCGCACCGATTCAAAAATACTCTGCGCGCTGTTACCTGATATATTGACTTTCATTTTTGTCCTATGACAATATATTTTTTGTCACGGGCCATTATAACGCTATGTGCGCTCAAGCCCATCTTTTTGTCTTAACCCTATTCTACAGGAGTTCCAATGTTTACAGGCTTATGTGCATTTCCGCTGACCCCTTTTCGGGATGAGTGTATTGATTTTCAGGCGTTTGAAAAGCTACTAAGCCGTTTGACTGACGCCAAAGTCGATTCCATCTGTGCCATGGGCTCTACCGGGTTGTACCCTTATCTGGACCACGCTGAATTTCAGTCTGTGGCGGAGAAAACCGTGGCGCTGGCCGACGGCATTCCGGTGATGGTGGGTATTGGTGCGCTACGTACCAAAGACGTTTTGCAAAAAGCCTATCTCGCCCAGCAGGCTGGCGTGAAGGCGGTATTGCTGGCACCAGTGTCCTACCATCCCTTGACTGAGGCGGAAGTCTACAATCTTTATGCCAAGGTCAGTGCCGAGTTGTCGGTGCCTTTGTGTGTTTATGAAAATCCCGGCGTCACCCAGTTTACCTTTAGCGATGAATTGTACGCAGAGGTTGCCAGGCTCAACAATGTGGCAGCGATTAAGATCCCCGGTATGCCATTTGCCAATGCACAAGGTGCAGAGCGTCTGGCCAGGTTACGTTCCATTGTGCCAGCCAACATGGCCATTGGTGTCAGTGGCGACAAATTTGCAGTGGCCGGGCTGCAAGCCGGCTGCGATCTGTGGTTGTCGGTGGTGGGCGGCCTGTTTCCGCAAACCGCCATGCGCATAGTTCAGGCCATCAAAGACCATCAGGCAGTGCTGGCAATACAATGGGCAGAGCAATTAGAGCCACTGTGGCAGCTGTTTGTGCGCAACTGGGGAGGAATGCGGGTCATGGCGACCGCGGCCGATATTCTGGGAATCACCGAAAGCAACTGTTTACCCCAGCCGCTGCAACCTTTAACCAGTGCCGAGCGGGCCAGTCTTGAAACCCTGTTGACACAGTTAAACCTCAGCTAATAAGGAACAGCGCAGATGTACAAGGTTGCAAGAGTGGCGGGTTTATTTAACTTTCCGGTGTTACTCAGGTATGTGCTGGCTGCCACCTTGGCAAGAACAGCAACCGGTGGCTCAACCGTGGCCGTTATTTTACTGGCCAATCAGCAAGGTGCCACCGGGCAGACAGCCGGTGCGCTGGCGGCCTGCCTGACCTTTCCGCATCTGCTCGGCCCCTTGTTTGGCCGCTGGCTGGATAATGCCAGGGATCCCCGCCGTCTGCTGATTGCCGCAGCTTTTATCTACGCGGGCTTTTTTCAAGTTGCCATCCTGGGTTTTGCGCAGCATCTGCTGTGGCTGACAGTGACATCGCTGCTGACATGTGGCACCTGCAGCTCCTTTTTGATGGGTGGCCTGAGCACCCAGTTGGCTGGCCTGGTTGGGCCAAACCGGGAGACCCGACGCCGCGCGCAAAATTGGGACGCCATAACCTATGCCTTGGGTATTACGACGGGGCCGTTGGTGGTGGCAGTCCTCTCTGGCAGCTACTCAACACAGATGGCACTAACGCTATTGATGCTGCTGCCAATACTGGCAGGCCTGTGCATACTCAGTTTCCCTGCGCCTGTAACCAAAACAGGCGCAGATAAAGCGCAGATCCAAAGTGTTGGACAGGTGATGCGCCTGATTAGCCGCTCTGCCCCATTACGTACCACTATTATTATGACCTCAGTGGCAGCCTGCAGCGTGGCCGCGTTACCTGTGCTCGCCGTTTATCTTGCAAAGAGTTGGCAAAGCGCTCAGGAACAGGGCGCCTATCTGGTGACTTGTTATGGTATTGGCACCTTGTGCGGTGGCTTGCTGCTGATGGTTAAACCGCTGCGCAAAGACGCCCTGACGCTACTCAAACAGCATGCGGCGATATTGCTGCTCACTCTGATAGCCATTGGTTTAAGCCCCTCTTTGCCGGTAGGACTATTTACCTATTGGCTTTGCGGCCTGGTTAATGCGCTGTTTTTTGCCAGCACCCTGGCGGCCCGCAGTGAGTATGCCCCCGAACAGGTTGCTGCCCAGGTGTATATGTGGGTAGCGGCTGCAAAAATAAGTGCTGCCTCGTTGGGGGCATTGATTGCCGGTTATCTGGTGGATAAATTCGTGCTGATGCCACTTATCCTGTCATTCACAATGCTGGGCCTGGCCCATCTGCTGTGTTTTCGCTTTGGTATCAATAAACAGAAGCAAGCACAGCAGGCTGAGATTGGCCAAGCCGGTTAGGATTAGCAAGCAGCTATTCCGTTAGGGATAAGTAGATAGGGGTTGCCCAGCGCAATGCAGAAGATATAGTGGTCACCGACAGTTACAAGCTTGAAATGACAACCATTAGATGACCGCACAACTGCTTTTTTTCTTCAGCGCCCTGGGCGTTTTTAATGCCCTGTTACTGGTTGGTTACCTGCTAAGCAAAACCCATCGCAGCCAAAGCGATGTGCTGCTCGGTTGCCTGTTGCTGATGCTCAGCATCCGCGTGGGTAAATCGGTGTTTTTCTATTTTTCACCGGATCTGGCCAAAATTTTCCTGCAAGTTGGGCTGTCTGCCTGTCTGCTGATTGGACCGTTTTTATATCTGTATTGCCTATCGGTACAACGCGGCTCACCCGTTCCCAGGTACAGCTGGGGCCATGTGCTGACGCCATTGTCGACCATCCTGGTAATAGGCGTGCTTTATCCCTATCAAACCCACACCGCACTTTGGGGTGTTCTGCTGTATAAAGTGGTGAACTATGTGTGGCTGTTTTATCTGCTGCTTAGCCTTTGGCATATTAAGCCCTGGCTGCTGCAAGTCAGACAGAAACCCTTTGACTTGTCGACACCTGCAACACTTTGCCTGAGTATCTGGTTGGGTACGGCGGTTATCTGGCTGGCCTATTTCACCGGTGCTTATACCTCTTATATCAGCGGCGCGCTGAGTTTTTCGCTGATCCTTTACCTTAGTATTGTGATGGCGATGCTGGCCCGCAAGGAGCGCCAACAAAATCGCTATCAGGATAAAAAAATACCGGACGACGATGCCGCCGCCATGCTGACCAGACTCAATCAATTGATGAACGACGAGCAGTTGTTCCTTAATCCCAACCTGACCCTGGCGCAACTGGCCAAACGTCTGGGCACCAACACCTCCAAATTATCGCAGTTTGTGAACGACAATCTGGCGATGTCTTTTCCTCATTACCTGAATGAGAAACGCATTGAACATGCCAAATCTCTGCTGCTCTGTGATACCGCATTAAGTGCCGAAGATGTTGCTGATGCGTCGGGGTACAACTCCCTATCCACCTTTTACTCGGCGTTTAAGAAATTTACCGGCACCACCCCGGCCAAGTTCCGTCAACTCCCGCCATAAAAGGCTGCGAAAGCATAATCCGGCACTACGGAATTATCATTTCGCAGTGTTTTTGCCAGCCTTTTCGCTAACGTGGCCAGCCACTTTAACGGAGGCTACCATTTTGAAACATCGATTATTCACACTTGTCACCCTGCTGATTTCGCTGACGTTTACGCAGCTTGCAGCGGCTGATGCAGGCACAGGGGCGACAGATGCCAAAGAGCATGCCGCCATCGAAACTGCCATCCAGCATTATTTCCACGGCAGCGCCTACAGCGATAAGACCAGATTAAAGCAAGCCTTTCACAAGCAGGCACGCTTGTATCTGGAAAAGAACGACCAGCCTTATTGGGAGGTCACCGCCACTGACTATATCAACTGGTACCAGGAGGCCAATCAGGGCCAGTTTAACGGGCGCCTCGGCCGTATTTTGTATATAGACAGGGAAGGCAACCTGGCCACCGTCAAGGCCGAGATACTGATGCCGGCAAAACAGCAGCGCTATATCGATATGTTGTTGCTGAAAAAGCTAGATGGGGTGTGGAAAATCTTAAGCAAAAGCGCCTTCGGTGAGGCCAGTTCGCACAATGGTCAGCGCATTCTGTTTATCCTTTCCAGCGCGCATTTTCATGGTGATTCGAGCCTGCCTACCGGGGTGAGCTTCTCGGAAATCGTCAATGCGTACGACGAATTTGCCAAGGCCGGATTCAGCGTTGATTTTGTCAGCCCTCAAGGCGGTGCATTGCCGCTGGCCTATATCAACACCTCACAACCCATGCACAAAAAGTATCTGTACGACAGCGATTTTATGTATGCCATTAGCCATACCCTGACACCCGAGCAGGTGATGGCAGAAGACTACCGCGCCGTACATTATGTGGGTGGCACCAATGCCATGTATGGGGTGGCAGATAACCCGCTATTGCAAAAAATCAGTATGGCCATCTATGAGCAGCATGGCGGCATTATTTCTGCGGTGTGCCACGGTACCGCCGGTATTGCCCATCTTCGTCTGCAAAACGGTGAGTACCTGGTTAAAGGGCGGCGTATCAGCGGCTATCCCGACGAATACGAACATCCCGACAGACCTTACTTTAAGGAATTCCCGTTTTTAATTACCAAGACCATTGAGCAGCGCGGCGGCACATTTCTGTATAGCCCGCGCAATACACCGCATATTGAAATCGATGGACGGATTATCACCGGGCAGAATTATTTGTCTTCGGCCGGGGTGGCCAGGGCCATGATCGACATGCTGACAAAAGAAACCGCCGAGTAATATTGGCAGCAATGTACGAAAGATTATTTGAGACAGGTGGGCAACGCCGATTCCGGGTCGCCCACCAGCCTAAACATATGAATTACAAACTGGCAGGCGCCTTCACCTTGGGAATGTTGGTAAAAGGCTTAATGCCAAATCTTGGATACACCTCGCTGGGGTAATAAAACACGCCGCCACGGGACACCAGGCTGATGATTTTAATCGCCTTGATATCTTCGGTTGGGTTACCGGGCACCAGGAAGAAATCCGCCAGTTTGCCGGGTTCGATACTACCGCGGTCGGTATGCCCCAGATAGTTGGCCATAGCATAACTGCCAAGCTTCAGCAGCTCGGCCGGGCTAAAACCCAGTTGCTGATACAGTTCCAGTTCGCGGTGCTGATTGAAGGCACCGCCCAGATCGGTGCCAGGCAGCAGCTGAATACCGCGCTCTTTCATCATTTTCAAAGTGGTCAGGATCTGCTCATAGGCACCACGATAGGCTTGGTCCTGCTCCGGGCTGGCCACTTTTGCCAGCGACACTTTAGCACTGCGCTGCACGCCAGGCGGCATATGGTCAATATAATCCCTGACGCCGGCTCGGGTTTCACCGTTACGCGACAACAGCAGGTATTCGTGAATAGCCAGAGTGGGATCGATAGCCACCTGATTTTCTACCATTAAATCCAGGGTTTCCTGTACCGCAGGGCTGCTTAGATCCAGGGCAGGCAAACGATCCAGGGCGGTCAGCCTTAGTAAGGTACGAGTATCTTCAGTGGGCTTTAACACCCAGCCCAGCATCACCTGGTTAATATGGGTCATTTCATCAAAGCCGGCGCGGATCATGGCGTTGGCGTTAGAAAAAGCCGGTACATGGCCGGTGACACGCATATTCAGCCGCTTGGCTTCCTCGGCTATGGCCGGTGCCCATTCGCCTTTCATACTGTTGTAAAGCTTCACCCCGTCAAAGCCATGCTCGGCATAGGTATGTACGGCGGCAATGGCCTGTTCCTGGGTTTCCACCAGGATACCGTTGTTGTTATTTGACGGACTTTTACCTTCTATCATGCCGTAGCGGGTAATACGCGGTCCGGCCAATACACCACTGTCGATTTTATTTTTCAGCTCGTCCAGCACCTCCAGCGCGTTGCCCATATCCCGCACTGAAGTGACCCCGGCCAGCACGTTCATTAGCGCGTCGTCGTCACCGGTGTGGGCATGCATTTCATACAGCCCGGCAACCAGGGTGCCACCCGCACCGTCGATTTCGGTTTCACCGGCCTGCGTAGCAATTTCCAGCGGTTCAATGGCAGTGATGTTCTCGCCCTTTACCAACACAGACACAGGCTCACTCAAACTTAAGCTTTGTGGCTGGAACACCCGCACATTACGAATCCGTACAGCGCCCTGGTAGTGGTGGGCAAATTCAGATTGCAGGGCTTCAAAACGCTCGGTGGAATACTTGGCCGACAGCTGACGCAACTTAGCTTCCTCAGCTTCAAAGCCTTCGCGGATCACAATCAAACGCGGGGTAATATAGGCAAAAAACTGTTTGTTACCGTCCAGGATCAGGTAATCAGGATCCAGATCCGCCCCCGCCAGGGCAAAGGTGTTTAACGTCACCGAACCTTCTTCGCTCTGCACTTGCAAGGTTTCCAACGCCGTCAGGTTTAAGGTGCCGGCAGGCAGCGCGGCCATGCTTTTGCCTTCGGTTTGCATCAGTGCCCTGGCCATTATATAGGCCTGATAAGGGCTGCTGTTTTGCGGTACATACAGCGCATTGCTGTCTATTCTGGCTTCCCCCGGGCCGGTGGCATCCCGCCAGGTAGCCTGCCCGGCATGAATTTGCATTTGTTCTTCCACCGGGTTGCCAAACGTAGTGTTACCGCTGATTGTCCAGCTTTGTGGAATGCCATTTGCGTTTAAGCTGACCTGCTCTTTATAGGCAGGGCCACGGCCGTTGCTTTTAAAATCATAATCAATACTGATGTCATTACCCTGATGGGTGGCATACAAATGCCCCACCACATTACCGTTTAATATCACGTTAAAACGCTGCTCTTCCTGACTGGCACTGTCAGGCTGGTTGTTGGCGACTTCGGCAGATGGCGGCTGGGAGCACCCCAGCAACAGGCCAAGCAGAATACTAATATTTAGGATACGCATAGCAAATCTGTTACTTAAGAAGTTTCAATGACCCCCAGTGTATAAGCATATTTTGCATGGTTACAAGCGCGCTGCTGCGAGCTGTCAGTAATCCATACATGTATCTTCACTATCAGCACAAATCAACTTAACGATAAGCGTTATCATTTACAAAAATATATTTCCAACATACTATGTCGCCCTCAAAATACAGGCCAGGAGCACACACATGCCACACACCAAACCTCTTAGCGCCTTGGCGCTGGCGGTAAAACTGCCCTTTATATCCATGGCAATAAGTCACTCCGCCGCTGCCAATCCGGCGGACAATCAAGCCGTTGAAGTGATACAGGTCTACGGTAACCAGGGAGCCAGCCGCTCTGCGACTAAGCTGGACCTTACGGTGTATGAAACCCCACAAACCGTGACCGTGGTATCCCGTCCGCAAATGGACGATTTCGCCCTGCGTTCAGTAAACGACTTGCTGGCGTATACGCCAGGGGTGACAGTGGAGAAAGTGGAAACCGACCGCATCTATTACACGGCCCGCGGCTTTGATGTGGTGAATTTCCAATATGACGGCATCGGTGTGCCCTTCTCGGCCGGTTTATCCCATGGCAACCCGGATACTGCCGTATTTGAGCGGGTAGAAGTGATAAAAGGCGCGGCTGGCCTGGTGACCGGGCTGGCCAATCCATCTGCCACGGTAAACTATCTGCGAAAACGCCCCAGTGAGCAGCTAAGCGGCTATGCCAGTTTGTCGGCAGGTTCAGACAGTCGGTTGCGCTTTGAGGGCGATGTTTCCGGCAGCCTTGGCGCCAATCTGAATGGCCGAGCGGTGGTGGTAAAAGAGCGGGCCGACTCTTATCTGGATCGCAAGGAAGACGTTAACAGCCTGCTTTACCTGGTGGCTGAATATGCGTTTAGCGAACATACCGCCATTACTCTCGGTCACAGCTACAACCTTAACAACGTGGATGGCAGTTTATCCGGTGCCCTGCCGCTGTTTTACAGCGACGGTAGCCCAACTGATTTTGACGTTGCCACCAGCACAGCACCAGAATGGGCATACCGCGATGTAAAAAACAGCCAGACCTTTGCCGAATTGCGTCATCAGCTTTCCGACAACTGGAGTCTGAATGCCCTGCTTAGCGAAAACAAGGTAGAGCAGGACTCTGCGGTCATGTATGTATATGGCGCACCAGATAAACAGACGGGTCTGGGCATGATTGGCCTGCCCAATCAATATGATCTGGATGAAACCCAGCGCATTGCTGATTTGTATTTAAGCGGCAGCTACAGCCTGTTTGGCCGCCAGCACGAGCTGATGCTGGGTGTGAACTACGCCCACATTGAACTGTTCGGTCAGTCCTTCTACGACAACGAATTTAGCGATTCTGCCCTGGGCGCAGACTGGGCTGCAGGGAAAACCCAGGTCGGTGATTTCGATGCCTCAGATCCCTACAGCAGCGGCCATCAGGACAAGCAGACTCATCGCTCGGTTTATCTGGCCACAAGACTGCACTTAAGTGACGCGTTTTCGCTGTTGTTAGGCGCCCGCAATATGTCGGTGGCCCAGCATGGCTATAGCTATGGTACCGATGCCAGCTCGGATGCCACCGAAACCGTGCCATACCTTGGCGGTTTATATGAGCTGAATGACAGCCTGGCCTTATACGCCAGCTACAGCGAAGTGTTTACCCCGCAATCTTTTGTCGACCCGGACTTTCAGGCATTGGGCGTTGCCAAAGGCAACAATGCCGAAATCGGTGCTAAGTTCAATCTGAATAACAACGCCACCGCCACCCTGGCGCTGTTTCGTGCCGATCTGAAAAACGTTGGCGAATTTGCCGCCGTCAAGAATGGCGTGAACACCTATCATGGTCTGGATTATCAATCGGATGGTGCAGAGCTTGAACTGGTGGGCAGTATCGGTGATGCCTTTAACATCAGCTTTGGTTATACCTGGCTAAACAGCGTCGAGGGTAACGATGGCCAACAAGTTCGTACTTATGTGCCGCGCAATATGGCCAAGTTATCGGGGGTTTACTATCCCAGCAGCCTGCCAGCCCTGTCATTGGGTGCCAGCCTGAAATGGCAGGATGATATCTATATTGAGCCACAGCCAGCTCTGCGCCGCGAGCAACCAGGTTATGCCTTGATTGATTTGTTTGTTCGCTATGAGGCCAGTGACAATCTGAGCCTGGCCTTCAATGCCAGCAATATGACGGATAAGAAACACCTGGCGAGCCTTTACTGGGACCAGGCCTTTTACGGCGCGCCCCGGCAGGTTCAGGCCACACTGACCTGGCGTTATTAATCAAGCTGCCTGATTTCAAGGGAGAAACTAGTCAGTAGAACAAACGAGCCGTTGTCGTAACAATATGCCAGCGGCCGTATTGTCAAAATCACTGGCCTTCTATGCACCGCTCTTTTTATGGCAGGTTTACCGGCAATGCGCGGCTATGTTTAACCTGCTGCAAGACAAACAAGGTCTGCGCTTCCCGTACCTCGGGAAAGGCGCGCAGGGTTTTCAGAATAAAATGCGACAGTTCTTTATTAGTTCGTGCCACCACTTTCATCAGATGGTCATAAGCGCCGGATAAGGAATAACATTCCAGGATCAGGGGGTGGGCTCGCACCGCCATTTTAAACCGATCAAAGGCCGCTTCATTTTGCTGGTTGATACTGACCTGCACAAACGCAGTGACGCCAAAGCCCGCTTCCTCGGCATCCACTATGGCGCCATAGCCCTTTATCACCCCAGACTCCTCCAAGCTTTTGGTGCGGCGCAGGCAGGTGGACTCAGACATATGGGTTGCTTTAGCCAGCTCCACCATCGACATACGCCCATTGGCCTGCAGTTGCGCCAGGATCTTTTTATCTTGCTCGGTCAACATAACGGATTCCTTCATAATCACATCAATAACTGCACGATACCGTCAAAAAAGTGCAAATCAAAGGCCATTTTGACGACTTCCGTCGCGTCTTTAGCCCTAAAATGTTTACCGGTTAAGAACATCAATGAGGCAAGCATGGCAGACAAATTTTTTCACGTTGGCGAGCTAAGCGACCAGCAACCGCAAACCACTCAGTATCAGATTTCGCCCTTTAGCAAAGCGCGGCATCCCGAACCCTACCGTTTCGAAGTCAACCTGGTGGCAGAATCGGGTAAGATGCAAAGCAAAACCGGGGTGGTGTCGGTCAATATTCCCGGCTTCAGCCCGATTACATTATATTGCGATGAGCAGCCGCCGGTTGGTGAAGATACCGCGCCACCGCCCCTGGCATTTTTTGCGGCAGGCATTGGTTTTTGCTTAATGACCCATTTAACCGATATCCTCAATGCCCGTAACATTCGGGTAGACAGCCTGAAGCTCGAACAGCGCATTGTATTTCGGACTAACCTTGGCCATATGCGCGAGCATGGCTATATGACCGAAGGTGGCTGCGATGTGGTAGAAACCCATGTGCTGATTGACAGCCCTGAGCCAGAAGAGCGGATCAAAGATCTACTGAATGAAGCAGAAAATGGTTGTATGGCCCATTATGCCCTGAGAAACCCCATTCCCTGGTCAACCCGTTTAATCTACAACGGCCATGAAGTAATCAGCCGTTCAGGGGGCTAGACAAGATCAATAGTGCCCCGAAATCCCTGCGCCTTCAGCGAGTTTGACCAGGGGCTGTTTGGCTGCCAGTTACCTTGATGCTGATTCCCGCCAGTCTGTCTCGCTATGCTAACGCAGCCAGTAACCGATAACCGTACCCATCAATCCAAAGCTGCCTTTTTGCAGGCTTTGGTCATCAGATAACCACAGAATGGCGAAGCATCCGGCTAAAATAATCAGTGACACCAGAATCTGCATCACAACCCGGGAATACCCCTGGGCCAAGCTTAACCTTTGTTTCAGTTCCGTATCATCGGCACCGCAGTCAACAGGTCGGCGATGGGCATCGAACACCTTAGCCGCATAATCCAACTGATGGCCAAATATCTTCATTCCCGTTCCTCATTGATAAGATACACACCTGTTACCATAACGCTGCCGCTAAGGGTTGCAATAACGACGGTTTTTTTACCCCTGGCAGCCTGCACGGTAGTAGCTATTCCTTTGTCCAACTCAGCCAGATACTCTCCCATGGAAGTGCTACAGGGTTGATTACGACAACGCATGATCTCAGCCTGATGCAATCCTGCCAAAATAGCTTCAAATTCCAGCCTGTCCACGGACACCAGACCACTGTTGCCTTCACCAATCAGTTTTTGCGAGTTACAGGATAACACCAGCACCTGCTTACCGTGGCGCATAGCTTTATTTATCAGATAAGGAAGGTTGACCATCTCTCCACTTGGCAGCAACACCCCTTCATCATTGCTGTGCCCAACCAGTATCAGCGTATCCACGGCTTCATTTTCCAACTGCCTGTTCAACGTTGATATAGACAGTGGTCCCGAGGTCGTATCTGCCTGAAGCGGGGCTGTTTGCATTTGCCTTTCAAGTTGCTGCATCTGCTCTTGGATTAGCGCAACCTCCCTCGGACTGAGATCACTGCCGTATATTTTGCGGATCTCCTGTTCAGTTCTGGGTATCGCCATCACCAATTTAGGATGTTTGACACGTCTGGCGAAAAAAACCTGGGCCTCGGCCAAAGAACCCGTAGTTTTATAATAAATTGGCCCATGCTGATAATAGTTGCTTTCCAACTCATGGCGGGCAAACTCCAGGAACTCAAGTTGCCCTTCAGACACTGAAGGTTTAAGCAGCTTTGTTGTTTGAGGGCTGGCTAAATCAGTCCCTATGTTGCCACTGGGTAGGTTTTTGCCCACTGTAGGCGCCATATCACTGCCCAATTTTGCCAACATCAGCACTAACATTCCCAACCCCACATAAGTATGAGCGCTGATTCTTGATAAAAAACCAAATGGATTGGTCTGGGCACCGCCGCGGGTCAGACCAATAACTAACCACAGCAATAAATTAAGATAGGGAACAAGCATTAACACTAAGGTGAACAGGGTCCAGCCAATATCCCGTAGCCGTCTGATCCATGCAGAGATCATGGCCAATGTGCCAAGAATCAGTAGCATGGAGCTCCAAACAGTTAGTTCGCCCCCTTCCCGCCCACTACTGGGAATAACGGCAACCAAAATAAGGCACTGAGCCAAGACAAAATGCAGCCAGAAATATCGCCGGTTCAGCTCGCCATCAAATCTGAACAAAAATAGCAAAAAGCCTTTAACAGCCTGTTGAACTTGATTTGGCATCCATCACTTCCCTTATGCGGGAGCCCCGTATTGATTAAGCCCGAGAAACCATCAGGAAAATTCTGCCAGAACCAGCCACCAGGTCAAATATTCATCAGTTAATGCCTGTTCACATTTTTCCCTACCTTAACCAGCCTCAAACTGCTGAGCATCTTCGCGTTTATCAATCACATGCAGGTCTTCAGGCTTGCCGCGGCGCCAGTAGCTGCTGATATAAATATCCTGAGGGTAACAGCAATTAAATGATAATAATTCCTAATTGAGATTATCGTCAGGTTTTTGTCTGTTAATCGCAGGAGATGGGCTATGTTTGTCGGAATAAATTTCGACCTACCTGGGTTGTATCGGGCTGGCTGTCGGAATCAATTCCGACCCACTAAGGGGATCGTCACGCTAAGGGGATTGCAATGTTAAGGGGCAAAACCGTCTGCAGCACTACTGGCTAAAATAGATTGGCTACCAATACAAAAGGCCACCCGCAGGTGGCCTTTGACTATTCGGGATAATCGCTATCAGAACTTCATCTGCACACCGGCAAACAAACGTCGGCCATAGTGGTTAACAAAGTAGGGGCGGCTGTCGTCACCTACATTGGCTTCCTGTTTGCTGTCGCTGAGGTTTACCCCCTGTAGCAGCAAAGTCACATTGTCGTTCAGGTTATAGCTGATATTGGCGTCAAACTGGCCATAACCGTCCTGGTACCAGCGCAGGTCCCCTACCACACCAGCGTAGTAACTACCGCGGTAGTTGTAGGAAAGCCGCACCGACACATCATGCTTTTCATAGTAAACCGTGGCGTTATAGGTGTCTTTTGAGTTGTTGGGTAACTCTTTGCCTTCCTCGTCCATATCCGCATCAGCGTAGGTATAGTTGGCCAACACCCCAAAGCCATTGTTGAAGTCATGCTGAATATTCACCTCAATACCCTGGTTAACCCCACCGTCACTGTTAACCGGGGTTTTCAGGTTGTATTCCTGTACATTACCCTCGTCATCCGGCAGCATCTCCGGGAAGTATTGTTCGTCAATGTAAGTGCTGATGTCTTTATAGAAAAACGCCAGTGACAAAATAGACGACTTGGTAAAGTAGTATTCGGCCGACAAATCGTACTGGGTCGCACGATAAGGCTCCAGGTTTGGATTGCCCTGGAACCCAGGATTTTTGGGGTTAGACCAGGCGCTTAACCGGTACCCCCGGCGACTGGTCAACAGATCATAATCCGGACGCGACATGACCTTGGATGCAGCGAAACGCAGGATCACATCATCTTGCAACTGATAATTCAGGTTCAGGCTCGGCAGCACATCAGTGTAGTCACGGTCGACGATCACCGGTACCCAGGTCCAGGACGCCGGATCCCAGGTATATTTCATGTAAAAGTCCACCCCTTCACTGCGCTGCTCGGTACGGGCATAACGCACGCCAATATTGCCGCTTAGTTTGTCGAAGGCAAAATTTCCCTGCACATAAGCATTGGTAACTTTTTCGGTCAGATCGAAA
Source organism: Bowmanella denitrificans (assembly GCF_039522935.1). NCBI lineage: Bacteria > Pseudomonadati > Pseudomonadota > Gammaproteobacteria > Alteromonadales > Alteromonadaceae > Bowmanella > Bowmanella denitrificans. The sequence continues at coordinate 443,187 of NZ_BAAAEI010000023.1, read as the reverse complement.
CCATACTGCATATGGTCGTATTCACGCAGTGGCTTGGTAGAGGCTGTCCACTCGTCCCAACTGGCATAGCGGAATTGGTATAAGTCTGACTGCTGGCGTCCTTCGCCCATAAAGTCGTCCATCAGCTTGCCGTCGGTAAAATCTGCCAGGGTCATGGCCCCCACATCATTAGGGTGCCATACCACCTTGTACAAACCGGAGGTTTTATTGTGGTCACGGTATTTCAAACCCACATCCACCGACTTCAGCCAGTCTGAGTCCAGCATCCAATTCAAATCGGTTTGCAGGTAGGTTTCTTTCTGGGTATTGCTGATCAGGTTTCTATGGGTGTAGAGGCCGGTGTAGCCTTGCGGGGTTAAATCATCGGGCAAATCATAGTGGATCTGGCCGCCACTGAGATCAAATCCCACCAGTGCGCTGGACTGAAACTCAACCTGATCGTCCTGAATCTCGCCTTCAGCCTTGGTTTGGCCAAGCTGCGCGGTCCAGGTAAAGTTATCGCCACGGTATTCCAGTTGCAGATCATGCACGCGGGTATCGTAACTGCCGTCGTGGCTACCGGCGCTGTACAGCACTTCTTTGGCCCAGTTTGCATCCGCTTCATTGCCAGGGACCTGACCTGACACTATGGTGTCACCTACCAGCTGCGAATTGATGATGTCGTTGACACTGCCGACCACATAGGCACCGTTAGCCACCTGCTTATTGCTGACATCGACACTGGAATACAGGTTATTAAAGGTAAGTTTCAGGGCATCGCTCGCCGCATATTCGAAGGTGGCGGTCAGGGTATTGAGGTCTTTGTCCGATTCATAACGTGAAGCGCGCACTTCCGACGGTGCATAGAGATCCTTACCGTCAATCTGGGCTGGCACAAAACCGGCGGTATTCAAACGGTCTCTGCGAATACTGTTGTCTTTGTATACCGCACCGACGTTCAAACCAAAGTTGCTGTCTTCATTCTTCCAGGAATAAAAACCCGACAACAATGGGCTGTGCTCACCACTGCTTTGTTGATAACCATCACGAGCCGACAGCACCAGATAATTGTTATCGGTAGACAATGGCTTGCGGGTTTTCACAATCACGGTGCCGCCAATAGAACCTTCGTCTACCTTGGCCTGGGCTGATTTATGCACTTCCAGGGTTTCCACCACTTCGGCAGGCAGCAAGGAATAATTGAAGCCTCTGGAAGGTGTCAGAATGGAGGTAGAGGCCGTGGCTGAGGCCACATTCTGGCCATTTAGCAAAGTCAGGTTAAGGTGCGGCGCGGTACCACGAATACTGACTTTATCACTCTCGCCATCGGTTTTTTCCACCTGCACACCGGTAATACGCGACATAGCGTCGGCCACCGTCTGATCAGGGAACTTGCCGATATCCTCGGCAGAAATGGCATCCACTATCGTACTGGACAGCCTTTTGATATTCAGGCTTTTTTGTACCGAGCCACGGAAGCCTTTGACTTCCACCACTTCCACTTCATTCTGGTCCGCCTCCTGGGCCAGGGCGGGTAAGGCCTGGCTGGCAAGCAAGGCGGCCTGTACCGCCAACAAAAGCTTATTGGGTTTACGATTTGTCATTATGTCTTTCCTGTAACGCCGCTTATGTGTTGTTAACAAAGCTACAACAACGAATTATTTATTACAACAAATTAAGATAATAAAGAATAAAGTATCTCAAGCACATATGCCAACCGGATCTATACTCCAATGACCATACTGGTTTCGTTTTTCATCCAATCGGGAAAAATTGCAGGAGGCAACATGCCAACCGCCAAAATTAGTCAGCAAGACATGGCCCATATACTTACTGAACATGTAAGACTCGATCAAAGAGAATCCTGGGAGCGAAATAAAGGGGTATTCAACCCCAATTGGCTGTGGGTTATAGACAGTGACTTTACAAAAGCGTTAATGGAAATAGCAGACGAGGTGTGTACGCTGGGAGTTGGCGCAAACACCCAACATGCTGTCGATATAACAAGTTGGGACTACTACTATAATTTCAATAAAAAAACCGGCTATCAAAGCATTGATCAGGAGTTGAACATTAAGTGGTTTAAAGGGGTAGTGGTGCGAGGTAACCTGGATAACGATACTATTCATGTACGAACCATGTTCCCTAAAGGGACTTTAGATTTTGCTTAATTCCCTGGTCAGTCTGTAACGACTGACCAGGGCAATACTGCTTAGGGTCGAATCACCAGGTTATCCAATCGATAGACGGCACCCAGCGCACGCCCCCACTCGGGGAAAATCATCACCAGTTTAATCTGACTGAGATCCAGCCCGGCCGCCGCTAAGGCGCTGATGTCATAGCTGAAATGCTGCCACTGCCCCACCTGCGGTACCTGACCTTCCAGGCTGTCACTCAGGGCAAACTGGGCGTAGCTACTGTTTTGCCCTTCAATTTTAATCAGGATCAGCGCCTCGGCATCCTCTGGCGCCGACACCAGTTTCAGATCAAACTCCAAGGTACCTTCGGCCACCGGGCGCAGGTCATGGGCGATATTAGCTTGCAACCCAGACACTGTGCCGGATGGCCCATAGAAGTTTACTTCCACCACATTACCGAAACCCGGATCATTGTCCTGCACCACCGTCAGCGAGGCATTGGCGCAGCAGTCCCATAATGTCCAGCCATTGGCCGCTGTATCGGCAAACAGCACCAGCTCATCTTCCACCACAATATGGCTGGGCGGCGGCTCGGGGTTATTGCTGTCATCGCCGTCACCGGTCAGACGCACATTATCCACTTGCATCACTACCCCTTGCTGATTGCCCCAGGCCGGAAACAGTACCAGCGGCGTATCCACCCGGCTGACATCCAGGCTGGAGCTGGGGTTGGCCAGTAAGTCACTGATAGCAATCTGATAGTGGGTCCACTGTCCGATAGCCGGCGCATCAATGGCAACATCGCCTGAGCTGCAAGGATGGCCGCAATCCATCTTAAGCATAAAGTTGCGCACCTCACGCGGGTCTGCCAGTACGTTCAGGTCGAACTCAATAAAATCAAAGCCACTGACATCCAGGCGCAGCGGTGTGCCGCTGGTATCCACCTGAGTTTGAAAGTACACCACCGATTCATTGGTATTGAAGCTGATTTGCTTAACCTGGCCATATTGGCTGTCGCTACTGGTGACCTGCTCCAGCGTCACATCGCCGTTTGCCACATAGCTGGCCAGAACAAAAGGCGGATGGTCGGCTTCATCGAAGATCACCGCTTCACTGCGATTCGCCAGCGAATACTGGTAGCGAATATTATCCAGTTGCACCGACATGGCGCCGGTTGGCTCAAACACCACAGGGTTGAGGATACTAGCCAGATTGGCGTAGTTGCCTGGTGCAAAACGGTTACCTTTGGCCAAAAGCTCAGCAATATTCAGGCGCACTTCCTGCCACTGTCCAATCTCAGCTAAAGGCACGGCGGTATCGCTGACAAAGGGCCAGCCGCTGTCGAGTTTCACCAGCAATTCGCTGCCGGCATCGGCCGATTGCAGTTTGACATCGAATACCAGCTCACCGTATTCCTGCCAATGAGTCAGATCCAGTCCCGGTGGATATTCGATATACAGATTGCCGACCGGACCGCTTTTGTCCAGTTGCAGTACCAGGTCTTTGCCCGGCTCTTGCACCTGGCTAAATTGCACGGCGCCCTCGGGGTTGTAACTGTTAAAACCCAGCCCTTCAAACAGGCCATTGGCATACAAGTTAAACACCGGTCCGGCACCAAGGTTATCCACCGGATCAGGAATGTCAGGCGCAGTATGGCCTTCCACCAGTTCAGCATCTGCTGAGATGGTCTCACAACCGGCGCCCGTGGTTGGATTGACGGCGCATTCATATACCCTGACGTAATCCACCTGCATGGTCTGCGGGAACACATTAGGGTCAATGCCTTTTTCATTCACGTTACCTGCCCAGGCACCGCCTACGGCCAGATTTAATAACAAATGAAAGCGTTCATTAAAGGGCGCACTGCCAGGCGCGGTCTGCATCTGACCATTGGCATCCAGATACTGAGCATACCAGCCGGTGTCGCGCTGGGTAGCAAAATGCACATCATCCACATACCAGCGGATTTCTCCCTCCTGCCATTCCAGTGCATAAGTGTGGAAACCATCGGCCGGATTCAGGCCGCCCGGCAGCTCATAAGCTGCGCCGGAAGACACATTCCCCGGCCAGACCCGGCCATAATGCAGCGTGCCATGGGTGCGATTTTCCAACTCACCTGGCGCGGCACCGGGTTTATCCGATTGGGCTTTGAGGTTAACCGCTTCCATAATATCGATTTCACCGGAGGCCGCCCAGCCACCATACACATAATCACTGGGCAGCATCCAGATCGCTGGCCAGGTGCCTTGACCCGCAGGCAGCTTGGCGCGGATTTCAAACCGGCCATAGGTCCAGTCCCCTTTGTTCAAGGTACGCAGACGCGCCGAGGTGTAAGGCAAAGTTGCGTAGCTGTCGGTCTCGCCATTGGGACCGGCCGGGCCGGTGAAGCTTTCCTGATGGGCAACAATATTCAGCAGGCCATCCTGCACAAAAGCGTTTTTGTCTCTGTTGGTGTAACACTGCTGCTCACCATTGCCGCCGCCCCAGCAGTTCTGTTCAAATCCCCACTTGTTGGTGTCAATCTGCGCCCCGTCAAATTCGTCCTGCCAGACCAGTTGCCAATTGGAAGGATTGTTCATCAAACTGGCGTTGAAGGTCAGGCGGCGTCTGTCCAGGGCAAATTTCAGATCCAAACTCAGGCTCTGCCCCGCTGCCAGTTCACTCTGCGCCACATCGATATAGGCAATCCCCTCGGCGCTTTCACCGCTTTGTTCCACCAGCGCCACGCTGGGCTCGCTGACAAGCAGCCGAAATGGCCCGGTCAGCGCCTGTTCGCTGTTATTGCTGATGGTCACCGTCACCCGGTAAACCCGGTTGACCCTGTCAAATACCGGATTGGCGCTGTGAATCTGTACCTGACTGTCTAACGCGGCCCAGTCGGCATAAGCGAGCTGACTGGCACCAAGCAGCAGTGAGGCCGCCAATACCTGGCTTAATGCATGGCGTTTCATTGGCGTGCTCCCTGATGGTTGTTAAGCGTCCTGCCCAGTAGCAGCAAGCCTGCCAGCATCAATATCAGACTGACAGGCTCCGGCACCTGGTTGCTAAGGGCTTCAAGAGACACCTGATGCACCAACAAAGAAGAACGGCCAAGATCGGTAAAACCATTGCTGTCAGCACCGACCAGCACCTGGAATTCCAGTGTCCAGTTGGGTTGGCTCAAAAGGCTCGCATCAATCAGCCAGGACAAACTAAAATCTGCCGCACCATTGATATCAGTTGGCAAGCTCAGACTGCCAGGCAAACCAAATTGATCGAACAGTGCCCCTGAGCCGTCGCCCAGACCAATGGCGAAATAGTCGGCAACAAAGCCGTTGTCCTGGCTGGTTAGTTCACTGTCAACAGAGAAGTCCAGGCTCAGTTTCAGCAGCCCCATGCCGGTAAAATCCAGCGCCTGATACAAGGTATTGGCAAAAAACACATCGGTGTTGGCCGCATCCACATGAATACCGGCGGAACAGTTAGGGGCGCTGCCCTCAATGCTGAAATCGTTGGCACCGCCAGAGGCGCCGTCGGTATCGGTTTGCCAGCCACTTAAGTCACAGCTGGCGAAATCGCCATTGTTAATCAGCGCCGCCAGACTTTGCGGCGATGCCAGAATGCCCAGCAACATAATCAGTCGCAGCAGGTTCATAGTCAGATTCTCCCTCTACAGTTTGTGGTTGGCTGTCGATTGCATCCGCCATACCACTCGCAGAGGCTTACCTACAGCAATGAAAGCGCTTACAATCGATTAACAAAAAAATACCCGCAGAGGGTAATCAATCCAAATGTAAGCGCTTTCAAATTAATATCACAGCAATCATATGTCAATTAATTGTTAAAAATGTGTAGATTGGAAGGTACCCGCCGCTGGCGGCGGGTAGATGCTTAAATACCGTAAGCTTTGGTATCCAAAACCTGGCGCGCATCACGTTCACGCTGACGACGCTCTTTTTCGGTTTCCAGCTTAAGGCGCTGTTGTTTAAGTTGCGAAGGCGCGGCAGGAATTGGCTTACGCGGCACCCGCTCATCCGCCATGGCGGCTTCATAAAGAAAACCCGCCATAATGACCGACGCTTGTTTAAGATCATCCTCAATCACATGATCAATGGAATCGATATGAGTGTGATGCAGTCTGGTACTGTAATCCAGCGGGTCCTGAATAAACTGGAAGCCGGGCAGCCCGACATCGTCAAAGGATTCGTGGTCGGTTCCACCGGTGGACAAGTTGGAAACAGCGCCGGTACTGAGATCTGTATAAGGGCTGAACCACTTGCTGAACAGCGGTTTGACCGCCACATTACCTTCGGTGTAGATCCCACGGAATCGGCCGCTGCCATTATCCATATTGAAGTAAACCGACAGTTTGTCGTAATCCGGCTTGGTTTCAATCGGCCAACCCGGGCTCTTCCACAAATAACGGGGTAAGGCGCGCTCTGCCTTGTCCTGAGGCTGGGGGCGGGTGGCAAAATGCTCTTCCACATAAGCACGTGAACCATGCAGGCCCTGCTCTTCACCTGACCATAAGGCGATACGAATAGTGCGTTTGGGTTTGACATCAAGGGCCTTAAGAATACGTACCGCCTCCATGGCCACCGCTACGCCCACGCCGTTGTCCACCGCCCCATCACTGGCATGCCAGGAGTCCAGATGTCCCCCCACCATAACCACCTCTGGGTTGCTGTCGGAGCCAGGGATCTCGGCAATGGTATTGTAGGCATCGGTATGTTCATCGTGAAAACGCGCTTTGATATCCAGCGCCAGTTTAGGTGTTTCATTGCGATCCAGCATGCGCTGCAGCAAGCTGTAATCTTCCTGCTCGATAATCATGGCCGGTACAGGGAAACTTTCCCCTACCTTGTGGCTTTTGCCAAAGACCCTGACCAGTCCCCCCTGGCGGCTGGAACGATAGATGACGGCGGCAACTTTTTCTTTGGCCAGAAAGGCGTCCAACACTTTGCCAAACTGGTAGCGCTGCAGACGATCATCCTTACGAATCGGCGTCATCCAGCCTTCATGACTGGCCGGACGGCTGGGGTCGAATTCCTTGAGCTCTTCCAGTTTCTTACTGTCATGACGTTCGAAAATAATGGTCTTGGGCTTACCTATGGGTGGCTGTTCACCCATCAGTAAAACTTTACCTTTAAGCTTACCCTGATATTTTTGCAGATCCGCCTCGGTGACCGCATCAAACAGCATCACCTCCCCTTCGACCTTGCCTTGGGTACCAGGCGTCCAGGCCACCGGAATTCCGTGTAATGACTCATCACGAGGAGACACCAGATTAATCAGCGCCGAGTCATGCGACCAGCCACGGCCGAACTCAAATGGATCAAGATAGGCATTTTCCAGCCCCCAGGCCTTCAGCTGTTCCAGTGTCCAGCGGTTTGCCTGATCCATTTGCGGTGAATTGGTCAGCCTGGAGCCGATTTTGTCGGTGAGGTGTTCCAGCGTATGCATGACATGGGAGTTATAAAAACCTTCGCTGCGGATTTTATTGGCCATGTCCAGATCGGCACCGGCCTGAGCAACGCCAGCAGACAAGCATGCCAGCGGCAGTAAGAACCTTTTCATATCAGAGATCTTCCTATGATTGTTGTTATGTGTTCCTGGACAGATTAACAAGTTGGCAACAACCATGCCATGGCTACTGCGACCAATGCAGTATCCAGCGGGATTACTGTTTATCCAAATCCACCTCCATCAATTCTTCCAGCTCCAGCTCAAATGGGTTCATTAAGCCTTCCACACCCCATTTCATCAACTGCACCCGCCAATTAGGATTGTCATGGCTGTCTCGAATAAAGCGGTTTATTTGTTGTAACACCAGAGCCTGCTGTGCACTGCCCAGCACATGACGGGAATAACCATCATAAGGTAGGGTTTGCCTTGTTCTATCAACTGATTCAGTGCAGCCCGCTCAATATGCAGCAATCTCAGTTTGATCTGTTCCTGACTGAGATTAAATCTATCCACCCAGGCTCTGCTGAGATCTGAGGGCTGATCTGGCAGATAAAAGGGCGGATCAGAATGATAGGTGTAGATGGTATGTTCGATGGCTTGTGCCATTGCCGGTATGGATAAACAGAAACTACCCATTGTCAGCACCAGCGCACGAAAGATTAAGTGCAATCCAACCTCGTTTATTCTGTGAAATAAGCCTGTGGTTAACTCAGCATAGTCACTTTATGGATAAGCCGCTGATATGCGGTAAAGATTTTATGCCTGAGCGTTATTGCTCCGAAAACACGCACAAGGTAATGTGACCGACTGGTCTGATAACCTCCCCCTGAGACAGATGCCCAAGATAGTTGATCATCAACAAAAAAAGCAGCAAATCGCGGCGGTCGCAACCCAACTTTTTATCGATAAAGGCTATGCCGGGTGCGGTATGCGGGAAATTGCTGCCAGTTTAGGTATTTCGAAAACCCAGATGTATCACTACTTTGCCAGCAAAGAAGTTCTGTTCCAGTATTGTATTCAAGGCTTTCTGGATGCGGCCAGCGGCTATGCCCTGCAGCTAACCCCACAGCAAACACTTACGGAAAAGCTGCATATTCTGCTGGACTATTATGACCAGGCTATCCCTTTGTTTCGTCAGGAATTATATCTGGTGATGGACTACCTGCGCAGCGCCGGTAGCGCCGCCCAGGACCCGCTGCTGGCGAATTATCAACACAGCTTATTGCAGACCTTCATGCACAGTCTGTGCATTAACAGCGAACAGGCTATAGCGGTGCAACAGCAGTTGATGGGCGCCATGCTGATTGCTGTTTTGGGCCAGACGCCACTGCCCAAAGCCGCACTGCACAACAGTTTAATGCGATTGCTGGCCTGAGCATCAGCTTAGCAGGCCTGCCAGACAAAGATTCAAAACTGTAAGGTTGCTGAGGTTGCAAAATACACCACATAAGCGCCAAACAGTAACATCAGCACCAATACAACCTGCACCCAACCGGGCAAAGCCACATGACTTTGCCAGTTATCGCAGGTTTGCAAGCTGCGTACACTCAGCCACATCAGAATCAGGCCAAATAGCAACCCGGCAATCTCAAGAGTGAATAACAGGTCGGACATAGGATCCGGTGATACCGGGAAGATTTCCGCCAGATCAAGCAAAAACACCAGGGCAAAGGCCAGCCCTGCGATAGTCGTGGCCTGAAATGCCCAGCGCAACCTTTTGTGCATAAAATAAACCAGTGCCAGTGACACCATCACCAATGCGGTCAAAAACACATTAAACGACCAGGCGATCAGGGGAGGCAAATGTGAGAAATCGCGGGTTTCTACCGGCCCGCCTGGCACCATCCAGGCCAGGGTAAAAATAGCAATCAGCAATGTGAGGCTGGTAATTCTTGGGTAATTCACTTTACTTCCTTATTTAGACCAACTGGACAGAATAATACCTCCACCATCCTCCCAGATCAATTTTTTAGTCCAGTCGGTCTACAACCTATTAAACTAAAAGATGCCTGAAATCTGATAAGTATTGGACTTGTCCACGCCCTCGCAGTCTCCTACTCTGAGCACCATGGAAACAACAACAGGCAACCTCAATGGACGATACGTTACATATACGCTGCGGCAGTGATATTCGGGATGGCTTACGTCAGGCAGGAATAAAGGGTGACTTTCTGGAATTCTCCGATCCCTTTTGTCAGGGTCCGGTAGTGGACAGCGAGCAGTGGCATACCCTACGCAGTGAATTTATTGCCAGGCACTATGAACTGGCGCTGCCAGAGGTTGAGGAAAAGCAGCGCCGTGCCTATCAGCAACTAGCTGAAGTGCATCAATACCCGCACCTGGTGCTGTGGTTTGAACACGATAGCTATGACCAGTTGATTCTGGCCTTTATTCTGACACACCTGAAACCATTGGCTCTTGGCTATCGCCTGGAGCTGATTTGCATCAGTGAATACCCGGGCATTGAGCGATTCTGTGGCCTGGGCCAACTGAGCCCCGAACAATTAAAACAGCTTTATCTACAACAACGCCAAGCCGTTAGCAGTGCTCATTACGCGGATGCAGAAAATGTCTGGCATAGTTTTGTACAAGGCGATGTGGCCAGGCTAAACCATATTATCCAATCCGGCACACCCTCTATCCCAGCCATGGCCGGGGCACTGAAACGCCAGTTGCAGGAACTGCCATGGACAGACTGCGGGCTGGGTTTAAGCGCGCAGTTAACGGTGCAGATCCTGCAGGACGGCGGTCCCCGGACCTGTGGCAAACTGTTCAGGGAAATCACCCTGGTGCGGGAGCCATTGCCGCATCTTGGCGACCTGATGTACTGGGCCTTACTCAAACATCTGGCCGCTCAGGGGGTTATCGACATTGCAGCAGATGAACAAGACTGGCCGCTGCGCATGGCCAGTTTACAGTCAGTAACAAAGCCTGGTATTGCAGAAAGCTGGTGGGTGGGTCCCTTTGATATCAGCAAAGCAGATTGCCCCAGATGGAACCCGGTTACCGGACAAGTGGTTGAAGTGGCAGAAGCCTAGGGGCTGTTTATCTTTCGAGTATAGATTTTGTGCAAATCCAGCCCCTACTCCACACCTTGTTACATTCATTTTGTTGGTCGGTAAGGAATTTTTGTTAAAACAACATATCGTAATACAGACCAATAACGAACAGGACTTCATCTGATGCGAAGTAAGTTAAATAAGCTGATTAAAGATAACCGGGGCCTGCTGGTATTTGTTGCCCTTATGCTGGTGTTTCGCAGCGCCGTCGCAGATTGGAACGATGTCCCGACTGGTTCAATGAAACCCACAATAGTGGAAGGTGATCGTATTCTGGTGGATAAACTGGCCTATGATCTGCGCCTGCCCTTTACCAATGTATCACTGAAGAAGCTCGGCGATCCCAGTCGTGGTGATATCATCGTTTTTGAGTCACAAAAGGCCGGTGATCGCTTGGTTAAACGCGTGGTCGGCATTCCCGGTGATGTGGTGGAAATGCGCAATAACCGCTTGTTTATCAACGGCCAGCCGCTGAACTATGCCTCTCTCAACCGCAGTGTTGAAGGTGCAGATCTACTGGAGAACCTGCACGGTGTAGAACATGCCGTTCGAATCAAAGCGGGCAATCAGCCTCTGGCAAACTTTCCACAGGTTAAAGTACCAGACAATGCTTATCTGGCCTTAGGTGATAACAGGGACAATAGTGCGGATTCCAGGGTCATCGGTTTTATTCCCCGTGACGAGATCCGTGGCCGCGCGCACCATGTGCTGTTTTCCCTGAATTATGAGAATTACTTTCTGCCGCGTAGCGAGCGTTTCTATAAAGCCATCTAAGCGCTGACGTGCAATCAGGAAGCAGACATTAGCCCGGCGTCAGCAGACTGGCGTCGGACTAATTAACACGTCTTTAAGCCATTGCATATTGTCAGCCACCTGCGCAAGCCGTTACCCTGTAGGCGGACAAATTAATAATCAAAACAAATGACTCCGTTGAATGAACAGGACCTGATGGCTCTCAGTCGCACCGGCGAGCAAATCAGACACGCCATCCGACAACTGCTGCAAGATGTGCCTGAGCACGCTCGCACTATTACTGGCCTAAGCGAATTTATGGATATCAACCGCTCCAACAGTCAGCGTCTGCTGACGGCGGCGCATAGGGTTAAAACCGGCCATGATGTGATTTGTGCCCTGCCAGGAATAGAAGCACTGGACGAGTTTGTCGCTAAGAGTAAACAACTTGGCCTGGACAAAATAAAACTGGCCGAAGCCGGCAAGGCCATAGAACAGTTCCGATTAGCGATTCATCGTTATGCACGCAGTCATGCCGACCTTAAACGCCGTCTCAGCATTCCTCAATCCCAGGGAAACATTGGTCAGTCACTGGGTGGCTCAGCACTGGAGCTGCGCCACCAGCATTTTATTGCCTGCAAACAGTTACTGGGGGTGGCGACTGAGCAGCTGTTCTCGGTGCATATACTGTTTGAAAATCCCCACCGCCAGGCCTTTTTGCAGGAACTGGCACTGGTGGCCAAACAAGGTATTCTGCGTAACCGCCATGCGCAGCCATTTATTCAGTACTATAGCCACAGTAATCCACCAGATTTTGAAGGGCCACAGCCAATCCAACTGGACAGTGAAATGCAGCCCGACCAATTTAGCGTGGGAGTCATAGAGCCTTTCTCCAGCGATGGTCTGATGCAAGCTTATTCGGGGTATTCGGCCGCGCATTCGGCGCTGGTGTTTAACGAGCTGGGCGAACATCATCCCTTTGATGCCACCTTCCTGTTCAGTAATCCGGATGAGCTGGCCAATCCATTGCATTCGGACAGCCCGTTCAGTTCCACCAGTATTTCCATTAAGCATCCCACTGCGCGCCTGCAGATGCTGGTCTTTCTGCATAAAGATATAGACCGGAAAAGCAATGTCAGCACCGGTTGCTATGCGGCCAACAGTAAAGTGCAGGAAGGCAAACTGAGCAGTGATGAACTATGGAGCGAAAAACTGCCGGACAGCCCGGAGCTGCGCCTGACTTCCTATGAATCGGTGATGCAGCAACTGCAACATCGACAGCAGATGATGCTGGATTTTCTGTTCCATCACGCCAATCTGGTGCCGGAGCAGTTTTCCTGCTATTTGCTGGATATCCAATACCCGATCTGGTCTTCAACCTACCGTATTTATTTCGCCCACCGTTAAATGCCGGTCATGCTTAAGTACAGTCTCTCTATCTATCGGTAGGGAGACTGTACAGTGGCAGAAAATCATTACAATCACCACCCGCGCACATTGATCATCAAAAAATATCCATTACAAAACAATTAGTTAACAAACTCACTCAAGTATTAAAAAAGTTTTCCTGCTCAGGACTTGCACAAAAAACATTCACAGATAGTATCTCAGATACACTTTGTTACCAAGATGTTAACGGGAGACGTCAAAGTGTTTTAACTACAACACAAAAGGAACAGGAAATGTATCAGAGACAATCGTTACGTCATCGCCTGCTGATGGGGGGACTCACCCTGGCAACCGGCTTATCCAGCCTGGCACTGCATGCACAAACTACCGATGATGTTACACCACAGGTGGTGGGTGGCAGTGAAACCCAACCTTATTCCCGCCCCTATCAGGTGGCGTTGCTGATGAATGGCCAGCAAGGCTGTGGCGGCACCCTGATCAGCCCCAATTGGGTGCTGACCGCCGCGCACTGCCTGGACAGCGCGTCCACCGGCAATCTTACCGTCAGGGTCGGCGCGCACAGACGCAGCGGTGGCGACGGCCAGGTTATCCGGGTCAGTCAAATCATTAAGCACGAATACTGGCAAGGTGCCAATGGCATACGTTCCGGCTACGATATTGCCGTATTGCGCCTGGCCAGCGCAGCCTCACAGCAGCCCGCTTTGCTGCCCACAAAAGCCTTCGAACAACAATACGCCGATGTGGGGGATTATCCGGTAGTATCCGGCTGGGGCCTGACTTACAACCGCGGCACACCCAGCGAGGTGTTGAGGGAAGCGCCTTTGCCGGTTATTTCCAACAATCAGTGCAGCAGCCAACTGAATTTTAATATTCCCGGCTCGGTGATTTGTGGTGGTGGTGAAGGCGGACGTTCCGCCTGTAATGGTGACAGCGGCGGCCCTTATGCAGTCAGCGCCAATGGCCGTTTTTACAGCATTGGTACAGTAAGCTGGGGAATCAATTGCCAGGGTGCTACGGCATTTACCCGGACCACCAGTTATCTGGACTGGATTGAGGGTAAAACAGGGGTGAGACCTGGTGATCCGGATCCAAATCCAGCGCCAGTAGCCAGCTTCAGTGCTACCGTGACAGGCAATACCGCAGATTTTACTAATACTTCGACAGATGATAGTGGCATTGCTTCTTCCAGTTGGAACTTTGGCGACGGCAGTACATCCAGTCAAACCAACCCCAGCCATACCTACAGCAACAGCGGGACCTACACTGTCACTTTGCAGGTGACAGATACGGGCGGAAAAACCGATACCGCCAGCCGCGCAGTAGTGATTGGTGACGTTAATCCCCCCGGATGTGATGGCCTGCCCACCTGGAGTGTCAGCCAAAGCTATGCACTGGGCGATAAGGTAGCGCATAAAGGTGCCAAATATCAGGCCATCTGGTGGTCAACTGGTGCTGCCCCGGATGTTTATACCAATGTTTGGCGTAACGACGGACCATGCAGCGGTGGTGGCAATCAGGCACCGGTTGCTCAGTTCAGTGCCAGCGCAAATGGCCTGACGGTCAGCTTTACCGACCAATCCAGCGACGATAATGCCGTGGTCAGCTATGCATGGGATTTTGGTGATGGTGCCACATCCAACCAGCAAAACCCTGCCCATACTTATGCTGCACCAGGCACTTACCAAGTCAGGTTGTCGGTCAGTGATGCGCAGGGGCTTAGCCACACTACCAGCAAAGCCATTACTGTATCAGATGGAAACAACTCTGGTTGCAGCGGTATTCCAGCCTGGCAGGCCAGCGCTGTTTATCTGACCGGCGATACAGTTTCCCATCAGGGTAGAAAATACCAGGCCAAGTGGTGGACTCAGGGCGACAATCCAGCACAAAACGCCGGTCAATGGCAGGTATGGCGTGACTTAGGCAGCTGTCAGTAACTATTTGCGGATATCAATTGATATCCGCACCTTTCACAATCTCCATGGCCAGGGATTTGGCCAGTTTTGCCGCCTCCAGTTCACCACAAACATAGGCCTGCACAATGGCGCCTTCTTTCAGCAGGCATAATCTGGCCGCCACTGCGCTGGCCTGCTGATAGGACATACCATCCTGCTGCAACAACTCAGATAGCAACGCCTGAATATCCGCCTTATGCCTGGCACAATGACGATGCACCGGATGTGTTACATCGCCAAACTCTGCACAGCAGTTGATAAAAAAGCAGCCCGCAAAGGGTTGTAACTCCGCCACCCTGTCGTTAAACCAGTCATCCAGGGCATCAAACAATGCCAGGCTTGCAATACGCCCGCTTCCCGCCTGACGCAATCGCCTCGCCAACCAGTCACGGAAAACGCTGTCCCGGTATTCCAGCACGGCCAATAGCAGGTCTTCTTTAGTAGCGAAGTGATGATACAAGGTTTTTTTAGCGATACCGCTTGTATCCAGAATCAGGTTAATCCCCACGGCATGAATACCCCGCTGATAAAACAAAGTAAACGCGGTGCTGATCAACTGTTGACGCTTGTCCATTACTTCGACCTTTGCATTGAGAACCGGGATGATATTGACAGAGGTAGACAACATTGTCTACCATCCAAAGTAGACCGATTTGTCTACCAAAGGAACTCTATGAACTCTGCAAAACATATTGTGACCCATCCGGCCCTGGTCGCCGGCCTTGGCGCAACACTCTGTACACTGCTGTTAACGCATCTGGATAGCTGGCAACAACATATCTGGTTAATGGCACCATTTGGCGCCACTATGGTGATTCTGTTTGGCCTGCCCAGCAGTCCACTGGCACAACCGAAAAACATTATTTTCGGTCACTTACTGACGACCTTTATCGGCCTTGGCGTTATGCAGGCTATGGGAGTAACGCCGCTGTCTATCAGTCTGGCAATGGGGCTAGCCATCGCCCTGATGCTGCTAACCCGCACCACTCATCCACCGGCCGGAGCCAACCCTTTGGTAGTGATGCTGAGCGGTCAGGATTGGCTGTTCTTACTCACGCCGGTGCTGTGTGGTGCCTTGCTGATTACAGCCTGCGGCTGGTGCTATCATAAGTTTATCAGCCGTCAGCCGTACCCGCTGCAACAGGGATAACACTTGGCCTGTCATGCAAATCCCGGTATAACCCGTGCCCAAACCAGTATCAGGAAGCATTTATGAGCAAAGTCAGTCTGGAACAATGGAAGATGTTTGTAGCAGTGGTGGAGGCCGGTGGTTTTGCCCAGGCAGGCGAGATGTTGTTTAAAACCCAGCCCACTATCAGTCATGGCATTCACAAGATAGAGCAGTTGCTGGGTAAAGATCTTTTCAACATTCAGGGCCGTAAGGCGATGCTGACGCCCTTTGGCCAGAGCTTGCTGCCACAAGCCAAATTATTGGTAAGTCAGGCGCAGCATCTGGAAGATCAGGCCATCAGTTTCAATCAGCCAGCCAGGCAATTACGTCTGGCGGTGGATGTATTGCTGCCACCGACTTACTGGCATGCGGCGTTGCAACAGGTGCTGCGTGCCTACCCACAAACCAATGTCAAAGTGCAGCAAAGCAGTTTATCCAGAGCCGCAGAATTGCTGGAGGACGGCCATGTGGATCTGGCGATCGGCAGTCGTTTGCCAGCGCAGATAATCAGCTATCCACTTACCTCAGTGCAGCTATGGGCGGTAGTCAGCAACGAGCATAAACTGGCCACAAGCAAAGACCTTAAGCTAGATGATCTGACCTGCCATCGCCAGATAGTCATTTCCGACATGGGACTGCGGCAAAACACTAACTCCGGCTGGCTGGGCAGCACCCAACGCTTGTCGGTTTATGATGCTCAGGCCGCACTGGCGGCGGTTACTTCAGGGCTGGGTTATGCCTGGCTGCCAGACTGGCTTATCAGCCTTCCACTTAAAAACGGCGAGCTTAGCAAACTTTCGTTACAGGATGGCGGATGTCGCCAGGTTGCCCTGCAACTGGGTTACTACCCCACATACCAGGATGATCCTGTGTTGCAGACCCTGCGGGATGCCTTGCTGAATTGATAGAAATCTTCTATCAAATTCCCTGAAAAGCCTCATTATTCATCTTATGGGCCATTGATTACTCTGTTCACACTGATTAACCAACAGAGTAATACAATGATTCGCGTAGAGTTTTTCCATGATGCCGTATGCGGCTGGTGTTATTTACAGTCACCCAGGCTAAAAGTGGTTGCACAGGAGCTGGGCCTAGAAGTGATCCATCGGGCCTTTGTGTTGCAACGTAATGAGCAGGAAATGGTGGCCCGCTTCGGCTCGATGCAAGGGGCTAAAGAAGAAATCCTGCGTCACTGGCAAGCTTGTCAGCGCCAGGCCGAGCAGCCAGAACGTTTTAATATCGAAGGCATGCGCGCCCAACCGTTTAACTACCCCAGTGGCTATCAGGCGGCGCTGGCGGCCAAAAGTGCCGAAAAATTGCAAGGTCAGCAGGGCCACTGGGTGTTGTTTGACGCCATTCAAACCGCGCATTTACGCGACAACCGAAATATCGGCGACCAGAAGACTTTACTTGATATTGCGGCAGAGCAAGGCTTTGACGCCGGTAAAATTGCCAGGCTGATGCTAAGCCAGGATGTCATCAAAGCAGTGGAACTGGATAACGCCAGAGCCAGGCATTTACAGGTTCGCTCGATTCCCAGCCTGTATATCAACGATTCCACCCTGATTTCCAGCACCCTTACGCAAGGCCAGATGCGCAGCCTGCTGAATCAGGAAATAGCGCAATTGGAGGCCACCGTATGAACAACCCTGTAGCGAAATCCGTTGCCGTACTGGTTAGCCTGTTATTGCAAGTGACACCATCGATGGCGCATCAGACCACGGCGCAACAGGTCTCATCTGATGCCAAGGTCGGTATCAGCCCCTGGGGCAAAGACGATGAGCTGGGCAGACTGAATCTGAACACCGAGGTGCAGCGTAATCTATTGCTGTCCCGAGCAGACTGGAATGAAGTGTATGACCTGTCAGTAGAATACTTTGTCGGCATGCCAAGCTGGCAGGCGGCGGGCGATCCGGCTTACCAAATCTGGATGACCCATACCCCAAGAGGCGCTGTGGTCGACAATGTTCTGAATCAGGGAGACGCAGTGAATAAGCATGTGAGCTATTCCGGCAGCGCGATTTCCATGTATACCCATATGGGTACCCATATCGATGCACTCAGCCATTTTGGTCTGAATGGTGAAATCTATAACGGCTTTCATGCCGACAAGCACTTAGGTGATAAGGGCTGGCAACGTAGCGGTGCCGAGACCATCCCACCTATTATTGCCAGAGGCGTATTGCTGGATATTGCCGCCAGCAAGGGATTAACGCAACTGGCCGACAACTACAGGATCAGTGCCGAAGATATCCAGGCTGCTTTGCAAACACAGCAGATGACGCTGCAAAAAGGCGACGTGGTGCTAATCCGTACCGGCCGTATGCAGGATTATGAAAATGCCGCAGCCTATATGCAAAATGCCCCTGGACTGGGTATGCAGGCTGCGCGCTATCTGGCAGAACAGGGCCAGGCTATGCTGGTGGGTGCCGACAACCTGAGCTTTGAAGCCTTCCCCTCAGAAGTGACAGGTAACTATGTACCCGTGCATACCTACCTGTTAGCCCAGCAAGGCGTGCCCATTATGGAATTGGTCAACCTTGAATCCCTGGCCAGAGATAAGGTTTATGAGTTTGTGTTTATCGCCGCGTCACTAAAGCTGCGTGGTGCAGATGCCGCCCCCATCAGGCCCATTGCGATCCCTTTGCAGCGCGAATAGGAGTAAAAGGAGCGCACTGTTTGGAATTTTTCCACTCGCGCGATAGATCCAGGTCAAAAAAACAGCACAAGGATTGAATACAATACCCCGAATGACTTTCGGGGAGTTGTAATGTTTAATCCTTCGTTGCCACTGCAAGACCTGCTTAATGCTATGCCGGACGCCACTCTGGTGGTGGATTCGGAAGGGCAGATTTTAATCTGCAACCACTTGTTGGAGGAATTATTCGGCTACCCGCCCCGCTACCTGGAGGGCGAAATGGTCAGCCGTCTGATTCCGCAGGAACAGCGTTCGGCTCATCATCAACATATTCAACAGTATATGCAGACACCGCAACGCCGCATGATGGGGGCGGTCATGACGTTATATGGACAAAAAAGTCAGGGTGACACCTTTCCTGTCGACATTATGCTCAGCCCACTGGTGCTGGACGACAATAAACTGGTAATTTGTACCGTCCGCGATATGACAGATATTAAGCAAATGCAGGATGCTCTGACCGAAGGGCTGAAACGGGAACGGCAACTGGCCCGCATTGATGCGCTGACCGGCTGTGCCAATCGCCGGGCTTTTATGGAGCTGGCTGAGTATGAATTAGAACGATGCAGCCGCTATCAACGCCCTTTTAGTCTGGCCTATCTGGATCTGGATAACTTTAAGCAGGTGAATGATCTGCATGGCCATCTGGCCGGTGACAATCTTCTTCAGAACATTGCCCGGCGGCTGCAAAGCTGTCTGCGCAGCAGTGATACTGTGGCTCGTATCGGGGGTGATGAATTTGTTCTGCTGCTACCGGAAACACCACAAAACGTTGCCAAATTTATGTTAGACCGTCTGCACCGTCAGTTGCTGGAGGAAATGGCCAAACAGCACTGCCCGGTGACCTTCAGCATTGGGGTTTTGTCTTGTACACAAGCGCCAGAGCATATTGATCATTTGCTGAAAATGGTAGATGAACTTATGTACAGCATTAAACAAAAGGGTAAAAACGCTATTCGTTATTGCCACTTTCCAGCCATTCTCTGAATATATCCCTGGCCGGTGCCTGCTCAAATCGCTGTAAAAGCGGCACAAACACCGGCTTTTCCAACATGCTATCCAGCGCAGCTACTAATTGCTGGATATCTTCTGACTCGTTACGACAGCAAGACTGGTATTCCCTGATCAACTGACTGAATCCCTTGCCATAATCCTGCCGTAACTGACGGTCAGCCAACACAAAAAACCAGGCTCCTCCCCAGTATGCCGCCGCATATTGGCGATTTTGCATTAAGCGTCTGGCCACACTGGCGGCACTATATTGGCTGTTATACCAGCGTGCCTGAGGTTTGATTTTGCTTCGATAGGCATCTTCCAGACTGCCTTCAAGCACCCCGGCATCAGCCATTAACTGATACTGCATAAAGCTGGCAAAGCCTTCGGCAAACCAGCTGTTCCAACTGCCAAGATAAGGAATCGCCAGGTGGCTGAGTTCATGATAGGCGGTCCAGTCATTGACGAAGCGTTGCAAGGGAAAGCGGGTATCCACATAAAAATGCACACTTTGCTGATCCTGCCGCCAGGTATTGGCCCAGGGCACCGGCTGATTGGCCTTGCGCGGGTGCAGATGCAATGCCATGGTAAAAGGATACTCACCAAGAGCAGTTTGACTGGCCTTAACCGCTTTGTCTAACCAGGCCTTCAGCTTACTTTGCTGCTCTGCGTCAAACTGTGCCAGCCCGCGAATCTGGTATGCCTCACGAGCCTGCAAAGGTAACGACAAAAGCAGTAAAAACAGCAAAATACGCATCTGAACTCCCCGACACAGTGTCAGTTAATACTGGCAGCCGACACTGATGTCTCAAGGTCAATCATCTGGGTTTGTGCTGCGTTGGTCTTATCAGGTTTTATAACTGCCAACCAGTTCCTGCAAATCAGCCGCCAGTTTATTTAAACTGGTGGAGATGTTATTAGCTTCCTGCGTGCCTCGTGCCGACTGTTCAGCAATGCTGACAATAGTATGCAGGTTTTCATTGATGGATTCAGACACGGTAGTTTGCTGTTCAGCTGCGGCGGCAATCTGGTTGTTCATATCATTGATGGTCGTCACTGCCTGGTAGATTTCTTTTAAGGCTCTGTCCACCTCTTTGGTTTGTTTAACCGTCTCTTCACTGCCTTCACGAATTGAGCTGATCGCACCGACCGCCTCATTGGCACCGCTTTGCAAACGGCCAATCATCTGATTGATTTCCCCGGTGCTTGCCGCCGTGCGCGCTGCCAGGGTGCGCACCTCATCTGCTACCACAGCAAAACCCCGCCCCTGTTCCCCGGCACGAGCCGCTTCTATCGCGGCGTTCAGGGCCAGTAAATTGGTCTGTTCGGCAATACCGCTGATCACTTCCAGCACCGAGCCAATACTTTTTGACTCCTCCCCCACTTTGGAAATAACGTCCACCCCGGTGTTAACCTTCACTTCCAGTCCACCGATGACCTTAATGGCATCGTCTAATCTGACCGACGCCCCTTTCACCTGTTTTTCCACTTCACCGGTGGCTCCGGCAGCATTGCTGGCGCTGCTGGCCACTTCCTGGGCCGCGGCAGACATTTCGTTCATCGCAACCGCGACCATGTCACTTTCACTATGCTGACGACGCACGCCTTCGTCGGCCTGCTGCATAATCTGACTCAGCTCTTCGCTGGACAATGCCAGGGTTTTAACCGACCCACGCACATTATTGACCAGCGCCGCCACTTTGCCGGCAAAAGTATTGAAGGCTTTGGCCAGCGCCCCTAATTCATGTCCCAGGCTTTCGTCCAGGCGCCGGGTCAGATCCCCCTCGCCACTGGCAATATTCTGCATTGCGGCCACAGCACCATTCAGAGGTTGAATAATGCTGCGGGCTAGCAAAGCCCCCAGGACCAGGGCGGCAGCCAGCAACAGTGCCGCCAGTATCAGGATTGAAATCATACTATTGCGACTCTGCGCCCGCAGTTTAGCTTCCAGCTCGGCCAGGGTGCGGTCCAGATCGTCAATATAAAAACCAGTGGCGATAACCCAATCCTGGCCAGGAAACTTAATGGCCTTGGCCAGCTTAGGACTCGGCTGGCTTTGTCCAGCTTTCGGCCAGTTATACTCAATGTAATCGCCACCTTTGCGCGCCGCTTCAATATATTCACGCACCAGATTGCGCCCATCTGGTGAACGGCTGTCGTAGAAATTTTTGCCCTCCCGTTCAGGATTATCGGCGCTCACCACCTGCACACCACGAGTGTCATATACGAAGAAATAATTATTGCCGTGATCGTATCTGAGCTTGCGTAAAATCGCCTTTACCTGCTCAGTGTCAGTGGCAGACTGAGTGGCACTGATGGCCATTTCCAGCAGTTCATCCAGTTCTTTGCGTTTTTCTTCCGTCAGGGACTGACGTTGCTGCTTAAGGCTGTCTTCAACAATGTCATTGGCATTGCTGATAGCCAGCCAGGTCAGCAAGACCGCGAGCAAAAATGTCGGCACAGCGGCAAGCAGCAGGATACGAAATTTGATCGAGAGGGTGCGCATAAGGAAACCTTTTATTTTTGTTAGGTTAACCTTAGTAGAAACTCGTTCAAATGTGACAGTCAAGTGCCTTGATTGGTCATTTTTTTCTTAACCGACAACCAGATACAAGAATCTGATAATGCCCGGCATGGGCATAGTTACTTGTCCTGATTCACCACCAGTTCCAGCTTAGCCTTATCAGAGGATGCCATCATTTTGGCCATGGCATCCGGGCAATAGCCCTTGCGACAGCAACGTGACAGGTCAGCAAAGTGCTGATTAGCCCGTTTACGCAGCATTGCACTTAATACCCCTTTGAGCCAAATCAGCCCCTGATCACCATCCTGACGCTTATGCCATAACAAGCCAAGCTGAGTAGGCGGCAGTTCAATCGGCGTTTCATAGACCGCCAGCTCACCATTAAAGATTTCCTTCTCAATCGCCATAGAGGGCACGACACAGATCAGATTGCTGTCTTTAAGCAGTGGCGCCACGGCAGAAAAATGATTCACCGACATAGCCACTCGCCTGGTCATGCCCAGTTGCAACAGCGCCACATCGGTTACACCTGTGGTATCCCCCGACATGGACACCAGCAGATGCTCGGCACGGATAAAATCTTCCAGGCTCAGTTCTTCCCCTGCCAGCGGATGACCAGGGCGCATGGCACAAACATAACGGGGGCTGAACAGAAATTCGCTGCGGATCACGCTCGACATCATGGTCTGCCCAGCCGCCACCATATCCACTTCGGCATCATTTAAGGCCTTTTCATTGTTAACAATGGTATTGGGAATAGCATGAATATTGATATTGGGGGCATGCTGCTCGATGTAACGGCGCAGCGGTGACCACACCATGCTCACGGTAATATCGGATATCACTAATCTGAAGGTACGTCTTGCTGTTGCCGGATCAAAGCAGGTAGGATCCACCGCATCTTCCAACTGGCGCAACGGGTCGCGGATCTGGCTCCACAGATTCTGCGCAAACACCGTAGGTTGAATGCCCCGCCCATCTTTAACAAACAACTCATCTTTCCAGGCACTGCGCATTCTGGACAAGGCATTAGACACAGCAGGCTGGGTCATGGCCAGACGATCTGCGGCCCGGGTAATAGCGCCTTCTGTCATGATGGCGTCAAAAATCATCAGTAGATTCAGGTCCTGATGTCGCATCAGTGTGCTCCTGTTGAATTGTTAAACAAAATAATACATCACCCAAACTGATATGTATCATATAAATTTATAATTTTTTTTATTTACTCGGTGCTCCCATACTTGCCAGCGTCGCAATTGGCTAACTTTATGGAGAGACACATGAACCCCAAGCATTTATTACCTGCGGGCTTATTACTCAGCTCACTGGCCCTGCTAAGCGCCTGTGGTACAGACGTTCAGAACGACCACCAGATGCAGGCACCGCAGGTGTCGGTCGCACCGGTTATCAATCAACGTATCACCGAATGGGATGAGTTTACTGGCCGCCTTGAAGCACCGCAAACGGTTGAACTGCGCCCCAGAGTCTCCGGCTATATTGATATGGTTGCCTTTGAAGAAGGCGCTCTGGTCAAAGCCGGTGATCCACTGTTCTTTATAGATAACCGCCCCTTCAAAGCGGAAGTCAGCCGCCTCGAAGGTGAGCTGGAGCAAGCACAAAGCCAGGTGGATTTGGCGCAAAGTGAATATGATCGGGCCCTGAAACTGGCCCGCCAGTCTGCCATTTCCGATGAAGTGGTGGACAATCGTCGCGCCCAGTTGCAACAAGCCAAAGCCCGCATTCACTCGGTCACCGCAGCGCTGGATATTGCCCGTTTAAACCGCGGCTACACCAGAGTGGAAGCGCCTATATCCGGTCGTGTATCACGCGCGCTTATCACCAAAGGCAACTATGTAAATGCCGGACAAAGCCTGCTGACCACTATCGTTTCCACCGATAAGGTTTATGCCTACTTTGATGCCGACGAGCAAACCTACCTTAACTACCTGAAACTGGCCAAAGAAGGCACCCGCGCCAGTGCCCGTGATGCCGAACACCCGGTGTTTATGGGGCTGGCCAGTGATAGTGGTTACCCTTATGAAGGCGTGGTGGATTTTATGGACAACCAGATTGACCCATCCACCGGTACCATTCGTGCCCGCGCAGTATTTAACAATGCCGAAGGCCAGTTCCTGCCAGGTTTGTTCGCGCGCATCAAACTAACCGGCAGCGCCAGCTACGACGGCATTCTGATTGAAGACCGCGCCATTGGCACCGATCTGAGCAATAAGTTTGTACTGGTACTGGATGAGGCCAATCAGGTGCAATACCGTGCCGTCCAACTGGGTGAGAAACTTGAGGGCCTGCGCATTATCAAATCCGGCCTGCAGGCAGAAGACCGAATTGTGGTTAATGGTTTGCAGCGTGTACGCCCCGGCACCCCGGTCAGCCCGGAGTTTGTCAATATGACCAGCCAGGCCAAGCTTGAGCAATTGCAAGCGATGCAGGCTCGTCTGGATGCGCAATTTGGCACCGAACAATTAGCTAAGCAGTCTGCTACCAGCAGCGTGGTAGGAGGCTAAGATGAATTTCTCGCAATTTTTTATTCAACGGCCCATTTTTGCCGGGGTATTGTCGCTGATGATTTTCATCGCCGGCGCCCTGGCAGTATGGAAGCTGCCCATTACCGAGTATCCTGAAGTTGTGCCCCCCACAGTGGTGGTCACGGCTAACTACCCTGGTGCCAATCCCAAAGTGATTGCCGAAACCGTGGCCTCACCGCTTGAGCAGGAAATCAACGGCGTGGAAAACATGCTGTATATGTCTTCTCAGGCCACCTCTGATGGCCGTATGACCCTGACCATCACGTTTGCCATCGGCACCGATCCGGATGACGCCACAACTTTGGTTCAAAATCGGGTTAACCGCGCCATTCCTCGTTTGCCACAGGAAGTACAGCGTTTAGGCGTGGTGACGGAGAAGTCATCACCGGATTTGACCATGGTGGTGCACTTGATTTCGCCGGATGAAAGATACGATATGTTGTATCTGTCCAACTTCGCTCACCAGAATGTTAAAGACGAACTGGCACGCATTGAAGGTGTGGGCAATGTAAGGCTGTTTGGTGCCGGTGAATACAGCATGCGCGTGTGGCTGGATCCCGAAAAAGTCGCCGCTCTGAACCTTAATCCGGGCGACGTGGTGGCTGCAATTCGGGCTCAGAACCAGCAAGCAGCAGCGGGCAGTCTGGGCGCTCAGCCCACTGGTAACAGTGACTTCCAGTTATTGATTAACGTTAAAGGTCGCCTGGCTGACGAGGAAGAGTTCGCCAACATTATTATCAAGGTAGGTGAAAACGGACAAATCTCTAGGATCCGCGATGTGGGCCGGGTTGAACTGGGCTCCAACTTCTATGCGCTGCGCTCGCTGCTCAACAACCAGCCTGCCGTAGCACTGCCGGTATTCCAGGCACCTGGCTCCAACGCCATTCAGATTTCTGACGATGTGCGCGCCACCATGGCCGAACTGAAAAAGACCTTCCCACAAGGGGTGGATTATCAGATTGTTTATGATCCTACGGTATTTGTGCGTGGCTCCATCAAAGCCGTTATCAACACCCTGCTGGAAGCTATCCTGTTGGTGGTATTGGTTGTGGTGCTGTTCCTGCAAACCTGGCGCGCTTCGGTCATTCCGTTGGTGGCCGTGCCGATTTCGCTGGTGGGTACCTTTGCCATTATGCACCTGATGGGCTTTTCCCTGAACGCGCTGTCGCTGTTTGGACTGGTACTGGCCATCGGTATTGTGGTGGATGACGCCATCGTCGTGGTGGAAAACGTTGAACGTAATATTCACGATGGTTTAAGCCCGGTGGAAGCGACTAAGCAGGCCATGCGTGAAGTCACAGGCCCCATTGTGGCAACCACATTGGTGCTGGCGGCAGTATTTATTCCTACCGCTTTTATGTCGGGTCTGACCGGCCAGTTCTACAAACAATTCGCCCTGACCATTACGATTTCTACCGTGATCTCGGCCATTAACTCCCTGACGTTGAGCCCGGCCCTGTCTGCACTGTTACTGAAAAGCAACAACGCGCCTAAGGACTGGCTGACCCGGGGTATGGATAAAGTGTTTGGCGGCTGGCTGTTTGGCCCCTTCAACCGCCTGTTTGACCGCGGCGCCAAGGGTTACACCCAGGGAGTTGGCAAACTGGTGCGCATGAGTGGCATTATTCTGGTGCTGTATGCCGGCCTGATGGCGCTGACCTATCAGCAGTTTTCCAGCACGCCAACAGGCTATGTACCGGGTCAGGATAAGATGTATCTGGTGTCTTTCGCCCAGTTGCCCGATGCTGCCTCTCTGGACAGAACCGAAGCGGTGATCCGTGAAATGTCTGACATTATGCTTCAGCATCCAGGCGTGGAAAATGCGGTGGCCTTCCCAGGCCTGAATATCAACGGCTTTACCAACAGTCCCAGCAGCGGCATTGTGTTCGCAGCCCTTAAGCCTTTCGATCAGCGGACCAGCCCTGAGCTGTCTGCCGGCGCCATTGCTGCGCAGTTAAACCAACAATTTGGCGCGATTAAGGGGGCTTTTATCGCCATCTTCCCACCCCCGCCGGTACAAGGTCTGGGCACCATAGGCGGCTTCAGGCTGCAAATTCAGGACCGCGCAGGCCTTGGTTTTGAAGAACTGTACCGGGTGACTCAGGAAGTCGTCGGTAAAGCCTGGGCGGCACCTGAGTTAACCGGTAACTTCTCCAGCTTCCAGGTCAATGTGCCGCAACTGGATGTGGAACTGGACCGCACTAAAGCCATGAGCCAGGGTGTGGATATGAATACCCTGTTCCAGACCATGCAAGCTTATCTGGGTTCGGTATATGTGAATGACTTTAACCAGTTTGGTCGTACCTATCAGGTTAATGTGCAGGCCGATGAGCGTTTCCGTCAGGAGCCAGAGCAGATTGCCCAGCTTAAGGTACGTAATCAGGATGGTCATATGATCCCACTGGGTTCATTCTTAAGCGCTCACCATGGCGCAGGGCCAGACCGGGTGATGCACTACAATGCCTACCCCACGGCCGAAGTAAACGGTGCTCCCGCCCCCGGCTTCAGCTCAGGTCAGGCCAAGGCTGCCATTGAACGCATTCTGGATGAAACCTTGCCTCTGGGCATGACATACGAGTGGACAGAACTGACCTACCAGCAAATTCTGGCTGGCAATACCGCCATGCTGGTCTTCCCGTTGGTGGTGCTGTTGGTGTTCCTGGTACTGGCTGCGCAATACGAGAGCCTGACCCTGCCACTGGCCATTATTCTGATTGTGCCGATGACATTGCTGTCAGCCATGACCGGGGTGATTATCTATGGTGGTGACAACAATATCTTCACCCAGATAGGCTTTATCGTGCTGGTGGGGCTTGCCACCAAAAACGCCATACTGATCGTCGAGTTTGCCAAAGAACTGGAAGATAAAGGCCTGAGTACCATGGAAGCCATCAAGGAAGCCAGTCGCCTGCGTCTGCGTCCCATTCTGATGACTTCAATTGCCTTTATTATGGGTGTGGTGCCTATGGTGTTGTCATCCGGCGCCGGTGCGGAAATGCGCCAGGCCATGGGTGTGGCGGTATTCTCCGGCATGATTGGTGTCACCATCTTCGGCCTGATCCTGACCCCGGTGTTCTACCACCTGTTGAGAAACCGCAAGGCTAAACAACAAGCACAAACCGTAACTGCTCAGGGAGCATTGGCCCATGACTAATTCACTTATCAAAATGCCGCTGGCTGCGTTAGCCGTGGCGGTGCTCAGCGCCTGTGCCGTGGGGCCGGATTACCGGGCGCCGGAATTAATCGCCACAGAACTGACCGACCTGACTGCCAATGTGCAGTCAGGGGTCAGCCAGGACCCCTTATGGTGGCGTCAGTTCGATGATCCCCAACTTAACCAACTGATTGAAGCCACTTTAAAGAACAACCCGTCCCTGGCCGCGGCCAGGGCCAATGTGGACGCTGCTTATGCGCAATTTATGGATATCAGTAACGACATTCTGCCAAGCGGTGATATCCAGGCCGTCCACCAGGCCCAGAATCAGTTAGCACCCGGAATGGGAGACCAGCGGGTACATAGCCGCTCATTCCGTTTGGGAGCACAACTGAACTGGACAGTGGATCTGTTTGGTAAATTGCGCCGCGCCACTGAAGCCGCCGAGGCCGATGCCAAAGCCAGTGAACAGGCCTGGCGTGACATCCGGATTAACCTGCTCAGTCAGGTGGCCAATCAATATGCCACCAGTCAGGCGCTAAGTGCCAGGGTTGCCGTTGCCAAACGCAATCTGCAAAGCCTGGCCAGGACCCGAACTATTATTCAGGCCAGGTTAGAGTCAGGCTATGCGTCACAGCTGGATTTGCTGCGTATCGATGCCCAGGTTAAAGGCGTAGAGGCCAGTATTCCGGCCCTGCAAGCGCAGGCCGAGCGCAGTCGAAACAGCTTGCTGGCCCTGGCTGGCGGCCGGCAAAAACTGACCGACTGGCAATGGCTGGACAGCGATCTACCCCAGTTGAATAAGCCGGTTGCCATTGAACAGCCTCAGGAACTGTTGCGACAACGCCCGGATGTGCAATTGGCTGAACGCCGGCTGGCATCCGCGACAGCCAGGATTGGCGTGGCACAGGCGGCCCAATATCCGGAGCTGTCGGTTAACGGCTTTCTGGGTTATCTGTCGCTGGGCGGCACCAGTCCTGACAGTCAGACCCGGGCCTGGAGTCTGGCCCCCAGTCTAAGCTGGCCCGGATTGGATTTGTCCTCCGTACAGGCGCAAATAGACATTGCCAATGCCAGGGAGCGTGAGGCGCTGGCCAATTTGCAAGGCCAATGGCTGGGTGCTGTGGCGGATGCACAATCGGCTCTGAGCGACTACAGCAAGAGCCAGCAGCAAACCCATTTGCTTGAAGCACAGGTGCTAGCCAGTCAGCAGGCACTGGAACTGGCGCAACTGCAATACGACGCCGGCGCCATTGAGTTACTGGACCTGCTAGACAGCGAACGTACTTTATTGGCGGCCAGGGACAATCTGGTGCAGGCGCAAAACCGTACCTTTGTGGCCTTAAGTGAAGTCTATCGCGCCTTTGGTGGCAGGCTGACTCCTGATGCCGCCCATCCCCTGCTGGCTAATCGGTCAGCGGGCTGATCCCCTTTGAGGCACCCGGCAGCGACAACTGTCCTCCAGCCAGGCCAAAAGCCGGGCTGCCTCATTTTTTCCTGAAGTTCACCTGCGATTCAGTTGAGGTTAAGTGCCGGGCGCCTATAACCCAATATAAGGTTACTTACCGGAGGCAAGTTATGCTTGTCCTTCCTTACTGGAAAGCCCACTTACGTCTGGTGTTGCTATTGTTACTCAGTTTTGCACTGGTATCAGTGGTAAATGCCCAAACTCCCACTATTGATGAAGTCGAGATTCAGGAACCCCTGGATGACGAGGAGCTGGATACCTTGCTGGCGCCTGTCGCCTTATATCCAGATACCCTGCTGTCACATATTCTGATCGCCGCCAGTTACCCATTGGAAATTGTCGAAGCAGCACGCTGGCGGGCACAACATCTGGATCTGGATGCCGATGAAGTGCTGGAAGCCAGCGAAGATAAGGACTGGGATCCCAGTGTCAAAGCACTACTGCCTTTTACTGAATTACTAACGCGAATGAGTGAGGATCTGGACTGGACCCGGGATCTTGGCGAAGCCAATCTGGCCGATGAAGAACAGGTACTGGCCAGGATCCAATATCTGCGCCGTCAAGCCTACAGTCAGGGCAATCTGACCAGTAATGAACATGTGGTGGTAGAAGAAGAGCCACAGGTTATCCGGGTTGAGACCATTAAACGTGAAGTGGTGTATGTGCCTTACTATGACAGTCGCATTGTATACGGCGACTGGTGGTGGCATCGCCCTCCGGTGTATTGGCCGCAATCCGGGTTGTCGGTAGGCATTCACTGGGGCCATAGTGTGGTGGTGCGTCCCAGCTTTTACTTCAGTGCCTTTCACTGGCATAACCGGCATATCGTAGTGAACTATGACAACTTCCACCACCGCCCCTATCATTATCCCAGCCATTATTGGTACAGATATGATGCCAGACGCTGGCAGCACAACCTGCATCATCGGCGTGGTGTACGCTATCACAAGCCGCGGGCTTACCGTCAGGTCACCTATAACCGGGAAAATGGTCAGGTGGGCGGTACCGTGCATGTCAACCGGGTACGTTCAGAGCCCAGATTCAAACAAGACAGGGTCAGGGTGGTGAGCCGTGAGCAGCCAAATGCTGCACAGTTACAGCAACATCATAGCCGCTCAGTGGAATCGCAGCGCCAGTCACACAGCAATCAGGTGATTCAGTACCAGCAAAGACCCCGCCAACAACACAACAATAGGCAAGTGGACGAGCGCAGATACAGAAACCAGCAAAACGATTTGGCTAACCGGCAGGCGCTTCGCCCTCAGGTACAACCGCGCCGGGTTCCTGAACAAAGTCGCACCGTTCAGCGCCAGCAACATACCCAGGTGAAAAGCCATTCAGTACAGCGGCAACATCAAGCCAGGCGTGAAACGACGCCAAGACAAGACAAACCCGCTAACACCTTACGACATTCACACCGGGAGCCTAAGCAGCAAAGATAAATAGCCCCTAATCATGCTGGTAAATTCTGGGCATGCGCTGATTGATGCGGGTCAGCAATTCATAGCCGATGGTATTAGCATGCCCGGCGACTTCCGTGACGGGAATATGCTGCCCCCAAATTTCCACTTCATCACCTATGGCTGCCTGGGGCAGATGGCTGACATCCACGGCTAACATATCCATGGAAACGGTGCCCACTACCTGTGCGCGCTGACCATGTAAATAAACCTCGCTACTGCTGTTGGTCAGACGCGGGTAGCCATCAGCGTAGCCAATAGCCAGGGTGGCGATACGACTTTTCTGGCTGGCCTGCCAACGGCCGTTATAGCCCACCGTTTCACCAGCCTCGATATCGCGAAGCGCAATAATCTGGCTGGTGACCTGCATGGCCACCTGCAGCCCCATTTCTGCCGCTGTCTTACCGGGAATGGGCGAACAGCCATATAACATAATACCAGGGCGATTCCAGCCTACCGCCGCCCCCGGCAAAGTATACAGTGCTGCGCTGTTAGCCAGACTGACTTCACAGTCCAGATGAGCCGCCAGAGCGAACAACTGCTGCATCTGATGTTTGTTCGTTTCGGAATGAAATTCCTCGGCACAGGAAAAATGGCTGGCCAGCACCGGCTTTTTGTTCAGTTTGCGGCCAAGCTTATCCGCCCAGCTTTGTGCCTCCACCGGATTCAGACCTAGCCTGTGCATGCCAGTATCTACTTTCAGCCAGCATTGCAAATCATCCAGCCCATCAGATTTAAGCAGCCCATCGACCTGATTGGCGCTGTGTAACATGGGCCAAAGGTCAGATTGCTGAGCGAGCTTTAATTCTTCTGCGCTGTTGACGCCTTCAAGAATCAATACTGGTTTTTGAATACCAGCGCTGCGTAATAGCAGCGCTTCATCGATAAAGGCCACAGCAAAAGCCGGCACATGGGGTGCCAGGTATTTCGCCACTTCTACCGCCCCATGACCATATGCATCAGCCTTAATCACTGCCACCTGCCGGGCCTTAGGCGCCAAATGGCTGGCCTGCCGATAGTTATGCAATATTGCCGGCAGATTGATACGGGCTCGGGTAGGTCGATAATGCATGATGATTAAGGCTCAGGAACAAAAGGAATATTAATTTACCAAAAATGAATTAAATTTAAATATTTTATTCACAGACCAAGATGCTCTATTATCAAGACATCTCTGATCATGCAATCGGGCAGATTACCATGAAACATAAGCTTATTTCACTGCTGGCCTTGTTTGTCTGTCAGTTGGCTCAGGCCGGTTGGCAAGTGCCGGACAATATACAGCAACTGGTGGTTGTCACTACGGCAGACTGGCGTGCCAATCAGGGCAAAATGCAGGTGTACCAAAAGACACAGGGCAAATGGCAGCGCACGGATCTGCACAGCCCCGTTACCATCGGCCGCACAGGTATGGCCTGGGGAATAGGCCTGCACCCAGAACAACAAGGCCAGCAAAAGCAAGAAGGCGATGGTAAGGCCCCGGCGGGATTATTTCGGCTGACCACAGCTTTTGGTTATGAGGCACTGCAAAATCTGCATATTCCCTACCAGCAGATGCAGGCCAGCCACTACTGTATGGACGTTAAAGGTTCCCCGTATTACAACCAGATTGTCGACAGCCAGGAAGTGGGTAAGCAGGCGATTGAGGGCTCGTCAGAGGGCATGCGCCGGGATCTGCACTATGGAGACAACCTATACAGCAAGGGCATAGTGGTAGAGCACAATGGACAAAATATCTCTGGCGCCGGTAGTTGTATCTTTATGCATTTATGGCGTGCGAGCGACAAACCCACAGCTGGTTGCACCGCTATGCCCGCCGAGGTGATGGATAAATTACTGAGCTGGCTGGAGGCAGATAAGCACCCCGCTTTATTATTGCTACCTGAGGCTGAATATCAACGCCTGCGCAGTGAATGGGCCTTGCCTTAGATGCGTTTTGTCTTCCCACAGATACAAACTATGGGCTGAAAGTCCTAGTCTTTGGGCTTCGCCCTTGTTTGATTGTCGGAATGAATTCCGACCTACGGCAGCTGGGCAACAATATGACAGGTGAACAGGTTAAACTCTGCTGCAAACCGGCTGGAACAGTGTGCGCAAGTATAAAGCAAGGGGGCAGATAATCTGCCCTCTAACCTACATTCGCCACATACCAGGGCATGGTCAGGCTGATGCCATCAAAGATCCGGTATTGTGGCGCATAGCCCAATAGCGTTTCCGCTTTGCTGACGTCCGCCTGGGAATGACGCACATCACCAGCGCGAAAATCACGGTACACCGGCTTTTTACTGTAGCCGACTCCCTGTTCCTGCAGCGCTTCCTTAATCGCCTGGAATAGCTGGTTCAGGGTCGTTCGGTCACCCACCGCCACATTAAACACTTCGTTCTTGTCTAGCGCCGTTGTCGCCGCCAGCAGATTGGCCTGGATCACATTGTCGATATAGCAAAAGTCCCGGCTGGTTTCGCCGTCGCCATTGACAAACACCTCTTCGCCGCGCTTCATGGCAGCAGTCCATTTAGGGATCACCGCCGCGTAGGCGCCATCTGGGTCCTGACGTCTGCCAAATACATTGAAATAACGCAGGCCCACGGCTTTAAAGCCATATGCACGATCAAACACATCGGCATACAGCTCATTCACATACTTGGTCACCGCGTAAGGTGATAAGGGCTTGCCAATATTCTCTTCTACTTTAGGTAAGGCTGGATGGTCACCATAAGTGGAGCTGGAAGCTGCGTAGACAAAGGCTTTAACCCCGGCATCTTTGGCCGCCACCAGCATATTCAGAAAACCGCTGATATTAACTTCATTACTGGTGATTGGATCGTTAAGTGAACGCGGCACGGAACCAAGCGCTGCCTGATGCAGTACCCTGTCCACGCCTTTTACCGCTTCTTCACACAAGCTTTTGTCACGAATATCACCCTGAATAAAGCGGAAATTCTGCCAGCGGGATGGGCCGACAACCTCCTGTACCTCATCAAGATTACGTTGATGACCAGTGGCAAAGTTATCCAACCCCACCACCTTCTGATTAGCCTTTAGCAGTGCTTCCAGCAAATTGGAGCCAATAAAGCCTGCTACGCCCGTTACCAGCCAGGTTTGCGGATTCGCTTTAAGGTCAGCCAGCAACAGGGAAAACTTATCCATTTTACAGCCTCATATCCGTTAAGTTTTTATCCAATGCATATTTCAGGTCATATACCACGCGCCGCGCTTTGCACAGCGAATCGAGTTTTGCCCCGTCCCAGTCTCTGAACTGTTTATGTGCCACAGCCAGAATAACCGCATCATAGGCACCATTGTCCGGCTCGGCTTTAAGTTCCAGGCCATATTCATGCATGGCTTCTTCAGGCGAAGCCCAGGGATCATGGATATCCACCTTAACCCCGTACTCCTGCAACTCAGCAACAATATCCACCACCCGGGTATTGCGCAGGTCAGGGCAGTTCTCTTTAAAGGTCAGTCCTAACAGCAAAACTCTGGCACCCTGCACCTGAATACCTTTTTGGATCATGGTCTTAACCAGCTCAGATACCACATACTGGCCCATGCCGTCGTTAAGACGACGCCCTGCCAGAATCATCTCAGGATGATAACCAATGGCTTGTGCCTTGTGGGTCAGATAATATGGATCAACACCGATACAGTGGCCACCCACCAGGCCGGGCCTGAATGGCAGGAAGTTCCACTTAGTACCTGCCGCCTCAAGGACTTCAAGGGTATCAATATTCAGACGATTAAAGATAATCGCCAGCTCATTGATAAGAGCGATATTCACATCCCGCTGGGTATTTTCAATGACCTTGGCCGCTTCAGCCACTTTAATGGAACTGGCCAAGTGAGTACCGGCAGTA
Source organism: Bowmanella denitrificans (assembly GCF_039522935.1). Taxonomy (NCBI): domain Bacteria; kingdom Pseudomonadati; phylum Pseudomonadota; class Gammaproteobacteria; order Alteromonadales; family Alteromonadaceae; genus Bowmanella; species Bowmanella denitrificans. The sequence goes on along the minus strand of NZ_BAAAEI010000023.1, from coordinate 408,606 downwards.
ATAATCTCGCGATAGATGCTGTCCACCAACTCCCCCACTTCAGGCGTAGAGCCAGAGGTGACCTTTTTAATAGTGGACACCCGGTGCTCTTTATCACCGGGGTTGATGCGCTCCGGACTGTAACCGGCAAAGAAATCCTGATTAAATTTAAGACCGGAAACCCGCTCCAACACCGGCACACAATCTTCTTCGGTGGCCCCGGGATAAACAGTGGACTCGTAAATAACGATATCGCCTTGCTTTAACACCTTGCCAATGGTTTCACTGGCGCGAATCAGGGGAGTTAAATCCGGACGTTTAAACCCATCAATAGGGGTTGGCACTGTAACTATAAAGACATTTGCCTGGCGCAGGTCCTCAAGTTCACAGGTAAAAGAAAGATGCCTGGATTCCGCCAGTTCTTCTTTGCTGACTTCCAGGGTAAAGTCCACGCCACTTTGCAATTCCTGAATACGTTTGGTGTTAATATCAAAGCCAATAACGGCTCTCTTTTTGCCAAACTCCGCTGCCAGTGGTAAGCCGACATATCCCAGTCCAATGACAGCCAGCTTAATGGACTGAATATCCGGTAATTGATGCTCCATAGCGTTATCCTGTTAATTCCTGATAATGGGGGATATGGTGCTGGATATTGATTTTAAGTCAACGGTCATCGCCAAATTTTTGTCGTCTGGTCAAAAATTTATACTTAAAAGTTAAACAGCCCTAAGTATCAGGTCGGGATACATCCCGACCCACAGGGTTAAAGCTGATCTAAGTAAGCATCAATATCATCATCCAGCTTTTGTTCTTCCTTGCTTTGCTCGACCTTGCCATCTTTAACTTTAAATTCAACATTCTGGAAATAGATATCTTTGACCATGGCGTAGGGGTCCACGGCGCCATCGATCAACTGCTCCTGATCCATCAAGCGGATACGGGTTTCCATGGCATCAATTCCCCAGCGGAACAGGCTAACCGGAAAGCTCAACGCATCCATAGGCCAATAAGCAGAATCAACAAAATCGCCCACGCCACCACGTACATCGTTAGCCCCCAACACCGGCAACATCACGTAAGGACCACTACCGACACCCCAAACGCCCAGTACTTCACCGAATTCTTCCGACTTGCGCTGCATACCAATTCCCTCGGCTACATCAATGGTACCCAGCAAGCCTACGGTGGAGTTCACTAAAAAACGTCCCAGACTTACCATGGAATCGCCCACTTTACCCTGCAGCAGGTTGTTAACCGAGTTAGCCGGTTCTTCCAGGTTTGAAGCGGCGTTATGCAGCCCTGTGCGGGCGAAACCCGGCATATAGTCGCGATACACCACAGCCACGGGCCTGGCCACATAAGTATCCAGATAATCCCAGTTAAAGGTCCACATGGCACGGTTAAACGATTCGAGTGGATCGCGTGGATCGCCTGTCACCTGGTTACTTTGTTGCGCCTGTTCCACTGGCCCTTTGGATGCACAGCCCCCCAGCAATAATGCCGGAAGCAGCAAGCAAAGGCCCAGTTGGCAGGATTTGGACATCATCAATTTAGTTCCTTATCAATGGTAATTTCGATTTGCAGCATCTGCCCTTTACTGAGGGCCAGATTGATTTCCCCCTGTAATTCGCCGGGTGCGCTCTGCACATCAGCGTCCTGGGAAATTCTTGCTACTACCTGGGCCTGCTGCAAACTGGACAAATTGTAGTTCGGCAACATGGCATTAGCATCCGACAGCTCAATCTCCAGAGGCAAGCTGGTCAAAGGCTGGCGAATCACCGCTGCGGGCATTTTCATGTTGCTATCCTGACTGCGGGCAAACACAATCAGATAACCGTCATTTGGCAGATGCGCGCGCAGCGCCTCACTGATGCCAACCTTAATTTTTAAGCTGGTCCCCTGCACGCCTGACAATTCATCAATGCGCTGCTGAATTGACGCCTGCATGGGATCCTCGACCGGTAATAGCGATTTTAGCGCCGTCCAGCTTTTTAGCGCTAACGGTTGGTCTCCCAACTGGGTCGCGGTAATCGCCAGCAACCCAAGACTGCTTTGATTATCAGGTTCCTGCAATTGCAGTTTTGTCAAAAGTTGTTTCGCCCGCGTCAGACTCTCCTCACTGCCAATCATCACCAACGCCTGACTAAGGCTAAGCAGGGTGCCACTGCGGTCAGGGGCCTGACTTAAGGACTTTTCGTACGCTTCAATGGCACTGTCCAGTCGATTCAGGCTGGCATACAAACGCCCCAGCAATAACCAGCCTTCCGGCGCCTGTGGGTCGGCGTGTAGCTTGGTGCGCAGCGCCAAAGCAAACCGTTGCAGCTCTTCCACCGTGACACTGGGATCTGCCTCTACCACCACACGCCGGCCCAAATCAGCTAATTGGGCATTGGCGGCCTGCCAGTCATGTAATGCATCCAGCTCATTGGCGTGCCAGTAGCTGTATGCACTCACCATCAGGGCCAGGCTTAAACCAGCCAGCAACACCCAGCGCGAAGAACCGCTGACAATGCGTGCGTCCTGGCCTTGTTCCATGGCAAGGGCCAACTTCAATTCCTGCTCAGCCTTGTGCAGATCCTGGCTCTCTATCAAGCCTTCATTGACTTCTCTGTGTAATTCATCCAAACGTTGACGTGTCAGCGCCACATTCAGTTGCTTACCATCCACGGGGCGTATGAACCGTCTGCCCAGCCAGGGCCAGCCAATCAGCAGAACAGCCAGCACTGACATTAACAACAAACCAAACCAGAACATTGTCACTGCTTATTCTCCTGTGCCTGGCGACTTTCCAGCATTTTTTCGGCTTCAGCCAGCAGCTCCTGATCCAGCTGTGTGGCACGACCACGGCGACGTATCACCACCAGCAACACTGCCCCACCCACAAACAACAGCGGCCCCAGCCACAACAAGGCGGTCGCCGGATTCAGCGGTGGTTGGTAATAAACGAAATCGCCGTATCTGTCTTTCATATAGGCCACAATTTCGTCATGGCTCTTGCCTTGTTGCAAAAGCTGGTAGACCTTTCGCTTAAGATCCTGAGCCACCAAGGCATCAGAGTCAGCTATGTTCTGATTCTGGCACTTGGGGCAGCGCAGCTCTTCGGTTAATTGTTTGAACTGCTGACGTTGTTTGTCACTGGCAAACTCATAAACTTCCTCTGCCGAAAACACCGACACACTCAGCAAGGCACAAAGGGCCACTAACAGCCTTTTCATTGCGACAACTCCTGATAAAGCGGCAGAAATTTGTTTTGCCAGACCCGCTCGTTCAGGTCGCCTACATGATGCAACCTGACCCGGCCTTGTTGATCAATCAGGAAGGTTTCAGGGGCACCGGTGACACCAAAGTCCATTGAGGTATCACGGCTGTGATCAAAAATATTGAAAACGTAAGGATTCCCCAGTTGCGATACGGTTTTATCTATATCGGCACGGATCTGCTGAATGGTTTTACCGCCAAAATCCGGGTCCAGTTCCTGCTCATAATACAGGCCGACAATACGCACTCCCTGCTCCCGTAGCTGAGTCAGAAACGGCAATTCCACCGCACAGGTTACACACCAGGTTCCCCATACATTTAATAAGGTTACCTGGTCTTGAAACACTTCGGGCCCATACTGTACCGAAGCGTCCATCACATCTGGCAGGCTAAAGCTTGGCACAGGTTTATCCAGCAGACTGGACTCGATATCACGGGGATTGGAAAACAACCCCTGCAACAAAAACAGCGTAATCAACAGGAACAAGCCTAGCGGCAGTAAAAACAAACCGATGCGTTTCATACCGACTCTCCTGCCAGCTTTGATACAGGCTCGGATGCTTTGACCAACCTGGCCATGCGATAGCGTTTATCGCTCATCGACAGCAGCCCGCCAAGGGCCATAATGGCTGCGCCTCCCCAGATCCAGCGGATATAGGGTTTTACATAGACCCGCAAGGCCCAATCGCCATTGCTGAGCTGCTCGCCAAGCGCCACATACAAATCGCGGGTAAAACCGGGATCTACCGCCGCTTCGGTCATCACATTGCGTTGTACGGTGTAAAAACGTTTTTGTGCTTGTAAATGACTGACTTTTTTTCCATCCACAAACACATCAAGCTTGGCCACGTGGCCGGTATAGTTCGGCCCTGTCAGGGCTTCCACACCGAGGAAACGAAATTCATAACCCTGCAATTCAATCTGTTCACCCGGGCTTATACGCACATCGCGTTCCACGCTGTAACTGGTGACCATGGCAATGCCCATAATAGTGGCAGCAAATCCCAGATGTCCCAGCACCATTCCCCAGTGGCTCGGGGTCAGGGCCTTCAGCCCGGCCAAGCCATGATTGACCGCACTCAGGCGCTGGCGAACCTCCTGCACCGTGGCAATAGCTATCCAGACTGAAAGCCCCATGCCCAGTACGGCCATGTAAGACAGACCATCCCGGCCCAGATTGAGCAGCAACACTGCCAGAAGGCTTAAGCCCAGACCGGCCAGCAGTTGATTACGCAGGGCAGCCAGTGATTGGTTTTTCCAGCGACTCAGCGGCCCCATCACCAATAGCAGCACAAAGGGCACAATCAGGTAGACAAACATCTGATCAAAAAATGGCGCGCCAATACTGATAGACCCAAGCCCCAGTTCCTTATGTACCAAGGGCAGTAAGGTGCCCATCAGCACCACCAGGGTTGCACTACACAGCAGGATATTATTACCAATCAGCATGGTTTCACGGGATAGCAGTTCATAGCGCCCGGCGCTACGCAGTTGCGGTGCACGCAGCGCATACAGCAGTAACGAACCGCCAATAACCAACACCAGCAGGCCGAGAATAAATAGGCCACGGGTAGGGTCTGAGGCAAACGAATGCACGGACACCAAAATACCCGAGCGCACCAGGAATGTGCCTAACAAACTGAGTGAAAACGCCGCGATAGCCAGCAGAACCGTCCAGGATTTAAACACCTTGCGCTTCTCGGTTACCGCCAGAGAATGTAGTAAGGCAGTGCCAACCAACCAGGGCATAAACGAGGCATTTTCCACCGGGTCCCAGAACCACCAGCCGCCCCAGCCCAGCTCTTTGTAGGCCCACCAGCTGCCAAGTGCAATACCCAAGGTTAGAAACACCCAGGCTGCCAGGGTCCAGGGGCGCGACCAGCGAGCCCAGGTCGCGTCCAATTTACCGGCCACCAGCGCCGCTATAGCAAAGGCAAAAACCACGGAAAAACCCACATACCCCATATACAAAAGGGGCGGATGGATGATCATGCCAAAATCCTGCAGCAGCGGATTTAGATCCCGCCCATCCACAGGATAAAAAGGCAGCAAGCGTTCAAAAGGATTGGATGCCAGCAGAATGTAGAGATAGAACCCCACCCCAACCATGCCCAGAATGGCCAACACCCTGGCCAGAATATCCAGTGGAATACCACGGCTGAAAACGGCCACGGCCACGGCCCAGAGCGCAAAAATCAACACCCACAACAGGAACGACCCTTCATGTCCTCCCCACACTGCAGTCATCCGGTAATACCAGGGCAACAGGGTATTGGAATTATGTGCCACATAGGCAATGGAAAAGTCGTTGTCGATAAAACTTTGAGTCAGGCACACATAGGCGAACAGGGTAAAAAGAAACAATCCCACGGTCAGGGGTTTGGCGGTCTGCATCAGCACTGGCTGGCCACGCTGCGCGCCCCACATAGGATAAATGGCCAGCAGAATGGCCATCAACAGGGCCAATACCAGGGAAAAATGTCCCAGTTCAGCAAGCATCGGTTACCCCTTATTGCCGTAATTGGCTTCAGAAGGCTTCACATGCTTGATGCCCTTCATGGCTTCTGCCAGTTCCGGTGGCATATATTCTTCGTCGTGTTTAGCCAGGACTTCTTCCGCCTCGATGTGATTCAGTGCGGTAAGCACACCTGTGGCAACAATGCCCTGTCCTTCACGGAACAGATCCGGCAGAATACCCTGATAGCTGACCCGGACGACCGGACCGGTATCCACCAGATCAAAACTCACGGCCAGACTGTCATCGTCACGCTGCACTGACCCCGGCACGACCATGCCGCCAATACGCAAACGTTGCCCCACCTGGGGTTTAACGCCGTTCTTACCTTCCACCAGTTCGCTGGGGGTATAGAATAAGTCGATATTCTGTCCCAGAGCATAGAGCATCAGCCCTATCGCCCCACCTATCACCAGAATAATGGCACTGAATGCCATCAGGCGTTGTTTACGTCTTGGATTCATCAATCCACCTCATCAGCAAGTTTAGAATTCTGTTGCTGGCGGGAACGGCTTGCGGCGATGCGTTGTTGCCTTGCCTGTTCGGCCTGCCAATAGCGGCGAAGGCTTCGCCGCGCATAGAAACTCTGTGCCACCAGCAGTGCCAGCGCCAGGCCGCTGACACCAAACGCCAGCCACACATAAAATGCGTATCCACCCATGGCCCAAAAGGCTGACCAGCTTTCAAAATGCATGATGATTACCCTCTTGCGCTTTAAACATGGCCTGTACCCAGGGGCGATGCATTTCACGGCGAATCATTTCGCTTTGCAGGCGGTATAAACTCAGTGCCGCAACCAGCAGCCCCAGTCCGGCAATACTAATCAGCAGCGGCCAGAGCATGTCAGGGGCGATGGAAGGTTTGCCAAACTTGGTAATGGTGGCGCCCTGATGCAGAGTATTCCACCATTCTACCGAGTAGTGGATAATAGGCAGATTAACCACCCCAACCAAAGCCAGAATACCGGCCGCTTTGGCACCTTGCTGCTTGTCTTCAAACGACTGATAAAGTGCGATAACACCGAGGTACAGAAACAGCAGAATGAGTTCAGACGTGAGTCTGGCGTCCCATACCCACCAGGTACCCCACATAGGTTTGCCCCAGGCCGCACCGGTAAACAGTGCCACAAAAGTGACTACCGCACCTACCGGGGCAATAGCTGACACGGCCATGTCGGCACTGCGGATTTGCCAAACCAAGCCAATAAATGCAGCAATGGCCATACCGCTGTAGGCGCCCATAGACAATATCGCGCTGGGTACGTGTAAATAGATGATTCTGAACGAATCTCCCTGCTGGTAATCAGCCGGAGCGAATGCCAGCCCCCATGCCAGCCCGACGGCAAGACACAGCAGTGCCCCACCCCAGCACCAGGGTAACAAGCTGCCACACAAGGCATAGGCTCGTTCGGTCTTTGCATAAGGATGTAACCATTTCCACATAGTCAGTTGCACCTGATAATTTTAATTCTGACTGATCTTCAAAGCATGGGCCGTTGCCAGCGGGCTCAGCGCCAATGCCAAAAGTAATAAGGCGCCTATGATGGCTAACTGGCCATTATAGGGAAGTTGCATAGCTGCCGCATCCACCGCCGAGGTGGCAAAAATCAATAATGGGACGAATAGCGGTAATAACAGTAAAGACAACAGCACCCCACCCCGTTGCAAACCCAATGTCAGCGCCACGCCTGTGGCCCCGACCAGGCTGAGTAGCGGCGTGCCCAGTAGCAGCCCGAGCACCAGTGCCTGATACATGGCCGGACTCAAATTTAAAAACAACGCCAGCAGAGGGGACACCAACAGTAGTGGCAGTACGCAGGTCAGCCAGTGTGCGATCACTTTAACCAGCACCACCAAAGGCAACGGCAGCCCACTGAGCATCATCTGTTCCAGCCAGCCGTCACTAAAATCGTCACGGAACAATCGCTCCATACCGAGCAACGATGATAACAGTACGGCCACCCAAATCACCCCTGGGCCTATTTTCTGTAGCATCTGCGGACCAGGACCCACCCCAAGCGGAAACAAACTGATAACCAGTACAAAGAAAATCAGCGGCTGCATTAACTCCGCTTTCTGGCGGTAGGCCAGCGCTAATTCACGGCGCAGCAGTCCTGCCAAAGGGTATATCACAGGCGATACTCCAGATGCAGCTCACGAACAGGCGTGGGGAAATCCAAACTTTGATGAGAGGTCATCACGATAATGCCCTGCCCTTGCAAATGGGCCTGCATACGAGATTTGAGCATTTGCACGGCCTGGCGATCCAGTGCGGTAAAAGGTTCATCCAATACCCATAAGGGGCAGGATTTCAGCCAGAAACGCGCCAGGGCAATTCGACGTTGTTGCCCGGCGGAAAGTTGCCCGGCAGGCAGTTCTTCCAGTCCCACTAATCCGAGTGTTTCCAGTAATGGATAGAGATCAGCGTCCGCCTTAATCTCCTGCATCTGACACCAGAAATGCAAATTATCCAATGCACTAAGGGCCAGATTCACCCCAAGTTTATGGCCAAAATAGCAAAGCTGACGTTGATACTGCGACTGTATTTGGCGGATATCCTCACCTTGCCAGCAAATCTCTCCGCTTTGCGGTTGAGACAAACCGACCAATAATCGCAACAGGCTGGTTTTACCGGCACCATTGGGGCCCTGAACATGCAAAAGCTCCCCTGGCTGCAACACAAATCCCAGCTCATCAAACAAGATGCGATCACGCTTAATGCAGGACAAATTGTTAACGGATAGTAAGGACAAACTCAGCCTTTTGTTTATCGGCAATTCAAAACAGAATGCACAGCCAAAAACCGGCGGATGATAGCACAGCCAACAGCAGTTGGGGATGATTTGTACCCACTTGATATACTGATCGAGATCATCAAAAATGCCTTTATTCTGCACCCAGTGCATTCAGCTTGTGCAACAGGCAGTCGATAAGGCCTTATGTCAGATCTGTTACCTACATCCCAGCAATCCCTGCTGAGTGCCTTGCGCCAGTTGCAGCAAAGCGCCGCCTTGCCTGAAGCCATGCTACAACAGCTTAGTCAGGCCGAGGTAAAAATACTGCCCGGCAATCAACTGTTACTGAACCTGGGTAACCGGCAGGTGCAGATAAATGCCAGTGATCTCAAGGGTAAACTATTGGATGGTGGGCTTTACCAGTTGCTGACAAGTGGCAAAGACAACACAACCTTACTTTTCTACCCGCAGGTAAACCAAAGTCAGGCGCAACCCACACAAATCCAAACCCTGATACTGAACAACCAACTATTACAGGCCTTGCTGCCACTGGTGGGTAAAGGTGAGGGCCAACTGCCGGAAGTCTTTAAAGTGTCGGCACAGGTAATCAGCCAGCAGCCACAGCAACTAACGCTGGATATACAAGGCAAGCCAGTCAAACTGCAAATGCCGATGGATGCCCCCAAGCTGGCACCAGGGCAGTTGGTTGAGCTGCACTATCAGCGGCAAACTGGCCAGTGGCAGTTAACCCTATATGAAGCCCCAAACAGCGGCAAGCCAATCAACCCGTCACCTGCAGCTGCCGCCCCGCTACAACCATCAGTGCAAAGCATGGCATCCAGGGGGCCGGTTGCTGGCAGTGAATGGGTATTACCCGCACAAAAACCCGAACTGTTAAGCCGTGTTGATCTGTTCGGGCAAGGTCTTCGCATCGACATCCATCAGTTAAAGCAGTGGGCCGAACAACTACCTGTGCCGGTTGCCAGGCCACTTGTACAGTGGCTTGCCAAACTAACCACCACAGCGCAGTTTGTGCAATTGCAGCAACCCAGCGGTGAGCGGCCGCAACTTCAATCACTTAGTACTCCGCCCAGCGCCAGTCTGATACTGGATAAACCGGCGCTACAGCAGTTGCAGTCTGTACTCAAACAGCAGATTTCTGTGCCAACCGAAGGACAAGCCAGCCCGGCTATTAGCAAAGACAGTATGCCAATTGCGGGTAAGCCGATAGCAGGGCAAGCGCCAAGTCATCCAACCAAGTCACAAAGTGAGGTTACAGTCACAACGGATAAGCCCCTTGTCCCGGACAAAGCGGTATTAACTCCCACCGCGACCCAGCAAGCCGCCGCACAGGTAGATAAGCAAGGCCTGTTATACCAGCAATTACAGGAGCTCAGCCGTAAACTTTACAGCCAACAGGAATCACCGGCTCGCTTATTGACTCATATAGAATCGGCCCTGGCTGACAGTCGCTCGGTGGCACCTGATACGGTCAAGCTATTGCAGCAACTCAGCACTCAGTTAAAACAAAGCCTGCCACAGGGCAATGAACAAGATACCGCCGCGCTGCGCGCCTTGCTTAGCACGCCGGCGCTCAGTCTGACGCCCGCTCAGCTGCTCACCCCCAATTCCAGCCAGGGCTTTGTCGGCGCGTTGGTGACCTTGCTGCAGGTGACACTGGCTTCCCGCCTTGCCAGCCAGCACAGCAAACTGTCTTCAGAGCAAGCTCAGAAGCTGTCTGAAGGACTGGCCTCCTTATTAGAAGGGGGTCGTCCGACTGCCAGCGCGCCGGTTAGTCAGCGCAACCTCAGCGACTTGTCCATGCTGGAACAAAGACACCAATTGCTAAGAGAACTGGGCCGCATGCTGGGAAACCACAGCGGCGCGAAGAGCCTCAATGCTGAAAGCCAGATTCAGGGCCAGGACAGTTTTTATTACAATCTGCCTCTGGGGCAAGGTGAACCGCGCCGCGAACTGGAACTCCTGATTCGCCGCGAGCCGCCACCCAATAAGAAAAACAAGAAGGCTGTGTCGGCTGACCGGCAGTGGAATTTGACCATGAAGCTGGAAATTGGCGAGTTAGGTGGCTTACTGGCCAAAGCCCGGCTGTACCAAACCGAGCTTGAACTGGATTTCTATGCCGCCAATGCAAATCTGAGGGATCTGGTTATTCAGTTTATCCCGCATTTAAGAAAACGTCTTACCGGTTTGGGGCTGCAGGTGAACCACAGCCAATGCCAACTGGGTAAGATCCCGGCGCATCTGCAGCAGCGTCCCTACCATATATTTGAAACCCAGGCTTAATGAAAATGGTGGATAAACCCAAAAGTGCCGTCGGCATAAAATACCAGGCCGACAATAAGCAACAAGCCCCACAAATCATTGCCAAGGGCTTTGGTGAACTGGCAGAGGAAATTATTGCCCTGGCCCGGGAAAATGGCGTATTAGTGCATGAAGATGAGCAACTGGCCGGCTTTCTCAATACCCTGGATCTAGGTCAGGAAATTCCCCGTGAACTCTATATTGTGATTGCCGAACTGATTGCATTCTCTTACGTGCTGCAAGGTAAGTTCCCGGAGAGTTGGAATAATATGCATGGTAAGGTGGATGATCGGGTGTGAGGTGTGAAAAATAGCTTAACTTGTTGACCCTAGACCACAGTCATTTGTTATACGTTGCTGCAGACGATCGCAAATTTACCTCTAACACGCTGCCCCCGCATAGGTCTTGAATGCATGACTTCCATGTCCTTTATGACATGCCCTCCATGGCATGCCAGTCCCATTTCTTTACTGCGCGGTAAAGAAACGAGACGCAAAGAAAGCGCGCCCGCTGGATTCCCAACAACGTCAGTCCAGGCCACTACTAAAAGGCGGTCGTGAAAACGACGTTCCAGACGCGTCTTCCACTCAATTTGCTCCCAGCAAATTGCCCACCTTTTAGCAGCGCCCTGAACCGACCGGGAATTTTTTAGCGGGGTCAAAGCGGCTTGGGCCGCTTAGGGTCACAGTTTTGGCTCAGTTACCCCATTACCATATCAATGAACCTTACGCCGTTGATCGTTTTTAATTCTATCCAAGCATATATAGTGGTAACTTTTGCAGAGTCCGACTACGGCCGATTGTTATCACTTACTTTCTATCTCAGGCGCTAACTTTTTAAATGCCTCTGATTGAGGGTAAATGCTTTTCAGTTTATTTATATAAGTATGAATTCTTTTATAGGCTTTTCTGTCAACAGAGTATGTGAAGGCCATTAAACCATTAACATGATCATATTCAGTACTTTTACCTTCAAACAAATAGTGAATCTTGCTTCTAATTTCACGGTACTTCTTTCGACCGATACCCAAATTATTTTCTGAGACAATCAATCCAGTAACTTTTTTTTGTCTTTGCGTTCCTGATATCTTTGTTTTTTCTTTATTAAGAGAAAATCCTTCATCAGATATTATCGTCCCTATAAATTGCTTCGCCTTGTATATCTTTTGTGGTGTCTGTGCAGAAAGAGTAAGATCATCAGCATATCTTGTATATACTATTCCTTTTGGTCCGGCATATCCATGCAATCTTGAGTCGAGCTTAGCACAGACAAGATTAGCTAATTTAGGAGATGTAGGAGCTCCTTGAGGAAGACCTCCCTTAAAAGTGCAAATATTTGTGAATATTGCGCTAACTTTTTGATTGTAACCGACTGAATGAAAGATATTGTAGACATGTGAAGCCTTCACATTTGGGAAGAAATTTTCCAGATCCATAGTCAAAATATAGTTAGCTCCAACATGTGGGGAAGCATTATCTAAAATTGAAGTCCCTTTATCGAATCCTTTAGAATGTTCTGAAGAAGATAGTTTATCTAGAATATTTCTTAACACCCACGCTTGAAGAGCTTTTAGCTCTCGATTTGGTTGAGAAATCTCTCTTTTCTTCCCTGTTTTTTTTGGAACGTCGTAGACTTTATATAGGCGCTCTGAGCGAAAAGATAAATATTTCACTTTGCCCAAAGATAAGCGGGTTTCATTTGCCAACTCTTCGATTGATTCAATTGCTGGTAAACCAAGGTTTCTTAGCCGGAACAAGTATATTTTGTTAGACATGAAGCGCTACACCTTTACGTCTTAAGAAACGGATATAAAGATGCGGTGCAATCATCGGGCGATGATTGTGCCGCATCTTTATATTCGGCATGCATCTGGTTTTAGTGCAGGATAGCGAAACACTACCCAGTGAGTACGAGACCCACTCGCTAAAGGTGAGCGCCTTGGCTGACTCTATCATATTTAACTCGAGAGTTTCTACGATTTTGTGCATTAAGCAGCTCGATTCGAGCCCTATCAAGAAACTTATCGTAAAAAGTTTCCCTAACATATTCGGCGCCAGCACTGGTGACTTTATACCCCAATGGAGTCCGCGTTATTAGCCTATTGGCAGTCAGTCGACCAAGAGAGGACTTCGTGGCAATTTCACAAAGAGTTTTGTCATGTGATGTTGCATGTTCAATCAACTGGTATAAGGTTACGTTATTTACTTCATCTATAAGATATATACAAGGAAGAATAAAATTTTCGGCTTCAAGAATATTTGTAACGTCTTGCTTAACAGGATGTTTTTTTTTGATTTTAGTTATGTAATCATTCACCCTCCTATAAATTTTATGCTTTTCATCCACATCGTCTAAATCATCATAATTTATATTTATTACTTTCCCTGTTTTGGATGCACGGACCAATCGATTAGGTCCATAATTAATAAAGCTTTTATGATTTTTAAACTTCTTATTGGCAAGAACAATCATCTTTTTTGCAAGATTTGGATTATTAGAAAATGCACCTAGCTCTGCGAACGAACCTGGGCTCTCTGGAAATAAGACAATTGCATCTACACTATCAGCAAGAATATTCTCAAGTTTTAGTAAGCTATGCTGCCCTTGACCAGCTAGAAGGTCATCAAATAGACCCTCAGGATATAGAATTTCATACCTAGGATACTCGCTAAAAATAGAGGCCATTTTCGAGCGAAAGGTTTTTTTATCTCTTATATCTGCACCACAAAGAAATACAGCTACTTTCTTTTGGTTTCTGGGTATAAATATTGTCTCTTTAACGATCTTAGCTATTTCAGCCAGCTCGTCATCCCTCAATGCTTTTTTCATGTGTCCGATTGACTCTTTTCGAATAACACTCGCTAATGACATAGCGAGGCTGTAGAGAAACCCCAGCCCCGAACCCGTTGTTCGTTTTGATCGTTTTGATCGTTTTGATCGTTTTTAATTCAATATCTCACCAGTAAATCGATCTTTTCCCTTCCAGAACACACACTCAGGACAATACGCACCTTCGGGATAATCAATCCCCTCCTCATGAGGGCAGCCGATAATTTCCTCAATCATACTCACGGTTTTTGCACTATTGTCATCAATAAAGCTTAATACCTCTTTGAGCACTTGATCAGATTTACGTATATCACTTGATGAAAACCACTTTTTTATTGGGTCAGGTTCGGCGCCTTCATAAGAAATGATTGCACATACAAGTTTCGTCGCGGTTTTATTGTCAGGACCGTAAAAAGCAACGGTCGCGATAGGAAACCCTTTACTACCTTTACGAACCTTTTTATTAAGTAATTTTTTATTGTTGCTTTGAGCCATTGACATGCCCTGCTTAGGTTAAAAATGTAACGCCGCACTCAGCGGAAAATTCGAAGCGCAGCGGAGAGTTTGTCCGGCAGCAGTGCATTGTTAGACATTTTTGCTGTCGTCCTCAACTGCAATATCGAAGTGGAACACATCCTCGATGGTGCCCAGCTTTGAATACAACTCTATGGCTGGCTGCTCCTCTACGCCTTTGTCGGCTTGAACGTAAATCACATACGCGCCGCGTGCAGCGCCAATAGCCTTTAGCTTTTGAATGAGAGCAGTGGCAATGCCCATTCTGCGATGGGTGGATACTACTGCGAGATCGTAGATGTAAATTTCGCTTCTTTGCCGTTCGAATTTTTGTAACTCATACGCAGCGATAGCACCCACGACTTTATCCTCGTCAACCGCAGCCAGTGCAATGAAGCTGGATGTACCAAGCAATGTTTGAAGGTAGCTTGATGATGGCTTGTTGGCGGAGTAGCTCGCTTCGTCATCGAATACTTCGCTAAACATTGCATTTATGGACTGCAACAAGGCAACGTCATTTTTAGAGAGATGGACAATTTTGACTGACACTCGCTCGCTCCTAATACCTGACAGCTTAGCGTTTTATCTGTCATGTCGTCCGTGACAGATAACCGTCTGTTGGACGGTCAGATAAATCTTGTTCTTGGTCTGGTTGATGTATAGAGAATTTGACTAATGCCTAACGCTGCTGACCATGAATACTAAACAGCAATTCCGCTTCGGCCCGGGGCAGTTCACATTCATCCATCAGCTCTTCGACCGACGCGCCTTGTTGCAGCAGTTTTACCGCTCTGTTGTAGAGCTTGGTATCAGGATCCATTTCCGCCAGTTCTTGCTGTTGCTCGCGGGTTTCGCGCAGGGCACCATCCAGTTGCTTATGCCGCCCTTCCAACAGCTTAATACGCTCCCCCATGCCAATGCTGCCGGTGCGCAATTCATGCAGCTCTGCGGCCAAAGAGCGGGATTTTTGTTCCAACACTGTCAGTTGCGCCTGAATCTGCGCCAGCTCAGCCGCCCGACTCTGCGACACCATCCTGAGGCGAAAGACGGCCAAAACCAATAACAGTGTCAGCAGGGCCGTACCAGTTAATGCAATTTCAATCCAACCCATGGATTTTCCTAGTTACAAACACAAAAACACCCGGCAATCCCGGGTGTCTGTCATCTGATATCACCCGTTACAGGCTGCTGATTTCATCCCATTCTTCATCGGTCAGCAATTTGTTCAGATCCACCAGTATCAGTAATTCACCATCACGGTTACTGACGCCCTGGATAAACTTGGCGCTTTCTTCAGTGCCGACATTGGGGGCGCTATCGATTTCAGAGGATTTCAGATAAACCACTTCAGCGACACTGTCTACCAGTATCCCCACCACCTGTTGGTCGGATTCGATAATCACAATGCGGGTATTGTCGGACACTTCGTTAGCGTCAAGACCAAATCTGGCCCGGGTATCAATCACGGTAACCACATTGCCACGTAAATTAATAATGCCCAGTACATAATCAGGTGCACCCGGCACCGGGGCAATCTCGGTATAACGCAGCACTTCCTGCACTTGCATCACGTTGATGCCGTAGGTCTCATCCCCCAGTCTGAAGGTCACCCACTGCAGAACTTCATCTTTATCAGTCCCTGCATTACTGTTTCTGTCGTCACTCATAGCTTTAGCTCCCGACCGGCGGATTAATCTGCATCTTTACTGCCCAGCCCTTGTTCCAGAAGGGCCACCAAGGCGCCAACATCGATAAGGGCACACATTTTTTCCTTCACCAGACCAGCAAGCCAGGGGCGCTTGCCGTGGCTTTCACGCCACTTTACATCGTCTTGGTGTAAGGTCACCGTATTTACCAGTGATTCGCAGCAAAGCCCCCAACCACTGTTCTCTAACATAATAAGATATTGATAATTTAAGGATTCTGCCAGTGTTTCTGTGTATTTTTCTGGCATAACCCACTGAGCCGTGTCTACCACTTTCAGCTTTTCGTCCCGATGCAGCATTACACCTTTGAACCAATCAGGCTTGCCGATTAAAGGAGACGTCTTGTCCATCTTATGGATACCGCCAAGCTCAGTCAAAGGTACGGCCAGAATTAACCCCGCGACTTCAAAATACAAAGCCTGAAACTTGCCTTTACGGTATTCAGGCTCCTCGTCGGGCACAGATACTGAGGTTGTATCGGCTGTTGCGCCTTCATCCTGAAGAGCGGGTGCAGGTGGCGGGACAGGAATATGAGGTTTTGCCTCTTCCAGCAGCCTGGCAACGGCCTGGCGCTGGACCTGCTCAATCACAGCGTCTTCTGTCAGCAAGGCACTGAGGTATTCCTCCATGACTTTTTCATTGGCAAACTGATTTTTGCTCATACCTGAGGCTCCTGGCTCAACAGAAAGTTCAGCAAACTGTTATAAGCATAGACGCCCCGGGAGCGAGGATGATAAACCGGCAGTGGACTCTGTGCCTGGCTGGCATCACGGAAACGCGTATCAACCGGGATGACGCCGTTCCATACCAATTCGCCATAGGTATTGCGCAGACTTTTATACGCCTCCAGCGCTGCATTAGTACGCTTATCGTACATGGTGGGAATAATAGTGTAGGTATAGTCCCGCGGCTGCGACTTTTTCATGATCTCCAGGGTATGCATCATGCGATCCAAACCCTTTAAGGCCAGAAACTCGGTCTGCACAGGTACCAGAATCCGTTGGCAGGCCGCCAGTGCATTGACCATCAACACCCCTAATACCGGCGGGCAATCCATAATGGCAACATCAAATTCATGTTCAATCAGCTCAAGGGCCTTTTTGATAATCAGCCCCATACCGCCCTGATGGCCCATGCTCCTGTCCAGCGTTGCCAGCGCCATAGTGGCCGGTAAGATAAACAGCGAATCAAATTTAGTTGAACACAGACAATCCAATACTTTATCGGCGGTCAGATTTTTATGTGCCAGGAACACATCATACAGACTGGAGGACAGCTCTTCTGAGTCCACTCCAAAGTAATAACTCAAAGACGCATGGGGATCGGTATCCACCAGCAAGACCTTTTTGCCCTTAAGCGCTAACAAGGAACCCAGGGTCACAGTGGATGTCGTTTTGCCAACGCCGCCCTTTTGATTTGCCACAGTCCAGACAATCACAACTTAACCCTTTATGGAAACCTATCCCTGCCCAATTCAGGCAGGCATTTCAGCTAAAATATGAGAAGCAATATCGCCCAGCGCTAAGCTGGCTGAAGACAACCCGGCCGCAGCCACGGCCTGTGGCATGCCATACACCACACAGCTCTTTTCATCCTGCGCCCAGATCGTAGCCCCACGGGGCTTTAATGACCGACAGCCTTCACGACCATCGGCTCCCATACCGGTAAGCACCACCGCCAGAATATCACCGCCATATACCCGCCCCAGTGATGCAAAACTCAGATCCACACTAGGCTTATAGGTAATATTATCCAGGCCGGTGTCATCAACAATGCGAATACGGCAGGAACGACTGCTGCCATCCACCAGCATTTGCTTGCCTCCGGGTGCCAGATAGGCGCAGCCGGGTTCAACTAAATCGCCGTTCTCGGCTTCCTTCACTTTAATCTGACAAAGATTGTTCATTCTCGCTGCAAAAGCGGTCGTGAACGTACCAGGCATATGCTGCACAAGAAATACCGGGTAAGGGAAACTGGCTGGCAATTTGGTAAGAATGGTTTGTAGCGCCACCGGCCCGCCTGTCGAGGCACCAATGGCCAGGGCAGCGTATCGCTTACCTGTCGCTTTTGGCGGCCTGACTGACTCAAATACCGGTGCGCTTTTTGTTTCCTGCACTCTGGTATCCCGCAGGCTGCTGCGCATAACCGGTGCAGGTCTTAATAAACTTGGCCGGGTAAATGCGCGGCGTCTGGCCAGCGCCTTAACTCTTTGCTGCAGCAGGCTGATAGCCTCCTGCCTTTCTCGGGCAATGTCTTCAAACTTTTTCGGCAGGAAATCAAGCGCCCCGGCATCTAAGGCATCCAGTGTGGCCTGAGCACCGTCATGGGTTAAGGACGAGAACATCAGAATAGGCGTGGGCGTACTGGCCATAATGCGTTTCACCGCACTAATGCCATCCATCACCGGCATTTCCACATCCATGGTAATGACATCGGGCTGCAGCTTGGCAGCCATATCTATGGCTTCCTGACCATTTTTGGCCTCACCGACCACTGTCAGGCCGGGGTCCTGGTTGAGAAAATCCGAAACCCGCTTACGAAAGAATGTCGAATCGTCGACCACCAGTACCTTATAACGCATCAGTTATTTGCTTTTTTTATCTTTTAGGCCTTTTTTCGCATAACGCTTGAGCAGGCTGGGAATATCCAGAATCAGGGCAATGCCGCCGTCACTGGTAATAGTTGCGCCGGCCATACCTGGCGTGCCTTGCAGCAGGGCATCCAGTGGTTTAATCACCACCTCTTCCTGACCAATCAATGCATCGACCACAAAACCTACTTGCTGAGTGCCAATTTGCACCACCACAACGTGGCCTTTACTGCGTTCAACCTTGACCTTTTCCTTACTGCGATGCAGCCATTCCTTCAGATAAAACAGAGGAATCGCTTTGGAGCGCACAATCATGGTGAGCTGACCATCAACCGTGTTGGTCTTATTCATGTCCACATTTATGATTTCACTGACTGCGGCCAGTGGTAAGGCAAAGGTCTGCTCACCAACAATCACCATCAGGGTGGGCAGAATAGCCAGGGTCAGAGGGACCTTGATCTCAAGCCGGGTACCCACGCCTTTTTCTGAGTGAATATGCACGGTACCATTGAGCTGGTTGATTTTGGTTTTCACCACATCCATGCCAACGCCGCGGCCGGAAATATCGGAAATCTCGGTTTTGGTGGAAAATCCCGGTGCGAAAATCAGGTTGAAGGCTTCAACATCTGACATACGGGCAGCGGCATCCACATCCAGCACACCACGCTTAATGGCAATCTCTTTCAGCTTCTCCGGATCCATGCCCTTACCATCATCTTCGATGGTCAGCAGAATATGGTCGCCTTCCTGGGACGCCGACAAGGTAACAGTACCGGTGCGCTTTTTACCCGAGGCTTCACGCTCGTCCGGCATTTCAATACCGTGGTCTACTGAGTTTCTGACCAAGTGCACCAAGGGATCGGCCAGGGCCTCCACCAGGTTTTTATCCAGATCGGTTTCTTCACCCACCAGATTCAGGTTAATTTCTTTCTTTAGGCTGCGGGCTAAATCGCGAACAACCCTGGGGAAGCGACCAAACACTTTCTTAATGGGCTGCATACGGGTTTTCATCACCGCACCTTGCAGATCCCCGGTCACCACATCCAAATTGGCAATAGCCTTGGACATATCTTCATTATTGATATTGACGCCAAGACTAAGCAGACGGTTACGTACCAACACCAGCTCACCAACCATGTTCATAATCTGGTCAAGGCGTTTGGTATCCACCCTCACTGTTGTCTCAGCAGGTGGTGCAGCCGGCGCTTTCTTGTCGTCCTTCTTCAGAGCTACAGCAGACGACTTGTCTTCGTCATCATCACTGGCTTTAGGCGCAGGTTTGGCAGCAGGCTTCGCGGCTTCTGTTTTAGCTGGCGTTGCCGCTGCAGGTTTAGCAGCAGGCTTTGGTGCTTCAGACTTAGCCGGTGGTGCTGCCGGCACTGCACCAGGCCCCTTACCCGAGCCATGCAATTGGTCGAGTAAGGCTTCGAATTCATCATCGGTAATATCGTCACCGCTCTTTGCATCGGAAGCAGGAGCGGCTTTGGCAGGTGCAGGGGCATCGCTGGCAGCTTTAAATTTGCCTTCACCGTGAAGCTGATCGAGCAAGGCCTCAAATTCATCGTCGGTAATGTCTTCATCACCGTCACTCAAATCAACCTGTGGTGCAGTATTGCTGGCAGGTGATGCCGCTTTGGCGTTAGAAGGTGCGCCGCCTGGCCCATGCAGTTCATCCAGCAAAGCCTCAAATTCATCTTCGCTGATATCGTCGATACTGCCACTATCAGTACTGTCACTCACCGAAACAGGTTCAGGCTCGGGCTCGGGTTCAGGCTCGGGCGCTGGCGCCACATATTCGTCTTCGGACTCAGGTTTACTTAAACGATGCAAAGCCTCCAATACTTCTGGAGAGGCAGGCTCCAACGGTTCACGGGCTTTAACACTGGCGAACATCTCATTGATGCTATCCAGTGCTTGCAAGATAACGTCCATCAGCTCGGCAGTTACCTGGCGCTTGCCGGTACGCAACACGTCAAACACGTTTTCAGCGCCGTGGCAGGCATCCACCAGTTCGGTCAGGGAAAGGAAACCCGCCCCACCTTTAACGGTGTGGAAGCCGCGAAATATGGCATTGAGCAAATCCGCATCTTCGGGATTGTTTTCCAGATCAACCAGTTGCTCCTGCAATTGCTCCAGAATTTCTCCCGCTTCAACCAGGAAGTCCTGCAGGATATCCTCATCAACGTCAAAGGCCATGCATCAATTCCCCTTAAAACCCTAAGCTTGAAAGTAGATCATCTACGTCATCCTGACCAGTTACCACGTCATCACGGGTAGCCGCATCAATAATTGGGCCCTCTGCCATTTCCTTGCTGGCCTCTTTCTTGGCTTGTTTGGCAATCTCATCTACTTCGGGCTCACCAAACACCTTAAGCATATGTACCAGGTTGTCTTCGACTTCTTTGACTAACTCGATGACTTTACGGATAACCTGACCGGTCAGATCCTGATAACCCTGAGCCATCAGCACTTCGGTCAATAGTTCGTTCAGTTTCGCCGAATCAACACTGGCCTCGTCAAGAAGCTTATCCATATCATGGCAAAGCGTTTTAAATTCACCCAATTGCAACTGACGTGTCATCAGCCTTTTCCAGTCTGGCAGAATTTCATTAATTCTGGCATTCAGACGTTCAGCGATAGGCATACTGGTCTCAACCGCATCCATCGTGCGGTTAGCTGCATCTTCCGTGGTTTCAATTACATAGTTGAGTCGACTTTGTGCATCAGGAATATCTTCCTGAGCCAAATCCGCGATGCGGGCATCCAATTGGAAATTGTTAAGTGAATCATGTAACTGACGTGTAAGTTTGCCCACTTCGGCAAACAATTCCATGGAGTCTTCCATGGTCACAGATTCCAGCAGTTGCATGGCACCCTGGTTGTCTCCCTGCTCAAGCAATGTCACCAGTTGGCGAGCATCCTCAAGCGACATGGGAGCTTGATGAGTATCAGTCATTAAGGCGTTCCTTATGCTTTAGGATCCGCCAGGGACTACCCAAGGCGCTCAAATATCTTTTCGAGTTTCTCTTTCAGCGTAGCTGCAGTGAAAGGTTTCACCACATATCCATTTACACCGGCCTGGGCTGCTGCAACAATTTGCTCTTTCTTCGCTTCCGCTGTCACCATCAGAACAGGGGTGTGTTTCAAGCTATCATCAGCGCGAATGGCTCTGAGCAGATCAATCCCCTGCATCCCTGGCATGTTCCAGTCAGTGATAACAAAGTCGAAATCGCCTTGTTGCAACATTGGCAACGCGGTATTCCCGTCATCAGCTTCCTGAACATTGGTAAAGCCCAGGTCTTTGAGAAGGTTCTTGATGATACGTCTCATTGTCGAGAAATCGTCGACAACAAGAATTTTCATGTTTTTATCCAAAACTGCCTCCAGTGAGGAATCAACCAACTGTTATTCTTATTAAATTCTATTCCATTTGCCAGCTTTGCATGCGAGTTCTGAGTCTCAACATGGCCTGACTATGGATCTGACTAACCCGAGACTCACTGACTTCAAGCACTTCGCCTATTTCGCGCAGGTTCAGTTCCTCGTCATAATACAGTGACAGCACAATGGCTTCCCGTTCAGGCAAAGTAGTAATAGCATGGGCCAGCGCTTTTTGAAACGATCCCTGCAACAAATCATCAAAGGGTGCGTCAGTGCCCCGGTTCTGTTCGG
This sequence comes from Bowmanella denitrificans, assembly GCF_039522935.1. Taxonomy (NCBI): domain Bacteria; kingdom Pseudomonadati; phylum Pseudomonadota; class Gammaproteobacteria; order Alteromonadales; family Alteromonadaceae; genus Bowmanella; species Bowmanella denitrificans. The sequence goes on along the minus strand of NZ_BAAAEI010000023.1, from coordinate 386,488 downwards.
TGCTAATTACATCTTCGGTAATGCCCAGATCTTCAATACCCACCAGTCTGCCGGCATTCACTTCGTTCAACATCTGGTGATATTCATCCAGACTGACTTGCAATTTCCCGGCAACATCGGCATCACGCGCATCGCCGCCAGTTTCACGTTCAACTGCTTGTATAGCCTCGGCGATGGCGCGGCTGTTCTTATGCACCGAACGGGGTGTCCAGTCGCCTTTACGAATTTCGTCCAGCATAGCACCGCGGATGCGAATACCGGCAAAGGTTTCGAAACTGGCTCCCTTGGAACCGTCAAAATTTTTGGCGGCTTCCAACAAACCAATCATGCCAGCCTGAATAAGATCGTCAACCAACACGCTGGCAGGCAGACGCGCCATCAGGTGGTGGGCTATACGCTTGACCAGTGAGGCATGTTGCTCCACCAGCTTCGTTTTATCGTCGAATTGCTGATAGGCGGCTGCTTTATTGTTCACACTTTATCTCTTTGGACCGCAGAATTCTGATTGACTAACTGTTCCAGGAAAAACTCCAGATGCCCCCCGGGCTGCGATGGTATTGGCCATCTTAGCGCCTGTTTAGCCAGATTATTGATGGCCACTGCCGCTGGCGAACTGGGATAGGCTTCGATAATGGATTTTTGCCTGCGTACCGCTTTACGAATGTTCTCGTCAAACGGAATTGTGGCAACCAATTCCAGGGCAACATCCAGAAAACGATTGGTTACTTTTGACAGTTTAGCAAAGAGTTCTTGTCCTTCGCGTAAGTTGCGCACCATATTGGCCACAATCTTAAAGCGAAATACACCATGGTCACGATTCAAAATCTTGATCAGCGCATAAGCATCCGTCAAAGAAGTCGGCTCATCACACACCACCACCATAATATCCTGGGCTGCGCGCGAGAAGCTCAACACCATATCGGAAATACCGGCGGCGGTATCCACAATCAGCACGTCGATTTGGCTGCGCAATTCACTGAAAGCGCGAATCAATCCGGCATGTTCTGTGGGGGTCAGCTCTGTCATGGACTGCGTGCCAGAGGTGGCCGGTGCAATTTTGACCCCATAGGGGCCTTCCACCAGCACTTCTTCCAACAGACATTCACCCGACAGTACGTGAGATAAATTCTTTTCGACCCGCAGGCCCAACATTACGTCAACGTTGGCCAACCCCAGGTCGGCGTCAAGCACCATGACCCTTTTGCCTTGCTTGGCCATAGCGATGGCTGTATTCAGAGTGATGTTGGTTTTACCCACTCCCCCTTTGCCACCGGTAACGGCAATCACTTTGATTAGATTGGGCTGGTTCATTCGTCTTAAGCTACTCGCTTGATCCTCAATCATATTGATACTGCTGAGTTTACAACCTGCTGCGTTCTTGTAGGCATTAAAGCATACTGCTTAAATAGTCTCGCTGCACAAGAAATTATGTACTTGGCATCGGCCGCCTTAATGTCCTCGGGCACCTTCTGCCCATCCGTCAAATATCCGACGGGCAATCTGTGCTCCAGGGCCAGGCTGATGGCTTCGCCGAGACTGTAACACTCATCAAGTTTAGTGAAAATACAGCCCTGCAAAGAAATCTGCTTATACGTCATAAGCTGATGCTCCATCACTCTATGCTGCGCATTCGCGGCCAACACCAGATAATGTTTGATATTAGCATAAGATGATTCAGCCAAGGTATCTAACTGTTTGATTAATCTGGTGTCTCTTTGACCAAAACCGGCAGTATCAATCAAAACCAGGCCTTTATTGCGAAACTGATGGAGCAGATCGGACAATTCTTCGGCACTGGCCGCTTTCTTTACCGGGCAGCCAATAATCTTGCCGTAAGTCGCCAGTTGTTCGTATGCGGCAATGCGATAGCTGTCAATGGTAATAAGCGCTACCTGATTGGCACCATAACGCTGCGCATACTGCGCCGCCAACTTGGCAATCGTGGTGGTTTTACCGGTGCCGGTCGGCCCCATCAGTGCCACGACACCGCCTTTGGCGAGAATATCGTTTTGTGTCGTGTGCAGACGATTGGCCAGTAGTTTAAGCAGAAAGACCCAGGCGTCACGCTCCTCGCAGTTGGCCGGTGCATAGGATACCACCTGCTCGGCCAGCGCTGGGGTAATGCCCATGCGCACCAATTTATCAATGAGATAGCTATGCAGGGGCCTGGCTTGCTGACGATCTTGCTTGATCAGGCCTGCCACCTGAAACTCCAGTACATTTCGCAGTGACTTCAACTCCTGGCGAATATCCTGCAACTCGGTGTCGTCCTGTCTGTTGGGCTCTGTCTGCACAGGGGTATGCTGCTTGTTCGCACTTGTGCTTTCTGCACGGGCAGGTTGCGAGGCCGATGGAGACTGTTTGGTTTGCTTTTCCAACAGTGCTTTAAGACTGTCCGGGCCGGAATCTCCAATAATTTCGCTGAGACTGGGCGTCTTTCCTGCTGCGCCAGCCGGTGTCATTCTTGGCTTTGCCATAACATCCGGCTGATTGGCTTGGGGTGTTTGCTTACGTACAGGCTCTCTGTCATAGGCAGCAACAATTTCTATACCATCCGCCACTTTTTTATTCGACATGATCACTGCGTCGCCGCCCAACTCTTCTTTAACCTGAGCCAGCGCTTCGCGCATGTCTTTTCCATAGAAACGTCTGATTTTCACTTTTACCCCCTATGTCAGCTTATTGGCCCACGGCGCTGACAATCTTAATCTGCTTGTCATCAGGTACTTCCTGATAGGACAGTACGTGCAATCCGGCGATGGCATGTTTAAGGAAACGTGATAACACAGGTCTCAACATGCCTGACGTCAACAATACTGCTGGCTCGCCCGCCAGTTCCTGCTGCTGGGCCGCTTCGGCCAGAGATTGCTGCAGTCGTTCGGCAAGACCGGGCTCGATACCCGCGCCGTCACCACCACCGGCTTGTAGCGACTGGTGCAATATCTGTTCCAGTTCTGGGGCCAAAGTGATCACAGGGATTTCTTTGCTGCTGCCGTTAATTTCCTGGGCGATCAGACGTTTCAGGGCAATACGCACGGCCGATACTAATACGTCGGGATCTTGACTCTTGGGACCATATTCGCAGAGGGTTTGTACAATGCTTCTCAAATCTCGGATTGGCACCCCTTCATATAACAAGGTCTGCAGCACCTTCACTACCGTGCCCATGGGCAGAATATCCGGCACCAATCCCTCCACCAGCTTGGGATTTTGTTTGGCCAGCATGTCAAGCAACTGCTGAACCTCTTCGTAGCCCAGCAATTGATAGGCATTATTGGTCAGCAACTGGCTTAAGTGCGTTGCCACTACTGTCGCAGCATCCACCACCGTATAGCCCAGTGTTTGCGCGTGTTCTCGCTGGGCAGCCTTAATCCATACTGCATCCAGGCCAAAGGCCGGATCTTTGGTGGGCTTGCCGTCGAGTTTGCCAAACACCTGACCGGGATTAATGGCCAGTTCCTGATCATGGCTGATATCAGCCTCACCAATAGTGACGCCCAGCATAGCGATGGTGTAGGTATTGGGATTTAAGTCCAGGTTGTCACGTATATGCACGGGCGGGATCAAAAAACCCAACTCCTGGGAAAGCTTTTTACGCACCCCTTTTATGCGGGTCAGCAATTCACCCCCCTGACTTTTGTCCACCAGGGGAATTAGCCGGTACCCTACTTCCAGACCAATAGTGTCAACATGCTGCACATCATCCCAGCCCAGCTCTTTGACTTCTGCGGGTGCGCGGGTCTGTTCAGGTACCAGCTCGCCAGCCGCCTGCTGCTGTTCGGCTTGTTGTTCCCGCCACCAGTCAAAATAGGCATAGCCGCCAACCAACAGTGCAAAGCCTAAAAACGCCAGATGTGGCATCCCTGGCACAATCCCCATCACAAACAAAATACCGGTGGTGATATAAAGCGCGCGGCGATTACCCAATTGGTTCTTCAACTCGCTACCCATATCCTGGGTATCGTTTTCACGGGTAACTATAATGGCCGTGGCAACAGATAACAGCAGTGACGGGATCTGCGCCACCAGGCCGTCACCTATGGTCAGAATAGTATAAATCTCAATGGCATCACCAAAACTGAGATCATGCTGAATCATGCCGATAAACAAACCGCCGACGATATTGATCAACATAATAAACAGACCGGCGACCGCGTCACCTTTTACGAACTTTGACGCACCATCCATTGAGCCGTAAAAGTCCGCTTCTGTGGTAATTTCCTGACGGCGACGACGGGCTTCATCGGAATCGATATAGCCCGCATTTAAATCCGCATCAATGGCCATTTGCTTACCCGGCATAGCGTCCAGGGTAAAGCGTGCACTTACCTCAGAAATACGTCCGGCACCCGCGGTAACCACTTTAAAGTTGATAATTAACAAGATGGCGAAGACAACAATACCCACGGCAAAGTTACCGCCAATCACCACTTCACCGAAGGCCTGAATCACCTTACCCGCGGCATCGCCGCCTTCATGCCCCTCCAGCAATACCACACGGGTGGAAGCGACGTTCAATGCCAGACGTAATACTGTGGCAATCAGCAACACCAGCGGAAAGGCGCCAAAATCAATGGGGCGTTTGGTAAATACCGCAACCAGGATGACCACCAGCGACAAAGCAATGTTGAAACTAAACAGTACATCCAGCAGAAATGCCGGCATGGGTAATATCACCATGCCCATAATGGCCAGCAGGATTATTGGTGCCCCCAACCCGGAGGTGAACTGCTTTACAGAGTTTTTGTCGAATCGGTTCAGGTAGGAGCTTAGTTCCATAATCTAACAACGGGAATTTGACGGCTGCACTGGTACTGCAATTAGTGCGCCAATTGGCTGAATTAAGTGGGCTGTTGGCTGTTGGCTGTTGGCTGTTGGCTGTTGGCTGTTGGCTGTTGGCTGTTGGCTGTTGGCTGTTGGCTGTTGGCTGTTGGCTGTTGGCTGTTGGCTGTTGGCTGTTGGCTGTTGGCTGTTGGCTGTTCAGTCTGACTCGCCCTCGCGCTCTGTCAACGGATTTCTGCTAACTGACTACTGATTACTGACCACTTGGAACTGACGACTTTAATTCTGTCGGACTCAAGTCCGACCCACGGTGCTTAGACTAAGTTTTGCTATCGGAATCAATTCTGACTCGTTGTGTTTATCTGAGCTTTGCTGTCGAAATCAATTTCGACCCACTGTGGGTTGGGCTTAAGCCCAACAACAATAACTTCAAATCCCGGGTTACTTTACAGTTGGCAGTTCAGGTTCGCTCCGGCTCTGCCAACTGAAGACTGATTACTGACCACTTACAAACCTGACAACCAATAACTGGACAACCAGAAATTTCGACATTGTTAGGATAAGCCTTTCGAGATACTCCACCAGGAAAGGGATAAAATCGCGCTTATGCCATTTAAAGCAAGCCAATAGCGAATTAATTTACCCTTACTGGTTGACGTCAATAGCCGAAAAAGATACTAATATGCCTGTTCCAAATACAGGCAACAGCGAATGCAAAAATTTCTCTCTCTACTCCTCCTTATGGCAGCAAGATTGCACGGGTAGGTTGTAGCCGAGAAACAGGCAGAAATTCAGAAAAACCCGTGCACAGCACGGGTTTTTCACTTTTATACCAAGTAAAAACCAAGTGTGAAGGTGCCGGGGTCAACCAAGAAGGGGAAAGACCATGACAAACAGAGTCAAGATATTCGATACCACCTTGCGGGACGGCGAACAGGCCTTACCTGCCAGTCTGAGTGTGAAGGAAAAACTGCAGATTGCCCTGGCCCTTGAGCGACTGGGGGTGGATATTATCGAAGCTGGCTTCCCGGTCTCTTCCCCGGGTGACTTTAAATCTGTACAAACCATTGCCAGGGAAGTGAAAAATGCCACCGTCTGCGGTTTGTCCCGGGCGGTGATGAATGACATCGACGCCTGCGGCGAAGCCTTAAAGGTTGCTGAACAATTTCGTATCCACACCTTTATCGCCACCTCAGATATTCATGTGGGTGCCAAATTGCGTAAGTCTCAGGATGAGGTGCTGGACATGGCGGTGGCCGCTATCAAACATGCCAGACGCTACACCGACGATGTGGAATTTTCCTGCGAGGATGCCGGACGCACCAACATCGATTATCTGTGCCGGATGGTGGAAAACGCCATCAGGGCCGGTGCCACCACGGTGAATATTCCCGATACGGTCGGTTATACCATCCCCAGCGAATTTGGCGCCATTATCCAGACCTTGTTTAACCGGGTGCCGAATATCGACCAGGCCACGATTTCCGTGCATTGCCATAACGATTTGGGCCTGGCAGTGGCTAACTCTGTTGCCGCCGTGCAGCACGGCGCACGTCAGATTGAATGTACCATCAATGGTATTGGCGAGCGGGCCGGCAACTGCTCGCTGGAAGAAGTGGCCATGATCCTGAAAACCCGCGAAGCCATGCTGGGCTTGCAAACCGGCATTAACAGCCAGGAGATTTTCCGTACCTCCAAGCTGGTCAGTCAGATATGTAATATGCCGGTACAAAGCAATAAAGCCATTGTCGGCGCCAATGCCTTCAGCCATTCTTCCGGCATTCATCAGGATGGCATATTAAAAGCGCAAAATACCTATGAAATCATGACACCGGAAAGTGTCGGCATTAACAAAAACCATCTGAATCTGACCAGCCGCTCAGGCCGCCATGTCATTAAGCATCGTATGCATGAGCTGGGTTACAAAGATGAAGATTATGATTTGGATACCTTGTACCAGGCATTTTTGAAACTGGCCGACAAAAAAGGCCAGGTGTTTGATTACGACCTGGAAGCGCTGGTGTTCTTCGACCAGCAGAAGCAGCAGCAGGCCCATTACGAACTGCTGTATCTGCATGCCAACGCTGGTAAGGGAATGATTCCCAGTGCTACGGTCAAAATGCGTATGGGCGAACAGGAAGGCACCGCCTCGGCCATTGGCAATGGTCCAGTGGATGCAGCCTTTAACGCCATTATTCAGGTAACCGGCCATGACGAAGTGGAGATCGTTGACTTTAAACTGGACTCCAAAGGCGAAGGGGCTGATGCCTTGGCCCAAGTGAGCGTGGTAGCCGAATATCGTGGTCGTCGTTTCAACGGTATTGGTCTTGCCACCGACATCGTTGAAGCTGGGGTGAAAGCCCTGATTTATGTACTGAACAACACCTGTCTGGCCGATCAGATAGACGAGAAAAAACAACAGAAAATAGCAGGGGTGTAGATGAAATCCTATTCCATAGCTTTACTGCCCGGTGACGGCATCGGCCCGGAAGTAATGCGCGAGGCGGAAAAAGTGCTGGCAGTAGTCCAGCGTAAGTTCGACCTCAATCTGGTCCTGAACCAATTTGATGTAGGCGGTGCGGCCATTGATAAACATGGTCACGCCCTGCCTGAAGATACCTTAAAAGGCTGCGAACAGGCCGATGCCATTTTATTCGGTTCTATCGGTGGTCCCAAATGGGACAGTCTGCCACTGGACCAGCGCCCGGAGCGTGCGGCGCTATTAAAACTTCGCAGCCATTTTGACCTGTTCAGCAATTTACGCCCGGCCAGGATTTATCCTGGCCTGGAAGCCTTGTCTCCCCTGCGTGCGGATATCGCCGCCAGCGGCTTTGATGTGATGGTGGTCCGTGAACTGACCAGCGGTATCTATTTTGGTCAGCCCAAAGGCATGGCCGGCGAAGGTGAGGAAGAATACGCCTTTGATACCATGCGTTATTCGCGCCGGGAAATCCGCCGCATTGCCAAAATTGCCTTTGAAGCGGCACGTCTGCGCGGCAAAAAAGTCACCTCGGTAGATAAGGCCAATGTGCTGGTATGCAGCCGCCTGTGGCGGGAAATCACCGAAGAGGTCGCCAAAGACTACCCGGATGTGACGCTGGAGCATATCTATATCGACAATGCCACCATGCAACTGCTGCGCTACCCCAATCAGTTTGATGTGATGCTGTGCTCCAATTTATTCGGCGACATTATTAGCGATGAATGCGCCATGATCACAGGCTCCATGGGCTTGTTGCCTTCTGCCAGCATTAACGCTGAAGGCTTTGGCATGTATGAACCGGCCGGTGGCAGCGCCCCGGATATTGCCGGTAAAGGCATCGCCAACCCCATTGCCCAGATTCTGTCAGCGGCCATGTTGCTGCGTTACAGCCTGGGCCAAAACGCCGCCGCAGATGCGATTGAACAGGCCGTGCAACATGCCCTGAATGACGGTTATGTGACCGCCGAGCTACTGAGTGCAGAGCGCCGACACGAGGCAAAATCCACAGCCGAGGTGGGCAGTTATATTGCCGCCAAACTACAGGAGCATGCCTGATGGGTAAGACCTTATACGACAAAATCTGGGACATGCATCTGGTGGCCCAGGCCGGTACCGATAACCTGATTTATATTGACCGTCATCTGATCCACGAAGTGACCTCACCGCAGGCCTTTGCCGGTCTTGAGGAAAAAGGCCGTAAACTGCGCCGCCCGGATCGCACCTTTGCCACCATGGATCACAGTATTTCCACCAAGTCGCTGGCGCTGGATGCCTGTGGCCCGGCCAACCAGTTGCAGCTTCGTACCCTGATGGAAAACTGTGAAAAGTTTGGCGTCGAGCTGTTTCCGGTCGGACATAAAAAACAAGGTATCGTGCATGTCATTGGCCCTGAGCTGGGGCTGATTTTACCCGGTATGACCGTGGTATGCGGCGACTCCCATACCGCTACCCATGGCGCTTTTGGGGCGCTGGCCTTTGGTATCGGCACCTCCGAAGTGGAGCATGTGTTTGCCACCCAAACCCTGAAGCAGGGCAAAGCCAAAGCCATGAAGGTGGAGGTTAACGGTACGCTGCCTATCGGCGTGACCGCCAAAGACATCATCCTGGCGATTATCGGTAAGATTGGCCATGCAGGGGCCACCGGCTATGTGCTGGAATATGCCGGCAGCGCCATTGCAGCACTGTCCATGGAAGAGCGCATGACCATCTGTAATATGAGTATCGAAGCCGGCGCCAAAGCCGGATTGATTGCCCCGGATCAGATCACCTTTGATTACCTCAAAGACAAAGAGCGCGCCCCCAAAGGAGCAGACTGGGAAGCCGCCCTGGCCTGCTGGCAAAACCTAAAGTCCGACGCCGACGCCCAGTTTGATACTGTGGTTAGTTTAACCGCCGAAGACATCAAGCCACAGGTTACCTGGGGCACCAACCCCGGCCAGGTGGTGGCGGTGGATGAACCTATTCCGGCCCCCACCAGTTTCAGCGATGCGGTAGAGCGCACTTCGGCGGAAAAAGCCCTGAAATATATGGGCCTGGAAGCCGGACAAAAGCTTTCCGATGTGGCCATCAGCCATGTGTTTATTGGCTCTTGCACCAACAGCCGTATTGAAGACCTGCGCGCTGCGGCCAAAATTGCAGCCAAAGGCAAAGTGGCCGCGGGTGTTAACGCCATTGTGGTACCTGGTTCTTACGCGGTTAAACAACAGGCTGAGGCCGAACAACTGGATAAGGTGTTTCTGGATGCTGGCTTTGAATGGCGTTTGCCGGGCTGCTCAATGTGCCTTGGCATGAACGATGACCTGCTGCAAGCCGGTGACCGCTGCGCCTCCACCAGTAACCGCAACTTTGAAGGTCGCCAGGGCCGCGGCGCCCGCACCCACCTGGTGAGTCCGGCCATGGCTGCAGCCGCCGCACTGGCGGGTCATTTTGTAGATGTAAGGGAGTTGGATAAATGACAGGCATCACACAACTTCGCGCCAAAGCAGCGCCACTGAACCGTGCCAATGTGGATACCGATCAGATTATCCCCAAGCAGTTTTTAACCGCTGTAACCCGCGCTGGTTACGGTAAACATTTGTTCCACGACTGGCGCTATCTGGACCTGGAAGAAAAAGTCCCTAATCCGGAGTTTGAACTGAACCGGCCAGAGCATCAGGGCAGTGAAATTTTACTGGCCAGAGAAAACTTTGGTTGTGGCTCCAGCCGCGAACACGCGCCCTGGTCATTGACCGACTATGGGTTTAAAGCGGTGATTGCCACCAGCTTTGCCGATATTTTTTATGGCAATTGCATGAACAACCAACTACTGCCTATTGCCCTGGATAACAGCCAGATGGATAAGTTGTTTGCCGCAGTAGACGCCGACCCGCAAGTGAAGATTGAAATCGACCTGCCTGCTCAGCAAGTACGGGTTGGCGAACACAGCTTTGCCTTTGAGATTAAGGAACATCACAAGTACAAGCTGCTCAAAGGGCTGGATGCCATTGGCGAAACTCTGGAACTGGTGGCGAAAATCGACGCCTACGAGCAGCAGCTTCCTGCCTGGCGTTAAATCAGTTGGCTGAATTAAGTGGGCAGTTGGCAGTTCAGGTTCGCCCGGCTCTGCCAACTGACGACTAACTACTGACCACTTAGATCTGACAACCTCCCCCCGTCGGACTTAAGTCCGACCCACGGCGCTTAGACTGGGTTTTGCCGTCAAAATCAATTCTGACTCGTTGTGTTTATCTGAACGTTGCTGTCGAAATCAATTTCGACCCAACTGTGGGTCGGAATTTATTCCGACACATTAAGGCTGGTAATACAGATCGGGCTTGAGTCCAGCATCGCCCGGTAATGCGCTTTTGCTACCCACGTCATCTGCCTTTTTGCTGTTAACCACGATTCTCTTTGAAAAAAATCAGTGATTTTTTCACTCAAGGCATTATATTCATTCAAAGCCTTTAATTTCGGGCTGAAAACGTTTTACATCGAAAGCCTCAGAAAACAGGATTTTCATAGTGAGCAAACTGGGTATCAAAGATATCGCGGCCCGTTCGGGCGTGTCACCGGCCACGGTGTCACGCACCTTGCGTAACCCCGAACTGGTCAATAAAGACACCCGTAAAAAAGTCATGAAAGCGGTGCGGGAGTCCGGCTACACACCCAACCGTTTTGGCTCCAGCCTGCGCACGCAGCAAAGCGGCAATATTGTAGTGATGATGCCGGATATCACTAATCAGGTGAATGCCGGCATTATCCGTGCTATCGAAGTTGAAGCACAAAAAACCGGTTACTCGGTGTTGCTTGGCGACACGCAAGGTCAGGAAGCGCGCGAGCGCCATTACGCTCAAATGGTCAGCAGTGGTCAGGCCGATGGCATATTGCTCTATACCCATCGCCTGCCGTTTGACCTGGATAATCTGACAGCCAATTTACCGCCCTTAGTCAATGGCAACGAAAGCATAGAAGTCGAAGGCCTGAATAAAGTGATGGTCGATAATGTTCAGGGGGCCAAAGACGGGGTAAACCACTTGGTCGCGCTGGGGCACAGGCGCATTGCGGCCGTGCTTGGTGACAACAATGCCCCCAGCAATCGCGAGCGCTTGCAAGGGTTTCAGCAAGCTTTGCAACAAGCCGGTATCGAGCCGGATGAACAGTATCTGGTGCAGGGTGATTACACCACTGAGTCGGGAATGAAAGCGATGGAAGCGCTGCTAAAGCTGCGTAAACGCCCTACCGCCGTATTCTGTTTTAATGACGATATGGCCATTGGTGCCATGAGTGTGCTCAGAGAATATGGCTATGCCATTCCGGGGGATATCTCCATTATGGGCTTTGACGATATCCGCTATGCCAGCCTGATGAATCCGCCCCTTACCACTATCCATCAACCGCTTGAGGAAATTGGCCAGGCCAGCATGAGACTGCTGCTGGCCCAGTTAAGCGGCAAAAATTCAGCACCGCAGCACATCCAATTGCCGTTGCAACTGGTGGTCAGGCAAAGCACCGGCCCGGCACCTGAATCCGACTAACCTTGCTCTGGTGGTAGCAGCCGAACCTGCACCTTATGCTGCCCCCGATAGCGCGCATAAGGGATCAGGTCGCCAGGCACGGGCTCACCATCAATCTGCATATCCACAACTCCTTGACTCAAGCCATGGGGATTAGCGATGTCTATCTGATAAACGGCCCCTCGAAACTGCCGGGTAACAGACAGTGACGGCCAGTGGCTGGGCAAACAGGGCATAATGCGCAGCCCCTGGTAATCAGGACGTATACCGGCAATATATTGGCTGGCAGCATAAAAACACCAGGCCGCCGTGCCACTGAGCCAGGAATTCTTTGCCTGCCCCGGCGTCGCGGCGTCGCGTCCGGCAATCATCTGACTGTACACATAGGGCTCAGTTTTGTGCAGTTGCTGCACGTCCTGCAAATAGGCAGGGCTGATACGACTGAAATAATCATAAGCCTGATCCCCCCGGCCCAACAGGGTTTCGGCAATAATAATCCAGGGATTGTTGTGACAAAAAATCCCGGCATTTTCCTTATACCCGGGCGGATAGGAACTGATTTCGCCCTTGTATTTGTCATAATCGCTGTAGGCAGGCTGTTGCAACATAATGCCGAATTCACAGGCCAGATGCTGATTTACCGCATCCAACGCCAGCCTGGCGCGCCCATCCTGCAGCCCGATCCCCGCCATTACACAAAAACCCTGGGACTCGATGAAGATTTTGCCCTGCTGATTTTCCTGGCTCCCAATTTTCTGGCCGCGGGCATCATAGGCACGTAAAAACCACTGCCCGTCCCAACCATGTTGGTCAATAGCCCCGACCATCAAATCAATGTGCTGCTGTGCCCAGTCTGCCAGTTTATGCCGCTCGGTGAGCTTGCACAGCTGCACAAATTCCTGACCATACAAAACAAACTGCCCGGCAATCATTAAAGATTCGGCCACTTTGGCGTCACCACGCTCAGTGGTCTGGTAGGACTCATTCGGATCTTCAGAAAAGCAATTCAGATTCAGACAATCATTCCAGTCAGCCCGGCCTATCAATGGCAGCCCATGGGGGCCAAGATGATTTACCACGTGGCTGAAGGCCCGCTTAAGGTGCTCAAAGTGATCAAAGTCGCCCTCTTCATCGTCGAAATTCACCCGGGCATCAAGGATGCTGAAATCGCCGGTTTCCTTAATATAGTTGGCCGTAGACAGCACCATCCACATGGGATCGTCATTAAAGTTACCGCCGATATTGGCATTGCCTTTTTTGGTTAGCGGCTGGTACTGGTGATAAGCCGAGCCGTCCTTTTTCTGAGTCGCGGATAGATCCAGAATACGCTCCCGCACGCGCTCCGGCACCATATGGGCAAAGCCGATGGTGTCCTGATTGGAATCGCGAAAACCCATGCCACGGCCAATACCTGACTCATAAAAAGACGCGCTACGCGACAAATTAAAAGTGACCATATTCTGGTATTGGTTCCAGATATTCAGCGAACGGTTAAAACGTTCATCCGGCGATTGAATGTGAAAATGGCCAAGCAACTGCTGCCAATAGGCTGTGAGCTTAGCCAGTTCAGCTGTCACTTTCTCATCGCTATCAAATGCAGCCAGCATCCTCTTGGCAGGCTGTTTATTAATAATGCCAGGGGCCTGCCATTTGTACTCTACCGGCAATTCCACATAGCCCAGCACAAACACTAAGGTCTGGCTCTCGCCCGCTGCCAGCGTCAGTTCAAGATGATGAGAGGCAATAGGCGACCAGCCATGCGCAATACTGTTGCCGGCCTGCCCTTTTTCCACAGCCAGCGGGCGCTCAAAGCCGCGATAAGGCCCCAGAAAACTGTCTCTGTCGGTATCAAAACCCTGAATCGGCTGATTAACCCCGTAGAAAGCATAGTGATTGCGCCGTTCACGGTACTCGGTTTTGTGGTACAGCACTGAGCCGTCTACTTCCACTTCCCCGGTAGACAAATTGCGCTGAAAATTAGCGCCATCATCTTCGGCATTCCACAGACACCATTCCAGCAACGAGAACAAATTCAGGGTTTTATCCTGCTCGCCCTGATTGCTCAGATGCAAACGATAAACTTCGGCCGTCTGCCCCAGTGGGATAAAACAGGTTAGTTCCGTGCGGATCTGCGCCTTGCTGGCAATAAAACGGCTGTAGCCCAGCCCATGGCGGCATTCGTAATGATCAAGTTCAGTGGGCACCGGGCGCCCGGAAACCGACCAGATCTCATCGTCGCACTTAAGGTAAAAATAACGACCACCGCAATCCACCGGCACATTGTTGTAACGGTAACGCAATAGCCGCCGAAACTTGGGATCCCGGTAAAAACAGTAGCCCCCTGCGGTATTGGATATCAGCCCATAAAAACCGTCATTGCCCAGATAGTTGATCCAGGGTGAGGGTGTAAAAGGACTGGTGATGACATACTCTTTTCGCTGGTCATCAAAGTAGCCATAAGCTTGTTCGGTCATAATGTCTCTTTTGCAAGGTTGGCGGTAACAGGCGGCGATAGTCCGGCAAGCCTAATCGGTTAATTTGTCGTACCAGTTTTTCTTCAGTACCAGGGCACTGATCACCAGCACCAGCAAGCAAGTCAGGCTTGATTGCCACTGCTGGATCACCACAAAAATAGGTAGAGCGACCAGACTGGTTTGGGTAATCACACCGACCAGAATATTGAACATGTCACGCTTAAAGTTTGGGTTTGCTACAAAGTCTGGCTGCTGTTGCTGTACAGCCCGGCGCACCGGCCCCCAAAATCCCCAGGGATTAACCTGACGATAAAAGCGTTGCAGAAGTTGCGGATCTTCAGCCGGAGTGGCCAGACTGGTGAAAATACAGGCGATGGCGGAAATCACCAGCATGGCTGGAAAAACGTAAAGCGGCAGTATGTCGCTGGCCAGCTGTGGCATCAGCCTTGCCACCACCGGGGGCAACAACAGTGCACAGACAATACCGGCCAACATGCCCCAGAAATAGCCATGGCCATTTAATCGCCACCAATACCACTTCAGCACATTGGACACCACATAGCCGCCCCACAAACCGGATACCAGCCATTGCAGCACGCTGTTAATACTCTCCACATACAAGCCAATCAGGGTGCTAATCACCACCACCGCCACCGAGCATAAATAGCTGGCGTGGATCAAACTGCGGTTACTGGCATCCGGGTTGATATAACGGCGGTAAATATCATTGACCAGATATGCTGGTGCGGCATTGACCGTAGAGGCGAAGGTAGACATAAACGCGGCGATAAGCCCTGCCAGCAGCAGCCCCATAATGCCCACTGGCGCGAATTCCAGAATGGCGCTGGGCAGAATATTTTCAAAGTCCAGCCTGCCGCCACTCACCAGATCGAGCCGGTCGTAATACACCACCGCCAGTACGGTAAAACCGGCAATCATAAAATAACGGATAGGCATTAATGCCACCGACACAAAACCACTCATCAGCGCCCCTTCCCTTGGGCTGCGGGTAGACAGAATTTTCTGCATATCGTAGTTAGGTGCAGGTCCGGCGGCACTCACCAGAATACCTTTGAACAGCATCATCATCACGAAAATACTGAACAGCGAGTAACCGTCGGACAGGATTTTGTCGTTTACTTCCGCAATCAGGCCGGTCCAGTCCAGATCTAAGGTCCAACCAAAAAACGGGTTGTCCCAGCCGGGTGGCACCGCCGCCTGCAAGGTTTGTGGGCTCACCTGGGTGATGGCAATAATACCGATGGCCAGGGCTGCAAAGGTCATAATAGAAAACTGCAGCACATCGGCCCAGACAATGCTCATCATGCCACCCAGCATCACGTACAAGGTGGCAATAGAGGTAAACACAATGCCGTAAAAATGCGGTACGTACTCTGGAGCCAGCGTAAAGGGCAGATAAGCGGATACCGCCTCCCAGGGCAGAAATATTTCGATAAACTTACCGACTCCGACAAAACCATAGGCCAGAAAGCCCAGCACGCTGATCAGGGCAAACACCACCACAATCATATGTGACAGGCGGCCACCGGTGCCGTCGCCAAAGCGCGTGCGTATCCACTCGGCCCCGGTCAATACATTGGAGCGGCGCAGCCACACCGATAAGTACACCATCAGGATAACCTGGTTAAACACCGGCCAAAGCCAGGGGATCCAGATGCTTTTCATACCGTACACAAAGCACAGCGTCACCAGCCACATGGTACCTGAGATATCAAACATGCCCGAGGCGTTGGACAAACCCAGCATATACCAGGGTAAGGTTTTGCCACCCTGATAATAGGCCTGAAGATTCTGCGCCGCCCGGCGCTTCAGATAAAAACCGATACCGATAATGGCCACCAGGTAAATCAGGATGATCGCCATATCGACTGCTGCTATTTGCATATTCAATACCCTGCAAGTGTTCCATTGCCTTCAGTTGGCAAGCATCTGGCGCGGCCATGCCATGACGCCGAGCCCATCCGGTGTTTTCAATAACATAACCGCCAATGAAAACGTTTTCAATAAATTTAACAAGTAATTCACATAAAAACCAAACCTGCAGCCGGGCATCGGCTGGGGGATTGAATTAGCGTTATGGAGGTGTGACAAACATACAACACAGAACAATACTGAAAACGTTTCCACTCACGGTTTCCACAATATGTCTGCTATATCATGGGCTCAGAGGTGCGACCAAGCACCTTGATTTACTGACAGATTCGCTTGATCCTTAAAGCGTTCTGGTCAATATTCATTGCTGTCTTCCAATGTGCAGCTAATTGTCTGAAATGTATAAAATCTACCCTGTTGATGATCTGAAACCTGGCATGTTCGTTAACCAGGTAACCCGCCAGACCGGCCAACTGAAAATAAAAACTCAGGGACTGGTAAAAGATCATGGCCTGATCCACAAGCTTAAAGCGCGTGGCATTCTGGAAGTGGAAGTGGATTTGTCACGCAGCATTATCAGCGATGAATTAACCATGGACAGTCCCATGGAGGAAGAAGGCCCGGAAGAGCCGGAAAAACCTCAGGCCAGTGAAGGCGAAACCCTCAACGAATCCCATCGCCTGTATGAACAGGCCAAATCGGTACAATCCAAGTTCTTCAAAAAAGTACGCAAAGGCGGCAAGGTGTCTGTTACCGAGCTAATGGGCACCAGCGCCGATATTATTGATTCGGTGTTTGATAACCCCGACGCACTATGCTGTCTGACCCTGATTAAGGAAAAAGATCAGTATCTGCTGGAACATTCCCTGAACTGCTCGATTTTGATGGCAGTATTTGCCCGTCATCTGGGCTTTGACAAAGAGCTTATCGACGAGCTCGGCCTGGCCGGACTGATGATGGACGTAGGTATGGCCACCATCCCCGAGGATATTCTCAGTAAACCCGGTGCCCTTGATGGACCGGAAATGCAGATAGTGGAAGGGCATGTGGATTTTGGCCTGGAACTGCTGGAACAATCAGAGCTGGATCTGGATGTGGTAAGAGATGTGCTGGCCAATCACCATGAACGTATGGACGGCTCAGGCTATCCGCGGGGTAAAAGTGGCGATTACTTATCCGTTTACGCCAGAATGGCGGCCATTGTCGACAGTTATGATGCCATGACCTCTGAGCGCCCGTGGCGACGGGGCATGTCCCCAACTCAGGCGCTGAAACGCCTGCTCGCATCCAGCCAGGGTTTGCTGGATCAGTCATTGGTGCAACAGTTTATTCGCTGTGTGGGCGTGCATCCGGTGGGCTCACTGGTCAAGCTTAAAAGCGGCAAACTGGCCATAGTGGTCAGAGCCAACAAGGTCGACCCGCTTTGCCCGGTGGTCATGAGCTTTTACTCGGTACGTACCAATATGTACAACGAAGTTAAACGGCTGGACCTGAGTAAAGTACAGGATGAAATCGAAACCAGCGTGCGCCCGGAAGAATTTAAAATCAATCTGACCAAGTTCTTTAAGGACGTGCTGCTGAAACAGGTGTAAGTGCCAAACACCACCTTGATTCGCCCCTTGCCAGATTATCTTTCCGTGCCAATCGTCCAGGTATAGCGCTCAGGATCTGGCTGGTATGATACTCGTACCTTTGCTGTCGGTTTGACTTTCAAATGGCTGCGAATCTCCCTGTAGACATCAAAGTCAAAAGGCGAAGCACTCTCTATCAATTCCTGACGCACAATAATAGACAGCTTGTTTCTGGAAGTTTGATTCAATAAGCGGTAATCAATCTCAAAATGCACATTCAGGGTATTGGTATCCCGGTAACCGCTCATCAGCGGTACGATATGCACTTCCTGATCCATCCCTTCATCTTCTGTAGGCTCCCCCATGCCCGCCACCAGCCCCACATAGACTTTGCGGCTGGAAAGGCTGAGTAATACAGGGTCGCCACTGGTTAATGCATCAAAAAGCAACTTATCCAGAGGACTGTCTTTAACAATTTCCTGCTTTAGAAATAAGGTAGCGGGTAATTTATAGGCACGGGATATGCGCGTCAGCCGCCATGCAATGAACTTGCACCACAAAAATGCGGTCAACATCATGGTCACGGACAACAGACAAAACCAAACCATCTGCTGAACCAACTCAGCAGGGCCAACATTCAATGCGCTGAAAACCTCAGTTAAATAGGCTTCGAGGTTAATTGAATAGCCCAAGAGTTGCTCAGGACCATAGTAGTTGGCCGTAACGCAAAGAATCACCGTCAAAGCCAGGATTTTAAGGCCATGCGCAATGCTGCGTAAATACAGCAACTGGCCCCGATATCGGTGCAACTTCAAAAAGGCGTAGGGATTATTAAATAGAATGTAAAAACCGGCACCCAGGATGGGTAAAACTAAGAAGAGAAACATACTTTCACATCCTTGATGCTACCCTTTCGTTTCCTCAACTACGACTAAATGGGCTTGATCGACCAAACGCTGATACTTGGCAGAACTGACAATATCTTCAGGATCCACCATGACTGTACCGCGCCCCACTATCTGCACCTTTAAACCGCTGGCCTGCACAGAGTCCACAAGTTTCTGCTGCTCTTCTGTTAGTTTGGGTTTAAAAATACTCAGCATTTCTCACTCCGCGCATGATATCAACTCTGACGTATCAGAACAGGCCATAGCCTGAAAACTAAGCCAGACCTGCCACATAGTACGTCGGGCTTTGTATAAAGTATAGCCATATTCTTTATACAAGCCGCCTATCCACACTACCACTCTCCCAGCGCAGGCAGGCTAAATTCCTGGCCCTTGTAAGCCAGAATCACATGCTGCGGGTCAATACGAACAATACGCAGATTATCACGGATAAAATCCCCTTCGCCCAGTTCCATCCCGTTAACCCGTACCCGACGCTCGCTGGGCTGCGACGCATATAAATGGGTGGAAAACGACATGGATGGCAATTCAGCCAGCACCCAGGCCGGTAACTGATCAACACGGGGCACGTCTACCGGTCGCCCGGCCTTCACATTGGCAGGCTCAGGCAGCTCATCCAATTCAGACACGGCTTCTCGAAAACGCTGTAACAGCTCAGGGGAAATATCATTGGTCGCGACGGGCTGGGGCTCTGCCCTGACAGGTATGCCCTGTTCTTCCTGTGGCATCTCTGTGATTGGCTGATTGCTGTTTATGGCATTGGCGCTGGGCACTGACTCTGATGGCGCATCGGGCTGTTGGCTTGCCTCTGGCTGATTCTCTGGCGTTACAGTTTCGGCCACAGGCTCAGCAGTGGTTTCAGGAGCCGAGGAGGCCACTACAGGCTGAGCAGGCGCAAAAAGCTGCTGCCAGGGCGTGACCGCGGCCGAATAGCCCAGCCCTATGCCGCCAAACAAAACCAGCACAGCAGTGAACACCTTACGGCCATAATAACGCCAGCTGCCCGGTAATGACTGCACGGAAGGTAAAAACAGGCTGCGGTTAAACTGCTCTGACAGTTTATGATCCACCAAAGAATTCTGCGCGCCCTGCATCAGCAGAGTTTTAGTTGGTGAGCTGGGTACGGTGCTCACCTCAGTTTCCAGCTCAACGGTTTGCGCGGTGTCAATTTCCAGTTCCTGAACACCCATCTCTTTCAGGCCCTGAACCATCTCGGGGCTGGTCACCAGCCCCGCTTTACGAATACGTACCGGGCCGTTTTGTGCGGTGATCTGCACAATCACCATGCCCGGTTGCAACAGGTCAATTTGGATGCGCTTAAACATGCAAACTCCCTATCCAGTAGCCCAGTGCCACACCGCTGCACAGTAGTGCTGCCAGAATCAATGTCCACTGTTTACCCTGGCGTTGTCGCACCACATCGTCACCCAGGATCTGCGCCGCCGCGGCCAGGAAAATATAACGACGAACCACCGCATGCTGTTTGGTAAAAGACAAGGTCAGCGCCCGGTCACACAGCAAGTTAATCACCCGCGGAATACCACCACTGATCTGATACACCGCGGATAAGGCGCTGCGGGCAAAAATACTGGCATCGCCACCGGCCACCTGCACCCGGTGAGCAATATACTCTTTAACTTCATGGCCGGTCAGCGGCAACAGGTGATAACGTGCGGTAATACGCTGGGCCAACTGGCGCAACTCATTGCGCTTTAACAATTGCTGCAATTCCGGTTGGCCAATCAGTACCACTTTTAACAGTTTTTCCCGGTTGGTTTCCAGATTGGTCAGCAGGCGCAGTTGCTCCAGTACCTCGGGCAATAAATGTTGCGCCTCATCGATAATCAGTACCGTATTAATGCCTTTCTGGTGGTTAGCCGCTAGGTGCGCCAGAATCTTATCGGTATAGCTTTTTAAACTGCCCTGCCCTTCGTGATAGCTAATGCCCAGCTCATCACAAATGGTCGCCAGCAACTCCAGTGCCGACAGCGTGGGATTGAGGATCATCGCCACCTGGGTATGTTCGGGTAACTGCTGCATCAGCTTACGGGATACCGTGGTTTTACCGGTGCCCACCTCGCCGGTCAGCATCACAAAGCCACCGCTTTCGCGCAGACCAAAGGTCAGGTGCGCCAGGGCTTCCTTATGCCGTGGACTCATATACAGGTAGTCAGGATTGGGGGCGATAGAAAATGGATTATCCGCTAATCCGAAATAATTCAGGTACATGCAAAACCGTCTGCCATGCAGGGGGTGAAAAGGGCGCAACTAAGGTAACCATTCGGCCAGGGCAAGTCAAAGCCAGGCTGGGAAAAACCTTTGAAATCGTCTCGCAAAGACGCCGGGTTCGCTAAGGGGTGAAAGTATAGAAACTGAATGGTGGCTATTCGTTAAAGTACAGCCAGGTACCGGGGTACCCAAATGGGAACTCAAGTGTGTTGCAATTTTAAATTGTATTTCTATAAGTCTATTCAGCGAAATGGCTTAGAACTCCAGCTCCGAAAAACAAGCAACCGCCAGTCATAAACATCCAATAATAAAGCTTGAACCAGAACTGAATATGTTTAGGCACTTGATTCCTTTTTTCCAGCACATTGTAACGCTTCGCTAACCAGTCAAACATAAACAAGCTGGCGTAATGCAGGGCGCCATGGCCCGCCGTGATTAAGTTTAATGAGAAGAAACGACGCCCATCCTCGAGCACATCTTCCACTTCCTGCATGGGCTTGCCTTTCAAAAAAAGCAGAAAAGGAATAAAGCACGCAAATAACATTGCAGCCCCGACTAAAGCAAGTATGAGCGTTATGTACTCCGTTACAGTAATCATTCTTCTAAAACTTTATATAGCGTATTAGCAAAACCTTCCATTTTATTCTCTCCGAACTTTCCGCCTGCATACCCTCCTAGCCCTCCAGCCACAATTGAACACCAAAATACGCTGGTTCCTCCACTGGGCAAGCTAAATACTAAAGTACAGACTCCGTAACTAGCAATAAAGCCTCCTCCAATCCCTCCAGCAACAGCTCCTATTCCTTTACCCGTTTCCACATAAGTAGCCTTAGTACACTGCTGGTCATTTCCTTCCAGGCAGGCCTTGCGGATATTGGCGGTGGCTTCAACACCCGTCAGGGCGAAGCCCACATAACCAAGCCGCTTTAGGTTTTTGGCCATATTGGCGGTGGTTTTATAGTTTTGGGCAAAGCCGGGAATATGCTTGGCCGGGCCGCCTAGCTTGTCCCATTTATACACCATGCTTTTGCTGCTTAAGCCTAAATTTCTGCGAATATCGCCAGGCATTAAATTTCCGCCAAGATCTGGCTGACCAAAACGCCTTAGTGCGCCATCCAGTTTAGAAAAGATCTGCTGCCGACGGTTGAAAAAGCCCTGGTTTCTGAGATTGCCATGGGTGTTATAGGTTTGCACATAGGCCTGCTCCAACTCTTTAAGCATGGCTTCAACATTTTTAACATGCGCCCCCCAGGAATTATTTGCTAGTCCGAGCATAAGTCCGTTGTATTTTGCAATGTTACTAAGCAGATCATATCGCTTCGCCAGCAATTCCTGTTCTTCGAAGGTCAATTCCTTAAGCTTGTCATCAATCTGACGGGCGTAGTCCAGAAATTCCTGCTCAGCCGGGGTACAGGCCATAGCCTCTGCAGGTGAAATCAACACCACCTGGCCAGGCTTGGCAATACCATCCCTAATATGGGCATTAACAAAAATAAAATGTTCAAGCGTTTGCTGGGAAGGGTTGCTGTAGAGTTCTTGCGCCAAAGCAGCAATTGGGATTAAGCGCTGCACCACATGAACACCGTAATCCTGAGGAATAGCTAATGAAGTCGCCATAGTCTGTTTCCTTACTTGGGTAAATATCCTTTTTGCAGTATAGCTGGGAATTTCGCCTGCGCGACTATAACTGGCTGGTGCAGTATGGCTTTGGCATAATGCACCGATTGGCACCTTTAGGGCACATCACTGGCTGTGCCTGTTTGCCTGGCTGCGCATTATCGTCGCCGGTTGGAATGGCATTATTTATGAAGATTTATCTGGTGGGCGGCGCGGTTCGCGATACCCTGCTTGGCCGCAACGTTACCGAGCGGGATTATGTGGTGGTGGGGGCAACGCCAGCACACATGCTGGCACTGGGCTACAAACAGGTAGGCAGTGACTTTCCGGTGTTTCTGCATCCGCACAGCGGCGAAGAATATGCCCTGGCCCGCACCGAACGCAAAACGGCGGCAGGCTATACCGGCTTTGACTGTATTGCCGACCCCAGCGTGACCTTGGAAGAAGACTTACTGCGTCGCGATCTGACCGTGAATGCCATGGCCATGGATGAGCAAGGTCAGATTATCGACCCTTATCATGGCCAGCAGGACTTACATAATAAAGTGCTGCGGCATGTATCTGATGCCTTTATCGAAGATCCTCTGCGAGTGTTACGGGTGGCCCGTTTTGCTGCCCGTTACCATCAACTTGGCTTTGGCATAGCGGTGGAAACCCTGGAACTGATGCGCCATATCGCCCAATCCGGTGAATTGCAGGCGCTGAGTGCCGAGCGGGTATGGAAAGAAACCAGCCGCGCCTTGCTGGAAGACAGCCCCGAGGTCTATTTTGAAACCCTGCGCGCCGCTGACGCCCTGGATAGCTGGTTTGCAGAACTCAATGCCCTGTGGGGCGTGCCAGCACCGGCAAAATGGCACCCGGAAATAGATACCGGCGTGCATAGCATGATGGTGTTGCAACAGGCTGCCGCCCTTTCTGACAATCTGGCGGTGCGCTACGCCGCCCTTGTGCATGATGTAGGCAAGGGTCTGACGCCAGCAGACAAATGGCCAACTCACCATGGTCATGAAAAGCTGGGGCTGGCGGCAGTGGAGCAGATCAGTCAGCGCCTGAAGGTGCCTAATGACTGTCGCGAACTGGCATTGCTGGTCAGCGAATTTCATACCCATCTGCATAAAGCCCTGGAACTGAAGGCCACCACTGTGCTTAAAGTATTAAATCATTGCGATGCCTGGCGTAAACCGGCTCGTTTTGAGCAGCTGTTGCTGGCCTGTGAAGCCGATGCCAGGGGCCGTTTGCACTTTGAACATACGCCTTACCCGCAGGCGGACTTTTTTCGTGCTGCTTACCACGCGGCAGCGGCAGTGGATGTGCAGCAGATTATTGCCAGGGGCATACAGGGCAAAGCCATTAAAGAGGCACTGAACCGGGAACGCACCAACGCCATCGCCACAGTAAAAAAACAGTGGCAATAGCACGTATCCTGACTACAACGTCTAAAACACTTAAAAGACGAAATATAACCACAGAGGCACAGAGAACACGGAGAAGAGCAGGAGATCTTGGGGTTTAAGCTATTGAAATCTCTGTGTTCTCTGTGCCTCTGTGGTAAACATTGATTTTAAGTTTCAGTTTAAAAAAACAGCAAGGTGGGACACGCGCAGGCAGTTTGATAAGGCTAAAGTAAGGTTGTATTCACCTTCTGGAGATAAGCAATGATAGACCGTCAAACGCAGGTGCTGGCGCGTATAGAGCGTGCCGTGGCCTTATTGCAAAGCCATTTGTTCGATTCGCCGCCTCTGGATCTGGCAAAGCTGGCCGATGCTGCCGCATTATCGCCTTTTCATTTTCACCGCCTGTATCGTCTGGTAACTGGCGAAACCTGTGCCCAAACCATCAGTCGTTTGCGTTTGGCCGCGGGTGCACGGCATTTATCTGCGGCTGCCACCGTCACTGATGCGGCACTGCAAGCTGGTTTCTCTTCCAGTCAGGCATTTGCCAAGGCGATGAAACGCCAGGCGCATTTAAGCCCGTCCCAGCTTCGCGACGATCCCGAGTTACTGGACGTGATTGCCGGGCGCTTGTCTCACCCCGCCAGCGGTATGGCGGCCAATCCGCCTGGCTGGCTGTCGGTGGAGCTGGTGTCACTGGCACCCATGCGGCTAATGACAGTGCGCACCGAACATTTGTATCCGGATTTATTCGATACCTACGGCATGTTGTTTGAACAGGCTGGGGGGCCTGAAGTGGTACAAGCCATTATCGGTATGCCCAGGGATGATTCAGACAATCAAGCCGGGCAGTTTGACAGTGCTTTATTGCTAAGTGAAGCACCACGCGAGCTGCCAGATAACCTTTTCTGGCAGGACAGCGCCCAGGGGGATTATTTGCGTACCCGTCATCTTGGCAGTTTTGCAGGGCTGGAGGCGACGGTGGATAATCTCTATTTGACGCTGTTAGGCATGGATGATTTGTGGCCGGCCGATTCGCCTTGTATTTATCATTATTTGGACGACCCTGAGATGGTTGAGGAATCGGCTCTTAGAACCGATATTTACCTACCTGTGGTGCGCTCTGAACCTCAGTAAAGTACTTACCTCGAACCACACGAAAAGACCGAAAATTATCACCTCAGAGACACGAAGGGCACGGAGAAGAGCAGGAGATCTTGGGGTTTAAGCTATTGAAATATCTGTGTTCTCCGTGTCTCTGTGGTTTTTATAACTTTGTTCAGATCAATTTCATCAAAGAGACACGAAGGACGCGGAGAAGAGCAGGAGATCTTGGGATTTAAGCTATTGAAATCTCAGTGTTCTCTGTGTCTCTGTGGTGACATTAAGATTTTCAAATCAAAGGCTTAATCCAAATCGGCGGCGCTATGGCGTTCGGCCAGTTGCTCCTGCTCTTCGCCCCAGGTGCGATTTACCCGCCGGCCACGTTGTACCGCCGGGCGTTTGGCAATCTCCCTGGCCCAGCGCAGTACATGCTGGTAATCCTGCACCTGCAAAAATTCTGCAGCATCATAAATATTGCCCAGCACCAAATCCCCATACCAGGGCCAGATAGCAATATCGGCAATAGAATATTCCTCGCCCGCCATATATGGATTGTCAGCCAGATGGCGATTCAGCACATCCAGTTGGCGTTTCACTTCCATGGCAAAGCGGTTGATGGGGTATTCCATTTTAAACGGCGCATAGCTATAGAAATGGCCAAAGCCGCCGCCCAGATAAGGGGCCGAGCCCATCTGCCAGAACAGCCAGTTACGACACTCCGCCTTGCCCTTAATATCTTTTGGCACCAGTACCGAAAACTTATCCGCCAGATACTGCAAAATAGCGCCGGATTCAAATACCCGGGTTGGCGGCTGGGTACTGGTGTCCAGCAGGGCCGGGATCTTGGAATTGGGGTTCACTTCAACAAACCCCGACGAGAATTGATTGCCTTCACCAATATCAATCAGCCAGGCATCGTATTCCGCTTCCTGTATACCCAGTGCCAGCAACTCTTCCAGCATAATTGCGGCTTTTTGGCCATTGGGCGTGGCCAGCGAATACAACTGCATGGGATGCTTGCCTAGCGGCAGGGCTTGTTCATGGGTGGGGCCGGATACCGGGCGGTTAATGCTGGCCCACTTACCGCCACTTTCGGCGTCCCAGGTCCAGACTTTGGGTGGGATATAGTCGTTATTGTCGGTCATGATGCGTCCTTAGTTGGGTAAATTGCACGTTCAGTACATGCGCACGAACAGAACCAGATTCAAGCCATCGCCTTGCCTGTTTTGCGACCAGTGACTTTGTAAATAGCGATAAGCGGCAACAGACTGCAAAATCACAATCAAAAAACAGCTTCTACAATAAAAGCTTTGAGGCTAAAGGAAAACACATGAGCAAGCCACGCCACCCCGCGCTAACCGACGAAATGTTCCAGCTTTATGACCAATACGCCCATGGCCGCATGGACCGGCGGGCATTTTTACAGGGCCTGAGCAAACTGGCCGTGGGCGGCATCACGGCCCTGACGCTGTATCAATACTTAAGCCCGGATTATGCAGCGGCCGAGCAGGTGTCTTTTAACGATCCGCAGATCAAAGCCACCTATGTTAGTTACCCTTCCCCGGCCGGTCATGGTGAAGGTAAAGGTTATCTGGTGCTGCCACAGCCGCTGGCCAAGCCTGCCCCGGTAGTATTAGTCATTCATGAAAACCGCGGTTTAAACCCCTATATCAAAGATGTGGCCCGGCGTTTTGCCAAGGCCAGCTTTATTGCCCTGGCCCCTGACGGCCTGGCACCGGTTGGCGGTTACCCCGGCAACGACGATGACGGACGCGCCATGCAGCGCAGTTTGGATGGCGATAAACTGCGGGAAGATTTATTTGCCGCCGCCCGCTATGCCAAACGCCTTGAACAGGGCAACGGTAAACTGGGGGTGGTAGGATTTTGTTTTGGCGGCGCCATGACTAATCTGATGGCCGCACAACTGCCCGAGCTGGTTAACGCGGCCGTGCCTTTTTACGGCTCTGCTGCACCACTTGAGCAGGTAAGCAATATTCAGGCCCCACTGCTGATTCAATACGCCGAAAACGATGAGCGGGTTAACAGCCAATGGCCCGCCTATCAGCAGGCCCTGGAGGCGCAGAAAAAAACCTACCAGGTGCACTTTTACCCCGGCACCCAGCATGGCTTTCACAATGACTCAACGCCAAGATACGCCAAAGAAGCCGCCGAATTAGCCTGGCAGCGTACTGTGGCATTCTTTAATCAGCACCTGCAGGGCTGAAGGGGCGGGCGTCATAATAGATATCATAGGGCGCCCCTACCTTAACCTGGCTGACTAAAGGCTGGGTATGCAGCCATAAACCGCACTGGGTATACACTTCGGTAAGCCCAGGTCTGTCGGCGTCGCTAAATAACGTGATATGCAATGTGCCCTGCACATTGCTGCTGGTATAGCAGAGCGCCTGGTTTTGCACCCAACTATCCCACTGTGCAAAGAACGCACTGTCGGTTTGCTCTTGTGCATCGCTAAGGTGCAATAGAATATCCACGCCGCATTGGGCGAACTCACCCAGGTGGAGTTTTTTTCTGAGTCGGCGGGACTTATTGTGAAAAGTGGTTTTAATCATCGCAGCGGCTCCCTCCAGGTACTACAGACCTTGTTCAACCATACGTTTAATGGTGGTCGCCTTAACAAAATGATCTAACTGATGGGTTTGGATCCACCAGGTGGCGGCTTCCATTAACAGCACCGGGTCGTCATTTTTATTGGCAAAGAAGGCATAAAAAGACAAGCCGACATTATCCCCTTTGCTTGCGATCTTTTTATGACATATCTGGATAATTTTAGCTCTAAGCTCGGCTCTCATTTACTGTCCCTAACGTATGAAACTCAGGCAAGTCCAATGACCTGCCATATCTGCATATTTTTGACTTTACCACTACTCACCCAGATAAATGTCGATCACATGACAGGCTTGAAAGTACACAACTTGATCGCAGACTACGCAATTGCTGCCATACGGCTGATTATCCAGTCGACCGACAAAGTGTCCCTTTTCAATACTTGTCACTTCAACCCACATTCTCTCAACAGACGTTTCTTCTGAGCCTGCGGTCACTTGCATACTGAAAATAAGCTTTACAAGTGCGCCAATTTCTAATGACTCGCGCCTGTGTTTGTCTGGTATCGAAAATGTATCCGGATAGAGGTGGTGAAGTTCCTCTGCATCATGGAGTACATAATGATCTTCACCGTAAGTAGGTCGTCTCATCATTATGCAAAAAGCCTTATTTGCTGGCCTTTCCAGCTTCTAATATTGGCAAACCTGCTTCAGTAGGAATATAGATACGCTCGCCATTGCCATCTTGAAGACCTTTTATCCATACATAGCGTAAGTACGCTTCATTGCCTTTTAGTGATTCGCCAATAATCTTATTGGCCTCTGCAGCCGCTTTGGCTCTCTCAATATCTGCCAGCCCTTCTGCTTTAGCCTTAACAATCTGTGCTTCCCCTTCAGCTTGCGCCAGGGTGACCTTGGCTTTCGCTTGCATTAATGCAGCCTGCTCTTTGGCTTTAGCTTCTTCAATCAGTATTTTTTTACTCCATTCCGCTTCCCTAAGGGCGGCAATACCATTCATTTCCAACTTATATACTTTGTATTTCGGCCAAGCCCATAAGGCTGCGAGAATCAAAGCAATACCAATGACAATCAAAAAGACCAAACTTCCAAAAGCGATCGCGTGTCTGTTTGGGTGCATTATTTTTCCTTATATAACTTTATTTTGGGTAACTTGGGTTTAATCAGGGCTGCGGGTCAGTCGCACCCCATCCACCACCATCTGCCAATGCCCGTCCACCTCGTGCGGAGGTTCACTGACTTCAAAGGTGGTGCTTAGTGGGCCAATACCCACCACAAAGTCGTTACCGTTGAATTCCTTTAACGGGCCGTTTACCGAGGTCGAACCGCCATTTTTTAATCTTTTATAAGCCACTGTCCCGTCGGGCAGAATCAGCAGGTACATTTCCTGACTTTGCCATTCTCCGGCATACATTTGTTTGTCTTCAGGCAGCGGCTTACTGCAGGCGCTTAACAGCAACAACAGTGCAAAAAGGGCAATCCTTACAGGCATTACTTTTCCGAATAAAGTAGCAACAGGTTGTGTGACGCTGCCTATGGCAGCAGCCACACAACCAAAAACCAGTCAGCCCGAATCAGGGTTTGAGATAGGCAAGCTTGGCACCAAAACCAATAAACACCACGCCGGTAACAGACTTAAGCCAGCGGGTGAATTGGGGGCGACCGGCCAATCCTTTAAGCCGGGACAACAACATCACCATACAAGAGAACCAGATAAGGTTGATTAGCGCATGTGCTGATACCAGCAAATAGGCCTGACTGGCTGGCGCATCCATCGACAGAAACTGCGGAAAGGCCGCAAGATAAAACATCGACACCTTGGGATTCAGCACATTAGTCAGAAAGCCTTCCGCGAATGCCCCGGCGTGGCTGATCGCTTTAGCGCCAGGTTTTACCCCCGCATCAGCAATAACAGACTGGGCTTTCCAGGCTGATAACAGCGACTTAAAGCCAATCCAGCATAAATACATGGCCCCCAGCACCTTAAAGATAAAAAACGCCTGGGCAGACTGGACCAGCAACACAGAGATACCAAATACCGATAAGGTGCCATGGACATAAAACGCCGCAACAAATCCGCCGATATTGGCAAACCCGGCAGCGCGACCGGAAACCGGCACGGTCTTGGCAATCAACAGTCCATTCGGACCAGGGGAGATCACCAGTAGCGCCACAACGACGACAAAGGTCAGTAAATTAATGAGGTCCATCTGTTACTCCATTTGCGGTGTGGTAGGGATTGTACTGGCTATTGGCGCTGAAATCTGTATCGATTTTGACAAAAAAAGACCAATTCCCGTCTCGCTAAGACGCAGAGAACACGGAGAATTATCACTTTCAGGCTCGGCAAGAATTGCCCCGCTCAAAAACAAACTCTTCGTGGTAAGTTTGGCTGCTTTCAAATTGATTAACCACAAAGGACACGAAGTGCACGAAGGGGGTGATACTAATACTTTTGCTCACCGCCGAGATACAGAAATCGCCTATTTTTCAAAATTTTATAGCCGGATACCTCCTACTTTTCTCTGTGCCCTTCGTGTCTCTGTGGTGAAATTGATCTGAACAAAGTTATAAAAACCACAGAGGCACAGAGAACACAGAGTGGATCAAGGCGTTATCTCTTTGCGTGCTTTTCTCAGCGCCCCTGCGAGAAGCGTTAATTTATTCACCGCCGAGGCACAGAGAACACTGATATTTCAATAGCTTAAACCCAAGATCTTCTGGTTTTTTCCGTGCCCTTCGTGTCTCTGTGGTGAAATTGATCTGAACAAAGTTATAAAAACCACAGAGGCACAGAGAACACAGAGTGGATCAAGGCGTTATCTCTTGGCGTGCTTTTCTCAGCGCCCCTGCGTCACTGCGAGAAGTCTTAATTTATTCACCGCCGAGGCACAGAGAGCGCGGAGGTTTCAATAGCATGCACAAGGCCATCAGTTATTGTACCTTGAGGGCGCAGCAACGCTTATATTTCTTGCCGCTGCCACAGGGACAAGGATCGTTTCTGCCGACATCCCGCATCGGGTTCACATACGGCTCCTCAATCGGTACATAATCCTCTAAATAGGTATCTGCCTCTGCATAATCCTCATAAAGCGCTGCACCTAACTCTCCTAAAGCACTTAGCAGCTTATCCAGAGCAAACTCATCGACTTCCCGGTTGGCGATTTTAGCCACAAAATCCGGCATATCATCCAGATTTCGCATCTCTTCTTTATAACACTGCAGCATGGTGACCAGCACCGCAGAACGCAAATCAGCCGCCGGACTATCCTCTTCAGGTATCACCTCCTGCCACACTTCATCCAGCCATTTGCTGGCAACCAGATAGCCCTCAGCAAATTCCTTTACCAACTGAGAAACAATGGCGTCTTCACCAATAGCCAAGTGCTCAGGCAATATCAATTGCTGCTGCTCACCAAAACAACTCATACAATAATCCCACCAAGTAAGCAGCTCACTAACCAGTTGTTCCAGTTGCTTACGCGCAGGTTTTTTAAGATCTTGCAGTTCTTCGTCATCTCGCCAGAGCAAGGGGGTCCAGTCAGACGGCAGGATCAGGGTTGGCGCAGACGCAACAGCAGTTAACATGCCAAGGATATAATCGGCAGACCGCAAATCCTGCTTAAACGGCATAGTGTGAATCAGGGAAACCAATTTGGGATAACTGAAGTTTTTATGCATAAGTGATAGTGGTACCGACTCAAGACTTGCTAAGGTTTTACAGATTTTTACCACAAAAAGCACGAACGCTGAAAATCAACTTTCACCACAGAGGCACAGAGAACACAGGGTGGATCAAGGCGTTATCTCTTTGCGTGCTTTTCTCAGCGTCCCTGCGTCACTGCGAGAAGTCTTAATTTATTCACCGCCGAGGCGCAGAGAACGCAGAGTTATCAAACACATAAAGATCTCCTGCTTTTCTCTGTGCCCTTCGTGTCTCTGTGGTGAAAGCGAGTATCAGGCTGAAGGCCTAACTGCTCCGCCAGGCTTTGCGCAATTCATCCCACAGCGCAGGTAGCACCAAGTAAGCAAATAAGCCCAGTAAATACAAAATGGCTAATACAGTCAGCATTGTGACTCCTTGGGTTGGTTTGAA
This sequence comes from Bowmanella denitrificans, assembly GCF_039522935.1. Lineage (NCBI taxonomy): Bacteria > Pseudomonadati > Pseudomonadota > Gammaproteobacteria > Alteromonadales > Alteromonadaceae > Bowmanella > Bowmanella denitrificans. The sequence goes on along the minus strand of NZ_BAAAEI010000023.1, from coordinate 354,866 downwards.
AGTATGGTTCCAGACTCATTTTTCTTGTTGGTTGGGAAGGTTAGTGGATCAGCTTTCAATTGTTGGTGACACCCCGTAGGCCCTCCTCACGGACGTGGGGAATACGGCTGGCTTCTGTAGTTGGGGTGATTGTGGATAGAAACACCCCCACGGTCGTGGGGAAGACGCAGCCGCGACAGTTAGCGGCTACAGACTGCTGGAAACACCCCCACGGTCGTGGGGAAGACCCATAAGTTATCCGTGGCATCGAATACGGCTTGGAAACACCCCCACGGTCGTGGGGAAGACTTATCGAAGCGAATCGATGCAGTGCTGTCAGCAGAAACACCCCCACGGTCGTGGGGAAGACTTACGGGGCCACACCTGCTAGCTTCAGAGATAGGAAACACCCCCACGGTCGTGGGGAAGACCTGGTGAGCCTACCAGACGATGCCGCGGCAGAAGAAACACCCCCACGGTCGTGGGGAAGACTTCCATCAGGTGCACCACTTCCCCTTCTGCGAAGAAACACCCCCACGGTCGTGGGGAAGACCCCGTCGTCGGTGTTGTCGGCCCAGGCCCTGGGGAAACACCCCCACGGTCGTGGGGAAGACCTAAAAGATTCGAAAGTACACGGGCGGCGCTGAGAAACACCCCCACGGTCGTGGGGAAGACGGCCGATTAAACCCACGCATCAGCTCAACGCTGGAAACACCCCCACGGTCGTGGGGAAGACCTGCATGTTTGCGTCGGGGACTTGTTCGACAAAGAAACACCCCCACGGTCGTGGGGAAGACGTAAATGCAGCATTGCCCCACAGGGATACAAAGGAAACACCCCCACGGTCGTGGGGAAGACTTTCGGCTTAACCGTTTCCTCCAAAACACTCAGGAAACACCCCCACGGTCGTGGGGAAGACTGTGCATAATCCAAAGGGTAAGCGCTCAGGGCAGAAACACCCCCACGGTCGTGGGGAAGACACCATCAACACCATGCTTGATTGTGTCGCTGAGGAAACACCCCCACGGTCGTGGGGAAGACCGTTAATCGCAGGACAATCGAATGAGCGACGAAGAAACACCCCCACGGTCGTGGGGAAGACTTCCATGCCCGTCATCTGGCCAAGAATGTCGGGGAAACACCCCCACGGTCGTGGGGAAGACCCTTCCAGGTCAAGGGAGCCACCGACAGTGAGGGAAACACCCCCACGGTCGTGGGGAAGACCCCCTCAGGTCAAGGTAGTCACCGACAGTGAGGGAAACACCCCCACGGTCGTGGGGAAGACCCCTGTCTGGTCAGAGACACAAAAACAGGCCAGGAAACACCCCCACGGTCGTGGGGAAGACAAAATGGGAACTTCATAATAACCAGCACGGTCGGAAACACCCCCACGGTCGTGGGGAAGACCGTCTGCTGATGATTGCTCGTTGATTGGCTGGAGAAACACCCCCACGGTCGTGGGGAAGACGGGACTATGCCGGTAACAGCGGGACTATCAATAGAAACACCCCCACGGTCGTGGGGAAGACTAAACCTGTCTACCTGAAACCGGCTAACCGCCGGAAACACCCCCACGGTCGTGGGGAAGACAGCATGGGAGGCCGTGCTGCCAATCGAAACAGGGAAACACCCCCACGGTCGTGGGGAAGACCGCTGGGGCCTGTGGAACCAGCCACATAAATGGGAAACACCCCCACGGTCGTGGGGAAGACAACGCGATCATAGGGCAAACCGGGGCCGGGCAGGAAACACCCCCACGGTCGTGGGGAAGACACAACATCAGTACTGCCGGATGCTGTGGGGCTGGAAACACCCCCACGGTCGTGGGGAAGACCGTGTACGACAGCATACGCGACAGAGTGCTGTAGAAACACCCCCACGGTCGTGGGGAAGACCAGAGCGGCCAGACGAGATGCGCAGGTTGGTAGGAAACACCCCCACGGTCGTGGGGAAGACCAGTTACACCCGACACATGGACCAGCATATCCGGAAACACCCCCACGGTCGTGGGGAAGACCCTTCCCGAACGACAGGTACTTAGACCTGTTTAGAAACACCCCCACGGTCGTGGGGAAGACATTCGGTTGATTTGGGGACTGGAATGTCCTTAGGAAACACCCCCACGGTCGTGGGGAAGACGCTGCAACTACTTTGTGAAAAAATAATACCCTGGAAACACCCCCACGGTCGTGGGGAAGACGTTAAGAGCCTACTGCAACTAAAGGCTCATAGGGAAACACCCCCACGGTCGTGGGGAAGACCACCAGCAAACCTTGAAGCCCAAGAGTGCTTGGGAAACCCCCCCACGGTCGTGGGGAAGACTCATACAAGAGCGCAGCGGCACAAATGGCAAAAGAACCCCCCCCACGGTCGTGGGGAAGACCTGCGGTGTATGAGCCAGACGGCGAAGACAAGGGAAACCCCCCCACGGTCGTGGGGAAGACTTGCCATAAATCATTTGCCATAAACCACCTCAGGAAACCCCCCCACGGTCGTGGGGAAGACACCAACATATTGTTAAAGAACCACATGAAAAATACAAGATATTCGATTTACAGGGATTTCAGGGTTTCTATTACCAGTTGTAGTCCACAGATCTGAGTCATGGATTTTCGTGTAGGACCAATATTAAAAACCTCATAACCAGGAGGCTGAGGTAAAGAGCGGAACATCACGATACCTGACTCTGGGGGACAATGTTTGTACAAGTAATCTATGACTGTTCTGGCAACAGAATCCTTGATGCCGGATACGAACACATTTGCTCTGGGTTCAACAAACCAGAGCTTCATGCGTCCCCTCACCGCAGGCGGCAAATCATTTGCGATGACTACGAGCACGCCCCACCCCCAACATCTCTTGTATATCATCGGCAAGTTTAGCCATCAGATTCATCTTAATAACCCGCTCTCTAAACGCCTCTGAAACTTTATGTTTATTGTAGCGACCAGCCATATCACGAGTCAGAGCAAAAGCCAGGTCAATACACAGCTGCTCTTTGTACAAATCAGCCAAATCATAGATGAAAGGTAAGGGACTGCCGGAGTGAATAAACCCAATATGAGGTGAATACCCCATGCTATGCACGGCGGAGCAAAGTATGCCGTATAACGCAGCATTACTGGCGGTCAGTATCTGGTTGGTCACATCACTGATATCAAACTTTCCGGGGACGAAGTTTCTTCCCTTCCAACCAACTTTGTATTCTTCAGCTTTGGCCTGATAAAGCGCGCGAACCCGATGTCCTTCCATGCCCATCATTTCTTTGAGACTTTTTCCTCCTAATTCTGCATCGGGAAAACGTCGGGCAAACATACGCCGAGCCACCTCTTCGGCTTTTACCGGATCAGCGGCAAGCTCAATCTGCTGCTTTAAATTTCGCGTATCGGCCGTGGGTAAAAAACCTGCAGCATAAAACAGCAGGCTGTCTTCCCCTACCCAACAAACCGAACAGTTAGCAGCCGTTGCCGTTTTTACTGCATCGTGGGTAATGCTGGTGCCCGGCCCCAACAGCAAAGCATTGAGAGTGGCAACAGGCAGCGGCACCACGTTATTGGTCGAATCGATCCATTTTATGCTGCTGTCGTCTATCTCCAGCCTGCCTCGTTCCAAATACAAGAAAGGGTATTTGTCCTTTACCTGAGGCAGTGAGTCACGGGTAACTTTAACAAATAAACGCTGCCCCCCCGCCATAATCAAGCTACCGGCATGACAGTAACCCGGCGGTCACGGTACAACTTGTGATCGCCAAACTGCACTGGAACGTCATTAAGCGTCAACACCTCGCCATGGTGCTCACCTTGAAGCACACTAAACACCGGGCAACGATTCTTTGCTTCAGCCATGTGCCCTGCGTGGTTGAATGCAAGCTCTTCGTGTTCGTAGATGCCCTGAGCAATAAACTCCGTTGGCACACAATTTTTGCGCCCCAAATAGAGATCCCATGCAGGGCTGTGCAATGCAGCTTCTAGCATCGCCAGTTCATCCTTCGAACCTTGTAGCACAACGGCAAACGCCATATCTTGCAGATAGTAGCGATAGGTCATCTTAGTTCCACCACCCACGGCCTTTTTTCCATCGCTGGTTTTTGGAACTAAAAGATTTTGCCAGGGATCTTGGTCATTGTATCCACTACCCACCATATGAAAGTCCCTCAACAATGGCTGACGTGGTAACGGCTGCCCTCTTTTATCTTTCAGCACATAGGCTTGGACCTGCATGTCACAATCCGCCCAGCGCGCCAACCTTTCGGTCTGCTTACCCTCTGCGCCCAGGGCGCAGCAAAGCAAGCCGAACACACCTGATTTGGTGGGAAAATCTAAGCTATCCCGACGGCCAAATTTGGAGTCGTGCCCCCAGGACTGAAGGGGCGCTTCCAGCCACAGCAGCAAATAAGGATCAGTCATTGCGTTCATTATCTGCCTCACTGCGCCGGGTTTAACTCAATATGGCTTTGCAAATCACGGATCAGGTCATCAATACTGTATTCTTCGTTCTCACCCCAGTTATAACCACCCAGTTTGCCAAACAGGGAACCTGCGAGTTTTTCTTTTTTATCAAGCTGAGACTTCAGTTCATCAATGCTGGCTCGCAGATAACCGCCTTCTATTGCTTTTTTAACCGGGGTTTCGAAAGGCACCTGCAAGCGCTGCCCTTTGCGTACCATTACTCGAGCAAAATCCCACTGGCTTGCGCCGGATTGAGTTGTCTGACGCGCATTGGGGACTGCAACAAACAAAGCTTTGGTAAAGGCATCAACGGCTTTGTGCAGGTCATCTTCCCCCATAGTTTGCGCCAGTTGGCCAAGATCGAGGCTTATGTATCGGTAATAGGTTGCCGAGTTAAATTCCAGACTCCCCATATGCGCAGAACCGGGTTCTTCCTGCCTGTCATCCAATGCGGTAAAAAACTCTACTTCGTTACTGACCTTGTGGGTGGAAATGGCATGAGAAAATGATGCTGCAGCCTCAACATTCATATCCGCCGCCTTGGCAACCATGCGACCGAACAATGCAATGTCCAGGGCATCCAGCGCCGGATTAAGAGTTTTCTTAGCCACCTTGGCCAGTTCTTTATCCTTAATTTTGCTGTCGTCAAAATCGTGTTCCCGTGCATAATCCGCAAAGGCTGCGGCTTCGGTATCGCTAATAAACAACAGGGTGTCATCGCTCAACAAAATGGCTATTTTGGCTCCGCAAGCAGCGGCTTGCTCTTCGCTGGCACCAGCGTCCAGGCAAGCCCTGACAAATATGGCTTCAGCTTTTTTAGTGCGTATACCCAGTTTCACACCAAACTCCTGCATTGCCAGGCGAACTTGCCGCTTCCAGCACTGTGAACTGACACGTGCACGGGACACACCGCCAACCATCGCCGATTTAGGTGCCCCTACATCATCCCGGTTCAGGCAAGTGACGGGGAAAGATTGCAGAATATGGTATTCAATACGGGTATTTCTATAAGCGTTAAACATCTTGGTTTTCCTTATCTAAATCAGAGTTAAATAACTAAAAAATCAGGCGAAAAGTTCATCTACCACAGGCACTATCTGCAGCAGGCCGCAACCGTAGGCACGGGCACGACCAATCCCCAGCGTAAAACTTTGAGTAAATTGTTCTATGTCAGTGATGCGCAACCGCCCCTGTATATGAGCCTGACCAACAGTGACCTGGCGCTGCTGTTTGTCTTTAAATTGCAAAACACTGATCTTGTCTACCTGCAAGTGTTCGGCCGACGCTTCAAAACCCCAACTGGTGGTGGCACGCTCGCTAAACCAATGCGCGACATCGTCCCTGCCTCGCACCGCCACCAACTTGCGGCTGGCATTGCCTCGCCTGGTCGGGTTTACAATCACCTTGAAGCGGTAGTGCGTTTGCGCAAGAAAGTCCTCTGGAATAGGTTTACTCAGCACCTCTCCATATTTATCATCCACCGCCCTCATAGGGGGGCGGTCGGCCAGCATCAAGATTTTGCGGCCACGAATGTCCCCTCCCTGATCGGCATAGAGAATCCCACTTGTCTTGCTGGCCTTCTTCTGGTGTGCATCGCGAACGTCCTTATACAAGCTGTACACAACCCGATGCAGGGAATAAGCATCTGTAATACGTAACGCTTTAACTGCACGATGATCCAGATGCAGCACACTGGCTATCATGCTCATAATTCGCCTTCCCCTGCCGTAACCGGCTGACCATAAAACTCCTGCGCCCACTGAGTTTTGCTCCTATGGCCGGATTCATAAGTAAAGAAGCGCAACTGACGCAACAGACGCACATAATCCAGCGGCTGGCCGACCTTGCTGTCAATCAGTGTCAGCACTGGCCGCAGAATTCGACACACTTCGGCCAGTTCATCACAAGCCAGTAAACGACGCAGGCGCGCCTTGGCCTGATCGCTATCCCTGCCCTCGTCGTAGCATGCAGCTATGGCTTTTCCCAAAGTGAGGTTGCCATTGCGCTCAGATTTTGCTTTGGCAATAGCGGCCGCTATGGTTACAAAGGGCAAACGTTCGTAATCTTTTTCAAGATCCACCCCAAATCTGCCTAACAGTTCCCAACTCTGGAACTCAGTTCCCGGGTTATCGGCACGGCGCAATCTAGCTGCCATTCCCTTGTCTTTGTGACAGCACTCAAGCACCGTCTCAACAAAACGCTGATCACGGTTTTCCTTTTCAATGCCTTTAGTTTTTAGTGCTTCTTGCATGACCTTATGTCTCCTGTTGCAAATAATTGCTGTTATTTGGACGGCACTTTGCCCAGGCATCCAGTTGGCGGGCCGTGTCACGGGGGCAGAATTTGTCGTAGGCCTGATTTACATAGCCAGCAAAACGTTTACGCAGCTTCTGGCGTTCAATAGCATCCGATTCGCTCTGATTGCAGTTATTGACTAGCACCTGAAAATCCCGCTCGCAGAGTTGCCAGAAAAGGTTTTGAGCTTGCTTTGCCATTTTTCCTGCATGGGTATTATTGATTTTCTTCCCATTATCTGCTTTGAACGACTTAAAATAATTCACTGCACTTCCCCACAAGCAACTTGCCCTCTCATCCAAACAATTCATTTCAAGTTTCAACTGACTAAACTCTACCGCCCCAAGGATTGATTCATGCATCCACGTTTGTGACTCTATAAAATCATCCTCCTGTTTAACTGATTGATCCCCTGAGTTAGGACTAACTTTCAAGCCACCAGACCAAATGGATAACCACTCGAATCTATCCCTCGCTCGTTCAAGACCAATTCGTAAAAACATACATTCGTAGCCATTGCTCTTACTTTCAAATGCTAAAGACAACAGACTCTCTAGCTCACGCCAAGGCCTTTTTTCAGGATTCACATATTTTGGCTTTATATCTTGCCCTGAACGATCAAGCATCAAACTAGGCTCAAACCAGCCATCTTTTACGCTGGGATAATTAATTCCGTCCAGATAAAAAATACCGTGATCACGAAGAAGTGAAAAACGGCTCATAGATACTAATGTCGCCATGTAGGTATTTTTATATTCATTTACCAAGTCGCAACTTTCTGAGACCGGCATGTTTTCCCACAAGGGAATCCCCACCCCATCAGCCCACATCATGGTTTTTTCTAAATCTTCTTGGGTGATTAAATTAATCCAGAGGTCTGATAAAAGCGTTCCCGTAAAAACAAACGAATGTAAATATCCCGTCCGCCCCCCTAAACTCGGACCTGCAGGCGCGCTATAGCGGTTTCCTATTTCTTTGCCGCCAAGCGATTTCATATCAGCTTCAACGCGCTTTCCGCCAAATGCGAAATTCATTAGCGAAACAACAAACAGGGCCTTATCCGCGTCACAAAGCTTTTGATCAAAAAGCGTTTGTGAAAGCATGGTATTGTTTGAACTTGGCATGTCGGGGTAGAATCCGGCCCCAAAACTCTTTGGCTCCCCAGCTAATTCAGCTTCTTTCTTTTTAGCGCCAGACTTGGCTGACGCTAGCTTTTTCCCCATCCTTTCTTCTATCAACTTTTCTACTAAAGGCATCTGTAAGAATGGTTTTTCACCATACAAATAAAACCGATCATGCCATTGTTCCAAATAGGCCAAACAACGCTCTGCCAGCCCCTCAGCCCCCAGCGCTTGCCACTCGGCTTCATCCGCGGGCGTAACCGCCGCCTGAGCAATACCCAATAGGAGTTTGAGAACGGCGATTTTTTGTACTGGATTCCCCCCAAAACTTCGGTATTCATTGTGGGTAAAGATCTGTCGCAGGCTGACCCGCCCATAATCGGCAACGGGTATCCACGGCTCATCAATCAAATTAAAACGGTTTTCCATGGCTATAGTTCCTGATATTTAATCACCCGATAACCCAGGTCATCGCGATATTCCAGTTTGTATTTGTGGTGTATTGCTGCATTGCCGATACCACGCAGGTTGCCAGTTTCATCGACCAGCGCTACCCGCAACACACTTTCATCCTCAGGCCAATCGTCACGCCCCAAAAAGAAGCAGTTCTGCAATCCAAAGCGTTTGAGAGTATCGTTGGATACCGCTGCGGGCATATCTCCGGCTGGTACATTAACAATTTGGCGCATTAACAAAGCAGTACGCTGCCGCCAAGCTGCCTTGCTCAGTTTGTTTCGTCGCAAAGGCAACTCCACCTGTTCACCACTGAGCAGAGTCAGCGTAGCGTTACTATTGTTCTGAGAAATGTCGCGCAGCATGAGGACTTCATAGCTGTCTGTTTCGCTGAAACGGGTTTGTGCCTTACTTTCCGGTAGGGTTTTTCCCCCTTGGGACAACCCTACTTTGGCTAATTGTTGTAACGCGATACGCCCTTTACGCTGTTGATTGCCCAGACGACTGCCATGCTCCAGCTCATACCGCCAGCGCTCCATCTGTCCCTGTTCAACCCGGCTGGCATAGGTACATTCAATTACATGGCGAATATCATCTGGCAGATTGATAGTTTTGTGGCTTTGCCAAACTTCCAAACTGCGGCACAGCACATAGGGGCTGTAGACAAACGCACTGGGTCCAAAAGTCTTTTGCGGAACTTCGATGGCCTCTTCCAGTTCGGGAACCAACAACCAGACTTCGGGCCTGGCGTGTTTGCAGCGGGGTGTCTCAGCATGACGCCACAAGCGCCCGAGGCGCTGCAACAGCATGTCAGTGGGGGCAAAACGGGACACCATAAAATCTGCATCAATATCCAACGACTGTTCCAGTACCTGGGTGCCTACCAAAATCCGACCCTGTAACCGACGTTGCTCCCAGCCCCCCTTGCCATACAGATTCACCCAATAGTCTTCGATACACTGACGATCATCTACGGTAAAACGCGAATGCAGCAAGCCGCAGCCAATGCCAAGCTCTGCCGCCCGCGCAGCCAGATCCAGATAGCGCAGCTGTGCCTCCTTGACGGTGTTTTCAATCCATAACACCTGCTGTCCCTGCTCCGCTCGCAATAAGGCTTGTTCAAGCACCGTACGCTCATCGGTATGCAACGAAACCTGCACCTGTCTTTTCTCATGCATTGGTAAACTGATTTCCTGCACCGTCTTACGGGTATTTGGGCTGGCGATGATCAATGGGTAGTCCATCGCCTCTGTAGGCCGCCCCAGCAGTTGTTGGCGACGTTCCTGATTAAGCGTGGCACTGAGAATAATGACGGTGCATTGGAGTTCACGCAGCAATTTAACCAGCGCATCCAGCAATGTTCCCGTGTAGGCATCATAGGTGTGTACTTCATCAAGGATAATAACCTTACCGGCTAAACCAAAAGCCCGCACAAAGCCATGCTTAACATTCATAACCGCCATCAGTGCCTGATCAATAGTTCCCACCGCAAAAGGAGCCAAAAGACCACGCTTGCTGTGATTAAACCAGGCTCCGCCGGGGCGTCCCTCTTCACCCATTTCTGTTTTCAGAAGCCAGGCATCGGTATGTAATAGCAATGAACGATGGGTACAATCATCCCCCAACACCTTACCCAGAAAGTGCTGAAAACGTTCGTACATTTTGTTGGATGTCAGTTGTGTGGGAAGCGCGAAATAGATGCCACTGGCTTGTCCGCTTTGCAGCATTTGGTATGCGGCATAAAGAGCTGCTTCGGTTTTTCCCAACCCCATCGGCGCTTCCAGCACATACACACCGGGAGCAGAAACCTGTTCAATAAACAGCGTTTGGGCGATTCGTGGTTCAAAGCCAAAAACCGCTTTGAAATTCATCCCCTTCCTGTAGGTTGGGGGGATAAACCCCGCGTCATCTACCGCCTGCTGAATTTTGTCTTGCCAGGGCAGTCTTGGATCTTCAAAGAACTGCCCAGAACCAATCCAGTCTGCTACTGACGTCAACCCTGCTAATACACGCGATTGGGCAACAGATTCCACTAGCGGCCAGCATTCTCCTAAGGTTTTCTGCAACGCATTGACCAGCTTTTCTCTCTCAGTCTGCCACTCCATGCCGCCAAAATTTTCATCGGTTGCGCGCAATCCTGATACTCCAGGTGAAAATCCGTGGTGCTGCCCTAGAATTTCAGGCACTTGCTCAGGAGTTCCAAGATACTTGGCAACCAACTGGCTTACCCCAGCATGCCCACCCCATTCCTTTTCTAAATCTGGATTAGCCCCCTTAATCAGGTCTTGCCCACAGGCCCGCATGATTTTGTTATAAAAAGTCGGACTGACCTTACCTATATCGTGGCTGGCGGCAACGAATGCAGCCCCCTCAGGAAAGAGTGATTGGTGATGCTTGTTCCCCATCCGTATGATCAGCTCTCGTGCAACGGCACCTACTATCTGGCAATGATTTAACACTGTCCTTCCAAGGGTCACATTACCGTTATCATCAACAAAAGTTTTTGCAGGGCAATCCTCATACCCAACAACCTTCATGGTTGTTTGCTTTTGTATAGAAAGCCTTATCATAATTTTTGTCCTTAAAGCCAGTTCATAAGAACGTGACTGTAAAAATCCCCCCCACACCCCATACACCGCCAGGCCCGGTAGGGTTCACCGGCGCAGATATGGCCCATATCGCAGCCGCCCAGCACGATTCTTCCTTCTTGGTGTGCTTTCTGTGTTTTCTGATCGTCCGCCAGGCCATACACATAATCGGCGATCGTCTTGGCACCGCAGCTTGGGCATTGGTTTGGCTTAACTTGATGTAAAAACTGATTGTTATGCTCAATACTCACCAGCTAACTCCGTCATTTTTGGTCGGCATACCAAGCGTTGTTTAAAGACGAGAGTACAACGTTCTTTATGTGCCTTTGTGCGCTTAGCCAGTCATGTAGCAATTGCCACTGAGCTTGAGTGACACTGTCGTAACGTCCTTTAGCGCAGATATATCCACTAACTTGTCCGGCGCCGACACCGCCGCCAAAGCAGAGGTGCTGACTTTCCAACCAATCTAAGAAGGCATCAACCCAAACATCCTCGTCCTCCCCTGCCAGACTACAATCCAAATCCATGCCCAATACGGTGAACTCCCCCAGGTACAGCTTTTTTCTGAGGCGTCGGGACTTATTGTCATGTCGAGTCTTTATCATCACTTTCTGCATTGATTCTTTCTGTATGAAATTCCAATCTAGCAGTTGCTGCAAAACCAACAATCCCTGAAATAAAACCAGGCAACTTTGTTTACAGGTTTGGCTTAGATCTCTAATTCCTGACGCGCTCTCTCTGTGTTCTCTGTGCCTTTGTGGTTAAGTTGTTACCAATGTTGGGCTGGCTTTGACGCATGCCCCAACAACGTCGGTTTAACGTCCATCCAAGAACATAAATCCCGCCAGAATCAGCTATCAAACAGCCAGGGCTTAATGTCGTCGATATTCACCAGAATCAGTTGCTGCGCAGCGCCGCTACCAGCCAGCACCTTGGTGCTGACCTGCATTTCCTGTAACAGGTACTGGGCCAAAGCGGCTCGGGTGATTAGCCGCAACTGGCGGTTTTGCATCTGATAGTCGTGCTCGATCACTTGCCGTTGAGCATGACTCAGTCTGGGATCGGGTTCAAAGATCAGCTCCACCTGGGTATTCCAGCTGCTGTCCTGGCACTGTGCATGCGTGGCTGGACCTGACAGCACTGGTTCACCACGAAAACGGCTGAGTACAAAATCACGGAATGCCTTATGCCCTTCGTCATACGCACGCAAATGCCAGCGCAGGCCGGTTTTAACAAAGGTATGCGGCTGAATGACCCGGCCCTGATCGTCTGGCGTGCTTAGTGATACATAGCCAATCTCCAGCCGCTGCCGGGTGCGAATGGCACTAACCAATGCGCGCATAATCAGTGGCGATACCTGGCGTTTGGGTAGTGTCAGGCTGGTATGCGTGATGGGTTGCTGGTCTGACTGCTGGCTATTGCGTCCCGAGGTATTGAAGACAGTCAGACCCTGTTGATCGAGCCAGTCCAGGTATTCGCTGGCATCACCGCTGATACAGCGCAGGCTGAAGTTTGACTGGGGCACAAAGCCTTTACTGGTTTTACAATAATCAAGATTGTGCGGAAACAGCGCGCGATAGCGCTGCATATATTTGTTGGCTTGGGTGCGGCTAATGGTGAAATGCCGCGACAAGTCAGTGGCATTGACTCTGCCCTGCCACCAGGCCAGCAGTTCAATAAGCCACAAATGCGGTTCCTGATACAAAGAAGGTGTTAAGGTGCAAGACATCAAATAAGCCCGGTTGTTATTGTTTTATGACCAAACTCGCTTTGGGTTAAAGTGTCACGGCGTTACCAGTCCTCCCACCTTAATTGAAATTATCTTTAATGTTCAAATACTAACGAAAACCAAACCAAGTATAACTATTCCCAGCGGCCCGAGCCGCTTTCACCCCCCTTAAAATTCCCGGTCAGTTCAGGGCGCTGCTAAAAGGGGGGGCAATTTGCTGGGAGCAAATTGAGTAAAAGACACATCTGGAACTATGACGACCTTTCGCAATACATCCTTCAGCATGGTGCAATCAGAGTATCTTTTTAGCTCTCCACAACAGGTAATGCATTTGCATTACCTGTATTCCATACATAAAATATCACCATTCTCTAAGTAAAGTTGTGGAGACCATTGTGCATGCGCATAGGGCATTAGAAGCAGAATCAACATTGACTGACCGTTTTCAGACCACAGTGCCAAGCGCTGTTCGTCAGGCCTTGCAGTTGGGTAAGAAAGATAAGATTAAATACGTCATCCAATCTGATGGCAGCGTGCTGATGAAGCGTTTTGAAGCAGATGAAGCAGATCCTGTCCTTGACCAGTTTTTATCTTTCTTGGCGGTTGATATGCAGAAGCATCCCGAAAAGCTACAGCCACTGACGACCAGTATGCGTCACAGCGTGGCATCGCTGGTTGCCGACGTCGATATTGATTTGGATGCGCCACTGTCTGATAAGGATGAGTAAACTTGCCTGATAACGTGCCGATGGTAGTGAACGGCTGGATGCTATTTATCCATCCTCTTTTTGCTGAGCAGTATCAAATGCTGAAAGCCAAAGTCGCAGCGTTAAAGGCAAAAGATCCACACGGCTACACCAAGAAAAATGACAGCAAACGCTTAGCGGCCATTTATAAACTGGCTTATGAGGTTATTCCTCAAGACCCGACACTAGCGGATTATCGCCAAGGGAAGACTTTAGGCGACAACAATAAACACTGGTTTCGCGCTAAGTTCTTTCAGCAATACCGGCTGTTTTTTCGATACCACCTCGAGTCCAAAATTATTGTTTACGCTTGGGTCAATGATGATGGCAATAAGCGGGCTTACGACAGCAAAACAGATGCTTACAAGGTGTTTGCCAAGATGCTTAAGTCCGGCAATCCCCCGGAGGATTGGGATGCGCTTTTAAACGCTGCCAAGAGCGGACAATTCTCGCCTTAAGAATCAAATTTCCTTTTTTCAACCAGGAGGTTAAGCACTTCCAGCCTTGCCAAGGCCCCTCCCCCCGTGGATACTCCCCGGACAAAAACCCAAACAGGATGTACTCATGCAATGTTCAGTATTTATTGCCACCAGTGCCGATGGCTATATCGCCACACCGGATGGTGGGGTAAAGAAAAGCATAAATAACCACAGAGGCACAGAGAACACTGAGTTTTCAAAAGCATAACCCCAAAAATCTCTTGCTTTCCTCCGCGGCTCTGCGGTAAAAATGGATATCTGGCTAAATCATCCGAAAATATCTATGCACCGCTGAGGCGCAGAGAATGCTTAGTTATCAATAATATACACTTCTAGATCTCCTGCTCTTCTCCGTGTTCTCTGTGTCTCTGTGGTGAAATTCATCTCGTATCTTAAGCTTTATTGAGTGGTCGCAATAGGCCGCGGCGGTTTATCGCCTTCACCTGATATTTTTTACAGCCGTTAAACTGGGCATAGTCTTTGAGCTTGGTACGCAGGGCCTGAATAAAGGCCTCTTCCACCACAAAGTCCGCTTCCAGATTCAACTGCAGCACCTGCAATACAGCCGCTTTGCGCTCGGCTTTTACATCCATACGCCCGACAAATTGCTGATTCCATAATATCGGCAAACAAAAGTAGCCGTGCTGGCGTTTGTGTTTGGGAACATAGCATTCAATCTGGTAGTCAAAACCAAACAGCGTTTTCAACCTTTCGCGCTGGATCACGCTATTGTCAAACGGCGACAGCAAATGCAACTGTGCAGCGGGCGCGGCCAGCGCCTTATCCCGCTCGGCACGGTGCATATAATAGGTGTGGCCATGTAGCTTAACACTGTGCAGCTCACTAGCTTCGAGCATCTGCTTCAGGCATTGTTGCAGGGTTTTCTGCACCGCGCCTTTGCGCAAATAACCCATTTGTTTGGCAGTACCAATACCATGGGCGTGCAGATAACAGTTAATCAGATAGCGGGCAAACTCTTCATCGCTGGGCAAGCGGGTATCGACGTTGGCCGGTAGCACCCGTTCGGTCAAATCATAAACCTTCTGGAAGTTGCGCCGCTCGCTGACCATCAGCTCGCCTTCCATAAACAACTGCTCCAGGGCTTTTTTAGCCGGCTTCCAGTTCCACCAGCCGCTTGAGTTGCCGCTATGTTCGAAATCGGCGGCACTGAGCGGCCCTTCAGCGCGAATTCGCGCCATTACCTCATTAGCCAGTTTTGGATCTTTTGTGAACCAATGCATTTCGCCTTCAGCGATGCGGCGCATGCGCCACAGGCCAAAGCGAAAGTCCTGCATCGGTAAAAACGCCGCCGCGTGGGACCAGTATTCAAAGATCTGGCGCTTACTCAGCAATGTGTCCAGCATAGCTGGCTGGTAATCTTGCACTCGGCTCCACAGGCAGTGATGGTGCGCGCGCTCCACCACATTAATGGAGTCGATCTGTACATAGCCCAGTTGCTCAATGGCCTGCAGGGTACCCTGTTCGCCCTGCCAGCCGTGGCTGCCGGTCAGGCCCTGACGTTGCAGGGCCAACTGTTTAAATTGAATGCTATCTGAATCTGTCATACTGCCAGAATATGTGACTTGCCAGCCCCTCTTTTAAGCTAAAGGCGCCTGTGGGGCAAGTGCCGTTTTCGCGCTGGCAGGGCGGGATGTTAACCCACATAGCCAGCGCAGCAGGGCCACGCGGCGGATGATTTCATAGCCAATATAACAGCCTGAACAGGTTAGCAGTAATATCAGCAGCGCCTCGATACCAGGGCAAAGTTGCCAGGACTTCAGATTGGCGGCCGCCACAATAATCAGGGTTTGATGCAGCATATACCAGGGTAAAATCGCTTTGTCGGTGTAGCGCAGCAGTCTGCTGGGGCGGTTCAGATAATGTCCGGCCAGCCCCACCACCGCCAGGATCCAGGCCCAGTATTCGGTTGCGCCGATAACACCGTACAGCAGTTTCACTGCCAGGTTGGTGTCAAACAACGCGGCCAGGGCCGAAAATGCGCCATGTCTGTCCAGCACCAGAAACCCATAACCAGCTACCGCCATACCCAGAAATACATGGCGCCAGGCAATCACCTGCTGCCACCAGTTGCCCTGGCGGGCAAACAGGTAGCCGCCGATAAACACCAGCAGATACTTGGCATGGTTGTACCAGTCGGTCACGACATCATGGCTGCTGGGATACGCCTTTTTCAGAAAATACCAGGCGCACAACTGTATGCTTATTACTGCCAGCAAGGCCCAGCGGCCATTCAGGCGACGTAACCAGTCACTTTGCCCCATGTGGTTTAGCAGCGGCAGCAGGCCAATCACCAGCAGGCTGTACAACCATAGGTAAGGCAAAAACCACAGGTGGTTCCAGGTCAGCAAGCCAATGGCACTGTGGTGTTCCACCAGCAAGCTCGTCCAGGGGTTAATATAATCCAGCCAGAAGGCCCAGAAGCCAGGCTGGATCAGGTTCTGATCCAGCGCCTCGAAATAGGGCTGCGGAGCCACAACCACAAACATGCCAAATAACAGCGGGATCAGCAATCTGGCACTGCGCAGCCTGAGCAGTTGCCCCGGCGGGTAACGATCTGCCACCAGCGCCAGGGCAATACCGCTGATAAAAAACAGTAACGACATGCGCCAGGGATTGGTCAGGATCATCAGGTCCTGTAACCAGACAAATTCGGCTTGAAACGGGCTTTTAATATGCCAGCCCCAATCTGCCACGTAATACATACCAAGGTGATAAACAATCAGCAGGCCAAAGGCCAGGGTGCGCAACCAGTCAATATCATAGCGACGTGGTTTTGTTGTTTGAGTCATATGCCGTCCTTAAGGTAAAGTCAGGCACTTATCATGGCCCTGCCCCGTCCTTGCCCAATACCGACAAAGGTTGAATTGAATGGGCCTGGGGACAAGCGGTGGAATACTGGGATGAAATTAGGGAGTACTTTCAGTGAGCTGGTTTGCACGGTTTGACCGCCATCCCCGGCGTTATGTGGCCATAGCGTTAACGGCCTATTTGTTTGTCAATAACAGCATTAATGCCACCTCAGACTGGATGGAAACCAACCGCGACGGCAGCCCGGATTTTGCCCTGTGGGAGCCATTCGCCTGGGAATACACCAGCGCCCTGGCCTTTTTGCTGCTGGCACCCCTGTTATTTGCCTGGTTTGCCCGTATGCCGGTGCGACTCAGCGCGCCCGGTCGCCAGTTGCTGCTGCATCTGGTTGCCACCCTGATATTTGCCATTTTGCATGTGGGGCTGATGATGGGGCTTCGCGAGCTAATCTACCATTTGGCCGGTGGCAACTATGATTTTGGCCCCTGGCTGCGGGAATTTTGCTATGAATACCGTAAGGACGCCTGGGGCTATCTGTTCTGGTTTCTGATCTATCAACTCTATCACTTTGTTTACAGCCGCCTGAAAGGCGAAGCGCGGCCGGTGGACGAGCGGGAAGACAGCCCCACTCAGGTCCCCGAGCATTTTCTGGTGCGCAAACTGGACAGGGAATTTCTGGTCAGGGTGGCAGATATTGACTATCTGGAGTCGGCGGGCAATTACGTGAATTTGTATAGCCAGGGGCGCATCTATCCGTTGCGCAGTACCTTAAATGAGCTGAGCGAACGTTTGCAAAGCAAAGGCTTCAGCCGAATTCACCGCAGCTATGCGGTCAATCACCAGGCCATTGACAATATCAGTTACCAAAGCAGCGGCGATGGCGAAATTCAACTGAAGTCCGGGCATAAACTAAACCTGTCGCGCCGCTATAAAGACAACCTGAAACAGGCTTTGTCATGAACCCGGATTATCTGTGGTTGGGGCTGGCTATCTGGCTGGGCTTTACCGTACAGGCCATGATTGGTTTTGGCAGCATGGTGATTGCGGTGTCGATTGGCAGCTTAATGTTTGCTATTCCCGAGCTGTTGCCGGTACTGGTACCGCTAAATATTTTTGCCACCGGCGCCATGGCCTGGAAGCTGCGCCGTGAATTGAATGCTGCCTTGTTGCTAAAAAGCATTCTGCCAATGATGATCCTGGGGCTGGGGCTGGGTATTGTGCTGCTGGCACAATTACCCGGGGTATGGCTGAAACGCGGCTTTGCCCTGCTGGTGCTGTGGTTTGCTGCCCGCGAATGGTACAAGCTATATCACCAGTTACCGGTTACCCCGCGCCCCGCCTGGTGGCAGCAAAGCTGGACCTTATTAGCCGGGGTTTGCCAGGGGCTGTATGGTTCCGGCGGGCCGCTGCTGGTATATGCCATCAGCAGTCGCCAGCTCGACAAGGGCCAGTTTCGCACCTTGCTGCTGTATGTGTGGTTCTGTCTGAACAGCCTGTACAGTGTGGTGATGCTGATGCAGGGCAAGATCCAACCGGTGGCGCTGACCATACTGGCATATGTGCCGGTATTGTATCTGGCCATTTATATTGGCAATAAGCTGCACCATAAGGTGGACGAGCGCCAGTTTAAGCAGTGGGTATGCCTGATGCTGATCCTGTGTGCACTGGCTATGCTGTTTGGATAGTGAGATCGCTGTTGGCTGTTGGCTGTTGGCTGATGGCTGTGTGACTCGCCCCTGAGCTCTGTCAATTGATTTCTGCTATCTGACGACTGACTACTTAGCCCCGTCGGACTGAAGTCCGACCCACAGCGCTTAGCTTGAGTTTTGCTGTCGCGATGCATTCGGATCCACTGTGGGTTGGGCTTTAGCCCAACAACCCTGGATGCCAAATACGGGTTTACTGGGCACGACCCAGATCAATTATTTTGGGCAGCCTTAGCAAAACTCACTTATAATCCCGGCCTGTTTGATGGTGGCCATAAGGGGCGGATAATGTTTGATGAGTTGGATTTAGATGATGCGCTGGTAAGTGCCTGTAAAGAAATGGGTTTTAAGAAGCCCACCGGCATCCAGCAACAAGTCATTCCGGCCGCCATGGACATGAAGGACATTCTGGCCTCGGCCCCCACCGGCACAGGTAAAACAGCGGCCTTCTTACTGCCCGCTCTGCAGTTTTTACTGGACAATCCGCGCCGCGATCCCGGTGCCTGCCGGGTACTGATCCTAACCCCCACCCGCGAGCTGGCCCTGCAGGTCTATGAGCAGGCCAAAGCCCTCAGCCAGTTTACCCGCTTTAATTGCGGTGTGATCACCGGTGGCATCAACTATGGCACCGACAAAGATTTACTGGAACAGAATCTGGATATTCTGGTCGCCACCCCTGGCCGTTTGTTTGAACATATTGAAAAAGAAAGCTTTGACTGCCGGGAAATCGAGATTTTTATTCTTGATGAGGCCGACCGTATGCTGGATATGGGCTTTGGCGGCATTGTCAACCAGATTGCCGCCGAGGCACGCTGGCGCAAGCAAACTTACCTGTTTTCCGCGACGTTGGAAGGCGGCGGTGTGGCCCGCTTTGCCCGCGATATTCTGAATGACCCGGTGGAAGTACAGGCCAGCGCCACCCGCAGCGAACAGGGCAAGATCCTGCAATGGATCCACCTGTGCGACGACGCCGCCCATAAATACGCCTTGCTCAGCCATATTCTGAAGAATCAGGTACAAACCGCCATTGTGTTTGTTAAAACCCGCGACCGTTTAATGGAACTGCGCGGCAAGCTGGATTCAGAAGGCATTGCCAACTGTTACCTGCAAGGCGAAATGCCACAGGACAAACGTAATCTGGCCATTGCCCGCTTTAAGGCTGGCGAAGTTAAACTGCTGATCGCCACCGATGTGGCCGCCCGCGGCATTGATGTGCCGGATGTCAGCCATGTAATTAACTACGATATGCCACGTACCGCCGATGTGTATTTGCACCGCATTGGTCGTACTGGTCGCGCCGGCAAAAAAGGCACCGCCATTTCTCTGGTGGAAGCCCATGATATTGCCATGGTACCCAAGGTAGAGCGTTACACCGGTGAAGTACTGAAACGCCGGGTGATTGAAGGCTTAAAACCCAAACATAAGGCCCCCAGCCTACCGGCCAAGAAGAAAAAAGCCGCTAATAAAAAAGCAGGCAAAAAGAAAACCACCAAAAAATGAGAAAACAGCGGCCCTTAAAGCCGCTGTTTTTCTTTAGGGGTATACCATCTCGGGGGCACTGACCACATCACTCAGCGCAGACTGGTTGTCATGCTGATCCACCGCCTGGATCTGGTACTGGTTCACCCCGGCCGGTGGCCAGTGATCAACAAACCCAGGTGCAGCAACATGCGTGTAGGCCTGGCCATTGCGATAAATCTTATACAGCGCCACGGCGTTATCATCACTGGCAGGCTGCCAACTCAAACTCAGGCCATATTCCCCCGAACGGCTGACGCTAAGCCCCTGCGGTTGTGTAGGTGCCTGATAATCACCGGCATAACTGCTGATTTGGGCCTCAGCCACCAACTGGTGGGAAAAGTCGTAGGCTTGCAGACGAATCTGATGTTCGGTTCGCTGCTCAAGCCATGCCAGTTCATAGCTCTGGGCATCACCAGGTAAGGCGGTGATCACTTCACCGTTAAGCACCAGCTTATAATATTGCAAGGGTACGGCAGGCGGTGTCCAGGTCAGGTCGATTCCCCAGGTTTGCGCATTGGCGCTGGCGTGCATGTTGGTGATAGCTGGTTGATCGCTGCCCAGTTGCAGATAATCAGACACCACCTGCCAGGCCAGTGATTGCAGGGCCTGAGCCTGTGCAGCCGGTAAATCCACCAAAACATCGCCCCAATGCCCATCCATGCGGGCACTGGCTCCCTCGGGCGACTGGCCAAACACTGCCGAGTACACAACCGAGGCCACATAGTAATTCCCTATGCCATTCATATGGACCTGATCAACAAACAGGTCGGTGCGGCTTGTTAGTCCCGGCACTCGTCCCTGCTCTATATCCATAATCAGTCGTTTAAGGGCCAGATTCACCGGGATCACCTGAATCTCGGCATGTCGCCCGCGCTGGGCCGACAGGGCCTCTGCTTCGGTGGCAATCTGCTCGTACTCGGCCAGTTCCGCATCAATGGCATCCAGCCAATCGCCGTTGTGGTAGTGCAGCTCTTCCCAACTGGTAAACAAAAAGCTTCTGGCCTGCACATTATGACTTAACAGCAGCTCGGTAAACTGCTCCAGATACACCTGGGTTTGATTCCATACGTGGTTACTGTTGATGGAGTTATTCGCGTCGGTGGCAATCAACACATCGAAAGGCTGGCTTGCGGCGTTTTCAATTTCATCGCAGGCAAAGTATTGCGGTGGCCAGGGCCCTTCAAAATCGGCCTGATGGCAGGTTTCCCAATTGATTTTCAGCGGCGTGCCGTTATTCACCTGCACGGCGTTTTCCAGGCTAAGGCCCTGACTGCGCGCCATCTGCCTGAGCATATGTGGCATGTCATAGTTGATCAGACTATGACCGACAAATACGGCTTTGGCCTGGCTTAGCGGCGCTGCAGCCACAGGTAGCGTCAGTAAGGGTGAAAACAAGGCCGAACTTAACAACGTGGCACGCAGGCCATAAGAGACAAACTTGTTCATTGCGGAACATTCCTTCTGTTGCGGGAATGGCCACTATGGCAGGCGCTGGCGCCTAGGCAAAGGGCTGGCAAGCAAGGTGCGGGCCCCAAGATATAAAATGCGCAGTCTGTGCCAAAGCGAGATTACTCAGCCAGCAACTAGCGCCAATTCCCTTGCACTTCCATACAACAGCCATCTAATCGTTGCACTTCTGCAGGCAGAATACGCGCAGTTGATGATAGAGCCTCAGCCTCAGTTACCGCAGAGTAAAAAGCGGACAGTAATAGTATTCCCTCGCCTGCCATTGGGCATCTTCAGAAAGTGAGGGGCTGTCTATATGGAGATGCCAGATATTCAATACATTAGAAAAGGATGATCAAAATGAAATATCGTTATCTTTGCGCCCTGAGTGCCGGATTATTCAGCCTCGGAGCCAGTGCTTCCGGATACTGGGATTTTCGCACGGTGTGCGACTATGAAACCGTTGAGATTCAGCACCCTGTTACGCATTGTGCTTACGCAGGGCAAATTTACTCCAACAATCGCCCCAGACAGGCTATGCAGGCCACGGCGCAAAGTCGCTTAGACGGCCATACAAGCTGTCCGGCCAGCCATTATGTTACCAGGCGCAGTAAAATCTGGAATGACAACGAAGGCCGCTGGGAATTTGTCACCTTTGAAGGGCAATTACCCTTGACCAGTCAAAGTCATGACTATGACATCACCACACAGCGGCGTCAGGTGGAAGGTTCATGTCGCGAGGAAGCGGTATGGATCCCCTGTGAAATGGACACCGAAGGCAATAGGTTCTGCGACTAAAATGCGGTTATGGCAGCCTGTCTGACGGGCTGCCTACTCCCGCCGCATTGAATAGCTGCAAATGCACCTGTGTGAGGGCAGCAATATCACGCTGATACCCACCACCAATCACCGCAGCGATGGGCAGGCTTTTTTCAGCGCAGGTATCAAACACCAGTTTGTCTCGCTGGTAGACCCCTTGCGTACTAAGGTGCAGATGTCCCAGATCATCATCGATATGCACATCCACCCCGGCATCGTAAATCACCGCATCGGGCCGGTACAGATTAATTGCCAAGGTCAGCGCGGTATCCAGGGTGTCCAGATAGGCCTGATCTTCAGTACCTTTTGGTAAAGGAAAGTCCATATCTGATATCTGCTTACGGTGCGGGAAGTTTTTCTCGCCATGCAATGACACCGTAACAATACGGTTATCGCCCTGGGCCAGCTTAGCGGTGCCATCCCCCTGGTGCACATCACAATCAAACACCAGCACCCTGTCAATGCCAGGGGCGCGAAGCATCGCCAGTGCTGCCAGATACAAATCATTGAGCATACAAAAACCCGAGCCAAAATCGGCAAAGGCATGGTGGTAACCCCCGGTAAGATTAATCGCCTTGCCATATTGCAGGGCCAATTGCGCCGTCAGCACGGTGCCGCCCGCTGCCGTCAGGGTGCGGCGAATAAGCTGCTGTGACCAGGGGAAACCGATACGACGCATAGCCTTTACATCCAGGCTGCCGCTGCAAAGCTGCTGCAAATAGTCTGCATCAAAAACGTGGGTAAGCTGTCGAGGGTCGAGAGCTTCAGGCTGAAAAAACCAACTATCCGGCACACCTTGCTGTTGCAGGGCATCGCGAATCGCCTGGTATTTTTGAATGGGGAAACGATGCCTGTAGGGTAACGCCAGTTGACTATAAATTGGGTGAAAAACCAGCGGGATCACGACAGCTCCGATGCAGTATTAGTCGTCAGACAGATATTCCTGCATTTCAGCCGGGATTTCATCCGGTAATTCAACCAGGGTAAAGCTGGCATCTTGTTCGCCATAAACATAAAGATGGCATTGCCCCCAGCGCGATGGCACATGCCATACCGTGTCAGATTCAATGCTGAATGTAGTGCGGCGCAATTGACAACGCACATCCAGTTTATCCAACTGGCCCTGTATATTAGCTAGTGAGAACTTGGTGCGGGACAGCAAATGATGCCAGGGCTTGTCGCTGTGAATGTTACCCTCTATGGCCAACAGCTCGTCACCAGCGATCATGGCCTTAAGCTTTTGCATATAGGGCGTAAATTTTTCCACTGCCGCTTCGCTGCCTGCAAGTGACTGCAGAAGGGTAAAACTCTGCAGGGCATCAGAGGCTTTGCCCAATTGCAGTTCCAGGCTCAACTTTTGCTGAACTGATGTCAACTGTAAGGTGTCGGGCAGCAGGTCGCCACTCAAGGCTCGGGTCAGTGCGGTAAGTTGTTGTTTCGGCTTACCCTTAGCAGCATAGTATTCGGCTTTTAGTACATTGAACCAGGCATCTTCATACAGGTTCCATTGGGGGGTGTCCTCAATTTCATCCAGCACTTGCCTGGCTTCCTCCAGCTTACCGGCATTGATTAGCTTAAATCCCTCATTAACCCGGCGCTTAAATTTGCGAGTAACGCCCTGTTCGTTTCCCTGCAGACGAAAATTCATGCGCACTTTCGCTTCACATTGCTGCACCGGCTGACCGTTTTCGGTGGCTGGCCGATACGTCCACTTTTGTACCGCATTGAGGGCGCTACGCTCAAAACTGGCATAGCCAGAGGAGTCCTCCACTATGGCATTGCTGACCGTACCGTCGGGCTCAATCACAAAACTGACCACCGCCCAGCCTTCGCGGCGCATACGGGCTTCCTTTTCTGGATAGACCGGGGTTTCACGTTCAAGGGGCATAGCTTCCACCACCTCGCTAAGTAACCTGGCGGTGTCCTGGGCAACAGCAGAGAGAGTAAAAAAGACTAAAGTCAGCAGAAGCTTATGCATAAGAATTCCCTTGCATACGAGGATATGTTTCCAGCCGACGATTGTAGTCTGGTAAACTAACCCATTTCCAGCCTTTTGATCTGAGTCTATGCAACAACAATGGGTTATGGCCACGGGCAATCCGGGCAAGGTAAAAGAACTGGCCAACATGCTGGCCCCACTGAATGTGGATATTCGCGTACAAAGTGAGTTTGGCGTCGCCGATGCCGAAGAAACCGGCCTGAGTTTTGTAGAGAATGCCATTCTTAAAGCCCGCCACGCCGCGCGTATCACAGGGTTGCCTGCCATTGCCGATGATTCAGGTCTGGCCGTGGACGCGCTGGACGGTGCACCAGGGATTTATTCTGCCCGCTACGCTGGCGCTGGGGCCAACGACCAGGCCAATGTGACTAAGCTGCTTAGCGCCATGCAAGACGTGCCAATGGCAAAACGCTCAGCCCGCTTTATCTGCGTATTGGTTTGGCTGCGCCACGCCGACGATCCAACCCCCATTATCTGCCAGGGGCAGTGGCACGGCAGTATTACCCAGGCGCCAGTTGGTAGCGGTGGTTTTGGTTACGACCCGGTATTCTGGGTGCCACAGCAAGCTTGTACCAGTGCTGAATTAGCCCCTGAGGTAAAAAACCAGCTCAGTCACCGAGCTCAGGCACTGAAGCAGTTGCTGCCTCAACTGGAAGCCGCCCTTGTCTGATTTTAGCCTCGAAGCGCCGCCCCTTTCGCTATATATCCACATTCCCTGGTGCGTGCAGAAATGTCCATACTGTGATTTCAACAGTCACGGACAAAAACAGAAACTGCCGGAAGCCGAATATATCAGCCACCTGCTGGATGACTTGGCCACAGATGCCTTATTGGTGGATGACAGGCAGGTCGTCAGCATCTTTTTTGGCGGCGGCACCCCCAGCCTGTTCAGCCCTGATGGCATCCATCGTATTCTGGATGGCGTGCGTGCCAGAGTGAACCTTGCGCCGGCTGCTGAAATCACCCTGGAAGCCAACCCCGGCACGGTGGAAAGTGAAAAGTTCATCGGCTTTCGCCAGGCCGGTGTGAACCGTATCTCCATCGGCGTGCAGAGCTTTCAGGCCGACAAACTGCAAGCGCTGGGGCGTATTCATGACAGCGCACAGGCCCGCAATGCCGCAGGTTTTGCTCATCAGGCCGGGCTGCGCAGTTTTAATCTGGATTTAATGCACGGCTTGCCGGACCAGGGCCTAGATGATGCCTTGTCAGACCTGCAAACCGCCATTGCCCAAAAACCCCCACATCTGTCCTGGTATCAACTGACTATTGAGCCTAACACTCAGTTTGCCTCAAAACCCCCACAGCTGCCGGAAGATGACATTCTCTGGGAGATTCAGCAGCAAGGTCACGCGCTACTTGAAGCAGCGGGCTACCAACAGTATGAAATTTCCGGCTACAGCCTGGCCGGCCACCAATGCCAGCATAATCTGAACTACTGGCGTTTTGGTGACTACCTGGGGATTGGTTGTGGTGCCCATGGCAAAATAACCGACACCAGGACAGGTAGCATTCAGCGCAGGGTAAAAATCAAACACCCTAAAGGCTATATGGATATCACGCGCCCCTATCTGGATAAGCAGAATCTGGTGGACGAAGAAGACCGGCCGTTCGAGTTCTTTATGAATCGCCTGCGTCTGGTTGAGCCCTGCCCCAAACAAGACTATGGCCGGTTTACCGGCCTGGCATTGTCACAATTCGGCCTGGCAGACAAGCTGGCTCGGGCTGTGGATATGGGATTACTGGCTGAATCATCACAAAGCTGGCAAGTTACCGACCAGGGTCGGCGTTACCTGAACAGCCTGTTAGAAATGCTGGTGTAGGCCATTGAATAACCGACAATTTGCCGGTTATTCAATGGGAAAATCAAAGTAAGTGTCAGGGTAAGGCTGTGGGACTAAAGAATAATGCCACCATTCCATGGCATAGTTGGCAAAACCCTGCGCCTCCATCAGTTCCTTCAGTTTGTAGCGATTGGCCCGCTGCGTTGCACTGATGTCTGGATGGTCGGTATTAGACAGGGTATCGAACATATCAAACGCCGAGCCCATATCCAGTTCCTGCCACTGACCCTGCCCGTCCTGTTTAACCAACGTCAGGTCAATGGTGGCACCGCGGCTGTGGCCGGAACGTTCGGCGATGTACTCACCCACCAGTTTGTCTTTGCCCAGGTTCGGATAATATTCGGCTTTGGTGCTGGTATCAGACAAATCCTGCGCCCAGCGCATAAAATGCGCCACGGCCGTGGTAGGCCGGTAGCAATCAAAGATTTTTAATTTCAGCCCCTCGGCTGCTGCCGCCTCTGCCACCTTCAGCAATGCTTTTGCTGCTTTTCCCTGCAAAATACATTTGGCGGCCAAGTAGCCTTCTACCGGCGTACCGACAAAATTATTGCTGCCGTGATAGCGAATATCATAGATAGCGCCCGGCAACAGCACCGTCATATCAGCAAAATCGTCCGGCATTGACTGGGCATTAACCAGTGGGGAAGCCAATAAGGCTGCCGCCAGAATCAGGGATATCTTCATAGTCCAATCCAGAACAAGCCCGCCATCAGGTAGGCAACCAGCGTCAACACACCACAAAACAAGGCATAAGGGATTTGCGTACGCACGTGTTCAAGCAGGTCACAGCCAGAAGCCAGGCTGCTCACCGCGGTGGTATCAGAAATGGGCGAACAGTGATCGCCAAACACCCCACCGCCCAGGATTGCCGCCAGCACCAGTTCGGGGGGTAAGCCCAGATTCAGGACCATGGGCATACCAATGGGGATAAGAATAGCAAAAGTGCCCCAGGACGTACCGGTGGTAAAAGAAATTAAGGCACCGGCCAAAAACAATAGTGCCGGGATCACAAACAGCGGCAGGGATTCAGCCACAATGCCGGCAATAAAGTCACCGGTTCCTAATTGCTTCAGGCTGCTACCCAGGGCCAGCGATAAGAGTACGATACTGACCAGCGGTAATAACTCGCCCATGCCCTTAAAGCCTATGTCCACCAGTTCCTTGTGCTTAAAGCGCCCGGACCCCAGCATCAAAGCATAGGCCACCATACAGGCCAGGGTGGTGGAATAAAGCACAGATTTAGAACCGTCGCCCTGGGTAATCTGGCCATCACCGGTCCAGTACATAAAACCCAGCATGCCCAGTACCATAGTCAGCAGTGGGACCAGCATAAAGCGCGCCTTGGTAGCCTTAAAATCAATTTCACTGTGGGCCTGATTCTGGTTAAGGCGCTTTTCTGACTCCCGCATAGGGCCAAAGACCTTGCCGGTAAAAATCGTGAACAGCACCACCACCAAGGTGAACAATGCATAGAAGTTAAGGGGAATAGTACCGATCAGAATAGAAACAGCGGTTTGCTCGGTGGGATAGTTGCCCAACAGACCCAACACATATGCGCCCCAGCCATTTAGCAGGATCAAAATACAGATTGGCGCACTGGTGCTGTCGATAATATAGGCTAGCCTGGCCCGGCTCATCTTAAATCGGTCGAACAGGCCCCTGGACAGGATCCCGGCGGTCAGCACGCTTAAATTGGACTCAATAAACACCACCACGCCGGTAAAGAACGACAGCAAACCGACCTGACGCTGACTTTTTGCCACCCCTTTGTTGATCAGCTTTTCCACCAACGCGGTCACACCACCGGAATAGCGCATATAAGCCAGCAAGGCACCCACCATCAGGGAAAACACCAGAATGCGGGTGTTGCCGGGAGAGTCAAATACCGAAACGACCCGCTCCAGGGTTTGAAAGGGGCCCATCAGGCCTGCCTGGCCCAGATTGTCCCCGGCCATGGCCATTAGCAGCAATTCGGAGCAGAACAACGAGACAATCAGCGCCAGAATCACTTCTTTGCGCCAGAACACCACTAAAATGGCAAGCAGAGGGGGAATTATCGTTAACCAGTCAGACAAATGAACACCTATATTTTTATTGGCCCCATCTCGGGCGCTTTGTTAACAGAGGGTAACTGATTTTATATTCCACACAAAGAAACGAATTACAATACTTTATTCCTGACCAATGCATAAAACCAGTCGCAGATTTTTGCAAAGAACCGGGTACACACCCGGATCTTTGGCGTGACAATCAGCTACTGGGCTTAATATCGTCCATGCGGTACTTGTCGATCAGCGAGTATAGTGTAGGGCGGGTAATCCCCAGCAATTCAGCGGTTCTGGACATATTCTGCTCAGCCAGATGCCAGGCCTGCCGTATAGCTCGACTCTCGGCTTCTTCCCTGACTTCACGCAAATTCAGATTCTGCATGCCCCCTACGGCATCCGGTGACAACCCCAAATCATCCGCCTGAATCAAATTACCTTCGGCCAAAATCACCGCGGACTTCAATTTATTCTGCAGCTCACGGATATTGCCCGGCCAGCGATGCTTCATCATGGCCTCAATGGCCGACTCGCTGAAGCCTTTGACCTTGGAGCCATACTCATCCTTATAGGCAGCCAGGAAAGTACGTGCCAGCAGTACCACGTCACTGTCGCGATCACGCAGCGGCGGAATGCGAATGGTAATTTCACTGACCCGGTAGAATAAATCTTCACGGAAACTTTGCTCTGCTACCATGGCCTGAAGATCTCTGTGGGTGGCACACACCACCCGAATATCCACCGGGATTTCCTGACGGCCGCCAACCCGTTCAATTACCCGCTCCTGCAAAAAGCGCAGCATTTTGGCCTGCAGACCGATGGGCATGTCGCCTATTTCATCCAGAAACAGGGTGCCGCCCTGAGCCGTTTCTATTTTGCCTGGAGTGGTCTTGTTAGCCCCGGTGAATGCGCCTTTTTCATAGCCGAACAATTCACTTTCCAACAGGTTTTCCGGAATGGATGCGCAGTTGATTGCCACAAAGGGCTTATTGCGCCTGGCGCTCAGATCATGAATCGAACGGGCAAACACTTCTTTGCCTGTACCACTCTCCCCTAGCAACAGAGTACTGATATCGGTCTGAGCTATTTTCTCTGCCCGGCGGCTGGCCTGCTGGATAGATTCGCTGCTACCAATAATCTTGCCCATGGCAGGCTGAGACTGACTAAGCTGGCGATTTTCCTGCTCCAGATCAAACAAGGTCATAGCGCGACTGACCAAAATGCGAATGGTGTCGGAGTCGATGGGCTTCTGATAAAAATCATAGGCGCCAAGTTGAATGGCCTTAAGGGCGTTTTCTTTGTCGTTGTTGCCGGTAACCACTATTACTTTGGTCTGAGGCGCGAGATTAAGAATCTCGGCCAGGGCCTCTAACCCCTCGGATGCATTCGCCGGATCAGGTGGTAAACCAAGATCCAGGGTGACAACCTTGGGTTCAAAGCGACGCAGCTGCGCAATGGCAGACTGTCTGTCGTCAGCAAAAATGACATCGTAATCACTAAAGCTCCATTTTAGCTGCTTCTGGATCCCCAGATCATCATCAACAACCAGCAGTGTATCCATGTTTACTGTCTTCCTCTATTCTTCAATGGCGGCAGTCTCGGGCAGATATAAACTAAATCTGCTCCCCTGCCCAACTTGGCTGGCTACCGCTATACGCCCGCCGATTTTTTCTATGTAGTTTTTGGCGTCATAGGCACCGATGCCCATACCAGCATTGCCTTTGGTGGTATCAAAGGGCTTGAATAAACGGGTGGCAATAAAGTCTTCTGTCATACCACAGCCGTTATCAATAATTTCCACAAATGCGCCTGGCTCTGTGTCCGCCGCACTGACTTTAACCTGCACCTCTCCAGCATCGTCGGTGGCCTGTTGCGCATTACTAATCAGGTGATACAAAACATTGCTGAACTTTTCTTCATCGATACTCAGCTCTATGTCGTCCTGCACCTCAACCAATGGAATCGGCAACAAACTCTGGCACCGCTCTTCCACGACTTTTTGAACCAGTTTGCCTAGGTTAAGGGTGCGATTGCTACTGGGCAAGGCTTCTTTCTTCTCAGTCAGTTGTCTGAGCATTCGTTCCATACGTGTTTTAGTGTGCTCCAGCGTTTCAAAAGTATCTTCGATAAATTCAGGGTTATGTTTATGCTGCTGGGCATTGCACAGGATCAGATCGATTTGTGCCAGTACATTTTTTAGGTCATGCAGTACAAAAGCCGACATACGGTTGAATGCAGCAAATTGGGCGTTCTCGGCTAATTCCTTGGCGGCTTCGTAATGAAACAAATAGTTGGCCACCTGAGCAATCACCGCATTCAGGTAGTCGCGCAGTTCCCAGTCAAGACGAATTCGCTGCTCCTTATCGGCGTACAAAAGCGCCAGCCCCCATAAATGGCTATCCTGATAAATCGGCAGAACCAGTTGAAAGTGGCATTGATTAAGTGTGGCGTGATTTATCTTCAACCCCTCATAATTAAAGGGTTTTACCCGCAGTTCCTCAATATCCACCAGCCAGCGTTTATTTTGCATAAACTCGCTTAACTGTTCGATGACACTCTTTTCTACGTCATTCAGTGACGAGCTGCCCACCACACTGACCTGCTCAAATCGTTTGCCCTGCAACTTGAGTAACATGCCACCTGAATAATCTATGGCGTTCATCAGACTATGCAGACCGTCATCATAAACCTGCTGCAGATTCTTGTTAGAAGCGTTTAATGCCTGAGACAGTTTCAGCCATTCTTCGCGATAGTCGTACTGGTTGGCAAAGAAGTGCTTGGTTATAAATACCCTGACCCGGGTTCTAAAACTGTTGGACAGCAGTAAGGTAACCAGCAGAGTTAACGATAAGAATGCTAATGCTACTTGTACCGCGCCACTCCAATCACCGCCAATATAACGGACGGCATAGCCCACCATCGCCATGATAAACAAATAGCCCCCTGCCACCAGCAGCAAAGAACTGTGTAGAACGACATCACGGGAGATAAAGATTTCGATGCCCCAGTGTTTAATACGCCTGACGGCAATAATCAGCGCTGGCAGCAACAAAGCATATACAAAGCCTCTGGCGGCCCAAAACACCGGGTCAAGTTGGTTGACCATAGTGGCGTCAGCATACATCACAAAATCAAATAAACTGGTAGCACCCAGATAGATGACCAATGGTTTATAGTGCCAACGATCGTCGCCAGCCTGGCGATAGAGGGTTTCAAGAAGAACCATGACTTGCAACGCCAATACGGTCTGCAGCAGGTAAAGCCACTTGGCCCCAGCCACACCGGATAGACACAGGCCAATATAAAGCAATGCTGGCGACAACACCAACAAGGTAAATGGCGTACGGATTAAGGCGCGAAAACTTTGCTGATTCTTACCAAGTACTGCACAGATAAATAATAACCACAGCAGCCCCTTTACCCCGTCAGCCAACATCACCTGATGAAAACTGACTTTATCCAACGCCAGGCCCAATTGCAGGGTTGCTAACAGCAGAGATCCCAAAACACCAAACATAAGAAGGCGCTTTGCCGTTCCAGGTTTTCTGACTGTCAGCAGCAGCATAAACAGCAGGCCATTTCCCAATGCAGTCAATGCATATCCAGACAGTCCAACCAACCCCATGCTCATGTTGTGTTCTCTCTTGTTATTATGCACCAGCTTGATGTCGGTTTTTATACCAGTCAAGCAAGGGTTTTACCCACATTTTACGGATTAAATGCATGACCAGTATAGTAACTGGCATCTTCATCCAATGACTGCGCAGGAATAACCCGAATAACGCCACCCTTTGTCCAACTAACCGGCAAGACGGGTGATGCGGTTGCAAGGCTCGGTAATGCATAAATCGTAGCAAGCCTCTAACAAAAGGACTTGGTGCTGATTTGCCACTGGTAAGCTGCGTATATAAAGGGTTGGAAACCTCGAGGCTAAATATCGCCTCCAGCACGTCCAGGCAATATAACAATATTCGCTCCAAGCCCAATTGTTGTGCACGCTCAACCAATGAGGGCAAGAAGGTCGATGATAGCTGACTATGCTGAACAATCAGCAAGTAGATGTCACTGATGTCCCGAAAACCATGTTCAAATTCTCCGTTTAACAGCAAGTGGGCGGCACTGTGCAAGATCCGATCTTGTGCCGCCAGAGTATTAAATCCATTGTTCGCCGTTTGCACGTTTTTGTGTAACAACCCGGCGTTTAGCTTGATGCGTCCAATCAGAGGTAATAGGTTATGGTGTACGTCCAGCGCAGTGCCGCGCTCGATATGGATCAGCGGTGGAATCTCATGCATCCACTGGCGATAATATTTTTCATCATAGTCATCCTTTTCAGCAAATTCCCAGCCATGCCAACCCAGTACTTGCTCCACCTTTGGCAATGATGCTTTAGGCACAAAAATGTCAACGTCGCTGAAGACCCGCCCCTGGTGGCAATCATCGTCACAAACCAGATACGCCGCCCCCTTTAGAAATACCGGTTGAATACCCGTCATATGCAGGGCCTCTCGTATCAGGCTAACTTCTCGCAGCACGTTTTTTTTATGCATCTGCGCAAAGCGACTGGCTGATTGGAAGTGCCAACGACAACCCTCAGGAATATGCTCCTCTAACGCATCCCGCTCAAATAACCATTGCAGTCTGGCCAACACGCCAGCACTGTATGCCTGCTGAATCAGGATATCCCAGTCGGTCAGGCAAAACTGTTGCACCATTGGAGGTTGACAAATACATTGAGACAGCAGACTAGGCTTAGGCATCGGCAATCAACTCGTCGCAGAGTTGTAGCGCGTTAGACAGATTGCCGTCATACACAAAATCAAAACAGGCTACGTGCTGCATGGTCCTTACCAGGGCATCAAAGCCAGCCCGCCCCAGAATATGGTAGTTAAAACTGTTTTCCACTAATCGCATAAAAGCTGTGCCGATGCTTACCGCTGCCAATTTAGTGGCCGCACCTTGCTGATATCTTGGGAAAACAATTAGAGCCGGCGTGGCATCCTGCTGCCAGGCTTGCACAGACAATGTGGGGGGCCGCATATGCGCCACAGTGCCTTTAATTGTGTCTTTTACCGAAGGTGTGAAAGCCTCACCCGCAGAAAACTCCTTAATGATATCGATGGAGCGGTTCTTCAAACTGACCGGCCGGGGATTTGGATGCACTTTAGCCTGATTCAAATTGACTAATGCCAGTTCATCGGAGAACAACCGCCAGCCTCCCTGAGTTACCAACGCGGCACACAACGTGCTTTTTCCAGAGCCTGGAGCGCCCGGCAAAATCAACACCTTACCTTGCTTCTCCACTACTGCCGCATGGACCACCAAGTACTGATGACAGTGCTGGGTTACGCACCAGTTCAATCCCCATTCCAAAAGCGGGAAAGCATGCGCGTAAGGCAATGGCGCAAAGGGGGAAATGCTATTGTGGCTGAAAACAACCTGAGGTTTCCACCATCTCTGACGTAAAATACTGATATGAAAATCACTGAAGCACTGAGCAGTACGCGGTACTGAAGGATAAAGCAACGTCAGGCCATCCCTGACCTCTGAAATATCGGTTGTTATCGACGCAGTAAATCGCCCCGCTTGCAAAAGAATTGCAGAAGCTTCCTCCCTTTGCACCATCACTCGCCCAATTTAATCAACTTCAATTCAAGCAATTGTTCGAGAGTATCACGAAAATGAGCAGGTGCGAGCATTTGTGAGCAGGTACGCTCCAGAACGTCTGTATGAATACCAGGGGATTGAGCAATAGTTTGCAGAAGCTTACCGCTTGATAAATTCAAACAGAAAGTCCGTGCACCATCATCGTCATACACCATGCATTCATCATCTGCTGTAAAAAAAAATGACAAATCTGCAGGACAGCTAACGACAATTAAGAACGGAGGAGTCACCGCTTATCCAGACAATCCAATGAAGAAACGAAGCAGATCAGACGATGAAGGTACCTGCAATTGCGCACCAGACACCGCATAGTAAGAACTCTGGCCAAACTTACAGGCATTGTACAAGCCTGTCACATCATCCGGGTCAATCTTGGACGAGTCGCCGAAACGCCCCCAACCATGCTTCAAGGCATTCATATAAGCGGCCATGGCATATTGTTCTAATTCACCCACGTTGCCTCGAAGTGCCGTTTCTACGCAACAATTGTACGGACCGGCCGAAAACACATCTCTGAATTGTGTCTCATGACCACTGCCCTGACAATTAAACCAGGCTTTGTAATTGTTGCGGCAGGTTCTTCGTACACTGTAACTTTGGCCGATACCGTCCATACCATATTCCGGCCAACGCGGAATTAAGCCCACCAGTTTCCAGTCTGCATAACAATTATTTTCGTAAGGT
Organism: Bowmanella denitrificans; assembly: GCF_039522935.1. Taxonomy (NCBI): domain Bacteria; kingdom Pseudomonadati; phylum Pseudomonadota; class Gammaproteobacteria; order Alteromonadales; family Alteromonadaceae; genus Bowmanella; species Bowmanella denitrificans. The sequence goes on along the minus strand of NZ_BAAAEI010000023.1, from coordinate 320,471 downwards.
TTCTTCCAATAGTCCTTGCTGAAACCACCGCATGTAGAATGCGTATAGTGACGGCTGACACCAGATGGATTGGCAGACATAAAACCGGAAGGGTTACACACTTTCCCTGTAGCCATCACCGGCTTGCTGATAACACTTAATACAACAGGAGCAGCAGCGCCAAGTATAAACCGACGTCTGGCGTTACCTTTGCCGGCCCCACTATCTGACGGAGTTTGTTGCGTTACTTCATTCTGTGAAGACTGCTTATCGCTCATACTCAGTTGCTCGTTATGTTATTGCAATACCGTTAGACATATGAAATGCACTTTTCGTGCCACCAAATAAAGCCCTGATAAATAAGACTAAAATCAAACTTACAGCACATCAGTGTAAAAAAAACCGACGTTCTATTGACTCACTTCAGCCAACAAGTCACGCAGATATTTTACTGGGATAGCATAAGTGATTCCACTGGGAGCAGACAAGGCTGATTCTTTGCTTTCTTTAACAAAAACCTTGTTAATGATCGCCACCACTTCCCCGGTACTGACGTTATAGACAGGGCTGCCACTATTTCCAGGATATGCGGTTGCATCCAATTGATACACCATAAAGGGTTCGCGCAATCTTTTCAGCACCTCAAGGCTTAACTGTTGGGCATTGGCGCTGGGGGTGACCACTGGAGTGGTTGCTGCCACCATGCCTTTATGGGTAGCTGGATATAAACCTAATACGGCACCAATAGGATAACCGGTAAAAGCCACATCCCTGCCGTCTGGCAAACGATCTTCACCTGATAATGAAAGCACACTAGCAACCTTCTGCTCTATGCGGAGGATCGCTAGATCATGGGCGGGGTCTGTTTTAACAATCTCGGCCTGATTAATTTGCGGGTTATTGCCGGTACCGATAAAGACCACCCGCCGCTGCTGGCTCCCTTCCTCCAATGCGCGCTCAACCACATGGAAGTTAGTTGCCACCAAGGTACCGTCGCCAATGACAAACCCCGTACCTTGCAACTGACTGCGAGGTGTTCCTATCGGATCAAAGATTCCCACCCCGACAACTGCGTTTTTGGCTTTAGCCACGACCACTTCGAAATCATCCGCCAAGGTAAAGGTCGAAAACAACCATACCGCTATGAAAAACAATGCTTTACCTTTCATTTCCGCTCCTGCAAGCTAACATTCAACACGTTGCGAAAAGACTAACAGCTTTCAGATCATAAGGCTAAGAGGCTGATTACATGACAGATAGCCTTTTTTTTTGGCTCAAGGAGCTGGTGCACTTTCTGATTGTACCATTCAATACCTTTTGGATACTGCTGGTCACAGCTTTAATACTGAAGCTATTCAACCATAAGTCCAAGTGGACTTCGCGGTTAAATATCATAGCAGTGCTATTTATTCTTTGGTGTAGCCTGCCGGTCACCAGCAACTGGATGCTTGCTCCGTTAGAAAACAGATACCCAGTAGTTAAGGAAGATAACCCGATTTGGAAGCGCGCAGATGCTATTTTGGTGCTGGGGTGCCGCCACTATGAACAACCTGATGGCGTATTTGCTGACCAATGGCACGCCTGCTCGTTAGCGCGGAATCTTCAGGCAGCAATTATGTATCGGGAACACAACATTCCTATCATCGTCTCTGGTGGATTGCTGGCGAATCGCCAACTAACAGAAGCCGAAGCAAATCGGTACTTTCTACTCAAACTTGGTATTCCTGCCGAAAAAATTGTCATGTCACCGTCAGGCCTCAACACTCAACAGGAAACTGCGGCATTGCGGGAGTTGCTATATGGGAAAACGGTTGCTTTAGTAACATCCGCCAGTCATCAGCTTCGGGCTAAACGCCATCTGGAATTACAGTCTGTCAGGGTCATTCCTATCCCGGTTGACTTCCTGAGTGAGAATGGAGATCTATGGGCAGGTCCAGATCTGAAAAGTTTGGCGCGCAGTCACAGGGCATTCTATGAGTGGCTGGGGCTGGCTCAACAGTATTTTTCTGTCCACTTGTAAGCACGGAAAAAAAATGCAAAATGGGATCATGAGGTTTAAAAAATATTATCGGTTGGTTATTCAATTGTATAACAATAACAACGTTTTTGACTCATTGACTTCTGTAAGAAAGATGGGCAAAGCTGTGAATCAAATGCTATACCAAGGAAGGACCGTTTCTAACATAGAAGAAGCCTGTTAACTTGCTCTTCCAGAGAATTGGAGCGACCAGCTAGAGAATATATTTCTCTTGCTCGATATGAAACACATTCGTTCACAACTAATTGTAAGATAAGCTATTTACGTTGTATTCTTGAGGGCAACATCGTGTTTCAACAAAATAGCATTTAAATTCATTTGGAACAGACGGTAATGAGCACTTCTACAGTCGCTGAGAATTTCGATAAGTACTTTGCAATTAAGTTTGTCAATACGGATGCGTTGCGGAAGGAGTCGTACCGCATAAGACATTCTGTTTATTGCGATGAAATGGGCTGGTTGGCATCAAGTGAGGATGGTCTGGAAACGGATGAATGTGATGCTTACTCATTTTCCTTACTACTTGAGCACAAACGCACTGGGGTGTATGCAGGTACAGTCCGATTGGTGATACCTCCGGTTACTAATCCGGAAAAAAAGCTGCCTTTTGAATTGCATGGTCTGGAACATGTGCAAAAAGACGTGATCGACTCTACAAAATTATCCAGGGGGACTTTCGGTGAAATATCCAGACTGGCCGTTTCCCGAGATTTTCGTCGTCGCGAAGGGGAGCAAAAGCAAGCATTTGTGATTAACGAAATGCGTGGTGCGAAAAAAGAAAAATTTGCAGAAGAAGAAAGAAGGAATTTTCCCAACATAGCTATTGGACTGTATTTAGGCATTATAGCCTTGGAAAACATGTGCAATCACTCTCAAATGTTCGTAGTGGTTGAACCTCGTTTGAAAAAGCGCCTACAACGGCTCGGTCTTGAATTTATTCAATGTGGTGAAGAACATTTTTACCATGGTATCAGGGCGCTTTTTTATTTACCCAGAGAGCACTTTACTTCCAACTTAAATACCGAGATGTTGGAGTTATACCAACTGCTTGAAGACAGTCTGCGCAAACAAGTGACTCTCTATCCCTATCTAAACATGTGAAGATAATGCATATGCAAACACCTACATTCGACTATGAAAATGCCTTTTCCAGAAATATTGGTTGGTTTACTGAATCTGAACAAGCCGAATTGAAAGATAAATGTGTTGCCATTGCAGGATGTGGTGGAGTGGGTGGAATTCATACACTCACCATGGCACGTCTTGGTATTGGCCGTTTTAAACTGGCTGATTTTGACGATTTTGGTATTGAAAACTTCAATCGCCAGGTTGGAGCAACTATGGACACCGTTGGTTTACCGAAACTGGACGTGACGCAAAAGTCGGTCAAAGGTATCAATCCCGATGCCTATTGTGAAGTCTATCCCAAAGGGATCAATGACGAAAACATAGACGTCTTCCTTGATGGCGCAGACTTATATATTGATAGTTTGGACTTTTTTGCCATGCCTCCTCGTCGTCTGGTGTTCCAAGCCTGCGCAGACAAAGGGATCCCTGCAGTTACTGCTGCACCACTAGGAATGGGTACGGCATTTCTTTGTTTCCTGCCAGGAAAAATGACCTTCGAAGAATACTTTGGCATGGAGGGGAGATCTGAATTGGAGCAGTTTCTGCGCTTTTATATAGGTCTGGCCCCAAATGCATTGCATGCGAATTATCTTGTCGATCCAACCAGACTAGATCTGGCAGCTAAAAAAGGGCCTTCAACAATAACGGGCTGCACCATGTGTGCAGGGGTCGCTTCAGCATATGCGGCAAAAATCTTGCTTAACAGAGGTCCCTTAATTCATGCACCCGAAGGGGTTCACTGGGATCCCTATGTTGAACAACGAACGGTAAGTTGTTTAGAGGGCGGACACTTAAATCCAGATTTTCAAAAGAAATTAGCTGAATTGAAACCCGTATTTGGCATTGAGTAGTATTTCCTTCACTAGCACTGGGATTTGTTATGGACCTTCAATTAGTTAATCGCGTGTTGGAAATTGCCCGTTTTTACCCAAGTGGTGATAACAGCCAACCTTTCAGGTTTCGTTTGGTCGGCTCAGAACTGCATATCGATTATTATGAGCCTGCAGCACGTCATACCTTAATCTATGACGATATGCTTATCCTTCTTACCCTGGGTGGACTATTGCACTACGTGAAAACAGGCTTTGCTCAGCAAAACAAGGCGATAAACTTAAGCCTGCAACTTGATGGGTTTAGTGCACTAGAATCATCAAATAGCATCGTCGTTGTGACATTAGCACAATCCGGTGACATCCCTACAGAGAGGCATGACCTTAGAGGCAGGGTGACTGACAGGCGCCCCTATCAGCCTTTCCACACCATAGATATTAATACAGATACCGTTAATTCACAATCGAAGCATCTTCGCTGCGATGCATGGATAAATGCGCCAGAGCAACTACTGCATTTTTTTGCCATGTGCGACAGTTTAGTGTGGGAGTCGAAAAATTTAGCACTTGATATAATCAAGTCGGTTTCCTTTGCGAATGAAAGCCCCAAAAGAGGACTTCCGTGGCGCAATCTGGGGGTGAGTTATGGTGAAACTATCCCTATTCGCCTGGTACAAAAATATCCGTCGCTGTATTCGCTATTTGCCCCTTTGGTGAAAGTTGGAATGAATCAGTCTCAACGCAAGCTGTGGGGTTCAAGCAGTAGCTTTCTGCTTTTTAGCTTTGATAAGGACCTGTCCAATCACAGCATTGTTGATGCCTACCAGGATATGATGAAATTTCTGACCGAGCTCAACCAACAAGGATACCATTATCAACCCTCAACAATGAGCACGGAAGTACTCAATATACCGTTAAAATCCCCTAACCTTACTGACAGCGCAGGCTTGAATGTTGAACCATTCTTAAATGACATTTCATCACTACGTCAAGAATTAAGGCTCGAAGGGCGACTGGTTGGCTGGATTGTCAGAATTGGTAAACCTGTGGCGGATTTCCCACGAGAGGCCAGAACCAATAGGCTGGATGTCAGTGAAATACTGAAGTAATAGCCCGATTGAATGCATGCCAAAGGCGAAGGTAAGCCGAGATTACCCAAAAAAAACCGCACTTAAGTGCGGTTTTTTTGGATGCTGTTGTTAAGAACGGCGACGAACCATCCCCATAGCAAATAAGCCAAGACCAAGTATCGCGATACCCGCAGGCTCTGGCACCAGGATCCTTGCGGAGCCGTCGTGCTGAACAGAGAAAGTCTGGCTAGTACCGGCTCCACCAGGGAATATAAAGCTAAGTGCAGGAGCAAACTCGTCTACGTTGATATCAAATTCCACCGTTAGTGGCGTGACGCCTATCAGAGAGTTCAGGTCAGTTCCGTTGTGTGCAAAAATACCGGCAATAGGACTAAAATCACTGGTGAGTAGGCATGATCCCAATACATCACCAGCTGCCACAGTGCTCGAACTGACAACACTACAACCATTGCTACCAACCAGGGAATCGGAACTTAGCAATGTGGCGCCACCTTGCAGACCTGGGGCCATATCGGGATCGTAGTAGAATTCCATAAGGCTACTAACATTCTCGAAGCTCACCACGCCAGCCAATTGAGGATTGCCAAACGCATCAACGCCAATAGCAAAGGAAGTCATTCCTGAAACTGTTAGGTCAAAGAACAACTGATATTCTGTGTTTAAACCAGTAATAGTTGGGTCGATAGGAGTTTGGGTAGTGCCACTTTCAGTGTTGAAGCTCACAGTCCCGGTCAGACTGAACTCCATAAACTCATTCAGACCTGTTAAGTCACCACTAAGATCCGTGTCTTCCACAGTAACACTGGTTGCAAATGACAGAAGACTGATACTGTCAAAATCAAAGATGTTGTCTCCGCCCAGAGAAGTGTCATCAAAAGTAATTGTTGCTGCCTGCGCTGCGCCACCAAAGGCCAACAGTCCAGCAGCGATGAGCGATTTAGTTAAACGTTTAGTCATCACAAAACCCTTATATAAACGGTAAATTGTACGTGCTCGTTTTACTACTACTCAAACTTACTTCAGCACATTCCCAAAAAGTATCAGCAATTTAAATGCCATTATTAATTACCTATAAATATCAACACCTTAGATAATGGAGGTTTTTTTAAATCTCAAATTTGTTAAATAAACCGACACTCTCATGATACCTACTCAATATTCTTAAAATAACAAGATTGCTCCCGCTCTCCATATACAATCTCTCATGACACGTCGTGGATATTTGACTTTTTGCATGCCTTTACGCATAGATAGATATTGGTCAAAAACAGGTCGGTCTGATGAGCCACATATATGATGCAAAAAACATAATATCTTTCCAAGGTTTGCCCGGCGCGTACTCGCACATGTCATGCAAGGCAAAATGCCCCAACATGACTCCCCTGTCCTGTAATAGTTTCGAAGACGCTATGACAGCCGTAGAAGATGGTCGGGCGCAGCTAGCAATGATACCAATAGAGAATTCTACTGCCGGTAGAGTCGCTGACATACATCATTTACTGCCAGAGAGCAGTTTGTATATTGTTGGAGAGCACTTTGAGTCAATCAATCATTGCCTTCTCGCTATTCCGGGCGCAACCGAAAGTGACATAAAAGTGGTCAGAAGCCACGTACAGGCTTTGTCACAGTGCCGACAGATGATAAAGCACTTGAAGATTACACCGGAAAACTATTTCGATACTGCCAGCAGTGCACGCCATATAGCCGAACTAAATGATAAGTCTGTAGCTGCAATTGCCAGCTCGCTAGCCGCCGAAGAATATGGCCTAAAAGTACTGCGCGCAAATATTCAGGACAAAGGAGGCAATACTACGAGATTTGTATTGCTAGCAAAGCGGCCGATAAATCCTGACATGCTTGATGGACCGGTTATGACAACCTTTACCTTTGAAGTCACAAATAAGCCTGCTGGTTTGTTCAAAGCGTTGGGGGGATTTGCAACCGAAGGGGTGAATATGACAAAGCTTGAGAGCTATCAAGCAGGAGAGAGCTTTACTGCCACCATGTTTTATGCGGACATTGAAGGCCATGAAGGAATGGCCAGTGTTGCGCGGGCGATGGAAGAACTCCGATATCACACTAAAAGAGTCAGAGTTTTTGGCACCTACCCACAAGAAAGGCCAAGAACACTGGGCTAGAGTGGGCTGCCGTCCTGTGCCTTGACCGCACAGTTATAGATAGAAGTAGATTTTACCATCTCTTTACTCTCAACTGATTTGTCGGTAAAGCAAAGGCCACTTAAGCGTCCTGAGAACAAAAACCCCGCAGTTGCGGGGTTTTATAACAATCAACTAATTTGCCAGGCTACCCAGCAAATAGTCCCAAACTTCACTTGCGGCGACGGGCCATTCCCAGGCCAAAAAGACCAAGGCCAAGAATAGCAATCGATGCCGGTTCAGGTACCACAATCTTTACAGAACCATCATGCTGAATAGTGAAGGTTTGGCTTGAGCCTGCTCCGCCAGGGAAAACAAATTCCAGCGCAGGGAAGAATCTGTCAACGTTAATGTCAAAGTCTAATGCCAGTGGCACTAAACCAATTAAGCTGTTCAAATCTCGACCCATTTCGTCAAAAAACACGCCACTGATCGGCTGAAATTCACTTCCCAACAAACAAGAGCCGAGGACGTCACCAGCTGCAACAGTACTGTTGCTGACAACACTACAACCGTTGTTACCCTTTAAGCCACCTGTACTAATCAGTGTCGCCGAACCCTGCATGCCCGCAGCAGTATCAGTGTCGTAATAAAGATCAATGCTGCTACCAATATTATTGAAATTAATCAGACCCGCCAATTGTGGGGCACCAAATGGGCTCAGACCGAGAGCAAAGGCTGCCGTTCCTGTCACAGTGAGGTCAAAGAATAACTGATATTCAGTATTCAGACCTGTGATAGTAGGGTCGATAGGCGACTGAGTGGTGCCAGACTCAGTATTGAAACTTACTGCACCAGTTAAACCAATTTCAACAAAGTTGCCTGGGCCCAGCAAAGTGCCGTCACCGTCAGTATCCTGAAGAGTTACCTGGGCGTTGTAAGACAACAGACTGATACTATCGAAGGAGAAGACATTGTCGCCCCCAAGACCAGTATCGTTAAAAGTGATAGTGCTTGCAGAAGCAAGACCAGAGAATGCCAGCAAACCTGCGGCAATTGTTGTTCTAGAGAAAATTTTTCCCGCGTTCATTTTGTTACCTCAACGTCAACAGCAAACGGGTTGCACTTTGAAAGCTTGCCAGCTTCCGTCCTTGATATTCCAAACTTAACATAGCAAACAATGGGCCAACCATTAAAAACACTTATTTTTCAAAACATTAAAAACTCACGCTGTTTGTGAAAAATTAAAATGTAAAAAAAGCTGACGTATCACTGGGCTCGAATTTTCTCTATCTGCTGCCGCTCTCCATCAGTTTTTGGGTTCAGTTTATTCAACACAGCCTCTGCCTTTTCCATATTATGATTGGCCTTAAGCACCGTGGCGTAATGTAAGGCAACTTCAATACTGTCCGAGTCGCGATGGGCCAGTTCCAGAAATTTCAATGACTCGGTTAGGTTCCCGTTTTTAAAATATGCCCAGCCTAGAGTATCTTTTACCTGTGGGATCTGATTATTACTGGCAAGGGCTTGCAACGCATATTCCAATGCCCTCTCGGGTTCACTGACTGCAAGATATGCCTGTGCCAGATTGTTTAGGTAAGCCACATTAACTGGCTTTTCCTTAAGAAGTTGGATATAGGTTGCCACCGCTTGGCGTGGATTAGATGTCAGTTGAACTTCGCCCAAATATGCAAGGGTAAATGTATTTACGCTGTAACGCTGATGGTAGTCTCTGAGTAATTTTTCAGCTTCCGCATGCTGCTGATTTGCCGCCAATCGACTAGCTACATTAACGGCGTTTACTGGATTGGGCGTACGCGCATAAATCCGGTAGTAATGTTCGATTTCCACATCAGATTGGCCTTTATTTGCGGCAATCCTGGCACGCGCTTTGTCTGCAGAATCACTGTAAATATTCTCGCTATCCAGCTTCCTGACCAGTAACTCGGCTTCTTCATAACGCCCTTTGAGTGTCATGAAATAAGCTTGGAGCTGCACAAAGAATAAATCCTCCGGAAAAATAGCGGCACCTTTGTTCGCAATATCCAGGGCAGAATCAAAATCCCGCTGCATCTCATACACTGTAATCAGGCGCTTGTACGAAGCAGGGATTTGCTTGGCCACTTCAATCAACTTCCGATAGCTCTCCTCCGCCGATTTATACTGGCCCTCTTTTAACTGAATTCCCCCCATCAAACTTAAATATCCAGGATGCTTCTTTTGCTCGGGTGACAGTTTGTTCAACAGTTTGGCAACTTGTATAGACTCTCCGAATGTGTCTAATATCCTTGCCAGCCCGAGGATGAGTTGTAGACTATCTGGGTGCTTTTCCAACGCCGCTTCAAGAGGCTTACGGGCCAGTAACAGATCGTTTGTCGTTTCTGCTATGCGGTGTAAATGCATAATCCCGATGTAATAGTCGGGTCGCACCAACAATACTCGCCCAAAGTAATCGGATGCAGTCTGATACTCTTTCTTAACAACATTTTGCAGCGCTAAATTAATGAGCGCGCCGATGTTCTGCGGGTTCAGTTCAACGGCTTTTTCAAAGGCTAGTGTCGATTCTTCAATACTGCCCTTACGTATCAGTGCAATCCCCTTTAAAAAATAAGCCATATCGCTGATGTCATTCACACTAAGCCACTGTTCAACGGCTTTAAATGCATCTTCATACCGCTCGGCACCAATATACTCAGATACCAGCAGATAACGGAATTGTTCTTGTTCGGGATTGTCTTTTACGGCTTTCTCAAGATCGTCGAATCCCGATTGGTCATTCAGGGAAAGCTTTAGAATACCTCTTTGGGAAAGCGTATTGGCTGATAAATTATCGCTATCAGCAAGCTTTTCTGATATCGCCCGTGCCTGCTCAATATCTCCCAATCGGACCAATTCGAAAGCGGTGGCAGTATAGAGTTCCGGTTCAAACTCGTCAGCCTTTTCCAACTGCTGTGCAAGTTCATCAATATATCCCAACTGCAAGCGCAATACCTGCAGAGTGCGTCGAGCCTGATGCGCTTTCGGGAGTTCCTCATAAATTTTTACAAGATGATTATAAGATTGCTCATAAGCTTCCAATCTGAAGGCGCTTAATCCAGCAACTAAACGTGCTCTTTTTAAGTTTGGATTAGCGGACAAAGCCAACTCTGCCATTGTCTTGGCACCTTCATAGTCCTGCCTTTCAAACTTGATGGTTGACATCAACATATTGGAAACAGGATCCATTCGATTGACCTTAAGCAGAGATAATAAATAGGACTCTGCTCGTTCAGGCTGATCGTCAAGAATCAAATTGTGCGCAAGATGCAACGCGAAATCAGGATTGGTAGGCCGAAGCTCGACAAGGCGTTGGTATATGTTTATAGCGTCCTTAGCTGCTCCAGTATTTTCGCTCAACAGCCCACTGAGCTCCAGTGCATCAACTTGTTCATTCCGAACCTCTAACACACTGCTTGCTAGTTGTTTTGCTTCTTCATAACGCTCTTCACTGTAAGCCAGCCACCCCTTTAGCAGCGTATTGTAAATAGAACCGGCAGCGGTTTTATCCAAATACTCGGAAAAAGGTGCTATCCGTTTGGGCAATCCTTTTTCAATGAAACTCTTAGCCACTAAAAACAAGCCATACTGAGTATCTTCATTGGATTGCTCGCGTGCTATCAGTTGTTGGGCATACTCTGAGGCCTCTTCGCTTTGCTTTAACTGAGCTTTCACTTGCAGAAGCAATGGGATCAGATCCTCTCCCTGATATTCTTGTTCTGCAGCTCTTTTCAATTCCTTTTCTGCACTGTCAAATTCGCTTAGAGAAATATAAATTCGTGCCAGAGACATACGCAGTTGAGCATTCGTTGGCGACTGACGGATGGCATTTTTCAATTCAATAACAGCTGCGCTTTTATCCCCAGCGGCGATAAAAGCCTGTGCATCATTCAGAGACTCTTCAGGTGTTTTTTGGGAACAACCTGATAGGAATGACATGATCATTACTGCCACTAAGGTTTTCTTTATCACTTTCATTTGGTTATCCATCTGACATTTTCCTGAGATTGAATGACTTTGCTGTGCCAATGCAGGGCAATTTTAGTCCATCTTGTCGTAAATAGAATTCACTGTCCATCAGCGCAATATCTGAAAAGGTAAAAAGGCAATGATGAATGAACGGCAACCCGGATAGGGGATAACAGCGTGATGCTTTGGTTATCCCCGGGTAGAATGACAGTTTGGCAGTTATGGCAATTTGGCCAACTTTATCTACTGAATATTCCTCGGGTATCCACCACAACCTTGGTATTGATATCACTGGAATGTAGGACTTTGAATGGTTTGTGATCCACCAACACCACCAGAACGTTGGCTATTTCGAGCGCCTGCTGTAAATTGACCAGTTCCACGCCCTGCCCCTGCAGCTTGGCGGGCAATTCATGAATATTCGGCTCTACGGCCAGGATCTGGCCAATATTGGCTTTAGCCAATTCACAGGTAATATCCAGCGCCGGGCTTTCACGTAAATCATCAATGTCCGCCTTAAATGCCAAACCTAAACACGCCACTACGGGGCGCTTAAATTGATCAGCTGCGGCTTTAACCTTGTCAATCACATATTCAGGTTTATGGTCATTAATTTCCCGCGCGGTACGGATAATCCGCGCTTCTTGCGGGGCTGAATCCACAATAAACCAGGGATCCACTGCGATACAATGCCCGCCAACCCCTGGTCCAGGACTGAGAATATTGACCCTTGGGTGACGATTGGCCAGCGCAATCAATTCCCACACATTGATTTTTAACTTGTCACAAATGATGGAAAGTTCATTAGCAAAAGCAATATTCACATCGCGGAAAGAGTTCTCGGTCAGCTTGGCCATTTCAGCCGTGCGGGCATTGGTGGAAATACACTCGCCGCGGACGAAGGTTTTATACAGTTCTGTGGCTTTTTCACAGCATTTATTAGTCATGCCACCAATGATTCTGTCATTGGATACCAGTTCTTCCAGCACTCTTCCCGGCAGCACACGCTCCGGGCAGTGGGCAACATACATATTGGGTTCAGCAGTAGAGGCACCAGGGAAATGTAAGTCTGGACGCTGTTCCTGTAGCCATGCAGCCAACTTCTCTGTGGCACCAACCGGAGAGGTAGACTCCAGGATCACCAGGTTGCCCTTTTCCAGCACTGGCGCAATGGCCTTAGCGGCAGCTTCGATATAGGAAAGATCCGGCTGATGACCTTCCTTAAAGGGCGTGGGTACGGCAATCATAAAGGCATCTGCGGGTTCGGGGGTCATGGATGCACGCAATTTGCCCATCGTCACCGCAGCTTGCACCACCATATCCAAATCAGGTTCCACGATATGAACCTTACCCTGATTAATGGTTTCCACAGCTTTTTGCGAGACATCAATACCAATAACTTCAATGCCCCGGGAAGCAATCACTGCTGCGGTTGGTAAACCTATATAGCCCAGTCCCACCACTGATACTTTCTTAAATGCCATTTTTGATTATCCTAATATGATATTAGCTATGCGTTCACAGGCTTTGCCGTCCCCATAGGGATTGTGAGCCACACTCATTTGATTATACGCTGCCATATCGTCCAGAAGTTTTGTCACTTCCGCAACGATAAGCTTGTCATCTGTGCCAACCAGTTTAACCGTACCAGCTTCCACCGCTTCAGGGCGTTCTGTGGTATCACGCATCACCAGCACCGGCTTGCCCAAAGAAGGCGCCTCTTCCTGAATGCCACCAGAGTCAGTAAGAATCAGATGCGCCCGGCTCATTAAATAAACAAAAGGTAAGTAATCCTGAGGAGCAATCAGGTGTACATGTTTAGCCCCGCCTAAAATACGTTCGACCGGCTCTTTAACGTTAGGATTCAAATGCACAGGATAGCAAATCTGCACATCGTCACGGTCAGCCAGCACTTTTAATGCCTGGCAAATGCGCTCAAAGCCACCGCCAAAGCTTTCACGGCGATGACCTGTGACCAGAATAAGTTTTTTACTGGCATCCAGAAAACCAAATTGATCAGCAAAGTTTTGACTAAGCGCAGTATCGGATTCAATCTTTTTCACCACTTGCAACAGCGCATCAATCACGGTATTGCCGGTAACATGAATATTCTGCTCGGCAACATTTTCAGCCAGCAGATTGGCTCTGGAGCCTGGAGTGGGGGCAAAATGCAGTGTGGTCAATGCGCCAGTAAGCTTGCGATTAATTTCTTCGGGCCAGGGACTGTATATATCGCCGGTACGCAGGCCGGCTTCCACATGTCCTACCGGAATGCGTTGGTAAAAGGCGGCTAGTGAAGCAGAAAATGTAGTGGTGGTATCACCATGCACCAGCACCAGGTCTGGTTTAGCTTGCTGCAACACCGATTTAAGGCCCAGCAAGGCGCGACTGGTAATATCGTAGAGGTCCTGGCCCGGCTGCATTAAATCCAGGTCATAGTCTGGTTCAAGACCAAATAACGCCAGTACCTGATCGAGCATTTGCCTGTGCTGGGCCGTTACACAGACTTTGACCTGTAACTCTTCTTGCTTCTTCAGCGCCAACACCAGCGGGGCCATTTTTATGGCTTCAGGACGAGTGCCGAAAACCAATAATATATTTTTATATTTCAAGGTGTTCCCTCATTCTAATAAGTGGCTTACTTTAAACTTTCCCTTCAACAAAACTAACCAGGGCCTTGTAATTCTCGAATACCTCTGCACTGATTTCATCATCCTCCACCTCAATTCCAAAGGTTTCTTCTATAGATGTAATAACGCTGACGACTGCCATGGAGTCAAATTCCGGAATGGCCCCTAAAAGTGGCGTTTCATCATCAAACTCCATGTCGCTGGAAAGTTGCAAAACATCAACCAAAATATCTTTAACCAGTGCTGCTGTATTCATCCTGTAACTACCTGTATTATTTAACCTAATCTTATACTGAGAAGACTACCCCCCACAGACGAGCATCAATTGTTTCATTAACTTAAACATTAGGAAACTGTTCTGAGGCCATGTGGTGCAAGATTTTTCTAGTTTGTCGGGTAGAATCACATCATAACAAGGGGATTTAGTGAAGTATCGTCTAAAGCTGGCTCTTTACTGGATATGCAAAAATCTGGGTATATTCCACCTTTCACGCGCCCTAACTCACAACAAAGCACGAATTTTGTGTTATCACGGATTCGAACTCGACGACGAATGCCAATACGTACCAGGGTTGTTCATTCGTCAAGAAGTGTTCGAACAGCGACTAACCTATTTAAAAGACAAAGGCTTTAACGTAATAACGTTGGATCAACTATGGAAAAGCTATGAGAAAGGTGAAATTGCCAAAAATTGTGTAGTAATTACCATTGATGATGGATTCTACAGTGTCTATGCCGTGGCACGACCGATTTTAACAAAGTTGCAAATGCCATCCACGCTTTATCTGACCACCTACTATTACAATAAGTCGTCACCAGTCTTTACGCTGGCCGTTAGATATTTGTTCTGGAAAAGCAAACGCGACCAGGTTGCTCTAAGTGAGCTAGATATTCCATTGGTCTCTGATATAAATCCAGAGACACCCGGCGATAGACAAAGACACTTTATCGAACTTATCTGCACCCATGGTCAACAATTAGCATGCAATCAAAAGCGTCTTGAACTTTTGTCCCAACTTGGACGATTACTGCAGGTTGACTTTGAAGACATTAATCATCGTCGTCTGTTAAACCTGATTGATGAACGCGAACTTGAAGCTTGTCGCCAGGCTGGAATTGATATTCAACTTCACACCCACCGACACCGCTTTCCGACAGAAGAAAGTGGTGCCCGCTATGAAATTGAAAAAAACAAACAGTGCCTGTCAACCATACTTGACTATGATATGACACATTTCTGTTATCCCAGTGGTGAATGGCAACATGCACACTGGGCATCTTTGCAGTCTCTGAATATCAGGACAGCAACTACATGCAAGAGTGGTCTGGTTGACATTGATACACCGCGTTACGCCTGGAACAGGATTTTGGACAGCGCCCGAGTATCACAACTGGAGTTTGAAGCTGAGATAATGGGGTTCAATGAGCTACTGCGCCGGGGAATCGGAAACCTGAGACGGCTAGTTACAGACGGCCACCAGGAGAAAAATTTCCATACATGATCATTTTCTCCAATGACGTTCAAATCCCAGGCAGGAAAACCTGAACAGTGATTCCTGGTATTCGAAACCTAGCTTCTCAATAACATGGCGTGAAACCTTATTATCTGCTCTAACAGAAATGTAAACGTACTTGGCATCAGCCAAGCGTTCTGTGTCTGCTAGCATGTGTTTAATGGTTTTTTGATATAAACCTTTCCCCCGTACTTCGGGATCAGAACAAAAGTCATACAATACAGCAGAATTGTCTGGGAAGCAGTATGAAGCGCCGATTTCAGAAACCAAGCTTTCTTTCTGGTATTTTATCATCCAGCCACAGTGTGCCAAAACACCATCAATACGGATCGAGTAGCTGACTTCACCTTGTTCAAATCGGTTAAGACATTGAGAACTGAATTGGCAAAGGTCTGGTAATCCTTGCCCCGAACGGTATGTGAGCATGTCAGCCAATTTGTTAACCGCCACGTCAGATTTTTCAGCAACTCTTGCTGCAGACTCTGGGGTATGCCGGTAAAAACGCATCTCCACCGTTCTGGGCAGCATATTACCTAACCGGGTGAAAAGCTGTCGGGGTGTGAGTTTCTTCATTGTGCTCAGCACAACTCTGACTGTGCTCGGCGAGATCCCAACATTACCTGCTAAAGATTTCATTCTGTTTAATCTAATCTGCTTAGCATTTGCAGCATCACGAGTAGCCTTGGAGGGATAGATTCTTATCTCAGTAACCTGATCATGATCGTTGGCAAAACGCTCTTTCCACAGGTCACCACCTGGCGTCAAATCGAGACAAGCAATATTGTTCTCAGCAAAGTCCCGGCTAAGTTGCATGATATGTAGCTTGCCTGGCGAATGATCTGCAAAAAACGGAGAATGAGCCAATATCGCCAGATGAATCTGGTCCCGACCAACCACGCCTATATGCGCAGCGATAGGTACGTTATCAATTAGAGTGACAGTGTTATGAAACATATTGGGATAGGATTCGAACAGATCGAGGTGAAAGGCCTTTTTTGCTGAATCCTCTAAAAATGGAAACGAATTATTATTAGCTCCTTGCCTAAGGTCGTACTGGGCAATTATTGCATCTAGATATTGTTCTAACTCTGTTCTGGTATGCAATAGTTTGAAGCTCAATTCTCCATGCTTTTTCAATCGATTGAAACGACTTTTATTACTTTTCTTGCGGAAAGAATTTTCAATTTCTTCGCTATCAATTTTCAACAATGGACGCTTGTGGGTAACAAACTCTACCACATCCTGCAACGCTCCTGTTTTAACACAATCAAGGGGAACCCTAGATGGTATGTAGCGAATACGCAGCGGCGCAATGAGCGGCTGATTTTCCAATAGCTTTTGCAGTGCCAATGAAATGAATACATCTTGATGTTCCTTTCGACATATCCAGCATTGGTACTCAGCCTGATGATCCCCAGCAACGACAAGGCGCCCACTTATATGGTGACGGGCCATAACCAGCAAAGCGCTCAATTGTCCCTGTTCATCTTCTTGTATCAGCGCAAGCGGGGAAAAGTCCTGATAATGGTTAAACCAGGTCAGGATATACTGAGGTGACTGAAATGGTGTGGCCCACTCACACAGGCTCATCAGCGTCTGCCACTTTGCCACAAATGCATTATCGCGGAGCACGCATATATCCCGTTCCAATCTTATATCAGTCATATATATCCCAGTGATATCCATGTTGTTGCGGCCCATTGTAACGAGCAATTAAGGCTGTTTAATTAAACGATTGCGCGTCGCGGCAATTGCAGCTTGCCCAATGATAGCCCATTGCCCAACTCAAGAAAATCACCTTTCTGTGAAGATATTCAACCAATTCAATCACTCACTTAGGGATAGTGAAAAAGGTTAATAAAACAGATTGTAAAAATGCCTGATAGTCTGTCACTTTGCGGACTTGCCATATTTTGATGGACAATAAGAGGGCGAATGTTCACTATTGGATGCTTGAGACAATTGTCTTTGCACGCAAGGAATTGCGGCACAATTCCACATTCGACGTTGTAGAAACTGCACAAAAAGAGTTTGATCTAGGCATGCTAATGTTTTTTGACCAACTGGTGTCTCACACCGCAAGGATTTTCCCAGACAATACAGCACTCATCCACAAACAGACGTCATTGAATTATCTTGCTTTAGATAATTGGGTTTCCGATGTTGCTCAGGGATTGGTTGCCCTGGGGGTGCGACGTGGCGACAGGGTTGCTGTTTTTTTACCCAAGCAAATGGAAACAATCGTTAGTCTATTCGCTATCAGCAGGGCCAACGGCGTATTTGTTCCTGTCAATTTCGTGCTCAAAGCCCCCCAGGTCATGCACATATTAAATGACTGTAAAGTTAAAATACTGGTGACCAGTAGAGACAGACTGAAAATGTTGTCTTCTGTGCTTGAACAGTGCCCCTCTATTGAGCATATTATCCTAGTAGACAAATTACCCGACTCAGATGTAACCTCGCTTCCAGCCAGTCTGTTTAATGACATGACGCGAAGTTCAGTGCCTAGCATTTCCAAGACAGACAACGATCTTGCGGCAATCCTCTACACCTCTGGCAGCACAGGTCGCCCCAAAGGAGTAATGCTGTCACATCGCAATTTAATTGCAGGGGCTCACAGTGTTGCCAGCTATTTGGAGAATACCGACAAAGATGTCATTCTCGCATTGTTACCACTTAGTTTTGATTACGGCCTAAGTCAGTTAACCACGAGCTTTCTTGTGGGTGCTACATGCGTGTTAATGGATTATTTTCTGGCTAACGACGTTGTCAAGACAGTTCAGTTGCACCAGGTCACAGGCCTGGCAGCGGTTCCACCGTTGTGGCAACAGTTGATGAAGGCCAAATGGCCTGAGCAAGCAACTCAGCAGTTGCGGTATTACACTAACTCTGGTGGCGCCATGCCAGCTGTCACGTTGAGGCGGATTAGAGATACTTTCCCACAAGCCGCTCCGTATTTGATGTATGGCTTAACTGAAGCATTTCGCAGCACCTACTTACCACCAGACATGGTGGATGAACGTCTTGGTTCAATGGGTAAAGCAATCCCGAATGCCGAAATCATGGTGGTCAGGCAGGACGGTAGTGAGTGTGAGCCAGGTGAGCCAGGAGAGCTAGTGCATCGCGGACCCCATGTAAGTTTGGGCTATTGGAATGATCCAACCAAAACCGCCGAGCGTTTTAAGCCTGTCCCAGGCAAACGGGATGGGTTGGTGCTGACCGAGATTGCTGTGTGGTCCGGCGATACAGTGAAAAAAGACTGCGATGGCTATCTTTACTTTGTTGGACGTACAGATGAAATGATTAAAACATCGGGCAATCGCGTCAGCCCAATGGAAATAGAGGAAGCGTTTTATCAGGGGGCCGAAGAGCTTGCTGAGGTTGTCGCCACCGGCGTACCTGATGTTGAATTAGGTCAAGCAATCGCGGTGCTGGCTGTCGTTAAAGAAGGTCTGGTACCAGACCAACATACGATTCTAAACAAGTGTAAAAAGAGCCTGCCTAATTTTATGCATCCTAAATATTTTGAGATCCGTGAAAACCTGCCTCGTAACCCAAATGGAAAGGTTGACCGCAGCCTGTTGAGTAAAGAAATGAAGGAGAAGTATGGCAATGAATAAGAGTATACCCGTTCATGCCCCAATGGTTCAGTTTGCCACGCGCGATGGACAACTACTACTCGGCGGATTCACCCTGAATGAGATTGCTGACATGCTCGGGAAACGCGTTTTTTATGCCTACGACCAACAGGTTGTAAAAGCGCAAATCGAAAAAGTCCACGCCGCCATACCTGCCCAGATTAAATTGCACTACGCCATCAAAGCCAACCCTTATCCGGCCTTAATTCATACCATGCGAAACTGGGTTGAAGGTTTTGATGTCGCGTCACAAAAAGAAATGCTGCTGGCCTTACAATCAGGCATGCCAGCTCAAGACATAAGCTTTGCCGGTCCGAGCAAGCAAGAAAACGAACTGCGCGCCGCCATTGTTGCTGGCGTAACCCTGCATGTCGAGTCAGAGCGCGAAATGGCTCGTGCATTACAATACGGCAAAGAAATCGGGCGCAAACCCATCATCGCTTTTCGTGTCAACCCGGCCTTTGAACTTAAGGCATCAGGAATGAAAATGGGTGGTGGGCCTAAACAGTTTGGCATAGACGAGGAACATCTGTTGCAAATGTTACCTGAGTTAAACTACGACGATTTCCAGTTTCGAGGATTTCATATTTTTTGGGGGTCACAAAATCTTAAGCAAGATGCCATCATTGATGCTCACAATAATACCTTTGCCCTGGCACAAAAATTGGTCAGCGCAACTCCAGCCACAACCAGCACCATAAATATTGGTGGTGGCTTTGGTATTCCCTACTTCCCAGGTGAGAGACGCTTGGATCTAGCACCTATTGGTGAAAATCTGACCCGGTTACTAAGTCAATATCCTGAGCTGGCAAAATTGGAATTAATCATCGAATTGGGCCGTTATCTGGTTGCAGAAGCTGGCGTCTATGCCTGCCAAATTACCGATATCAAGGAGTCTCGCGGACAAACATATTTGATAACCAATGGCGGATTACATCATCATCTATCTAATTCAGGTAACTTTGGTCAAGTAATCCGCAAAAATTATCCGGTTGCAATCGGCAACAAGATGAACGACCGCCTACAAGTAAAACAAGTCATGGCCGTCGGCCCTCTATGTACGCCCCTCGATACACTGGCAGATAAAGTGCACCTTAGAGACCCCCAAGAAGGGGATTGGCTGGTTGTCTTTCAATCTGGTGCCTATGGTCCTACTGCCAGCCCACAGGATTTTCTGGGACATCCACATGTGAGTGAAATCCTGCTGTAAGTTTGAATTAGTCACCGTCGATTTGCGTGCTGAATGCTTGCCAGGCGGCGGCAGATTGCAATAGTGCTTTTTGGTCCAAGATAATAATATCTCGCACCGTACTTTGCTCCATTTTCCGGGCAAAGTCGCTTGAGCTCGTTGACTTAGTTAGTGCTTTCAGCATCACCTCTCCCAATTCACTGCGGTAATGGGCTGGCTCCCAATACCATTTCATCAGTTTCCGAGGCTGGGTAAAATCCACCGGTTCCATTGTATATGAACTGAAACCACTGAAATCCCAAAGGCTGGCATGACCATCTTTATAGGGCTCGATTGTTGAGACCAGTGCCATTTTCCATTGCAAAAAACTCTGCCAATGATTGTGCTTGTTGAGCATGTGCAAGTAGGTGTAGTGGTAGGGACTAATAAAGAAAGTGACTTCTATATCTGCCAGGCGGGTTTTCTCGAGAAAGGTAGCAAACATTTTCAGACCGGGATTCTTTTCCACCTGGCCGAGATGTGACACATATCTTTTGCTTTGCAAGCTTTGTGCAATCTGCTTAAGTTTCTGACTGAACAAAGGCTTAATCCCTTCGGATTGCATAATGTTTATATATGAGTCCGCATAATGGCTGCCATAAGCACTGATATGACTGCTAGTCACATGTTGCTTAGCCATGGTTTTAATGCTGCTAAACAGTGTATCAAGAGAGAGCAACAGACTGCTTACATCTCTTGCACGTTGCTGCATCCCCCTGGGTTGCAGCAAGTTTTGCCAAATAAATTCCTGCCCCGGCCTCTCAAAATCCTCTCGGGTGTATAAAAAATCCAGATAATCCAGACTAAAAATAATCGATTCCAGCTGGGTATTTTCTTCGATTTGTTTAAGGGCTTCTCCAAATTGTCGCTCTAGGCCAATACCAGGCATACCTAAATTGAACACTCGCTTTCCATTAAAAAGTGAAGATTCAGCCTTTAGCCCCATTTCGATCCGTGAGTTACCAACTAATAACACCTGTGGTCTGACCTGAGAAACTCGATAGGGTTTTGATACATGTACCCGCTCAAAAGCTTCTGTTTTACGGGCATTTACACCATCTACAACTGGGGACCAGTACATGCCATATGGATCGACAAACCAATTGAATAAAGCCACGCAAGCAAGCAATAGCGTCAAGGTGCTGATGAAAAATGTTAAATATTTCACCTTTCCCCCTTAAAACTGAAAATACAAGAATTCGCTGACTTGTGTGAGAGTCAGCAAGCCCAATCCTAAAGCAACAGCACACAGGCATGCCCATAAGCGGGATTCTTTCCAGACCAACTGGCCGGTCAATTTGAACAAAGGCCAGAGGGCATCCTTGCGTTCATGGTCTAAGTTGGACAATGACCCTTTCACCCTACTAAACAAATCTTGAGTATTAGGCAGCATTAATACCACGGGTAGCAGAGCGGCGATCCACAACCAAACTAGTACAAAATCAACCCCACCACGAGCATTTGACTCAATACCCAACAACTGCAAGGTTGAGCCAAACTCTCCCATACGAGCGTATAATGCATTTGGAAGGCTTATCCCTTGTAAACCGACCATCGCCTCCACCAGACGAAGCGCCCCTTCTAGGGTCGTTGCCCGAAAAAATACCCAGCCAACCACCACTGCCACAAAGGTCACCAACCAGAAAAACACCTTATAAGGCACAGTCTGGCTGCATTTAAAACCCATCAGGGTAAGGAAACTAACCCATAACTGATGAATGGTCAGATAGGCGCCATGTAATGCACCCCATATAACAAAGTTCCACCCAGCCCCATGCCAAAGCCCGCCAAGCAACATAGTTGTTACCAGATTTACATAGCGTCTGCCAGGTCCCTTACGATTTCCCCCCATAGGAATATACACATAATCCCTAAGAAAGCGGGACAAGGTCATATGCCAACGTCGCCAGAACTCAGAAATATTGCAGGCTTTATAAGGAGAATAGAAGTTCAGCGGCAACACAATACCAAATATCCTAGCCAGTCCAATGGCCATATCAGAATAACCACTGAAATCAAAATATAACTGCAGCGTGTATGCAAGCACTCCGCTCCAAGCATAAAAGAAGTCCAGCATTTGACCTGTGTCTGCAGCGCTAAAGACTGGATTAGCGTATACTGCAATACCATCTGCTAAGACTGTTTTTTTGAAAAGCCCTATTGAGAAAATAGACAGTCCAACAATCAGATTATTGACATCTATTTGATAAGGTTTTGAACTCTCAAACTGAGGTAACATCTCTTTATGATGAACAATAGGGCCAGCAATGAGTTGAGGGAAAAAGGAGACAAATAATGAATAATGTAGAAAGCTGTATTCTTTGGTTATGCCTTGATAAGAGTCAACTAAGTATGCAATCTGCTGAAAGGTGAAGAATGAAATTGCCAGTGGCAATATGATTAATCCAAGATCCCATTGATTGTTGAAAACGGCATTCATGTTAGCCATGAAAAAGCCCGCATATTTGTAGTATCCCAGAACCCCTAAGTTAGTTATAACACCTAAAGTTAAAACGACCTTATTTTTATTAACCCCCAAATATCGACCAACAAAAAAATTGAACAACATGGAAAAAAGCAACAGTGGCAGATAGGCTGGATTCCAGTAACTGTAAAAAAACAGTGAAGCCAATACCAGAATACCAATAGCAGCTTCATTTCCCCAACGACGAGCACAATAAATATAAGCGCATAGAGTAAGGGGTAAAAAAACAAAAATGAATTCAAATGAATTAAACAGCACGGTTCGATTCCTTGTTTCGCACGACCTTACGATTTACATCGGTGAGCATTGTCTTTGTAATGCAACAAGGTTGATAAAATCAACTGTGAGCTGTTCTACTTGCTTTTTTGACTGTGCAGAAGAGAAAGTATGATCAGCCTCTGCCAACTTGTGTACCTGGCATTTAGCTGTGACAAAACGTTTCCATTCCTTGTCAGAGTTTGCCTGCTGCATAAATTCCTGAGCGGTGAGGTCTTTTCCACTGATAATTAAGCAAACTTTGCCATTATACTTTTTCGCGCCAACCAGCATACGATGCTGGTAATCTGTTTCGGATTGTTCAGTATTTTTCAAACTATCCTGGGCGAACTGTTTAGCTTCATTGATACTCTTTGTAAGCTTTACCTTACCCATCACCAGTTTGCGCCAGAAGTCTTTGGATAACACCCGTTGCACATAATAATACTTAAGCATTGTCTTGCCGGTTGTTGTACCAGTGCGCAACCAAGGATTGAGCAGCACCATTCCTACCACACTGGGGTCAGTTGACGCGTACATCAGCGCAGCCGAAGCGGCGTCACAAAGACCCCAGATGACGACCTGATCCACCCCCGATTTTTGACGCAAACAGTCACAGGCAGCGGCAATATCTTCGTTGATACTGTCAAATGCCTTTTTATGCCCAAAACTGTCCCCCATGCCACTGTAATCAAAACGCAGAGAACATATCCCTGCGTCTCCCAATGCCCTTGCTAGTTGAACAAACTGCCTGTGACTGCCCCCCCTATATTGAGGCCCCCCCACAATAATCAGTACAGCAACACTTTTGAGGGCCATAGGTTTATTCAATACGCCTATTAACTCTGTTTGTCCTACTGGAAAAACGACCGCAGATTCCTGCATTATGGTTCCTCCAGCAATGCAAGCATGGGCTGGTGAAGATGAGCCTGTTGGAACAATTCAGGGACCTGCCAGAATGCTGTACCCGGAAAATGTCGCAATACCAATTTGTCCTGATTCCAGTCTGATGTGGCAAGGGATATCGCAGGCAAAATAGAAGTACTTGCCACTTCCATCCAGACTACTTTTGGCAAAGATTGATTGGTTAAAGGAAATACCATGGAATCAATTGATGATAACAGCGTAGCAGTTAGCGGGTATCCAGCCACCTCAACCAGTTCACCATTCAATATTTCCTGACGCCAATCCCTCTTAGGGGCACCTTGCATCATCATGCTGGCTTGCTTGAGACGTAAAAATTGCGTCATAAATTGTCTGGCGTTAGTAACGGGTTTCCACAAGACAATCTTGCTGACAGGCAAAATCGCTTTAACGTCCTGGCAGCCCGCTAAACCGATCATCCCTCCCATTCTCAATCCCCAAAGCGAAATTTGCCGGGCGCCATTGTCAGCAAGCCAACCCACAGTATCACAAACATCCTTGATCATAGTTTCCGCATTAGTCTCAGCCAAATCGCCTTCGCTGTCACCTGTACCGAAATAGTCCAGGCAATATACAGCGTATCCATACAGCGCCAAGTATTGAGCTTGTTTTGCTACGATAGCACGGGAAAGATTCATCTCTTCAAACAAAGATGGAAGAAACAAGATCCTGTTGTCCACGGAAGCCTGACCAAATTGGGTAACGAACAGTTGTCCAGATCTGGCTTGTATAAAATGCCCTTGTAACACGTTTAATCTCGATATAGTTATTGTTGTTCGGAACAAGCTATTGTAAAAGATAGAGTAAAGGAAATGCCCTGATAAGCCAATACAATCTCCCAAAGTTGGTCTTCTTTAGTCTTGCTCAATTGGCAGTTGAAAATAACCTATTCCGTTAATCAGGGGGAAGTTTTTCTTTTTATCTTCAATATTCACTGTAATAGCATCCACCTCCTCATCAGCGACCACCAAAATGGACTTTCCTTGGTATGCTGCTGGCAACTGAACAACGTCTCTCTTGCCACTAAATATCAACACATGATTTTTCAAATTTACCAGTTTCTGCCCATCAGACGTATTGTATTGCTCAAACTCCTCGTTACCGTCACGCAGATCGAACATCACCATATGGTTAAACTGCCCTGCTTGGTCAAACTTGATATTCATCTCGAGGCGATAGCTAGGATTATCAAACCATGATTTAATTTGAGCTCCATCACTCTGGTTATCAAATCTCAAGTTATCTGGTGAAACATAATTTGCCACCGAGTAGCGATAATGCTGACCAGAAAACACTGTTCCACTGATGAACTCAGAGGTTAGATGGCGCAGCTTCCATTTCTGATTGTCAAATTCAATGGTTGCACCATGGACAAAGGTAGAAATGCCATGCTGCTGATTTCCACTCAGTACTTTCGGCTCTGAAAGCAACGGTTTCGCGCTGGTATGCAGTATAAACTTCGGAACAATTCCCTCTAACAAACCACTAGCCTGATCATGAATTACAACAACCTTCTCTGTTGGCAATAAGATAGCCATTCTGGTCAGGACGACGACTTTACGCATATCAGGTCGGTTGTAGGATTGGGCAAGGTCAAACTCGGCTACTGAAAAATGGCTATCCTGTGCGCGCATCCGCTTTAATTTTGCGCCCAACAGGGCGGGCTTCTTCTCTGAAAGGTTGTGCCAATGTGAGACCGAGCGAATAGCACTACCTGTCGGAAAAAGGATATTCTGACCACCCAAATTGACGTTCTCAGTGAAGAAGCGATTTGGACGAACAGTTTCACCAGCCAGAGGTAATAAAATAGTGTTTTTCGCCACACTGCGAATGGAATAGTTCAGTCTGCTATCTTTATAGTAGTTATTGGTATATACCGCCCCATCAAGTGCAACAGGATTCCGATTAAAAAGCGTGAAATGTCCTGCATCATAATGTTGATGATGGCTAAACAATCCGCCGCCACGTATCTGCAAAAAAAGGGAATCCGCGGACCATCCGGAGCGCATCACAACCTGATTATAGTATCCTCTCCCAAACACTTCCGTGTGCGGCAGTACTCCATTCAGAAACGATAAATCTGATGGTGTTTCAGAAGACTCGTACAAACTTGCGTCGTAGACTAGGGGGAACAACCATCTGTGACCTCTATAGTAAGACTGGGCACCGTGAAGATTGCGCAGGTATTTACTGTAATCAACAAATACCATGTTTTTCGTGAGTTTTGCCAGTAAATCAATGACCTTTGATGATTCGTCTTTGAGATCAGTGCGTGGACCTTCATCACCGATTGCTGCAATCCGGTGATCTGGCCGGGTCATATAAATTTGCCACAATCCGATGCGCTCCAGCAAAGCCAGGACCTCAGATTTCCTGGGCGCATCCGTACCATTTATATAGGCGGCGGCGGCCATAAAAAAAATCAGGGCACGATTGTTGATCCAGTAACTAAACCCGTTTGGCCACCCTTCAGTCATTTCCATCGCAGCTAAAGCCTCGTTAAAGTGCTTAAGGGCTGCATTGTGCAACGGCATATTGGGCTCACCTGTTGCCACCGCTATCAGAAAGGCGTGGCTTGCCAGTGTAAGTCGGCTATGCCATAACGAAGCCCCATCCTGCTCCAGTAATCGAATGTACTGTGAAAGTGACGCAAGAAGAGTGTGCTTCACCCCCAGTAATGAGTCACAATAGTTTGGAGTCGCTTTCAACTGGTCGTAAAGCATTGCCAGCAGCCAGGCGTCGTGTACTCCACCTGACACCTTGGGCGGAGTCGTTTCTATCTGTTTGGCCAGCAGACAAGCTGACTGGATATTGGACGCAGTGGGTTGCAATGAGATGCATGCTAACTGAGATGCCATGTCAATTTTCACACAGTAGTCCGCTTCATGGCCGAAATAGTCCCGGTATTCCCTACGTGTAATTGACGCGTTGTCCTGCCAGATGATTCGGGGGGCTGTGTCCAACAGGTTTATTTTCATCTCTTGCGCTGATACTCTGGTTTCAGCATTACTCCATTGTTGGGGAATCGAATGAATAACCAATAACACTGAACAGACAGTAAACAGGGTAGCTAGACACCAAGCTACAAATTGACTTTTTTTATTTCGAAACATTTGAGTACAGGTTCAGTTAATGGGTCAGAACTTAACTAACAGTGAGATTAGGATCCGGTTCAGCACGTTAGCACGAATACTGACTTTTTTACTATTGCTCTGCATAAACCAACCTCAAGCCAGCGTTCTAAGTTTTGACGAGTCAGCTACATATCGATTTACAAGCGAATCAGCGCTGAACAGTTGGCCAGGCCAGGATCTTCACACCTGGTTGCAGCAACAGGCCTCGAATTCAACTGAGACGATGACGGTCCGGGATCAAGATCGTGCACGCCCTTTGTTCATTGAGCTTAAAAACTTAAAACCCCAAAGGCTAATTCTTCTGGCTCTGTTCAGCCCATCCGGTACAGGAGAGTTCAAAATTGTCAGTAAGAACAAGTCATTTGCACAAGGCCCATTGTTGCAACTTAGATTTGGAGACAAGCAGTTCTTTGTCCCTGCTGATTTAGATACCTTTGTGGCCCCCTCAATAAGAAGACCAACTGGCACAATGGACCACATCATAGTCGGCAATGAGAAGATTGGCATAATCAGGTTTGTTTTACCGCCGGAGGTGCCTTTAGAGCAGAAGGCTGATGCAGCCCAACTCAATTTACAGCTTACCCAAAGACAACATGGAGACACTTCTGTTGTTGCAGTGCAGTTTGATACGCAAGACCAGAACGAGCCAATCGAAAATGGCTTTGCCAGACGCTTTTACCAAGATCAAGGAATAGGCTCTCATCCCGCAGTATTTTATGCAGATCAGTTTGACAAACTGGAGATATTGCCATTAATACAACACAAGCTGGGAATGTTGACCACGCCCTGGAGCTATCAAGATGAAGTTGATTATGTTCAACTCGATGCGGTGGAAAACAAAGCCTTGTCTCAACAACGAGCGATTCTGGCCAGATTTACCCCGAATAAAAACCTTGCGCACAATGCAGAATACAAGTTTGCCAGCCACCTTGGTAGTGAACCTGAAGAGGCATATCTCAGATATTATTTATATATTGAAGATAATGCGTTTGTTAGCGGTGGTGGAAAGTTGCCAGGCTTCAGTGGTACATATAACCGAGCCGGCTGGGGAGGACGTCGTAACGACGGCTTTAATGGCTGGTCTGCTCGGGGTACCTTTTTTGCTTCAGTGGTTGATACCAATCACTTGGCCAACCATGTGCCTATTGGCAGTTACCTATACGATGTAAGTGACAACCGTAAATATGGATACACAATACCCTGGGG
Organism: Bowmanella denitrificans; assembly: GCF_039522935.1. NCBI lineage: Bacteria > Pseudomonadati > Pseudomonadota > Gammaproteobacteria > Alteromonadales > Alteromonadaceae > Bowmanella > Bowmanella denitrificans. Next base: position 292,290 of record NZ_BAAAEI010000023.1, on the reverse strand, counting down.
CCATCAAGCATCCACATTGCAACCTGGCAAATGGCACTGCATTGAACAATTCATCAAACTAAATACCCCTGGCGTCAGTGATGGACAGCTTATTGCCTGGGTCAATGGTATTCGGGTTTACCAAAACACCTCGTTAAATTTTCGTAGTACCGAAGCCCTTAAAATAGAAAAAGTCTGGATGAATTTTTACTTTGGCGGTACTTCTCGACCTTCAACTCGTTTTGATATGTATTACGACAATGTGGTAATCGCAAGCCAATACATAGGTCCAATGGGAAAGTTAAAAACTCCCCCGTCAGAATTCGATTAATTTAGTGGACATGATGCTTTTCGGGCAGAGACTGCAAATAACGGGTGAGTTGGTCAACTTCGTCATCTTTCAGAAACCCTCCCCAAGGAGGCATCATAGGACTCATCCCCATAGCTGCACCACCTTTTTTAATAACGTCTCTTATTTCTTGCTCTGAACGGTTAAAATGGTAAAGAGGAGAGGTAAAGTCTGGCATTTTATCTACATTAAGCATCTTGGCATCCGGTCCATTGCCATCCCCTTTAATACCGTGACAACGTGCACAGTTTACTGAATACAGACTGGCGGCAATTTTTTCGTCATATCCCTCCGTATCAGTTGAACTTTTCTCAGTAACCGGCTCCTCCACATCAGCTTTATCAGCACTGACCAGCCTGAGAACATCACCACTTGCGTCGGAGGCGGCACCCAGTGTCGTGACAAGAATTTCACCAGAAGCCAATTGCGCAATTGAACTCACTCCTCTCTGTGCAAACTGATTGGCTCGGGCCAACAACGTCACTTGTTCAACTCTTTCCTGATCAGATGGCATGGAAAATATTTTCGCGGAGTAGTTGTCAGCAAAAATATAGTGATTTTCGAGACCTGGGTACAGATCCCCTTGGTTAACTACTCCGCCGATTACTGCACGATCATAGGCGGTGTGTTCATAGGTATAAACCGGCCCTTGCTCCTCCAGACCAAGTGTTTCCCAGGGTTGCTGACCACTAGGGTGATTTCCTTCAACCTGCGGAAATTGATAATGTTTACCTTTCTTCACTCGATTGATCTCTTCCCAGATAGTCGAGCCAACATCCCCCACCCAAATAGCGTCGCCATTTGGATCGAAACTGAACCGGAAGGGATTACGCAAACCTAGTGCAAAATACTCATCCATGACTCGATCATCAGAGGAAAATGGATTGTCTTTAGGTATCCAATACCCCTGACTTATACCATGAATAAATGGGACAGAAGGGGGAGCGCTCCGCTTCGAACTCATGTCAACGTCGATTCTGAGGATCCCACCACGCAGAGTCTCTTGCGATGTTTTTGCGATTTTAGGGTGAACACCTTCCCCCAGACCAATATAAAGGTAGCCATCAGGTCCAAAGGCCACCTCTCCGCCATTATGGAAACCATCATCAGTACGATCCATAGCCAGCAGTACATACTGAGAATCACTGCGAGCCTCAACATCAACAAGACTTAAATCAAAGCGTGACAGGCGATTGACTTGCTTATCTTGTGGCCGGGTATCTGTGTAATACAGGTATACAAACTGATTATCGCTACCAAAACGGGGATGGAAATCGAAGCCTAGCAAGCCGTTTTCGACCTCAACTTCGCCAAGTTGTTCGCCAATATCCAACATAACTTGAGGCTCGCCAGCTTGAGGATAGGGCATTTTCACCAGTTTCCCATGCCGCTCCAAAACATATAAAGCGTCCGACTGTCCGGGAGCCTGCCTAACCAAAACCGGTTGGTGGAAAACATGGTCGGGATAAACTCTGGAAAATCCCCAATCCGATGACTGGCTTGAATTGAACCAAATTCTGATTTGGGTGATCTGATTCGCTATATCCCGGTCCGCTACAAAAGCCTTACCAAGCGCCAACGGTAACATAAAGTAAAGTAATGCCCCCACCCCGGAAAACGTCAAAATGCGCTTAATCAAAGCAGTGAACAACAATGGTATGTGCGTCAGCCCTTTTGCTCCATCAGTTAGTAGGTGAGCAACAATATATAGAGCAACATACAAAATTGTAGAAAACAGTCCTATAGCCGCAATGAACTGAGGATCATAATTTATCGTGGTCGCAAGAAACACATATAAAGATGCACTAGTGTAAGCTATCAGGTACCAAATATATTCATCTGCAAAACGTTTGGCGTCTTGCCAGATGGGAGTGCCTTTACGCACCCCCACTAACAGTATCTGTACTGAGAATACGAGCATGAAGACCCAAAACATATTCCACATGGCACTATTACTGACGTACACGGCGGGCAAGCGCATCAGTGATGAGGGAATAATGTCATGGTTACGGGTAAAACTGTATGCACCAAACACCGATACAGTAATGACGGCCAATTGAATAACCGCGCTCAAAAACGCCCAATTCCTTTTATACATGTTCACAATCTTTATCTGTAGGGTTGAGTTAACAGCATGAATGCAGCCGACTTTTAGAATATTCCTAGTATATTGGCATCCTTGAAAATGTATACCTATTACTCATCCAACCTTAATGGTGGCTGAAGTGAAATCGAAATTGGGTATAACAGTATTTACCACACCTCATATTCTAAAACTCTGGTTAGCGCGACTGTGCCAGGGTACTGATTAATCAGTACCCCTCTCAACTCAAACATTATTTGCGCAAAAAATGTATTCGTTGTTCATCGACGCCACTCTGGCAGTCAAAGTACACCAAGACGAAGCGAGCGTGAGTCATTTTGCAGGTTAACCTGAACCAGCAACTTAGTGAGTAGCAATACGGTAGAAACTTTCCTGACTAATGTAAAACCGGATTTTTTGATACCTGCAATTGATGCGTGATTATCGGGAGAACAGGATATCAGTACCCGATCAACACCGCGTTTAACCATTTCCTCACAGCATTTTTCAATCGCAAATGGGTAGAGTCCTTTTCCTCTGCAGTCAGGTGCGGTCCAACAATTACCGATAAGAGGGCTATCACCGTCTTCACTAAGTAATTTCTTATAACGGCTTTCGAATTGGACAAAGCTAGTATGCACAAGTGATTTACCTTGTGTAATTGCCACCATGCAATCTTTCTTTCTAAGTGGTTGCCGGTAAATTTCATTCTCGGCTGCCAACGCTTTATCCACAATCCAGGCAAGCCGCACCTCGTCTACATTAACAGAATCAATAACATGCACTTCAAAGGCGTCATCCAAAGGGGGTTGCTTGCCAAACCAGTCCGCCAGATGGATTTCAAATACTAGATCACTGGAGTTGCGGATCACGCTACGTAACACGAACCGCAGGAACCCCCCCCACCCTCGTCTTTGGATCAACCCACGGCAACGCACAATAAACGCAGACATTGACTCTCTGTTCGCCTCAACTTTTGTTCGAAGAAAATTGTCTAATCAACTTCTTTAGGCGTTTTTTAACACCAAGCCGATCCAGCAAGCTAATAATAGAATCCGACCACCACTCCAGACTGGAATACAACCACACGAAGATACGATTTCTCATCGTTGCTGGCATCAGTAACATGTTGACCTCCTCTTGTTGATGGTTACCAAATCTAGCTTTATGCTCGCCATAGCCCACAGAGAAATCAAAGGTTTTGGGAACGGATGACAGCCCATACAGTTGTTCGATTACATGAAGTTGTAGTACCGAACCAACTGAATATTGCCCCCAATCAGGATCGTAGCCTACATCGATGTAGTAATAGCAGGAATGATAAATATGGCCCAACATAAATGCCACTGGTATACCATCACAGAGCAGTATATAGCTTCGCAAGCCTCCCAGCCGATTCCATTTTTGCAGCGTGTGACGCAGGCCGTTACGATCCCGCAGTCCAAGCCCCAGCAAATTCCATTGGTATGTCTTCATCGAAATACTGATGGCATAATCAAGGAAGGTTTCAATGTGCTGCGCCTCGTCACAGGTAAACAACTCAACATCGAACTCTTTCCCTAGCTTTCTGTAACTGTATTGGACACTTTTTCGAGAGCGACTACTCATTTGTTGGAAGTAGCCCTCTATACTGTCAGGGAAGTTTATTGATTGATGCATATAAGGCGCACCGAGCTGCAACGGAATACTTTCTTGAATCCCTGCAGTTACAGCAGAATAAAATGCCGATTCCAGCGGTAAACCTTCGATGGATAGCCCATCTCCTTGACCAAGTAATGCCAAAACACTTTGTACAAAGGCGTTCATGATCCGCTGTCTGGCGTCAGACTCATTACAGATTAGAACCGGCTCGGACCAGAGTTCAAAACGCTGCAGCGGATATCTATACAGCCCTACCTCTCCAAAAGATAGCTTCACTGGACGAAATTGCCGACGCAGGAAACAGTGTCCCTTGTTACCCGTTTGATCTTCGTAACCGCAGTAAATCAGATCTGAATCTAGTTTATTGTTATCCAATAACCATTGGAAATTTTGCAATGGGTCAAGTTGAATATCTTCAAACCCTAGCCTAGCTATCATACCTGCTGCCAGATCACGATTTTCAATGCTATCTATTGTTATCAGTTGCCAAGCCATGTTTTGTCCCGTTCATCAATCTGTTTAATGCACATCCCTTTTCAATACTTAAGGCGTCTGTAAGCTTGTTGTGCAATCCGCATAGAAAATTCGAAAAGATTGGAAACCAACGGTTCTTTGGGCTGTATATGGTAATCCATTCTGGTGGCATTAAACCCTTTTGTAGTAAATCTTTCCCGGTTGTTTGCCAGAAACTGACACAGCTTTTCAAACCTATCAATAACCAAAGTATCCGGTAGCAGCTTATCAGAAGTCAGACACTCAAAACTGTGCATCAGCAATACCACGGCCTGCCAGCCCTTGCGTTCGGCATCCAACAACACTCGCTTGATTTCCCCAAAAGAACATGCGGTCAGTTGTAAGTGGCGGGTATGGCCCGGATAATCCTGATAGGTTGTCATTGGCAGTTCGGCAAGACCCTCAATATTGGAAAAGTGCACTGGAGGTCGCTCTTGGCAAATATGACAATCGCGATAGGTTTCGTTATAGCTGCTATCAATCAGAATATGATTGTCTCTCAGCGCCAGCAGCGTATCATTATTGGCAGCGAAGCTTCCCGCTCTGAATGCACTTACCTGCTTACAACCATTATCCAACAACATCTGCTTGCCCTTCGCAATCAGTGTTCGTTGCTCATTCAGACTATACATGTAGAGATTCTGGCGTTTCTCTGTTACGTTCGGCAACAGCGGCTCCAGCGCTTCATCAGTCCATTCAGGGTGCAAGTGTAACTGCACTTCCTGACCAGCATTCTGGATCAGTGCAATTACCTCCTTCAAGTATGCTTCACCAAAGTGCGCCGCAAATAGCGGTTCAACAAAGAACACACTTTTCAACTTATACTTGTTGAGGACCTCTAACTGAAAGGGTAATCCATAGTGTCCCTTATCTGTTTCACCGTAAATATACTTACGGAATGCGCTGGGAAATTCACCATCAATATCATGCCAACCATTACACCAAACTTCGACATCATTTGTAATATATACGTCCATGGATCGCCTATTTATCCGGTAATGGCATTGCGCAACAGTCGCAACTGAAAACGTAAAGGTGTGCGATCCCAGGGAGTGAATCGTTGTAACAACAATGGATTGGAATGTTGATTGTTACATCCCCAATTAGTTACCACAGCACTTTTAAAACCAGCAAGTTTAACCTGTAAAATCGTGTCATCATCGAGGTCACGGCCAATCACGCCGTTGGGATAGGCGAAATGTTCCACAGGGTGTTGCAACCAGTCTTCCAGAGTCTGCTTGCTGTGATAAATTTCATTTTGCTGTTGCTCTGGTGACAATGTTTTAAGAATGGGGTGATTAACAGTGTGAGCTCCTATGGTTACCAAATTACTACGCAAGCTCCTTACCTGCTCCGGCGTCATCATCAGCGGTGCCTGTGACACAATACGATTGCGCTGATAATGCTCAGAAATCCAGTTAAGTCTTTGCTGAAAGGGAAGATACTTAACCTTTTTTAACCAATGTGAGGCCAGTTGGCGCCTTTGTGGCCACGCGCCCAACACTACCTGTTCACCTTCCAGTTCCAACACGTCTCTATCTTGATCCGAAAACATGTGAATAATTCTGTCATTCCACATGTTTTCGCCACCACTGAACCCTGTTGCCACAAACACCGTCGCCGGCACACTATACTTACGCAGAATTGGCTCAGCCACGGTCAGGTTGTTAAGATAACCGTCATCAAAGGTTACTGCCACAGCATTTCCGGGCAACGAGCCGTCTTTCAATCGACGAATCCCTTCGGTCAGTGACAGTGGCGAAAAACGCTCGCGCAAAACCTGCATATGCCAGTTGAATTGTTTAGCTGTCGGCTCGCTTGGGCGCATTGGATCAGCTGTAGCGACCACTTGATGGTAGATCAATATAGACAGCTTTCCTCTGGTTACCGCTTTGCCAAATCCCGACATAAACTTAGTCAACATGTTTTTTCAGCCATATTTCAAGCACTACCATGATCCAAATAAGCTCACCATAATAGCTAGCATGTCCTGAATAATATGTTTTTAGTGCGGTGTCGATGAAGTCCTTATTGAAAATTTTCCGGCCTTTTAGATCGTTAAGGTGCCTTTCGGCCATGTCCCGCAACTCGGAACGGTCCTTCATCCACAGACCAAAGGGTAATCCAAAGCCGTGTTTCGATTTGTTTAGTGTTTCATCAGACAAGAAACCACTAAATGACTTTTTATAGAAATCTCTCAACTTGTTGCCCGGCAACTTGATATCAGCTGGTACTTTGCAGGCAAAATCCACCAATTCCTTTTCCAACAGAGGAAATCGAACTTCTACGTCAGCTAGATCACACATTCCGGTTACTTTAACCAAATCATTGTCGGCCAGAGTAAACTTCCAATCCAGATATAAGAGTTTTTCTGTCGTCTGTGCATTTTCACACGCACTATATCGTTGACGCTTTTGCTCAGCGGGTAATTCTGGATCAATCGCCAGCAAAAAGTCATGACAGAATATCTCATCAAGGGGAAAACGTTTTAGGAAATTATACGTGTCCAGTCTTTCAGGCAACGGCGTTTCGGCCTGCTCTATATAGCTACGCCCCTTGTTAAGAGGGCCTAAGTTACCAACAAACGTATGTTTAAAAATCCCCTTAAGAACATTGCGCGCGAACCCCGGCAGGTTGTGATATATATCAAAGACTTTTTGTTTGGCATAACGCTCATTGCCGGCAAAAATTTCGTCACCTCCATCACCAGCCAACATTATCTGCACACCATGCAACCGGGCAAACTCGGCACACACCAATGCAGCCAGAGATGATGAATTGCCGAAAGGTTCACTAAAATGACCAGCAACACGCTCAAAGTTACTGGCTATTTCCTCTGGTTGCAGATAATGCACTTTGTGTTCCAACTCAAAATGTTTAGCTGTAACTTGAGCAAAGTAAGTTTCGTCAAAGCCTTTTGCTTCGAAACCAATGGAAAAGGATTTAGCCTTATCAGTGTACTTGGACAGATAGCCTGCAACGGTCGAACTGTCTAAACCTCCGCTTAAGAATGCGCCATTGTGCGCACCAATATTTCGTTTAACAGCCTGCTCCACCATTTCACGACAACGCGATTGCAATTCAACGTTGCTCATTTGACCAGATTCATAAGTTGGGGTGTAGCAATCCTCAACCTCCGAATTCAATTGTTTATCCACACTTAATTTCACCCCCGGAGGCAACTTAAATACATCCTCATAAACGGTAAAGGGCGATGGTATACAATGGAAGTACATGTAATTGAAAATGGATTGCTTTGAGAGGACGAACTCACCATGGTTTACCTCTTTAAGGGCAATCAGTGAAGTGGCCAAGTCGAATCGCTTTGCCTGATTGTTGCGATACCAAAAAAGAGGTACAGTGCCCATGTGATCATTTATAACGTTGATAGTACCGGTTTGCCTGTTGCAAATGAACGCAACGAAAAAGCCGGCCAACGCCTTATAAAGCGCTGGCCCTGTGCCAAGTTGCTCAACCAACTCAAGTAACATAGTTGCACTACCATCAGGCTCGTAATCAGCACCATAGGCTCGCAACCTACCGACCACGAGAACACTATGTCTTTCAGATTCAGCTTTCTGAGTTGCTTTGTCCAATATAAACCTGACCGAATGGTCATCTTCAATAGTCTTCCAGTTCTGTACCTCGATACCACTTTGCACTACTGAATCAGTCTCAAATCGCCACATATTTTACTTCCTATTTCTCCTGCATCCCGATCACATCATCAATTATTACGGCCAGCCGCTGGGCCTGCTTATCTCGGGAAAAACGTTCAATCTCAGCCATCGGTAAAACAGTCAATTTATCCGTCCTTATTTTTTCGATAAGGGATACTATTGCCAGCTCTATTTTTGCCACGTCATCAAGTGGCGCTATGATTGCCATTTGGGATTGTTTAATAACATCTGCCGTATCACCTGCCTCATCAGTTAATGCCAAAATTGGCTTCTGAGCGCGAATATATTCGTACGCTTTTGCTGGTACCTGAAAGTTGCAATTTGCAGCCTGCAATAACAACAAGGCTTCTACTTCCAGCATTTCATTCAGTGCCTCTTTGTAAGGTATCGCGGGCTCCAAAGTGACTAAGTCAGTGATTTTCAATTGTTCCAACATCGGTGCATATTGATGATCGTGACTTGTTGCCCTCAATATGACCTTGAATTGCTCTTTGCGAATCTGTCCCTGATTCTTTAAGTTCGCCAATGCCTGGAACAATAGCGTCGGGTCGCGCTCTATAGGATAAATAGTACCTGCATGTAACAGCCTGATTTCCCCAGAATTCTTACACTGAGTTGTAGTTGCTCCCTCAAACATTTTCTCATCGTATCCATTGGGCACCAATTGCCACAATTGCTCTGGTGCATCAGGGAAGCGTTGTTGATAGAAGTCTATTGCCCCTTTGCATGTAAACATAATTTTGCTGGCATGCTTGACCGCCTTTTTTTCCACCCAAGAGAACACTTTCTTGACATGTGGGTCCCGAGGATATTCGTCCTGGACCATAGGATCCCGAAAATCAGCAATCCAAGGCACACCAGTAAGTCGATGCAACACATAGCCAATGATATGTGCAGATGCAATTGGGTAAGTAGATACAATCACGGCTGGGCGCTTTCTTAAGATATTCGCTAATCCACAGATTATTCCTGACGGGATCCAACTCTGCCATCGATCCGGTATTGCCATCCACTTCGTATACCGCCCCCGGAAAGAGTAATGCTGTGCAACATCACGAGCATAAGTGCGCTCAACCTTCACTCCCTCTGGAATGAAATCCAATTGAGATGCATCCCATTTGATATAGGCTTTCAACGAAGCAGATAACACCGTTACCTGCCAGTCCGCAGATTGCAACCACCTTACGAAGGCAAGAGTCCTGTGCACGCCAGAGCTCCCTAAAATAGGAGGAAAATGGAAGGCAATGTATAGGATAAATTTTTTGCTTTTGTTGTTTTCAGTTTTCACGATTAGTTATGATTTAAAAAACTTAACAGCGGTGTCATATACTTGCTTTATTGCGCAGCGAAAGTAAAGTTAACCTGCGTTTGCAGGACGCCAATTTCAGAAGGTGATAGTAACTTCCACTGATTACTCGAATATGACTTCGCGCTATTTTATACAGTTTCACCCTAGACTATGGCTTTGAAAATTCTCAACAAACCAATGCTACCATTTGTATGGTTTTGATTGTTAGCTTTTTTGAAGCACACTGAGGTTAAACAATTCCATTTGAAATCAAGTAGTAAGAACATTTGGAGTCATTTATGCATCATTCGTTATTTTATCATTATCTAAGTATGAAATTGACTGCAAGATGTGTGTTAGTTTTAGGTACGTTAATTCCCTCCCTCAATGTCCAGGCTTCTCAGGCTGTGGGCTGGCAGGAACTCCCGAATACAAAACTGATAGATCAGTGTCCGGAAAACGGTTTTGCCGGTTACAACTACGATTTTAAGGATCGCTGTCGTAACATTGTGGCCTGGAGTGGTGGTACTTTCGACGAGCTGGAAAACAAACTTTATGTTTGGGGGGGCGGTCACGCAGATTACTACGGCAATGAACTTTACACTCTGGATCTAGATAGTCAGGCGTTGTTGCGAATTACCGCCCCTGCAGAGCCGCAGGATACAGAGCTTAAAGTGTCTCAATCCGAACTCGCCCCACATGATGGCACTCAGCCTAATTCCCGCCACAACTACGACGGCGTGGCCTTTGTTGAGCATAAGCGCAAAATCTGGACTTTTTCTGGAGCCCTAGCAGGCACAGGAGATACCGACGATGCCACCTGGCATTTTGATACCAGTACCAACAGTTGGCAACGAATTGAGGCAACAGGTCAGGTCCCACGCGGCAATTACAACATTGTCAGTGCATATGATAAATCCTCGGGAAAAGTTTTTTTACACAATCGTTATGGATTATATAGCTACGAAATGACAGATGAAGGGGGTCATTACACAAAACTTAACGCTAGTTACATAAACAGCAACATGACAGCGGCTATCGACCATCTAAACAGCAAAATGCTTATCATTGGTAAAGGTATGCAGGTAGTGTTTGATATCAGCAGGGACTCTACATTTCAACCAATTGAGATCCCCCGCAGTGGTGATAGTAAGATTATTGATGCGATAGCCCCAGGATTGGCGTTTAATTCAAAAGACAACAAGTTTTACGCTTGGTCGGGTGACGGCAAAGTTTATGCTATGGATATCACAGAAGGCGCGTGGCAAAGCGTTGCCTACATGAATGATCCGGGCCCACAAGTAACCAACGGTACACTTGGCCGTTTTCACTATTCACCACAAGATGACAAGTTTGTTCTATATAATTCGGTCTACGAAAATGGATATACTCTTTCTATTCTGAATACCGAGGACCTAATTCCTCCTGAAAAACCAACACATTTAAGTTATACAGAGCCTTACAAAGGCGCGCTGGAAGTGCAGTGGTCAAAAAGCGTCGACAACGTGGGAGTAGCAGGTTATAGGGTTTATATCAACGGCGAAATGATTGCCGAGCAATTTGAAACCATATTTAAGACGATGGCATTTGCGCCTGGCGAAGCACTCCAGGTACAAATTCGGGCCATAGACTCTTTCGGTAATGAAAGCGAACCATCGGAAACACTTCAACTGCAGCTTAGCAATGCACCAGCCACAATGCGCTTAGGTGACTGTGATAAAGAACCACAGTTGAATGGTCGTGGTGACATCGTATTCTGTGAGTCCTGGGATCATGAGAATTGGTGGGAAGGAAAGGGTTACCTTGCTGATCCTATAATTGCTCGCCCCAAGCCACTAGAGGCAGCAGGTGTATCACGCACTACTGTTGTGGCAGACAATTGTATCTCCGGCAGTTGCCTGAAAGTCGAAATGACCAAGGACATAACCAATAGCCTGAGCGCTTACTGGCCATTGAAAAATGCAAACCTTGCGCCGCAAAACATACACCTTCGCTACTACATGAAACTAGGTGACAACTTCGATGCCAATATGTGTACTTTGGATGGTGAAGTCTTAGCGGCTGGAGGAAAATTTCCTGGTCTGGCGGATTTGCGCACAGGGGCCGATCCAGTCGGACAATGTGGTAATGGTGGCGCCCGGGCGGACGGAAAAAACTGTTGGTCAATGCGTGCCATTTACAGTGACTGCTACAGTCGAGATGGTGAAGCCTGTCATACAAAACCAAACGGTGCAGTGCGATTCGGTTCGTATCTTTATCATGCCGCCCAACTGGGCACGACTGGCGATGCTGGTTTTTGGGATGGAGACGACTATGGCCAGACCCGGGGAACTGGGGGGACCTGCGACTCCAATTCGAGCAACATTTATTGCGGTAAAGGTGATGGAGGTGTTTTTGAGCGGGGTTTTTGGTATCGCATAGAAATGCAAGTCACCATGAATACACCTGGACTTAATGACGGCATTATCCGAGGTTGGGTTGACGGGGTATTGAGCTATGAAAAGCTAAACGTTAACTTCCGGGAGCTTGGGCATGATTTCCTGCACAATCGTTTGGTATGGCTGAACATCTATAAAGGTGGAGTTCATGGAAACTGCAGCACTTCTAACATCTATCTTGACCAAATGGTTATCGCTCTAGACCAGCCCATAGGGGGAATCGACAGTGATACACTGATGCCGCCTACCTTAAATCTGAATGTATCGACACATGAACCTGCTTCAGACAATCCATTTACCGTTGAATGGCAAGCAGTCAATGCCGAACAATGTGAAGCAACCGGAGTCTGGGAGGGGAGAAAGGACACAGCGGGCAGCCATACATTGTTATTGGATAGCAGTGGTTATCTGCGGATGGATTGCGTCGGCCAAGGGGGAACAGCTGCAAGACAGATTGCTATTGAAGTTGACGGAATTCCAATTCCGCCAACTTCTGATGAAACTGATATCGATCCCGGAACTCCGACCGTGCAACTGACTGAGCCGACGAATCTGGTCATGACCCAGTTGGATGAAACCGCTCTAGTCCTTGGTTGGGATAATTTTGAAGAAGATCAGGAAAATATAGTCAGCTACAATGTTTACATGCTGGGTACCTTAATTGGTCAGTCGACTAGCAAAGTGTATGAACATGTGAATTACATCAGTGGTGTAACAGCCGAATATGCGGTAACAGCAGTCAATGTAGACGGCTTTGAATCTCCTATGTCATACCCAGCCATCATTGATATTCCCAAACGGTTTGGCGAGCCAGATTCTATAGTAACCTTGTTGCCTGTAGCTGATGCCATGTTGCATGCTTCTACACACAAAAATCAGGGACAATACGAAAACCTAGAGGTATCTAACATAGCAAATTCAGTGTTACGCTTCCCCCTCGAGCTAATTCCACAGGAAGAAACCATTGTTGCTGCAACCCTGAGTCTATACTCAACATCAGAGGTTGGGCATAACCTGATTGGCATATTTGCCACAAACAAACATTGGAAGGAAAGTACCGTCACTAAGGACAACGCCGATACAGGCGTCTACTGGAGATATGAGAAAGGGGACTGGATTGATGCAAATTTTAATGTGCAAGGTGGACAAGCATTCCGACAGATAACCTGGGCAGATGATGATATTTCAAACAAACAAGAAATTGATGTCACTGAATTGGTCCAATACCTTCATGCGAACCCGGAGCAGGATTACGGAATACTACTGAAATTGATTCAAGGTAATGCGACAAAGTTTGCCAGTAAAGAATACGAGAATACGCAATACTGGCCAAAGCTGACTGTATCTCTCGCTAAATTGAATGCGCCAGAATCATTGAGTGTGGTTCGGATCAATGAGGATGGTTATACACTTAGCTGGCACAATGACAATGCACCACAGTCTGTGGATCACTATCGGGTATTTTTAGGTGGAGAGCAAATCGGTATCACTACAACTACTGAATTTAGTTCAGGACACATTATACGTGGTGTCGACGTTGAAGTTCAGATACAGGCCGTCGGCATTGCTGGCAACCTGTCGGCGAAATCAGCGACTTTGGTGATGAGTGGCCCAGATGCAGTTGGTGCTGATGTGATACTGACCAGTACAGATGATGCTCTGCTAACAGATTCATCGGGAAAGAACTTTGGTGCAGTTGACAGCCTAGAGGTATCTGCAATAGCCAACAGTTTGCTGGGCTTCCCAATTCAAGCGATAGGCAACATCTCTTCCGTGGAAACAGCAACCTTGGTGTTATATAGTTTGAAGGAATACGGTGACATTGAGCTGGAAGTGATGAAAGTAGCAACTGAATGGGACGAAGAATCCGTTACACGTACCAATGCCACTGATGATAGTTACTGGTTAAACGAATTAGGTGACTGGATAGATAAGAATGGTGCGCCGCAGGGCGATACCCCGTTCACCTCAATGTTCATAGTAGATGATGATCATGTGGGTGCTATCAGACTTGATATAACCGAACTTGTAAATCAGTGGCTATTAGAACCTAACTCTAACAATGGATTGTTAATTAAGGTCAAAGATGAAAACACTTTTAGGTTTGCCAGCCGCGAACACTCAAACCAGATGCTTCGTCCGACACTGGAATTAAACTGTGCGCACCTATGCAACAATTAAGTGTATAGAACAGTAGTATTAAGAATGTTAATATAAGCTAAACTGAAACATCGGTCAGACCACAATGCTGAATAACTACAACAAGGTGGCAATGTTTTTCTTAGTTAGCTTCACCTGCATGGATGCAAGCCATGCAGGTGAAGCTGTTTTAAGCAAAAATAACTCTACCTGTGGGATTATTCGTGGGGAGCCACTTAAAAGTAGCTACGGTCCATTTGACTTTTTAAATCCCGCACACAAAGAAAAATTGCCTATAGTTCTTACGGCTCACTTTACGCCGCAAGTTGAACGTTTAATTAGAGGCCAAAGTAGTTTTAATCCAATGTCAGATATTCACTATACGTTGGAGAAAATACCAAATTATCATAGAGCTTTGAACTCTATGTCAAAATATATGTTATCGGGAAGGCACGTTTCAAAACCTATGGACGAGTTTTACAGCGCAGAATGCTACTTTAAGCGTGCATTATATTTTCGTCAAGACGACGCTATGGCAAGAATGCTGTTTGCTATTCACTTACACCGTGCTGGGAAGTTAAATGAAGCTGAAAAGCAGTACCTAATAGTACTTGAGCAGCAACCCGATAACCCCGAGCTAAACTACAATCTAGGTTTGTTATATGTAGAGATGGGCAACATTAGTAAAGCGAAAGAACATGCAGAAACTGCCTATCAATTAAAATACCCTCTACCAGGCCTAGCAGATAAAATTAAAAAAATGGAAAATTCTGTCAATTAGAACCTTCAAAAAACACCTCAATCAAACTATTTTAAAATGAAATATCCACCCGGAACAAATGTTCCCAGCATTTACCTGTAAGATAAAAATCACCATTATCCTCATTAAAAGCAATACCATTTAGCACATGTTCAGAATCATTAGAAGGACACATCTTAACTAACTCTGAACAGTCGATAATTCCGGTCACTTTTGCAGTTTTTGCACAAATCTGATAAATATTACTATCAGCCAAACGGTTCGCATAAACCTTTCCGTCTACATAAGTAATATCGTTTAACCATCGCCAGGGGATCCCCCTGAGTTTAGTTCTTTTGGTCGTTAGAAGATTAAAATTTGCGTCACGAAAATACAGATTCTCCGTTCCATCGGTCATCAGGAAACCATCAGGAAGTGGCGCAAGTCCCCATCCTTCACCGGTGAATTGATATTCAGATATAACTTCGAGTGTGTCCGCTTTGTATACGATAGCTTTCCCAGATTGCCAGGTTAGCTGGACAATTTCGCCTCTCAAGTTAGCAATACCTTCCCCCCAATGTCCCTGAAGCGACTTAATCACTTCAACTTCTCCAGTGGCCGGGTTGATGCGACGCAAACTTGAATGTTCTTTTAGACCGGTGCTTTCATAAAGCGCTCCATCTGAAAAGTCTAAGCCCTGTGTGAAAGCAGACTTAGTATGAGGCAAAATCTCTTTAATTACGGGTCTGGTTTTAGGGATGCCAAAAAACAGAATATGTCTTAGCTTAAAGTTGCAGTCGGATAGACTAATCTTCATGGGCTCAGACTTTTTTAATCTGGGAAGATTTGAAACTTAGAAAAACCTTCTTTAGTTTCTGTTTTATACTTTCTACACAATTCCCCATAACAAATCTAATCCAATAGCATTGACCGATAAAGGTTCTTTTATTAAAAAATACTAATCCATATCTTTCTCGACGATTACTAACCCATGTTGCTTTATAAGGATCATCATCGGTACCAAAGTCAATTTGTTTAACCCGATCCACATTAATAACATATTCAATCATTTTCAATATCGCTATTGAACCAACAGAATCTCTCTGGAATTCGGGGTCATATGCTGTTCTTGTCATTATACACTGTGTACCCGTAACAATGGCAAATTCAAATGCTGCAGGCATGCCGTCGACTGACACTATCAACATTCTTAATCCCCCCTCTGTGGCAACTTGCTTGATTAATCCACGAGTGAACTCAGGGAAAAAGTCCTCATCTTTCCAACTTTTTGAATAGATAATATTGTATCTATCTAAGACCAATTCAAGATCAGCAAATTCTGTATAAATGTCAATCTTGATTCGACCTTCCTTCTCAAGATTATTATATTTCCTAATGTAGTTTTTCATCGACTTCTTTGCAGCCTTTGAGCGACTACTCAAATATCCATCAAATGAATCGAATTCAAAATTTTCGTACCAATTCCCCTTATAAAAATATGAAGCAGAACGAAACCCATTCCGCTCAAAGATTTCTTTAATTAAATTGAAATTAGGCTCAGACGGGTCCATCAGATTTAAATCGACCATGTGCCACTGCCCGACATTTTCAATCACACCGCTAATTAACGCGCCAAGTTCTTTTTCTGGACTCTCATTTTGACCAAGGATTAAACCATAATAACTGGATTGAAAATTAGTGAGACTTGCTAAAGTCCGAGAATTCGGTTTCCATGAGGCAAACTTAGAGCCATTTTGACCTGCCGGAGAGCGAGCCATCATAATCGCCAGAGGCCTGCCTGTCATTTTTTCCTCTAATGCCAATATCCAAAGTTCGGCATCCTGCTCAAGCCCGTTGTCGACAAAATTTTTATACCAATGACGCTTTAGATAAAGGTTATCATGCAACTGACTGCCGAAAGAATTGCCATAGTCTTCTGGCACATCATCCAATGATTTAAAGACACGCACATTCACATCATCACCACTTTTTATTAGAAATTACCGAATTCTGAGCACGTTTAAACCTGAAAAAACATTTTCTTAACTATGGCCAATCTCTCACGAGCACAACAAGCAAGGCCCTTAAACCTTTTTGGGTTTGTTACAATCACCCCAACCAAATCTCTATTTTTGGTCATCCATCGCGCTTTATAGCTATCGTTACCGGTTAGAAAGTCAATGGTAGTCACACCATCCTGCTCAATTGTGTGTCTGCACATCTCCATAGTGAGAACATTACCTACACTTTGTGCAGAGTATTTCTCGCGATAGGCCAACTTAAATATATAAGCCGTGCGACTATCAACAAACCACATTTGTGCGGCGACAGGATAATTTTTATGATAAACCACCCCCAGCCGCAACTGATTATTTGAGGCAGCTAATCGGGACACTGCACAGAGAAACTCAGGATGTGACTCCTCGTGCTTCCAGCTCTCCTCATAAACTGAGAAGTAGTCATTAAGTCGCTGTTCCAAGTCTTCCTGACACGAAATCTCGATTCTGAATTCACCGGAGCTGTCCAATTTGCTTTTAGCCCTACGCGTGTTGCTGCGTAGATTTTTTGAGCAATTGGAGTAAAACTGTTCAAAGCTCTCTATATTGTCATGATACCAATTCTGGGTTTGCACAAATCTGAAGCTTCTGAAACCACACCTTTCCAACGCAGTCATAATTTCATCCGCCTGCTCTGACAACAATGGGGTAATAACTATCTGGTCATACTGCTTAAGTAGCCCAGCACTGGCAGTACAAAACATCTGTAAGTCTCCTTGCGAAACTCGCCTTCCAACTAGGTCAAAATAAGGCGAGTAATAATTTGTCATGGACTGCAGTGTTTTGGGCTTTAACAATGAGGTTTTAGTTTCACTAAAAAATGGCAAAAAGTGACAGGGGCTATCATTCTCTTTTCCGGCCAATATGACCGGAATCTTTCCTGAATCAAGAATATGTTTTTCAAATTCGGTAAACCATGCTGGCTGCAAAAAAATAGGTCGCTCTATATCGTATTTGTTGTTCAGTGCAGAACCATCAGCATCTACACTTTGATGTAATTCAATTTGCATAGTTTTCCCGTGCGTACCAGTTTGAAACTTATCAGTAGTGAAATCAGGTTAACTGTTCAATCATGAAGTCTAAATCAGCTTGTGTAATATCTTGATGACAGGGTAGTTGCAAAAGCGTTTTTCTGTATTGCAAGCTAATGGCACACCCAGAAACGGCAATTTCTTCCCACCTGAACACCTGAATACCTGCATACCTTAATTTTCCGAAAACTGAATCGTCTTTAGCTAGAAACGGAAAAACATAAGGTACTTCGGAATCACTTAAAGTTGAATAAAGTGGGGTGCCATATGGACTGCCATTCAGATGGTGCAACAGGTGTAGATAATTCAACCTACGCCGAATAGACATCTCGGCAACATCACAGTTCCTAACTATTTCAAGTGTTTTAGGTGGCAAATAGTTTGTCAGTGTAGATAAATCTAAATAGCGGTGAGGCCGAATCTTAGGAATCCCGATCCTTGCCCGGAAAGATCCAATAAGTTGCTTTAACTTCACCCCCCACCAACCTGGTAGCGCCTCGTAAACAGAAAGCGTTTCCCGCTTAAACTGACAATTTTCACCAAATAATAATTCACCACAAAGTAAATTTGGGTAAAACTTCGTTAGGCTCTTAATCGCGAACTGTCCCTGTATGTTCTTTACAAACGCGGCATGAGCTAAATCTTCTACCAAGACAAGTTGTTTTTCGTTACATAAATCAACCAACTCATGAATGTCCCCATCAATTCCAAAATAGCGAACAGCAACAAACACGTCTTCTTTTTTAAGTTCCGCTTTGAACGCATCAATATCTGCATGCAAATTACTCAGCAGTGGATAACACTTTACCTCGGCTCCAACAGCCAAAAAGGGCTGTACTAGTGCAGGACAATGATAGGCAGGCACCCACACACGCTTATCCTTTAGTACTTTTGCAATGATGTATAATGCTGAACGTCCACAATCTAGTAAAAATCCCCCTACATGCGCCTGACTTGTGCGAACTTGATCTGCACCCTCAGGTATCTTTTGGGGTACTCCCAAAATTTTAGGTTTTGGATACTGTAGTGAGTCTGCAATAGGTGAAAGAAATTCCATCTTCATTCCCCAAGGTTACCAGTGTGGTTGGATTTGTTTGGTACAACTAACATTTTGCACGCCGCACCTTACGCTTTACGAATTCGATCACATCTTGCTCAGGACCTATAAAGCTGGGAAACGCAATATGCAAAATCGCCATCAAAGTTAAGAAAACCACCACACCAAATACCACACCAACAATGGCAACAAACAGAACGGACCATTCGAATGGAGCCAGATAAGGTAACAACCATATGCGTATAGCCAGATACATTAACAAACTGGCAACTAAGGTCTTCCAAATTCTGACCAGCAAAAGCGGTAGACTGATAACACCTTTTATTTGCTGCATTCCCAATAAGAACAGCATAGAGATAACACCTGTGACAAGCACCGCATAGACTATCCCTAGTACACCATAAAAGTAAAATCCAATAGGTAACAAGGCTAACTTCACCAGCAAGTTAAATAGGGAAAACAGACCTAACGCCTTAGGGTTGTCGGAGGCCGCTAATGCAGATGATGCACAGGAAAAAATTACCCTAGCAAGTCCAAAAAGAGCCAGAATTTCCACATAGGGGCCTGCATCCAGCCACTTTTCCCCCAATACAACGGCGGCCACTTCGTCAGATAATGCACTAACGCCAATGGCAGCAGGGGCAGCAAACAACAAGATATGAGAAATAATGTTGGAATACATGGTTCTGAAGTCATCCATGCGATCCGACAATTTTGACAATCCTGGTAATAGTGACCGGGCTACCGGCATAGCAACTTCCTGTGACGGCATAGCCGCTAACTGATGCGATACCGTAAACAGTCCCAACTGGCGGTTGTCGCCCAACTTACTGATCATCAACGTATCCAATTGGCTAGACAAGCCCGCGATAAATTCGAATACAAACATCCACTTAGAAAAGTGGAATATCTTGGAGAATGACTCAAACGTTATTCTAGGTCTAAACGGGCTAAGGTAAAAGCTGTAAACAACGGCAAACAGATTGCCGACAGTAACGCCTATCGGGAATGCCCAATAACTCTTGTAAACCAAGGCTACGGCAATAGTCACAAGAAAAGATACAACCTTTCGCGAAAGGTTAAAGTTGAAATCCTTCTCAAAATTCATATCCTTTCTGAATTGCACGACACCAACATTAACAAAGCCAAGTACAATGGTAGCTACCGCATATAGGTAAATTACGTTTTCAATCAATGGTTCATCGAAGAAAATGGCCATCAGTGGGGCCGTAGCCGCAAGCACAATTCCCAGTATGAGTGCGCGAAAAATAGTTAAAGTCCAAACAGTATCAAAATCTGTTTTGGACGCCTTCTGATCCCGAATAATTGCAGCTTCAAAGCCAAACTGGGTTATCATCTCAAGAAAATTGGCCAGAAAAATAGCCTTAGCTATCAGACCATAATCTTCAGGTACAAGTAGCCTTGCCAGAATTACGACACTGACAAGACCAAGCAAGCGCATTGACATCCTCATCAACACTGACCATAGCGCCCCTGAAAAAATTTTTGCACCGACTTCTTTTACTTCCAATTTTTATCCCTGATTTTAATTATGCAATGCTTTTAAAATTTTTCAGACTAACTAATCAACCAACACTGTCTTTTTTACACGATTGATAATGTATTTATATTTACCCGTTTTCTCAGGGGCTATATTCTCAACTAAGTGAATTACCAAGCATGCATCACAACCAAACACTTTCAGCAATCTCTTCTGGAGATTACGTATGTCAATTTTGCCATCACTATAAGGTACCAAATTAAGATGGTATTCCTTTTCCGATTCTTGTATTAATTGAAAATGATTGACAGCATCATCTTCCCTTACGATATTACCGATAAATGCCCCATGAACTAAAGCCCCGTCGGTAGCAAATATCGCATCATTAGAACGACCAATAACTTCATCAAGCACCGATAAGCCACGCCCACATGGGCAAACCACATTAGATAACCTGGCCAAGTCACCAGTTCGGTATCGAACCATCGGAAAGGCTGTCATCGACATATTTGTAACAACTAGATGACCAACTTCCCCAACTTTACAGGGTTGATCATTGTCATCCAGGATTTCAACAATGATATCTTCATCACACACATGCAAATTACCTTGCGGACATTGATGTGCAATGAAACCGGAATCGCGACCTCCATATCCATCCGCAACTTTAGCACCAAACACCTGCTCAATAATCTGGCGTTGATGAACAAATAGTTTCTCAGCTGTGCAAAATATCACTTTTAAATTTGGCATTCTGACCGAAATGCCTTTGTCCACCGCATATTGTGCTAGTAGTGACATAATTGACGGGTATCCGTATATCATTGATGGTCGATAGTTCTGCAATGATTCAAGAATATCTGCCATACCTTGTTCGGTCATGTGCTGCGCGGGAAATAGTTTTGAGCGCAATATACGGTCCCGAAGGTGCTTTAATAGCCCCTGACCGGATAGCTCAATACTTGAACCCCATACGACAGCTTCCCGGTCACCAATATCCACATCCCACCATCGGGTTGCTCGCCACTTAGCCGAAACATCGTGACTGATTCGTTCTATTCCCATAGCAAATCTTAGAGGTGCACCTGTAGATCCTGAGGTGCGAATGAACTTAATATTTTTAACACCTTCGGTTATAAGTTTCCCTTCATTAGCCCTAATCACATCTTTCTCAAGCACGGGGAGACGCTGCAAAATATTGGACAAGCTTAGATCAGAGTGAGAAAGACCAAGCTGATAAAATAGATCTTTGTAGTACGGATTATGCAGATGTATTCTTTCAAGGAATTGACTAAGATTACTTTTCTGTAACAACTGAATTTCGTCACGAGAAAGCCATTGGCTTTTTTCCAGAGTGCTAAGTCGGGAGACCGTATGGTGTTTTTTTAATTTTTCATGTAGCGGAAAAAGACAACCGCTAACAAATTTTGTATATATCTTCATGGATTATGTGACCATAAAGTTTTACTTTGTACAGGCTGTTGAATTTTTTCTTTCCGACTCTGTAACTCTTTGTCCACCAACACATGGACAGCAACCAACGTGATTAGAAAGTGAAACGGTAAATCAAAATATGCCATGCCCAAGAATGCACCTCCGGTTGCATATGCGATAAGGCTGACCTGAATCATGGCACTTAAATCTCGTGCCCATTTTAATTCTGAGTCCCCACTCACCTTTTTCCTAATCGAATTAGCTGTTCGCCAGGCAGCATAATACATCATCAAAAAGATGAATAATCCCCCCCAACCATGTTTGCCCAACATTTGGAAATAGATACTATGAAAATCGTGAAAATCTAATGGATCTGGAGCATACCTAATAAAGTTCTCTGGTGTCGCGGCATCAAAGCCTCCAGCAAAAACTTTATCATTAGATATATTAAAAGCCATCCTCCATGCATTGAAGCGCCCCTGCACAGAACCATCATAATCTTCTTCATTGTCTTCAACAATGGTCGACATTCTCTCGTGCCACGCATCTGGCATAAAATTGTAAGCAAATGGCATCGAAACTATTAGTGCCAAGGCTAACAGCATTTTTCTATCACTCTTTAGCCAAAGAAATAACCCTGCAGCCAATATGGACAAAAATGCCCCTCTTGAATGAGTCCCTAGCACTGAGAGCGCGGAAAAACCGATAACTGCCCACAACCCCCATTTAACCCATTTGTTTGTCTGATGTGAAATCAAGTAAAAGATAATAGGTATTATCATTACTAAAGTTAGGCCAAGCTCATTGTTACCTTCGAAGAAGCCTCCTGGCGGCCCCCACACTCGCCCACTGCCACCAGAAAGCACTGTGTATATTCCGCCTTTGAATCCGTAGAAACCGATACTCAGTGAAATAACCAACAAACACATGTCGATGCGTTTTCTGGTCGTCAGCATCGCGAATATAATAAGGGTAAAAAATTGAATCTTAACAACTTTAATTGCTAATGAGTTGATGTAGGGCGTTTTATCATGCACCAAGTAAGTTAAGAACATCCAAATATAAAGCAATATTAACCAGATTATTGGTTCCCGAAGTGGGATCTTTTTCGGTTCCTTACTGAATAAATATGTGAGCAGGCATATAATGGCAACGACTTGTGCAACTGGCATCGACTGCATAAATCCGAAAACCAAACGCTGCGGCACCATGTAACTTATCCAGCACCAAACAAGCACACCAATAAAAGGGCGTTTAATAATTTGCGGTATGACCCACGCTAAAACAAGCACTAATGCTATGTCACGCACAATCAATTGCTCCCGACATAGAGCTTTTCTAACTTAGGTAAAACTTGTTGAGCGGTATATCTCTTTGCATTCTCAAGACCTCGCTCTGCGATGGATGTTGCAAGTTCAGGGTTTGAAATTAAATGCTTGATTGCATCGCACATAGCCTGATCATTGCCTTTCTCAACCAGCATAGCGTCCACTTCGTCTTGTACCATAAAAGGAATACCGCCAACATTCGTGCTAACCACCAGCACACCGGATGCCAGAGCTTCAAGAATAGAATTGGGCATGTTGTCAACCGTGCTTGGGTTAATCATTATGTCAGCATCTGTGTACAACTCAGCCATTTGTTCACGTCCCAAGCGTCCAACAAAGGTCACCTTGTCGGCAATACTCAGTTCCTTGGTGAGTGACTTCAACATTGACAACTGCGGTCCTTCACCAGCGACTGTCAGAATGGCATTAGGGTAACTGATCAGCACCTTACCAAATGCCCTAATTGCCGTGGCGTTGTCATATATAGGTTCCAGATTGCGGGTAACGATAAGATGCAATCGCTCTTTATTTAACCGCGGCGGCTGGTATTTGAAGCGCTGTAAGTCAATAATATTAGGAACCACCTCTGTGGAAAAATTATAATCGGAGAAAACACACTGCAGAAAGCCACTAGGTACGACAATAGTATCGACCTTAGACAATGTCCCTTTGATAAACTTCCAGGAATGGTCAAAAAACTTACGAGCATTTCCCCCTCGGTAGTTCATAATGACTCGAACACGGTACAATCGCGCTATATTGACCGCTGGTTTGGCAAACAAATGAAATGACCAACCTGAGTTGGCCATCATATGAACTGCATCCTGACCTCGCAAGGACATCAACAAGGTCATGATATAACCGCTCAGGCGAAACATAGCTCTAAGCACTGGAATTTTTCCAATAAAGGATGGCTGGTAAGGGGAGTTCACTGGTATAAGCGTAACCAGATGCCCTCTCGCTTCCAAAAGTGCCTTTAGTTGCACCGTTTGCATAGCCATACCGCCAGCAGGGGGCGGTAGGGGGCCAACAACGACAATTTTGAGTGGCACCGAACTATCTGCCATTAATTAAAGTTCCGTAGACTTCCTGATAATTAGCCACAGAGTTAACCCAATTTCTAACGTTTTCAACATACTCCCGCCCCTGAGATATAACTAGACTACGCTCTTCCAAACTGGCAAACACCTCAGCAATTCCTTTTGCCAGCGCCATGCTATCGTCACTTTTACACAGCCATCCATTGTAACCATGTTTAATTAATTCATGATGCCCACCCACATCTGAGGCTAACACTGGTTTGCCCTGCGCCATGGCTTCCAAAGGTTTAAGGGGTGTCACCAGTTCAGTCAGCCGCATCGATTTGCGGGGGTATACAAGCAAATCCACTAAACTGTAATAGCGGGATACATCCTGATGTGGCACCCTGCCCGGCATCAGCACATAGGCCTGCAGTTCCAGTTCATTGACAAGCTGACGCAGTTGTTGCTCCTGCGGACCGCCCCCCACCAACAGTAACCTGGTGTGAGGATTGCTGGCCAGAATCTGTGGCATGGCTCTGACCAGCAGGTCCAATCCTTCGTAGGCATAGAACGAGCCAATAAAACCTAAAACCTGCTGTCCGTCCAGACCGAGCTCGGTCAGAAGTGCCGCGTCTTTATTGGCAATCAGATTAAATTGTTCAATATTGACCGCATTGGGTATCACAGTGATCTTATCACTGGGGATTTGACGTGCCAGCAGATCTTTACGTAATCCCTCACAAATAGTAGTCACCGCATCGGCCTGGCGGGCCACATGGGTTTCCAGCTTGCGGGTCAGACGGTAGCGCAAGTCCCCTTCTTTACAGGTGCCGTGATCTACCGCGGCATCTTCCCAGAACGCCCTTATTTCATACACTACAGGCAGTCCAGATTTGCGTGCTGCCTGCAATGCGGCTATCCCATTAAGTGCTGGCGAGTGAGCATGAATGATATCCGGCTTCTCCGCTTCAATGACTTGTAGAATTCGTTTGCGCATAGGACCTATCAGCGCCATCTGATTCAATACCGGGATTTTATTCAGCAAGCCTTTTGGTACCGGCGTTCGGTAAAACCTAAGCCCATCAATCTCTTCCACATCCAGCTCAAACACACCATGTTTAGGACTCGTGACGTGGCAGGTCTGCCAACCCAATGCATGTTGCTGCTTTAAAATAGAACGGGTACGAAAGGTGTAGCCACTATGCAAAGGGATGGAATGATCGAGTACATGAAGAATTTTCATGCACCAACTCCCATCTGTTGACGCAAGAACGACTCAAACATCATCAGAGTCCACAAAGCGGCACTGTTATCACGCACTCCGGCAATATGCTCATCAATCAGCCCTTTTAGCCTGGTCTGACTGAAGTAACCCGACTCGGACATTTGTTTGGACAATAGTCCGTCGTACAGCCGTTCCTTCAATGGTCCGCGAAACCAGTCCGCCAAAGGTACAGCGAATCCCATCTTTTTGCGATACAGCACATCTTGGGGCAAGTGTGGCTCCAATGCCTTTTTGAAAGAATACTTTCCAATACCGTTGTAAAGATTATGGTCTGACGGAGCTCTGAATGCCCATTCCACAAACTTGTGATCTAAAATAGGCACCCGTACTTCAAGAGAATGGGCCATGGATGCCCTGTCCACCTTAGTCAGAATGTCCCCCACCAGATAGGTTTTCATATCCAGATACTGGGCAATCTTCATTGCATCTAGGTGTTTGACCTTGTCGGAATAACGTCGAAATACCTCCAACGAACTATAACCATTTAACCCTGCTCGGTATTCCGCTGAAAACAATATAGCCCGCTCATCTGCGCGTAAAATAGACATGGAATTGTGATATCCCTGCACGGTATCCATTGCCATAGATTGAAAGCTGGTTTTACCACGCAAAAATTTAGGAGCCCAGTCCAGCTTTGGATAAAAGCTTCCTAAAGGTCCAAATAGTGGTTTTCTCATGCTTAGAGGCAACAGGTTGCGAAACTTTTCTTCCTGCAGATGCATTTTGTAACGACGATAACCAGCAAACAGTTCATCCCCGCCATCACCAGATAGCGCCACTGTTACATGTTTGCGTGCTAACTGGCATACCCGGTAAGTAGGAATGGCCGAGCTATCAGCATAGGGCTCGTCATATAAAAAGGCCAGCTTATCAATCAGATCAAAATCACTGGCGCTGACGGTTTCCACCCTGTGATTGGTTTGGTATCGATCTGCTACCATTTGCGCAAACTCTGTCTCGTTAAAGGCTTTCACATCAAAACCTATGGCACAGGTGTTGACCGGATCGGATTGCAACTGTGACATCAGCGCCACCACCCCGCTGGAGTCTACGCCACCGGACAGAAAAGCACCCAAAGGTACATCGGCCACAAGACGAATATCCACTGCTTCTTTCAGGCGCTCTATCAACTGTTCTTGTACCTCAGCAGCTTGCAATGGCTGTTGCCAATCAGTAGGAATATCCCAATACTGTTTCTGCACAGGTACTTTCATTCCCTTTTCAAGCGTCAGTGTATGACCAGGAGAAAGCTTAAAGCTGTTTTGATATATAGTATAAGGCTCAGGTATGTAACCAAAGGTGAAATAATCCTCAATAGTGCTATCTCGTAACCTACGGTTAAACAGTGGATGCTGAGTAAGCACCTTCAGTTCCGAACCAAACAAAAACTCGCCGCTAGGCAACAGTGAATAGAAAAACGGTTTAATCCCTATACGATCGCGAGCCATAAACAGCCTTTGCTTTTCCCTGTCCCAGATGGCAAAAGCGAACATACCGCGTAAATGCTGCACGCAGTCTTCTCCCCATTCCAGGTAAGCATTAAGTATGGTCTCGGTATCTCCCAAGGTATTGAATTTATAGCCCTTAGCAGTCAGTTCCTGGTGCAGAGATTTGAAATTATAGATCTCGCCATTGAACACGACACATGCCCGTCGACATGCGCTAAGCATAGGTTGTGGACTACCCTCTAAATCTATAATGGATAAACGGCGGTGCGCCAGACCTACACAGCCATCATAAAAATAGTCTCCAGCGTCCGGCCCCCTATGTTGCTGAATGTCATTCATCCTCTTCAGGATCAGCGGGTCCGGGCCCGTGTTGTCATTTAAATTCATTATCCCAGCGATGCCACACATACAGCCTAATCCTTATCCACTTGACGATATATTGCATGATATTTAGCGACCATAGATGCCAGGCTAAATCGGCTCTGACAATATGCTTGAATCTGGTAACCATCGGATTCAGCCAACTGTGGCTGCAGCGCATATCTCGCCATCATTTCAGCCAATCGTTGCGGTTCTCCGACCGGGACGAGATGGTCCCGCACATACTCAGGCATAATTAAGTCAGGGTTTCCCCCTACATTGGTCGCCAACACCGGCAAGCCAGTGGCCATAGCTTCCAAAACCGTATTAGAGATACCTTCAGCCAAAGAAGGCAGAACAAACACATCCATCGATTGCATTAGTGCTGGCACATCAGCCCGATCTCCTGCAAACCAGACCCGATCCTCAATACCTGTTTCAACTACCCTTTTCTGCAACCGAATTCGTGTTACACCATCCCCGACCAGCATCAATGCAATCCTGTCACGGTGGGAAGGAAGCATTTTCAGCAGTTCAGCAAAGGCATCAATCAGATAGGCTTGATTTTTCACCTCAGCGAGTCGCCCCACCGTGCCGAAAACAACACAATCCTGCGGTAAAAAAATTTCCGGTAAAGGTGTATGCAACCTTTGAGTCGAAGCGAAACGTTCGGTGTCCACACCGTTACATATGTGCGCTACTTTTGAGGCCGTGACGCCTATTTTATCCAGAAGGTATTCTTTTGCTTCTGCAGACAACGCGACATATTGGTGAACAAAGGGTCGAAATAACCTACGAAGGCGCTGATATTTTATATTAACACCACCCAAGTCGTTTACTCCCCATCCATGTTCACCATGGATGCGCAGCGGTATTTTTCTCCACCATCCGACCAACTGGCCTTCTAGTGTCGCCAAATTGCGTGTATGTAAAACATCGGGATTAAGCCGTTTCAAAAGTCGGTTTAAACGCCATAGCACGCCAATATCATTTCCTTCACCTTTATTCAGATCATAGTATCTGACGTTCTTGACGGTAACCCGCTTGGCAAAATCAGGATTCGCCCCCTTGTGGGTAACAATGCTATGCTGGTATTCATGCTCCGGTAGACTATTGATAAGATTCACCAAACCATTTTCTAGTCCCCCCGTGTCAAATCGATAGATCACATGGGCGATATGACGTTTCTTCTCAGTCATTGAGGAACTCTCTGAAATCTTGTTTAAAGAAACTCTCTGCTTGTTGTCTGAACCTGACTTTCTCTGTCTCGCTACTAACTGTTGTCGATAAAACCACGGCCATACCCGATTGGGTCTGCCCCACCATTGCCTGTAAGGCCTGAGACAATTTAACGTTCAGTATCTCAGGAGTCTGTACCCAAGGAGTTACATAGCTTTGAGCCAATAGTCTGCGCTGTCCGGCTGTGTTGGTTATCTCCAGCAAAGCATAGTCCCTGTAGCTTTGACTGCTGACAATTGACCAATACCTGTGATTGTAAAGCGAGTTTTTGCTGTTTATCAGTTCCTTGTCTGGTTCCGATGTATCGTAAAAGACAATAAATAACGCGCCTTTGGGATGCAGCCCCGAGTACTCCAGCGTGGCATTATGAAACTGAGGATGCCAACTGGCATCCGCTGCCTCATCATATTCTACAGGGATAAGCCGGGTAAAATCAGGCGAAGATTGTGGCTCGGTCTGACTGGCGCACCTCGCATAAAAAAAGGTAGCAGTAGACAAGAAACAGACAGCCAGCATGGCCCAAAAAGGCTTGACTGTTTCAGCTTTCAAAGGGGCAGGTTGTTTTGTTACGTCAAGCGGTCTGTCAGGATCCCGCCAGATATTGCCGATACTGAACATGATGAAAATCACCACGCCGAAGAACAACCAACCATAAACCAGATGATCAACACCAGTGGCATGCTTCATATCAGACAAATAGGCAATCATCACTATGCCATAAGCTCGAATCCCATTGGCCAGAATAGGCAATAGCAAAGCAAAAACAATAAAGATGAATCGCTTGTACCATTTGCTATATGTTAGATAAGCGTACAATGTGCCCAAGGAAAAGGAAGCAATTAAATAGCGAATACCTGAACAGGCAACTGCCACTTCAAATAACCCGCCTGGCACTGCGATATAAAGCCCCTCACGAAAAACTGGAATATCGCTGAGACGCAATGCAATCACAGTTATATCAGCCGTCACGTCTTGCAATCGGGGAATTAAAAATTCCCCTTCTGGGACGCTAAACATCCAGAAGAACAAAACAAATAGCATTGCCCGGCAAACTGCTTTACCCAGTATCAGCCAATAGAACAGTGGTAACAATGCAAATGCTGTAAGCTGCTCCACCGCCGCCACATGCACAAGATTGCCCATCAACCATAAAATCAGCACACCTACTATGGGAATGAGGGCAACTGCACTTGGTTCAATGACCTGTTCAGCCAATTGAGACCAGTTGCGCCGTATAAGATATACACAAATTGGGAAAATCAAGAAACAGTGGGCGTATGTTTCGGATCTCTCCCAAATCAATACTGCGTCTTTAATGGTAGGGAAAAAGAGTGCCAGCCACAGGCCAAACACCAACAACATCAACGCCAACAACTGATGGCCAGGTTTCAGACTACGCATCATTTAACTTCTCTATCAGCTTGTCCATCACAGCTTGCCATTGGTAATGGGTACGAATCCAATGTAGATTCTCCAGTGCCGTCTCCTGCGCCTTCTCAGGGCTATTCAACAGTTGAAGACAACAGTCTGTAAACGCATTGGCTTCGTCATGTATCAGCGGAAGCTGGCCTGATGGAAGCTGTATGCCTTCGGCGGCCATTTGTGTCATCACCACAGTTTTATTCAAGGCCATGGCTTCCAGCACCTTATTCTGAATCCCCCTGGCAATACGCAGCGGTGCCACTGCAAAAAGCGCATGCGTGATATAAGGGCGGATATCTTCGACTCTGCCGGTTACCACAACACCGGCTGTATTTGCCAGTTGTTTAACTTTGTCGGTAGGATTACCCCCGACTATGGCAAACTGCAGTTGCGGATGCTGCTTGTGAATAGCAGGCCATACTTTGCTGGCAAACCAGACAACCGCGTCTACATTAGCCCAGTAATCCATGGCGCCGGTAAACACTAAATAAGGCGAATTGAAGGGGGACGTGGAGACAAGACTTGGATTAAAAAACTCGGTATCCACCCCATTGGGGAATGCAAACACCTTGTTGGCAGACTCAGCGGGCAAGGTCCGGGCAAAAAAACCCGCTTCCTCGCCTGAGACAAAACTCACCGCATCAAACGCCTGGGTGATGCGCTGCTCATAGGCGGCCAGAGCTTTGGCTTCAAATCTATATACTGCTTTCATCAGGGGGTTCGTGGCTTTTTCTGCATACTGGCGCCATTTATCGGAATCCACATCGACAAAATCCGCCACCCTGTGCAAGTCTGCCTGACTTTCCACATAGCCGCACATGGCCGAGCTATATAGAAATACTTTACGAATATCTCTGCCAGCAAGCTTGCGGCTTACCCAGGCTTGTAACTGCCTGTCGTGGAAGTAGGTCAATGAAATCGGCTTCCCCAGCAACATACCAAACAGGCCTTTAAGCTTTCCCCACAGAGGCGAGAGTGGCCGCAGAAAAACATCTTTGCAGTACTTGTTCAGAACATCCTGATATTGCCAGTCGTGCGGGTCGTCCACCAAACTCCCCAGGTGAATGTCGTAGTGTTGACTCAATTCTTTGAGAATATTAAAGGAACGAATCTTGTCCCCTTTGTTTGGCGGATAGGGAATACGGTGACACAAAAATAGCAATGGCTCCTTGCTCATCGGCCTTACCCCAGATATTTAGACAGCATGGGCCCTAAGGCACGACTCAGCCAAAGTGGCAGTTTTTGCCAGGCCTTAATAAAGAATTGATACTTGGGATTGTTAGGGCTCAGATTGGGCAATTCGGCCGCTTTCACCAAATAGAATTGATAGTGTAAAGGCACAGGCTCCATACCCCAATGCTTCTTATATTGATAAGCCCCTGAATCATCCTTACTGCGACCAAAATCGTAATACCCATAGCCCCGCTGTTGTGCCAAGCACATCAGTTGGTAATACATAAAGTCATTACTTTTCAAGTCCCGGGCCTGAGGAAGGCCACCACCGTAATATGGCAAGACCTGATCGCGAAAATAAAAATTCAAAACCGAGGAAACCGCTTTGCCCTGATGCTCCACGGTCAATACATCACAGCGTTCTGTAAAAATTGCTTTCAGTGCCTGGAAATACTTGCTGGGAAATACAGGTGTTCCGAGATTTCGCACACTTTCGGAGTATATGTCGTAAGCAGTGCGTGTATCTCCGTCTACACGGAAACTCAAATTGGCATTCAGAGAGTGGCGAATCACAGCTCGTTGCTTTTTCTTTACTCCGGCCAGAATCGCTTCTGGCGTATCGGCTAACGGCCAGGCAAAGAAGGAATGCGCGCACTTTTCCACCAGCTTAGGATGGCTGCTGGCCACTTTGTTGCGGAGCTCCAAATAACCCACACCAAGTTGCTCAGCTAATGCGATTGCAGCGTCTTCCAAAGCAACCTGAACTTCATTCGTATCGGCCGCCACACCGCCATAAACACAAAAAGGTGTGGAAACCAGTGCGTGGCCAAACAGGCGACTTTTTTGTTCAACTAACGGCAGTACCCCAACAATGCGCTGACCATCACTGGCATATAAATAATGCCCTTTATGGCCGTAAACCTGCTCATTAACCTTAAGCCAACCACTTAAATGGAAAAAGCTGGCAGACTCACAACCCTCAACGTAACTATCCCAGTCAGCAGCAACCCGAGGATCACCTGCAAAACGCTTAACTTCAATCACGCATTGACCCCGTATACGTCCTTCATGGTTGACCAGTTAAAATCCTGCAGCAGCCTTTCCAGCTTAGCTTCGGTATGCTGCAGATTGACATAATGACGAAATCTTGATTTTGCCGATGCCTGTGTCAGCCTCGGCTGATCGGCATCAATTTCCCAGGGGTGAAAATAAAATGAGTAGGGCTGCTTCTCTTTCTCCAGATATTTCCTCACCAAATGGCGCGTCATGCCGTATGGATAAAGACGGAAATACCCCCCTCCCCCAATCGGCACCTGACGCCCGAACATCTTCAGCGTCGGGATGGGAATTTCAATAATGTTTTCCGGTCGGTTGTAGGCAAACCTCGGCCAGTCAGGAGTGCCATAAAGATCATGTTTCACAGGGTAAGTGCTTGAACTATAAACAAACCCCAGCTCGACAAGCACTTCAAATGCCCATTCATTGCTATAACCAATAGAAAAGCTTGGCGCCCGGTAGCCGATCACGGCCTCGCCAAGTAAATCTTCCAAATGCTGTTTGGAACGCACAACATCTTGCTTGAATTCTTCACGGCTCTGTTCACTGGCCCGGCGGTGCGCGTATCCGTGACTGGCGATTTCGTGCCCCTGGGCATGAATCTCTTTAATGAGTTGTGGATAGCGCTCCGCCACCCAGCCCAGCACGAAAAAGGTAGACTTCACGCCATGCCGGGCAAAAATATCCAGCAATCGGCGCGTGTTGTTGTCCACTCTCGGATTAAAATTCTCCCAATCCGTGGGCTTGATAATTTTGTCGAAGGCCGACACGTGGAAGAAATCTTCCACATCGACGGTCATAGCGTTGAGGCAGGTATGCAGATCCTTCATCTATCGTCCCTTCCCAAACAACACCACCTCGACCGTGCGTATCAGGATCAAAATGTCCAACAGCAGGCTCTGATGTTTAACGTAATAAAGGTCAAACTTCAGTTTCTCCATGGAGTCTTCGACACTGGCGCCATAGGGATAATTTAACTGCGCCCATCCGGCCAGCCCAGGCTTTACATTGTGACGCTGATTGTAATAAGGAATCTGCTTTATCAGTTGTTCAACGAATTCCGGACGTTCAGGGCGAGGCCCAATAAAACTCATTTCACCTTTCAGCACATTCCATAGCTGCGGCAATTCGTCGATTCGGTATTTACGAATGATATTGCCTATCCGTGTGACCCTGCTGTCTCCCTGCGTGGCCCACTTTGCCCCATCTTTTTCGGCATCGGGCCGCATGCTACGGAACTTGATAATCTTGAACATTTTGCCGTTTAAACCAACCCGATCCTGCTTATAAAACACCGAGGCACCGGTGCGAAAGCCGTCTTCAATATAAATTAACAGGGCAGTAAGCAGCATAAAAGGCCAGGTGAAAGCCAACACCAGCAAGGCAAAAAACGCATTCATCCCGTAATCCAGCATATCGCGAAGATAATTCTGGCTGGAGAAACCGTTGGAATAAATGACCCAGCTCGGATAAATCAGGTTAACCACTATCTGGCCTGTTTCTCTTTCCATAAAATCCAGAATATCCACAACCTCAATACCCCGAATTCTGCAGTCAAACAAGACTTCGATGGGGAGTGTTCCTCTGCGCTGGTCACAGGCAATCACCACTTCCTCTATGTCATTTTCCAGCAGAAAATCGCGGAAGTTCTCATCCACTTTGACATGAACAAGTTTCTCAGCCTGGATACCACTACTGCGATCATCACCGGGAATAGGGATAAAGCCCACTAATTCGAAGCCTATTCTGTCCACTTCCCTGCGCATACGTTTTTCAATTATGGATGCCCGCTCACCAGCACCCAGTACAATTAACCGGACTTTGCCCAACCCCAGCAAACCCAGGCGGTTTGAAAAATAACGAAATAGCACCAGGGCCAGAATCACCAGGCCGGAAGCAGTTGGCAGGTAATAGGGATGTAATGACAATTCGATAAGAAAGGTACTGGTAATCAACTCCATGACGAAATAACTAAGGGCAACACACACAAAAATACGCCGAATAATGCCGCGAAAGGTTTCGCGCAGTTTCGGTTCATACAGCCCCACCGACAAAGCGGAGACCAAAACCAAAAAGGTAAAGAGTAAGATATTAAAAGCCAACTTATTGGCAGACGAAGCAGGCTGCTGAGAAACCTGTAAAATCAAAGTATTGGCTACATAGGCGAGGTAAGCAATCAGCGCTCCTTCCAATAAAACCAATATATTTGAGCGTTTAGATTGACGCCGATTGGCTGCCTTCACGAAATCGTTCCTTTATTTTTTTATATTATTACCACAAAGAAGTCAGACTAAAAAAAGGTTTAGGGATAGACTAACTTTTTTTGTCATTGCATTATATGCCTACATGTTAATGCGAAAACAGATAGTTTTGCCAGACTTAAGTCTACGAAGTCCATAAGTAAGGAATATGACTGACATGAACGCCATTAAAGCCACACAGCTAGCGTTGACCTTTTTAATCGCCACTTTTGTTTCAGCCTGTAGCGTACAAAAGCTGCCGCCAGCTTCCACTCACGCCTCGCTGACAACTTCAATTGATAATTATAATTATCTGATAGGGCCAGGTGACAACTTACAGATTTTTGTCTGGCGTAACCCAGAAATCTCAGGTTCGTTTGTCGTGCGTCCGGACGGTAAGATCACCACGTCATTAGTCGAGGATATCGAAGTTTCAGGCAAAACCCCTTCCGCACTGGCTCGGGAATTAGAGCAAGTTCTGTCCAAATATATTCGTGATCCTATCGTGACTGTCAGTATGACAGGATTTTCAGGTCCCTTTAGTGAACAGGTCAGAGTCATAGGTGAAGCGACCAATCCCCAGGCAGTGAGCTATAAGGAAAACATGACCTTACTGGACCTAATGATAGCAGTAGGTGGCCTGACTGAGTTTGCCTCAGGTGATAGCGCTAAGCTTATCAGGGTGGTAGATGGAAAACAGATGGAATATTCGGTTTACCTGGACTCTCTGATCAAATCAGGTGAAATTTCTGAAAACGTTGACCTGCTACCCGGTGATATTCTGATTATCCCCGAAGCGTGGTTCTAAGTACTACTAAGCAGTAAAAAGTATGATTGGTTTTCAACAGGTTATTGACCAAATCCAAACCTATTTAAAGGGCATTTGGATTAAAAAACGCTATGTCATTATTTCTTCGTGGCTAATATGCCCTTTAGGATGGTTGTTTGTCGTATCACTGCCAGACACCTATGAATCATCAGCAAGGGTGTATGTCGACACAAACAGCTTACTTCGTCCTCTTTTACGCGGATTGGCGGTTTACAACAATCCAGAGCAGCAAGTTAGTCTGGTAGCTCGCACCTTACTCAGCAGACCCAATTTGGAAAAAATTGCTAGGGAGGCGGATCTGGATATCTCTGCAAAAACCAGTGCAGATTTTGAAGCAATGATCGATAAGCTGCGTAAAGAAATTAGTTTAAGTAGTACCCGTGACGCAAACATCTATACAATCAGCTATACGTCTAACACCCCTGCATTGGCGCAACGAATTGTACAAATTACACTCAACGAATTTATTGAGTCCAACTTGGGCAGCACCAGACAAAGCAGTGATTCGGCCGAAGAATTTATCGATCGGCAAATAAAGGAGTATGAGCAACGACTGCTTGAATCTGAACAACGGCTGGCAGATTTCAAACGCTCCAGGCAGCAAGTACTGCCGGGTGGCAATGATGACTATTATGCTCAACTGCAAAGTGAGAGAGCCTTGTTGGAACAGGCAAAATTGAGATTGAAAGAACTGGAATCTCAACTCGTCTCTGCCCAGGCACAGCTTAAAGGAGAAGAACCGGTATTTGGCCTGGCTTCCCCCGAGATGTCTGACAATCCCGGCTCAGGTATCAGCACACAATATGATAGCAGAATCGCAAATTTGGAAAGTAGCCTGGACGATTTACTGATTCGCTATACCGATGAACATCCGGATGTCGTCAAAACAAAGGCGCTGATAGACAGACTAAAAAGTGAGCGCAGGGAACAACTTGAAAGCATGAGCGAAACCGCTCAGACAACAGGTACTTATAATCAGTTCGGCAATCTGAATCAGAATCCAGTCTACCAACAGATGAAGATTACTGTGGCCAATCTGGAGAGCGAAATAGCCTCTATTCAAGTCAGAGTAGAAAACTACCAGAATAACGTGAATAGATTGGAAGAAAAAATCAACCTCATTCCGGAGCTGGAAGCTGAATTGACCGGCCTTAACCGCGACTATGGTATTACTAAAGCCAAATATGAAGAGCTGTTGCAGCGCCGAGAATCAGCACAGCTTTCAAGAAAAGCGGAAGCCACTTCTGATGATGTACAATTTCGTGTTATCGACCCACCTCTTCTACCTACCAAGCCATCAGGACCAATGCGTATTGCGCTATACTCTGTCGTGCTAATAGCCGGTTTTAGTACAGGCTTGGGTATCGCATTTTTGATTAGCCAGATTAACCCGGTGGTAGTCAACTACCGGCAACTAGTGGAACACTTTAAAACGCCGGTACTGGGCTTGGTGTCACATCGGAATGCTGACAAGTTAAATAAACAAAACAGACAGCGTATGTTAATTTTTGCCATGTCCTCATCCGTGCTTATGTTCAGTTATGTGGCATTGGTTTGGATTGAAGCTGTATACGGCGGTTTCCCCAAACAACTGTTCGGGGGATTGCTATGAGTACCATTGAAAAGGCATTGCAGCGTAAAAAAGCCGAGGAAGCCAGATTGGCAGAATTGGCCAAGGAGAAAGCACTATCATCGCCCCAGGCTGATAGTGCAGTAAGCCCGTCTGCCAGCACTGAATCCCCCCTTCCCCCTCATTCACAAAAAACGGACAGTGGAGATAAGGATAAGGTGATCTTCGACCTGGCGCTGGATGAAAATAATTTTGTGTCTTCCTCTTCGGCCCGTACCAAAATTAATGAAGAATTTCGCACTATCAAGCGTAAGGTTCTGAATAATGCATTTGGTCCTTTAGCCAGTACATTAACCAACCCCAACATCTTGATGGTAACCAGTTGCAATCCGCATGAAGGTAAAACCTACAATGCTATCAATTTGGCATTGAGTATTGCTCTGGAACAAGACAAAACAGTACTGCTGGTTGATGCGGATGTCCTTCGTCCAAATGTTATGCGCACATTAAAGCAAAGAACACCTAACGGCTTAATGGAGTATCTACTCGGTGAGGTGGAGGATGTAGCAGACGTCATCTATCACACCAATATAGACACGTTGCGGATTATCCCTGCAGGTAAATCACACCACCTTTCCACCGAGTTGCTGGCCAGTGAAAAAATGCAGGAGACAGTGCAGGAATTCGCCACCCGCTACCCAGATCGTGTGGTGATATTCGATACACCGCCCATGCTAGGCGTTAACGAGACCGCTATACTAGCTAATTTAGCTGGACAGGCGGTTATTGTTGTTGAGGAAGGGCGCACCAAGCTAACTGACATCCAAACAGCCATTGAAGCCCTGAACCCTGATATGGCCAAGGGCTTCATTGTTAATAAGGCTCAGCGTTCAAAACGGGATGACTACGGCTATGGCTACTATTATCATCGCAAACTGGAGGCGAATGAATGAAGCGCATAAGCTTGGCTTGCGCTCTGGTTTTGCATCCTTTGGCCAGTCAGGGAGCCGATCTGGAGGTTAAGCCCACAATGGGTGCTTCAGTTGTTACCTATAAAACGGAGTATCCTCTTGATGGTGAGCATACAAATAACAATGCGCTTATGCTTGAACCATCTTTACGGACAAGCTATACGAGTAGAGCACTAAAGGCTGCACTTACGCTAAAAAATACCAGCGTTTTGCAGAGTAAAAACAGCAGCGAATTGGATAAGAGCTTTACCGATGTAAATTTCAATTCCAATCTAGGTCTGTGGGACCAACGCATACAGTTCAATGCGCAAAGCAGCCGAACACACAGGGCATCCTTCGCAGGTGACGCTGGTCTGACCGACCCAATCCTGAATGCTGAAGAACTAAGTACTGTACAGAGCAATAATGCATCACTTTCGTTTACGCCCAAGCGACCTGATTATGTAGGGGTAAGCCTGCGAGCCCAGGTGGGTGAATCAAGAACACAGAACAATCCCACCAGCTTTAATCCAGATGGTGATCTGAACAGCGACAACCTGAACTTCAACGCAAGTATCTATCAGGGGCATGCGATTAAGCAGTTATATTGGACCCTGTCCGGCGACCATCTGGAAACTAAAAGGTCAGGCCAAGATGATTTCACCAGACGCAGCCTGCAAGCCAGGTTAGGCTTTGCACTCTATCAAGACTGGCACATTATTGCGGTAGGCTCAGATTATGATAATGAAGGTGTAAGTAACGGTGCCGGCCCTAATAACGTCGATTCGAAAAGTTATGGGGCGGGATTGGAATGGCGAAAGGATAGCGGACGCTATATTGGCATTACATACAACAAGTTTAAACAGCTCAACAACGAGAGCAATTACGTTGGAGTTGACCTCAGCTGGCCATTTAGTAGCCGCACAGCTGTACAAGCCAGCTACGATAAGCGCTTTTTTGGCGATAATTATAATCTTAGCCTCAACCACAATAATCGTACTTGGCGAACGCGTTTAGGCTATAACAAGGGGCTGACCAGTTACTCCCAGCTACAATTAGTACCCGGCGATCCGCTGGTGTTGGTCTGCCCTCAGGGCAGTGTGGATGGCAGTGGGTGTTTCTTCCCGGATTCACCCGGCTATGAACCCAAACCGGATGAAGTGCAGGTCAATATCCCCACTTTGCGCCAGGAACTGACGGATGAAATTATTTTACGTGAAAATGCTTATTTTAATCTCGGTTATAATCGCAGCAAACTTCTTATCAACCTGAATTACAACTATGGTTATATGGATTATCTGGAGAGTAGCAGATCACAACGCAATAGATCGTTAGAATTATCCGCCACCTATAAGTTAGGAGGCCGAACTGACCTGAAACTGGCCAACAGCTATGTAAGAACAGATAGTATCGAGGGAAGCTACGGGCAGGAAGTTCGCCGTTATAGTGTGACATTGAATAGAAATGTCAGTAAAGCGGCAAATCTGTCTCTAACACTACGCTATCTGGAAAGAGAAGCAGAAGACGTCTCACGCAACCTTGAAGATACGCGACTTACGTTGAATTACATCTACAGGTTCTAAATCAAAACTGTCAACGCAACCAGCAACAGGCCTATCATCAATAGCTCACGGTGATATTTACCATGGTAATAGGCCTGTCTTCTTGATGGCTTTCTCAGCTTGAAACCAGGTTCAAGCATATCTGACCCTTTCATGCACTTCCCCTTGAATAACCAGCTAATTCACTTTTTATTGTTTTCGTGCCATTAATACCCAGCAATAAGCATTAATGTATAAACTTGGATTGTGCAAATTTAAAACAGTTCCATTTAGGGCCTGTTGCCCTCATAGGAACAAGGCAAAATTAGTCATTCTTCATCTGACTTCAGGCGAACATAGGTCTTGTATTTCTTTTTTAGCAACTTATCGATATACCGGGTTAATTTA
Organism: Bowmanella denitrificans; assembly: GCF_039522935.1. NCBI lineage: Bacteria > Pseudomonadati > Pseudomonadota > Gammaproteobacteria > Alteromonadales > Alteromonadaceae > Bowmanella > Bowmanella denitrificans. The sequence continues at coordinate 252,490 of NZ_BAAAEI010000023.1, read as the reverse complement.
ACTTTTTGGTTGATGGCATCATCCAATGCGTCGGTCAGTTCTTTGAGCATATCTTTATAGTATTTAATATCTTTGCTCGCATCACCGACAGCAACTGTGCCGTCTGCTTCCCGAATAGGGCTGTTGTCAGCCACGGGAGCCGGGGGCTGAATAAACATCTCATCCGCCACTTCATTAACCACGGCTTCTACCGCATTCTCATCCAGTTCTTGTAGTTCTTCCAGAAATCCATACAACAGAATACGGTCAGTTAAGGTATTAATTTTGCGCGGTACCCCTTGGGTGAACTCAAAGATCTTTTGATAAGCACCTTCAGTAAAAAGCGAGGCACCACGCCAGCCAGCATGCTGTAAGCGAAATTCAATATAACGGCGAACATCGCTATCAGTTAGCGGAGAAAGGTGGCAAGACGCCACAATGCGCTGTCTGAATTGCTCCATATTCGGTGCGCGCAAAATAGGTTGCAGCTCTTCCTGACCAAGCAAAAAGCTTTGCAGCAAAGGTTTACCTTTGGCCTGGAAATTAGACAGCATACGCAGCTCTTCGATCGTTTCCAGTGGCAGGTTTTGCGCCTCATCCACTAACAATAAGGCGCGTTTACCTTGTTGATGCAATTGAAATAAAAATTTCTCCAGATCCTTAAGAATATCTGCTTTAGATTTACCCTCGACATTCAATTCAAACTTACTGGCCACCATTTTTACCAGTTCATCCGGAGACAATTTGGGCGTTACGATTTGTGCAGCAAAGATATCTCCCTGAATTTCTTCCAGCAGGCTATTGGCTATGGTGGTTTTACCTGTCCCTATGCCACCCGTAATGACGATAAAGCCTTCCGCCTGGGCCAGACCATATTCCAGATAGGAAAGGGCTCGTTTGTGCCACTTACTGGCAAAGAAAAAACTAGGATCGGGAGTCAGTTGAAAGGGTTTGGCGCTAAGTCCGTAGAAGCTTTCGTACATTAATAAATCCGCTCAAATAATTACCCATCACGTCCCCGTGACTTGATGCTCTAATGCTAAAGCCTGCTCCAAAAACAAGCAAATACTATACTTGTCACCGCATTGAATAAAAAAGCGGAGCAGATTAGAGCATTACAGAACGTATTATCAGCTCATAAAAAAGCAGGCGATGCCTGCCAGGGAGTGTTTACCTTTGTTCATTACTTATGTTGGAAGCGAAAATTGTCTGGGACAAGGCGGCGGTCACGCCGTTTGGCCATCCAAATAAGTCGCCGATAACACAGTAATAGGCAATTTTAGCTCCCCCCTTCGGGCAGTAGTCCAAATCGCGCCATCCTGCCCACAAATTCGTTTATTTAGGCCCATTAAACCTCACGCATTTGCCGTTGTCTGCCAAGACTTGGGTCGACTGCATAAGCAATGAACAAAGATAAACACTCCCTAATATTAACCGCCTTTCTGGCTATCGGTGATTTGGCGAATGATACCGGTCGTCGATACGCCATCCTCAAAGTTTAACACCTTGACTTCGCCGCCATTGGCCAGCACTTGCGCCGCGCCGGCAATCTGCTCGACGCGATAGTCGCCACCTTTAACCAGCACATCGGGCAAAAGCTCAGTAATCACCCGTTGCGGGGTATCTTCACTGAATGAGAATACCCAATCCACCGCAGCCAGGCCGGCCAGTACTGACATGCGTCTGTCAACCCGGTTTACCGGCCTGCCCTCACCTTTTAAACGGCGTACCGAATCGTCGTCATTGACCGCCACAATTAATCTGTCGCCCAATTTAGCAGCATTTTCCAGATAAGAGACGTGACCGGCGTGCAAAATGTCGAAGCAGCCGTTGGTCATGACTACTTTCTCGCCCCGAGCTTTGGCCGCCTGCACAGCCAGCAGCATTTGCTGCTGTGTCATCACACCGCGCCCAACGTCCTGTTCCTCGGCCACCGCCATGGCAAGTTCTGAACGACTGACGGTGGATGTACCTAATTTGCCCACCACGATACCTGCCGCCGCATTGGCCAGCATACAAGCCTGGGCCCAACTGCACCCTGCGGCGACAGAAGCCGCCAGAGTGGCAATCACTGTATCGCCGGCACCGGTGACGTCATACACTTCTTTGGCTTTAGCTGGTAAGTGTAGCTCGCTCTTGCCGGGGCAGATGAGTGTCATCCCCTGTTCAGAACGTGTCACCAGCAGCGCTTCCAGTTGTAATTTCTCCAGCAATTGCTGAGCTTTATCAACAAGCTGTGTTTCGGTCTGACTGTGCCCAACTATATGCTGGAATTCACTCATATTGGGGGTCAGCAAGCTGGCGCCCTGATACTTGGCAAAATCACTTCCTTTGGGGTCCACCACGATAGGAATACCAGCAGTTTTGGCCAATGCGATGAGTTCAGCCACTTCACTGAGGCTACCTTTGTCATAATCGGACAACAGCAACAGATCGTGTTGTGGCAGCAGACGCTCAACCCTGGCTGACAGTGCCGCTTTGCCTACCTCGGCAAAACTTTGCTCAAAATCCAGCCGAATCAACTGTTGATTGCGGCTCAGTACCCTCAGCTTAGTAATAGTGTCCAACCCGGGCACTGACTCAAACGCACAATCAATCCCCATAGAGGTAAGTTTTTGCGTCAACACGGCGGCGGCATCATCGTCGCCGGTCATACCCACCAATGTCACCGTAGCGCCAAGTGCCGCCAGATTAAGAGCCACGTTAGCTGCACCACCTGGCCTATCTTCGCTTTGACCAATCCTGACCACAGGCACAGGTGCTTCAGGCGAGATACGCGCCGTAGAACCAGACCAATATCTGTCCAGCATAATATCGCCTACCACCAACACCCGTGCTTTGGAAAAATCAGGAATATTCATTACTTACAGTCCACTTATATTTCTGCGCGGATTGTACCACAGGGTAAAGCCAGGCGGTCCGATGTCGGACTGGAAAAAATTAGGCTAGAATGCGGCAAACTTTTTCACATGGTCTTGCAGTGCAGGTTAAAGCTCCCCGTTTCCAATTAAGTTTCTTTCATCCCAGATATTGGCTGACCTGGTTGAGTATTGGCATGCTTTACTTAATTTCCTGGTTGCCTTATCGGCTGCAGCTGACACTAGGCAAAGCCATTGGTCGTTTGTTGCACAAAGCGGTGAAATCGCGCAGGCGGGTAGCGGAGCGCAACCTTGAACTGGCCTTCCCGCAGATGGACAAACCCGCCAGAGATGCACTGATTTTGCAGAATTTTCAAGCCGCCGGTATGGCTATGTTCGAAGCCAGTATGGGCTGGTGGTGGCCCGACTGGCGGGTGCAAAAACTGGGTAAAGTGGTAGGTTACGAACACATTCAGGCCATTTTAGCCAAAGGTAAAGGCGTACTTGGACTGGCCATTCACAATATGAATCTCGAATTCAACTGCCGGGTAATGGGCAATGTTCACCCTTCGGTGGTGTTTTACCGCCGCCACAATAACCCTTTAATGGAATATATGCAGTATCATGGCCGCGCCCGCTCCAATAAATACATGATACATAAGCGTGGTGTCGGTGAAATGTTAAAAGCACTCAACAGCGGCGAGCTGTGCCTGTATCTGCCGGATCAGGATTACGGCCCAAAACGTTGTGAATATGTGCCTTTTTTTGCCGTGCCTGATGCCGCCACCACCACAGGTACATTGTTGTTTGCCAGCCAATCAAACTGTGAAACGGTGTTTCTGGTGCCCTTACGTACCGCTGAGGGTTATGAAATACGCGTGTTACCCGGCCTTGAGAATTTCCCCTCAGGTGACGATAAAGAAGATGTGGCAAGGGTAAATCGTAAAGTGGAAGAGTTAGTTATGATGGCGCCTGAGCAATATTTGTGGATGCACAAGCGTTACAAAACCCGTCCACCGGAAAATCCAACTTCTCTATACTGAGTAAACAAAGCGTGGCAATATCCAAAACATGAGTAAGAAATCTTTTTCCTCCCGTATGTTCTGGGCCAGGCAGTTAGGCCTGGCGGCCGTGCTTATTGTGATTGCTGTAGTGGTGATTCAACTGCAGAAAAATCAGAAAGATGCGCCTGTACCTCAGGGGCAGACAGTTAAAAAAGATCCAGCCCGTGGTTTGTCTGATTTCTACGCTGAATACCGTACTTCTGCTGGGGTTCCGAATCCAGAGGAAAAGAGTGACTTTGTCATGGAGTTGTCCAATAAAGACACGCCACTAAATGACAGACTGCAAGCCATGGAGAGCATCCAAAAGCCCGTATCGGGTCGATGGGTAGGTGAACATAAATACCGTACCTTTAAGGCCGGTGGCACCTTACGGGAAATCATCACTGACTACGCGCAAAGTGAAGGCATGCAGGTGATATGGGAACTGGACCAGGACTTTGTGGTTAAAAACAACTTTCAGGTGGACGACACCGTCGTCGGCACCCTGAATAAAATTGCCCGCGCGGTGGACAGCAATTTCAGTGGCACAGTGGAAGGCTTTTTCTGCCCTAAACAACGCTCACTGGTGATTACCGATCACCCCACAGATTATCTGCGACAATTTTGCAGCCCGACTGATCCCGCCATCAGCAGTGAAGTTGAAAAAGCCAATTCACTGAAGTAGCGATCGTCATGTCTCGCCGCAGATAAATTATCCCCCCAGGGTTTGTTGCCAGATCTGCCTCACCTGTTCACGCAATGTTTCAAACTGACCACTGTCATCCACGGCACTCCTACCGTCCAGAACATAGCGGTGACCAGCGTTGCGATAAGCCAGGTATGCTTCGGTCAGCGCCTCGGCCCATTCCGGCTTGATGATCTGATGCTGTTGCAGACTTTCAAGGATACGCACATTGTCAGACCAGAAGCACAAGGCCGGTTGCTGATGGCTTTCGCTCAACACCCAGTACTGGGTCAGAAACTCTATATCGGCGATGCCGCCACTGCCCTGTTTAAGATCAAAGCCTTGTCCGACCTGCAAGTGTTCGCGCATTTTTTCTCGCATCTGCCGTACGTCCTGCGCCAGCTTTTGCTTATCTCGGGGCTGGCAGAGTATGTCCTGGCGAGTTTGTCTGAATGCTTTGGCCAGGGTCTCATCGCCAAACACAAAGCGACTGCGACACAACGCCTGGTGCTCCCAGGTCCAGGCCTCGGCGCGCTGATATTCGGCAAAACCGTTAATATGGCAAACCAACAGGCCGGAGTTCCCCGATGGACGCAATCGTAAATCGGTTTCGTACAGATCCCCCGAGGCTGTCTTGGTGTTAAACAGGTGCATAATCCGCTGGGCTAACTTCAGATAAAACTGGCGGGATTCAATGGCTTTAGGCCCATCGGTATCTTCACAGCTGTCACAATTGTGCACAAACACCAGATCCAGGTCCGAACCATATCCCAGTTCAATCCCCCCTAACTTGCCATAGGCAATCACACCAAAGCCCAAATCACTGCCTTCTAGCCCGGCCGGACGTCCATAACGTTCCGTCATCTGTTGCCAGGCATCCAGCACCACCTGTTTAATCATCGCTTCGGCCAGAAAGGTCAGATGATCACTGACCTTCATCAGCGGCAGCACATGAGTGACATCAGCGGCGGCGATCTTCAGTTGTTGCCCCAATTTAAATTGCCGCATGGCTTCCATGCGGGCTTCTAAATCCTGTTCAGGGATACGCAGCATAAACTGGCGTAATTCGTTAAAGTAACCATCCAGCGGCGCAAGTTGATACAAATGCTGAGGGTTAAGTAACTCATCCAGCAAGATAGGGAAACGACCAATCTGTTCGGCAATCCAGGGACTGGCGTTGCACAACCTGACCAGTTGCGCCAGGGCACCAGGATTTTCCAGCAACAAATCCAGATAGGCCGTTCTTCGGCAAACCGCTTTTACCACTCCGCTCAGACGCTGTAATACCAACTGTGGTTGACTTGAGTCTTTGATACAGGCATTAAGCACCCAGGGCATCAGTTTATCCAACGATTCCCTGCCTCTTGGCCCTATGGCGCGGGCACGCATGTCCTGGGCAAAATCCCTCAGCTCTGCCCAGAAGGCTTCGGCAACAGTCGTTTGCAACAGATTTTGCAGTAAAGTCAGCGCTTCGCCATCTGACAGCGGCAGGTTCCATAAATCCTGCAACTCACTGATCTGTTCATCGGCCCCTTGCTCGTTTTCGTCACCAATCAGTTCCTGAAACTGGCCATGGATAGTCTGCATATGTTGTTCAAGGGCCCGGCAAAAACTCTGATAGTCAGGGTATCCCATGGCCAGGCACAAACGCTGGCGGTCAATGTCGTTATCTGGCAGTGTCTGAGTTTGCGCATCGTTAAACTGTTGCAGGTGATGTTCCGCCTTGCGCAGAAAGCGGTAACTTGCACCCAGGCTGTCTGCATCTTCCTCTGCCAGCCATTGCCGTAATTTGAGTTCTTCAAGCACCTGAAACAAACCCGGTTGCTGCAATGCCGCCTCCCGGCCGCCACGAATCAGCTGAAAGGCCTGAACAATAAATTCCACTTCCCGAATGCCACCAGCCCCCAGCTTTATATTGTCGGTGAGTTGTCGACGACGCACTTCCTGGCTAATCAGGCGCTTCATATTACGCAGAGCTTCGATGGCGGAGTAATCCATATAGCGACGAAACACAAATGGCCGCAAAATGGCTTTTAGATCATCGGTATGGGGGACGACAGGGTTAATCACCCTGGCTTTGACCATGGCATAACGTTCCCATTCACGCCCTTGCTCCTGATAATAATCCTCCAGTGCTGAAAAATGCATCACCAGCGGACCACTTTCACCAAATGGGCGTAGGCGCATATCCACACGAAAAACCTGACCATCGGCCGTTACCTGATTCAAAGCACTGATCAGTTTCTGCCCCAGCTTGGTAAAGAACTGCTGATTTTCCAGGGTTTTACGTCCCCCTAGGGTTTCGCCTTGCTCGGGGTAGCAAAATATCAGGTCAATATCAGAGGAGAAATTCAGCTCTTCTCCCCCCAGTTTTCCCATACCAATTACCAGCATGGGTTGTGCTGTCTGCTGATACATGGGGGTGCCATAACGCGCCTGTAAATGCTGATAGCACCAGTCACAGGCATTCTGAATAAGGGCATTGGCGAGTTTGGAAACCTGCTTCAACGACGTATCAATACTTTGCCTCGATGTCAGATCCAACCAGGCGATTCGCACCATCTGATGACGCCGGAAACGACGCAGCACTTTATGCAGGCCCGCCTCATCATTAACATCAGCAGGCAACTGCGCCCTTAGTAAGTTGTCGTAGTCAGGAACGCCCTCTACTAATCCCTTGCCTTGCAGCAGATCCTGCAAAATATCAATGTCCTGCCAGCAGCTTCTGGCAATAAAGTCACTAAAGCCGAACAGTGGCAAGACCTGTGTCTTATATTCAACCAACCACGGATGCTGCGGATATTTTTCCAGCAGTAGCGCCCAGTGCTTCTCACTAATGCCCAATAGAGCCGCCGGCATGGTTGATTGCATCAAAATTCCTTACTGATAAAAGTACAATGAAGTTATGGCTAATAATGCCAGTTCCACTCAATCCTACCAATAGACTTGCGATTGATAGCTAACCTACTGAATAATTGAGGTCTTGGTGAATAAAGAATAAAGGTCAAATGAATTCAGACCTGATAGCGTTAACTTTTTCTCCGCAGGCATTACTGTACCAGGGATTGGATATAGTGATTGCACTGTTGTTACTGGTATTGATGCGCTGGGTATTTGGTGTCTGGACAAGGGTGGACGGCAATGACCAGCTTTCCGGCAAAGACAATTTTGCCTTTGGTATCAGTATTGCCTCCAGTTTGCTGGCACTGTCCATCATCTTATGGAGCGCAGCGGAAAAAGCCTCTTCCGAAGACTATCTTGCCCAGTCCATTCAAATGTTGGTTTATGGCATTGTCGGCATACTGCTGATTAAAGTCGGGCGCTTTGTCCACGACAGACTGGTGTTGGACAGACTGGATAAGCGTGAGCAGATCCTTAGCCGCAATGTCAGTATCGCCCTGGTTGACTGCGCCAGCTCTATTGCCATCGCCATTATGATCAGAAGTGTCCTGCTGTGGACAGAAGGCTTTGATATACACAGCGGTATCGCAGTTCTCAGTGGTTTTGTTGTCACCCTGGCTGTCATGTTGGTCACAACCCGTTTAATGGAAAGACGCTTTGCCGAGGACAATCAGAACGATTCTATGCAGGATGTGTTGGTACGCGGTCAGGTAGCCCTGGCCATTCAGCATGGCGGCTTATTATTGGGTACCGCCTTTGCAGTGAGTGCCGCCAGTCAGTTGCTCGAATATCATCCCACTGCTTATGTGAGTAACCTGTTGAACTGGCTGTTTCTGGCCATGCTGTTTACCTTGCTGACGTTCGCACTGGCCTGGGCTGCTAAACGATTGGTTTTACCCGGTATTAATCTGGTACGGGAAGTGGATCATCAACATAATGTCGGACTGGCCAGCGTTGAAATGGCCCTGACTATGGGTATGGCCTTATTGTTACTTGGGTTGGTGTCCTGATGGCTCGCGGACATAAACTCGGTGCCTTTGATATCGGCATGATGGTGCTGTCGCTGGTGGCGGTCATCAATATTTGCGTGTTGGTACTGATGGATCTGCCCAAAGATGTACACAGTTATCTGGTGTTTATGGACACCCTGATTTGCATGCTGTTTTTGTTGAACTTCACCTACAACCTGTTGGTGGCCAAAAACAGAACCACGTATTTCAAGGAACACTGGATAGATTTTGTCGCCAGCATTCCCATGATAGAGCCCTTCCGCTTTGCCCGCTTCCTGCAGGTACTGCGGGTGATTCGCCTACTTAAGCAAACCCGCCATCTGGCGTTACCTTCGCTAAAAGACCGCATTCAGACCACCCTAGCCACTATGATGGTTACCCTGGTACTGCTTATTGGCGCAGCCGGACTCTCTATTTATCTGATAGAGCACGACTTACCCGGAGCCAACATCACCACCGCAGAAGATGCCATCTGGTGGAGCCTGGTTACCATCTCCACCGTTGGGTATGGTGACTACTATCCGGTTTCCACCGCTGGCAGAATCGTCAGCGTGCTATTGATTATCAGTGGTGTCAGTTTGTTTGGGGTTATCTCTGGTTATATTGCATCGTTTTTTATTACCCCGGCAGAAAAAGATCAGCTCGCCGTGCAAAACCGCCGTATTCATGAAATCCACGATCAGGTGGAAAATCTGCAAAGCCAGATAAGTGACATACAACGTATGCTGATGGACATGCATCAGCAAAACACTGCACAGAAAAGTGATCCGCCCCCAAAGGACAAGCCTTAAGTTTCCAGCAGTTCAGCCAGGCTTAACAGCCCTTCGATCAGCCTGCGTTTTTGTACTTTTGGCAGTTGTTTGACCCGATATTCTGCTCGACTGGCCTGGCTGCGATCCCCTACTTGTTGACAGAATTTCAGCTTTAATGGCCCCTTGCCTCTGAGGGCTTTAGCGCCTTTGCCCATATCTGACTGATGCTCTTCAAAGCGCCTTGCAGGCTCGGTACTGATTCCTGTATACCAATGCCCCAGACGATTCTCCACAATATACAGATACCAGCAAACTACTTCTGATTGCTGCACTTCACCGTTGCACGGTGGTTTATCACCAGCAACCGGCTCCGATAACCTTGGGTCTAATTCCTCACTCCTCACTCCTCACTCCTCACACAACATTTTCAGTGTACAGTTGTTCGCTGAAATTCTATACTTACCGCCATTGTCGGCTTTCAGGAAACCGTTTTGTCCACGCAACGCCCTTATTCCATTGCAGAAGAGTGGCTCAATGCCCTGAGCCATGGTATCGGCTTTATTGTCGCCATCATTGGATTGGTATTACTGTTGTTGCGTAGCGAATCCGGCCTGGCGATAACTGCTTCCAGTATATATGGCAGTTCATTATTGCTGATGTTTCTCAGCTCTACCATATATCACGCCGTCACTCATCAAAAACTCAAAGGCTGGCTGAAACTGTTCGACCACAGTGCTATTTATTTATTGATAGCAGGGACTTACACACCATTTATGCTGGTTAGCGTGGGGGGATGGGTTGGCACCTTGGGCACTGTACTTATTTGGAGTATTGCCCTGGCCGGTGTTGCCTTCAAATGGTTGGCCAGACACCGCTTTCCCCGTTTGTCCCTGACCTTGTATTTGTTTATGGGTTGGCTGTCCCTGGCTTTTATCTATCCTTTGTACCAGGCCCTGCCCGGTGCCGGCATGTGGTTGCTGGTTGCTGGCGGACTCTGTTTCAGTATCGGTGTGTTATTTTACGTGGCCAAACGTTACCAGTTTACTCACGCCGTTTGGCATCTGTTTGTGGTCGCTGGCTGCACTTGTCATTATCTGTCTATTTATTATTTCGTTATGCCAGCTTAGGGTGATACACCACTATGCATAGCTGGCATCGATATGCCGCAATTTTTTCTCAAACTGTTCCATCTGCTCGGCTTTTTCATAATCAAAGTGGTATTGGTTATGAAAGCCGAAACTCAGCTTTACCGACGCATCTTCAATAAACAGGGTGTACCCGTCAAAATCCGTATAGGCCTTAACCCCCTCCAATGTATACGCATCATCCTGATGTTTGCCATGACTGCGAATCTTCTCGAACACCGCAAGCACGAAATGACTGTCGAATTCATTTTTCATAAGTGATCCCTTTCTCCTTTTGCTACGAATTAACTCAAAACCTACACAACCGTCGTCTGTTAATGAAATTACTGCTATTGCTGGGGGACCAACTGTGTTTAAAGCACCCCGTACTGCAACATCTTAACCCTGCCACCGACCATATTCTGATGGCAGAACTGCCGGACGAAGCCAGTTATGTGCCGCACAACAAGTTAAAGATTGCACTGGTCTTTTCTGCCATGCGTCATTTTGCCGCAGCCTTAATGCAACAGGGCTTCAGCGTGCATTACTACCAATACACTGACACAAAAGACCGTTGGCAAAGCTTTGATGCCTTACTTCAGTATCAGCTTAGTTGTTTCGCCTATCAAGCCCTTTACCTGGTTGAACCGGGTGAGCACAGGCTACAAAGCCAGTTTAACCAATGGGCGGATAGCCTGCCTGTGCCGGTCAGACAGTTCGACAGTCACCACTTTATCTTCTCTCGCCAGCAGATGCTTGACTGGTTTGCCGGTAAACAGCAGCCCAGAATGGAACACTTTTATCAGTGGGCAAGACGGCAGACCGGCCTGCTGATGTCAGGCTCGAATCCAGAGGGCGGAAAATTTAATTTTGATAAACACAATAGTCGGGCCTGGCCGGCCAACCTTACCCCCCAAAAAGCACAGCGATTTGATGCAGATGATATAACCACCAAGGTGCTGGCTCTGGTGGAAAAGGAATTTGCACAAAACCCCGGCAGACTGGAACACTTTCACTTTGCCGTCACACCTTGTCAGGCAGAGCAAGCGCTTGACGACTTTATCCAGACCCGTTTGGCCAATTTCGGCGACTATCAGGATGCCCTGGCAGATGATGAGCCAGGGGTATTTCATAGCCTGTTGTCGGCTTATATCAATCTGGGATTATTAGCCCCCATAACTGTCTGTCGTCGGGCTGAAGCGGCCTATTATCAGGGGCAAGCTCCCATTAATGCGGTGGAGGGCTTTATCCGACAAGTACTGGGGTGGCGCGAATATGTGCGTGGCCTTTACTGGTATTGCGGCGAGGACTACGCCAACAATAATCACTTTAATGCCACACATCCATTACCCAAATGGTTCTGGCAGGGCTCAGTGCGAATGCGCTGTGTGCAGCAAGCAGTGAGCAACTCACTGCATCTGGCCTATGCACATCATATACAAAGACTGATGGTGATCGGAAATTTTGCCCTGTTGGCTGGCCTGGATGTAAAGCAGGTTTGCCAGTGGTATTTAGCTGTCTATGTCGACGCGTTTGAGTGGGTGGAGCTACCAAATACCCTCGGGATGGCGCTGTATGCTGATGGTGGCTTGTTAGCCAGCAAACCTTATGCCGCCAGCGGCAATTATCTAAATAAAATGGGTAATCACTGTCAGCATTGCCCCTACTCGCCGAAGTTGCTGACTGGCAACAAGGCGTGCCCATACAATTCGCTGTACTGGCGTTTTATTGATATTCACCAGCAGGAATTTGCTGCCAACCCAAGAATGGCGCTGATGGTCAGCCAATGGCATAAAAAAAGTCATGAACAGCGTTCTGCCATCCGCCACTGGGCGGATGGCTTAATCAGGCGTATGGACAGTCTTTAGAAATTATAACGGATGCCGATCTGGCCGATATTGGCTTCAAAATCCTCGGCACCTCTGACATGTTGGGCTTCAATACGCAGATCAAGAGAATCCGACAAGCGGAAATCAAAGCCTAAGCCGACCACACCGGCAACAATGGTTTTGTCCAGCTCACAGGACAGAGCTGCAGTGCCTTCAATGCTCAGCGCAATAGCATCACCGCGTTCACAACTTTGATTAGCCGCAATCACAGCCTGCGACTCCAGTTTGACGCTCATGACACCAACCCGGTAAAACAGCGTACCGGCTTGCGAAGACGCCTTACCGAGCAAAGCCAGATAAAGGGCATCGGCCTTGATACTGCTGCTATCTTCTGAACCCAGATTGGTCAGGCTCGGCGCATCCCCCTGTTCATCCAAAAGCTGCTGAAAGCCGCCTTCCAGCACCCACTGACGATGTAATTCATAGCCCATACCAAAGCTATAGCCCACGTCCTTGCCACCCGCCTGCCCCTGCTTGGCATCCGCATAACCGGCCGAAAGCAATCCATACATATTGTTTGCCACAGCCGTTGTACTGGTAAACAGACCCATTAAAAGTGCAGGAATTAAGGTTTTCTTCATTTTTCCATTTCCAAGTTAATTTGCCATCGGCCATGCCTGGCCGCCAACAAACAAAAGCGCAGATTTAAACCGCTATAGTCTAGCCGCTCAAGCCTCTGAGTTCACAAAAATTTTATCGTAGCGCAGCACACAGTGCAGCATGTAACAAAATTGACATAAAAGCCCAGCAGGGTAAAATTCCCGCACCATTCCCCGCCAACTCGTGCCGCGATGCCCAGCAAAGACAAAAAGAAAAAAAAGAAGGACAGTCAATTACTTATCCGTATCGATAAAGAGATGCGTAACACTTTTATTGAATTGTGCGAGCAGCACGACAGTAGCGCGGCAAAAGAACTGCGCAGCTTTATACAGTCCTATATCGAGCAACATAGTCATACCGAAGGCTAATGCCTAGTGGCCAACGTCTGCCAACACATCGCTACCCAGCCCTTGTTGTAGTTCGCCTAACCAGGGCGAAAAATGTCGCCACTGTTCAAGCCCTGATTGGTAAAGCGGCTGGCGAACCTGCTCTGAGCTGGCGGTCTTGATTGCCCGGCGGGTTTGATGGAAATCCAAACAAGCTCGTTCAAATGGCAAGCCAAGAAAATCCAGCAGTTGCCGGACCTGTGATTCAAAATCTGCCACCAGAAGCTCATATTGAAGCCGATACACTTTTCCGGGTAAAACCTTGTCCCAATGCGCCATCAAGCGTAAATAGTCCCTGTAGTAAGCGGCGATATCAGACAGGGCATACGAAAATTCCTGTCCTTCGGCAAACAACTGTTTAAAGCCACTAAAGCAGCAGGCCATAGGATGGCGTCTGGCATCAATAATTCTGGCGTTAGGCAGAATCAGCTGAATCAAGCCAATGTGACGGAAGTTATTAGGCATTTTATCGATAAAATAACGCCCCTGCCCGCGATGAATGCGGGTATCACGAATATAAGCCTCACCCAGTTCCAGCAGTTGTTCAGCACTTAGTTCATGCAGGTTGGCCGGATAAGCTGGAGCACTGGCTCTTCGCCCCTTAAGCCGATGCACAGTAGCGAGAATATTAGGCAGTTCCATAGTGCCATCCACCATGGAATGAGAGGCCAAAATTTGTTCCAGTAAGGTGGACCCGGCCCTTGGCAAACCAACAATAAAAATGGGCGCATCATCCGCACAGCCCATGCCTTGCCTGCTGCTGAACAGACTTGTATCACAGTGTTGGATCTGCCCATTCACTTCCTGGCTGAACTTCTCTGCGCTGTAATGCAGCGCGGCTTTTTTTAAGCTATTGCCCTGCTTGTAGTGAATAAAGGCATTTTCATATTCTTCACTGTCTTCAAAGGCCTTACCCAAGGCAAAGTGCAGGTGAATTTTATCCTCAGGCAACACTGTCTGCTGCTCGGCCAGGCTTTGCATATCAGCCATCTGAGCAGGAGTGAAACGGTAGGTCTTCAGATTGGCCAGGCTCCAGTAAGCATCGCCAAAATCTTGCCTGGCTTCGATAGCCTGTTGATAGGCCTGCACTGCTTGCTGATGTTGCCCCAAAGTCTTTAGCGCATGACCTTGCAACAAGGGAATATGGGCGTTGCCTGGCATCAACTGCCAGGCTTGCTGATACAGGCTCAAAGCCTGCTCAAATTGCCCCACCGCGACCAATTGATTGGCAAGCAGAATTTGATAATGGCCATTGTCAGGATCGGTATCCAGCAAAGTCCTTGCTTGTTGCAGGGCCTGCTGATATTTCTGTCTTTTGTGCAAAACCAGCACATAGTCCTGCCTCGCTCCCAAATGCGCCGGTTCAAACGCCAGACAGCTCTCAAGCAGAAACTCAGCGTCATCCAATATATAGTGTTTCAAGCCAATCTGCGCCAACAAGCGCATGGCATTGACATGTCGGGGATGGTGCTGCAGGTAATGGCGACATAGTTGTTCGGCTTTAAGTAACTTGCCTTCATGCAACATACTGGTGGCGCTTTGTATCTCAATTGGTAGCGCCTTAAGTTCACGGACATTGGCCACCATCAGCTGGTGGCCAGGATCAGACTCAGGTAATAGCTCTGCGAGCCGCTGCCAACTGGCCAGCAGTGCCGGGTTAAATTGCACAGCCTGGCGATACGCCATAATTGCCCGGGCGGTTTCCTTACCAGCAAGCAGACAATGGCCCATTTCCTGGTAAAGTCGGCCGTAACCTGGGTCCAGCAAACGTAAGGTCTGTAAACTGCTCAGCGCGTCGTCCAGTTCCCCCAGATAGCGCTGCGAAACGGCGAGCAGGTACCAGGCTCCCTGATCATTGCCATCGGCCTTAAGCAAGTCTGTAAGCTGCGCTTTAGCCTGGGAAAAACGCCCCTGATTGACGTCCTGGCGAATCAGGGCCAATTGCCTGTGTCTGGCTTCATTATGTTGTTTCAATTGTACTTCACACCTAAAAAGTCAGGGCGGTCGCCACCGCCCTGAAAATTAAACGCACTAATCAGAAATAATCATAAGTCAGACGCAAGCCTATGGTTCTGGGTCTGTTGGTGGTAATGCGGGTAATATCATCCTGGTCATTGATAAACAGATCGGCCCGCTCATCAGTGAGATTCTGGATATACAATTCCACGCCCCAGGCATCTTTGCGCACGCCCAAGCTGGCATCCACCGTGGTGTAACTGTCCTGACGTTTTCTGTCGGCCGCCACAATAGAACTCCAGGATGCATCGGCATATTGTGCGGCTACCTGCCAATAGGCGTCATAAGCACCGGCATACCAGGCATATCTGGCCCTTAGGGTACCCTGAAATTTGGGTGTCAGTGGTAACTCACTACCAACCGGCGCCATTTCAATCACCTGGGCATTAACCGCCGTTAACTCGGTATCATTGTAAGAAAACGCGCCATAGAGAGTCAGATTATCGCTGGCATTCCAGACTAAATCGGCTTCCAATCCGCGGATTTCCGAGTCTGCGGCGTTTTCGATAAAGGTCAGGATGGACACATTTTGCGGGTCAAAACGCGACACCTGCATATCCGACCATTCCACATAGTAAAGATTACCGTTAAACCGCAAAGTACGGTCAAACAGCAGGGACTTCCAGCCAAACTCGTAGTTAGTCACATCATCGGTCTGATAGGTTACGGCCACGGTGGGGAAGTCAGGATTAGCAGAGGGAATGCCGCCACCACGGTTAAAGCCCCCTGGTCTGAAGCCTTCTGAGTAGGTGGCGTAAAACAATATGTCGTCACTGGCCTGATAGCTTAAGTTGAACTTCGGGATCCAGTCATCGGCTTTAAGAGGCTCGGTGCTATGCCCACCGGAGGCATCATAGTCACGCCCACGATCAGTATTCTTTGAGCCCTGAAAAATACCATCGGCAAAGTTGGACGAGCCAGTATAGTCCGATTCCATATCATAGTATCTCAGGCCCAGTGTGGCGCTCAGGCTGTCGGTGAACTTATAGGTAAACTCCCCAAACAGCGCGATTTGTTCTTCGGTGCGGGTAATATCATTGAAAAACGCTACGCCGGCAGGACGGGTATCGGGATTGATATTATTCGCCGCTGCAATGGGCGCATTAGGTGCAAAACCCAGATGCTGGGTGGCGGTATAGACAAAATCATCCTGGGTTTCAATATCGACCTTATCCAGAAATACCCCGGCCACTGCGCGCCATTTAGCATAATCCGGTGTGGAGACCCTGAACTCATGGGTCTGGCGGCTATGTTCCTGAAAGCCCTTAAAGCCTTTGGTGGGGTCCAGGCATTGACGGTTTTCGGTGATCAGACTGGGATCAATACCGTAATTAACGATGTAATCCGGATTGGTATAAGTACAAGTATAGTAAGCAATAAAGCCGCCGGAGTTGTTATAGCCGGTGTAATCAATGGACTGCTCCACTTCGCGATCCAGATAGGCACCGGTATACACCATATCCAGCGCGCCAAGACGCCCCTTAAGAGTCCAGGACGTTTGCCCAAAGGTATCTTCCAGTTCATCCGGGAAGTAACGTTCCACCTGCAAATCCCCTACCTCGGGATCATAGTCAAATACCCCATCAGCACCCAACTGTTGCTGGGTATGCTGTACCAACAACTCCCAATTCTCGGTAATCCAGTAGCGGGCCCCTAAACGAAATCCCTGGTAATAACTGTCGTTAAAATCCTCTTCAGCCAGATGCACGTTGCTGACCGAGGTATAAGTGGTATCAGGTGGCACCACACCGGCAACGGCGGAATCCGGGTTAATGGCGGGGTCGAGAGTGAATTCCCCTGCCACATTGTCAATGTAGCCGCCACGCTGCACTGTATAAAAAGCCCCGCGTACTGCGAGATCGTTAGTTAGCGGTAAGTTGACGTAGGTTTCTACCGCATTGCTCATCTCACCGTCTTTTGTGCTTTCCAGAGACGCTTTGAAGCCCGCTTCAAAGCCGTCCAGTCTCGGCTTTTTAGTTATCAGTCGCACGGTACCGGCCTGGCTGCTGGCACCAAACAAAGTACCCTGAGGCCCTGGCAACACCTCAACCCGTTCAATATCCGTTACATAGACATCCAGATTTCTACCGGGAGCGGTCACTGGCTGCTCATCCAGATACAAGGCCACATTCGGCATGGTGCCCTGGGCACCCGATAGCATCACAGTGATAGGCTGAATTGACATACCGCGGATATACACACTGGACTGCCCAGGTCCACGGCCGCCTGACGTCACATTTGGCATATAGCGCACATAGTCATCAAAGTTGCCGACCCCCAGCGCTTTAAGCGTACGCTCCCCCAACGCCTGGACCGCGACAGGGGTTTCCTGAATATTCTGCGTTCGCTTGGTGGCCGTGACGGTGATGGTTTCTACCTCTTTTTTGCCAGATTTTTCACCGTCATTTTGTTGCTGCTGAGCAAGCAATGGGCTGCTGACAGATAAGGCAGAGAGTATAGCTATGCTGAGTTTTCGCTGAATAAGCATGGGTGTTTGATGTTCCTTTTTGTCACATTATTAATTTGTGTGCGAATTAATATTTTAAAGGGAAAACCATCAGGATCAAATGCACCAGCACAATACTTTGTCATGCGATGCCAATGAATTGCTGAAAAACAGACTTTAACGCTTACAAGAAGAGCAAAGAATGCAGACTATCTAATTCACCAAATTAAAAATATAATTCGTCATCAAATTAATTATTAAAGTGGTTGCCGTGAGCCAAGAATTGTCCCCCGCTAAACTCAATCCGCCGGTGTTTTATTCCGCGACCTTGCTGATCTTCGTGCTTATGGGTTATGCCGCCCTGGCACCGGATCAGGCAGATAGTGTTTTTCAGGGGTTACAGACGCTGATTGTCAACAATGCCAGTTGGTTTTATGTGTTAGTGGTCGCCATTATTCTGGTTACCGTGGTGTATCTGGGCGCATCCAGATATGGTGAGATAAGATTGGGGCCTGATCACGCCAAGCCGGATTACACCAGACTCACCTGGTTCTCAATGCTGTTTTCTGCCGGTATGGGAATAGGGCTAATGTTCTTTGGTGTCGCCGAACCGGTGATGCATTATTTGTCCCCTCCGGTAGCCGAGCCTGGCACCGTCGTCGCAGTGAGGGAGGCGATGAAACTGACGTTCTTTCACTGGGGACTGCATGCCTGGGCCATCTACGCCATAGTGGCGCTGATTATGGCCTTTTTCAGCTATCGCCATGGCCTGCCACTCACTCTGCGCTCTGCGTTATATCCGCTTATCGGCGAGCGTATATACGGCCCACTGGGCCATGCTGTGGATATTTTTGCCGTTATTGGTACCGTGTTTGGCGTGGCCACTTCGTTAGGGTTTGGCGTATTGCAGGTCAATACCGGTTTGAACTATTTGTTCGGTGTACCTGTTGGCACCACCACCCAGGTGATACTGATTATCGCGGTGACACTGCTGGCGGTGATATCGGTAGTCACCGGGCTGGATAAAGGAATACGGCGTCTGTCAGAACTCAATATGTTGCTGGCAGCCGGTTTATTACTGTTTGTACTGATTCTCGGGCCCACGGTGTTTTTGCTACAGGCTTTTGTGCAAAACACCGGCGCTTATCTGTCGGATATTGTGCGCAATACTTTTAACCTTTTTGCTTATGAAAAAACCGACTGGCTGGGCGGCTGGACAATCTTCTATTGGGGCTGGTGGATAGCCTGGGCACCTTTTGTCGGCTTGTTTATTGCCCGTATCTCCCGCGGTCGCACTATTCGAGAGTTTGTACTGGGTGTGTTGCTGATCCCATCGGGCTTTACCCTGATGTGGATGACTTTTTTCGGCAATTCTGCGATTGAAATGATCTTTGTTCAGGGCGTCACAGAACTTGGCCAGATGGTTAATGACGACGTATCCATTGCCCTGTTTGCCTTTTTGTCACATTTCCCCTTTTCTTCTGTTTTATCGGTGATTGCCACAATAATGGTGATTGTGTTTTTTGTCACCTCGGCCGACTCCGGCTCATTGGTCGTGGATATGCTGTGTTCCCATGGCCGTAACGACACACCGCTTTGGCAACGTGTTTATTGGGCTGGCGGTGAAGGCTTGGTGGCCATTGTGCTGTTATTGGTTGGCGGCCTTGGGGCATTACAAACAATGACCATTGTCAGCGCCCTACCCTTTGCGCTGGTGTTACTGCTCGCCATGTTAGGACTACTGAAAGCGTTAAGGGTTGATGTGTACAAGAGAGAAAGTTTAACACTGTCGGTTGCGCCAACCTTTGCCGCCGCACCTACCAGCAGTTGGCAGGAGCGTTTGCACAATATCGTTGATTATCCCAGCCGCGAGGTTGTTAGCCGCTTTATTCAAAAGGTGGTGCGGCCGGCCTGTGAAGATGTGGCCAGGGAGTTAAACCGCCAGCATATCCAGGCTGAGGTGGAAGACAGTGAGCAGCAGAGTATCAGGCTGAGAGTCAGCCACGGCGATGAGATGGATTTTACTTATTCTGTCCTGCCAAGGGGGCATATACAACCAAAGTTTGTCCGCCAGGAAGTGGACCAACAGCAAATGGACGAAGATATGAAATACTACCGGGCCGAAGTACATTTGTCAGAAGGGGGACAGGATTATTGCATTATGGGTTGGTCCAAACAGGCGGTGATTGGCGATATTATCGACCAATATCAGAAACATATGCATTTTTTACATATGCTGAGATAATGTCTGATTAAAGACGGTCTATGATTTCTGACAGTGGCGGTAAGATGGAAAAACATGACGAGTTGCTGGTAGCCCTGCGCAAAGTAATCCGCGCCATTGATTTGCATTCCAAGCAACTTGAGCGTCAGGTGGGGCTGACCGGACCACAGTTGCTGGTGATGCGTGCCATCACCAGGTTTAACGGTGCCATGGTCAAAGAAATCGCCGATCATACCAACCTCAGCCCCGCTACCATTACCAGTATTCTGGACAGATTACAGAGCCGCGAATTAGTGCTCCGGCAACGCTGCACTGAAGATAAACGTAAGGTCGGAGTATATCTGACCGATGCTGGCATCAAGGCACTGCAGGCGGCACCACAAATGTTGCAGGAGCATTTTATCCGCCGCTTTGACGATCTGAAAGACTGGGAACAAAGCCTGTTGGTGTCATCCATGCAACGTCTTGCAGCGATGATGAATGCAGAACAACTGGATGCCTCGCCGCTATTGGAAATTGGCCAGGTGGATAAGCCTAAACTATAACGCCAGTACCGCCATCTGACGGCACTGGCTTCCTGACAAATGAGGTCTATTTAGCCGCCAGGTTTCTCAGCACATAAGGCAGGATCCCGCCATGCAGGTAGTACTGAAACTCGTTGGGGGTATCAATACGTACTTTGGCGACAAAACTTTGCGGTTGTCCATCTTTGCTGCGCACACTCACATTCACCTCACGCGTATCAGGGCCAATCTCATCCACGGCGAAGTACTCCTCACCAGTCAGTCCCAAAGAGTCAGCACTTTGCCCCGGCATAAACTGCAAGGGTAAAATCCCCATCCCCACCAGGTTGGAACGGTGGATACGCTCATAACTTTGCGCAATTACCAGCTTAACCCCTAGTAACATCGGCCCTTTGGCGGCCCAGTCACGAGAAGAACCTGTACCATATTCCTGGCCTGCCAGCACCATCAATGGCATGCCCGCAGCCTGATAAGCCATGGCAGCATCGTAAATGGACATTTGCTTGTTGTCAGGAAAGTAGCAAGTAACACTACCCTCGCTGCCCGGTGCCAACTGGTTTTTTAACCGCACGTTGGCAAAAGTACCGCGCATCATCACTTCGTGATTACCACGACGGGAACCATAAGAATTAAAGTCCACCGGCTTGATCCCCTGCTCTTGCAGGTATTTCCCAGCCGGGCTGTCGGGTTTGATGGAACCGGCCGGCGAAATATGATCGGTAGTAATACTGTCGCCTACCTTGACCAGGCACCTGGCGTCTTTAATGGGTTCGATGGCAGAGGGCTTATGGGTCAGCCCGGCAAAAAAACTGGGCTTACGTACATAGCTTGAATCCGGCCAGGCATAGCGATCGCTTTGGGGCACCGGCAAACTGCGCCAATTAGCGTCGCCCTTAAACACATCCGCATACTTGCTTTTGAAGTTCTCTGCTTTGACATTGGCATGAATGGCCTGCTGGATCTCCTCGCTGCTGGGCCAGATATCGGCCAGGTACACATCCCGCCCCTGGCGATCCTGACCTATGGGCTCTTTGAGCAAATCAATATTCATACTGCCGGCAATAGCATACGCCACGACCAGCGGTGGTGAGGCCAGATAATTGGCCTGCACATCCGGGTGAATACGGCCTTCAAAATTGCGGTTACCCGACAACACTGAACAAACCAGCAGTTTTGCCTGTTTAACTGCATCCCCAATCGGCTGTGGCAATGGCCCGGCATTGCCGATACAGGTGGTACAGCCATACCCCACCAGATAAAAACCCAGAGCCTGTAAATCATCCAGCAACCCGGCCCGTTCAAGATAATCAGTGACCACCTGCGAACCCGGTGCCAGGCTGGTTTTCACCCAGGGTTTACTGTTAAGGCCTAATTCCCTGGCATTGCGGGCCAGTAACCCTGCAGCAATCAAAACCGCCGGGTTGGAGGTATTAGTACAGCTGGTGATAGCCGCTATCACCACATCGCCATGCTTAAGATCAAACTGCTGATCCTTGTAGCTAACCCTGGCCTGACCTTGTTCAGCCAGCGACGACTGCCCTGAAGCGGCACCACCGCCCTCGGCGTCAAAGGTAGCAATACGCTGGGCCAGCTCCTCACTATGCTCGGCCATCATCGCAGTAAAAGCCGACTTAGCATCACCCAGGGCTAATCTGTCCTGAGGACGTTTGGGACCGGCTATAGAGGGCTCAAGACTGGATAAATCCAACTCCAATAAGTCGGAGTACTCGGCTTCAGCGGCGTTAGCGTCATGCCATAACCCCATCGCCTGCATATAGGCTTTAATCAGCCCAATCTGATGCTCGCTGCGCCCGGTCAGGCGTAAATATGACAAGGTCTCCTCGTCCACCGGAAACAATCCGCAGGTTGCCCCGTATTCTGGGGCCATATTGGCGATAGTTGCTCTGTCTGCCAGACTCAACTGGCTTAATCCCGGCCCAAAAAATTCAACAAACTTGCCCACTACGCCCAGCTTGCGCAACTGTTCTGTCACGGTCAGTACCAAATCTGTTGCGGTAATACCCTGGGGCATTTCACCGCTAAGTTTTACTCCGACCACCTGAGGGATCAGCATACTGACCGGCTGGCCTAACATAGCGGCTTCGGCTTCAATACCCCCGACTCCCCAGCCAAGCACACCAAGACCATTGATCATGGTTGTATGGGAGTCTGTACCCACCAATGTGTCGGGATACAGGGTATCATCCTGCTCAAACACCACTCTGGCCAGATATTCCAGATTAACCTGATGAACAATACCGGTGCCAGGCGGCACCACGCGGAAATTATTAAACGCCTGCTGACCCCAGCGCAGAAACTGATAACGCTCCTTGTTGCGTTGCATCTCGATTTCAGTATTACGTACAAAGGCATCCTGATTGCCATACTCGTCCACCATCACGGAGTGGTCGATCACCAATTCTACCGGCGAAAGTGGATTGATGCGGGCCGCATCCTGCCCCAATTCCTGCATGGCATCACGCATGGCGGCAAGATCGACAATAGCCGGTACGCCTGTGAAATCCTGTAACAACACTCTGGCCGGTACAAACGCGATTTCTTTGTCTGGCTCCTGCTTTGGCTGCCAGTTTACCAGCGCCAGAATATCCTCATCGCTGACAAAATCCTGGCCAGCATGGCGTAACAGGTTTTCCAGCAGGATTTTCAGACTGAAAGGCAATCGGGATATTGAATGCTGCTCAGCCAGCATAGTGAAGGGATAGTAACGATACTCTTGGCCCTCAAATTCCAACCTGACGGCCTGGGCGTAGCGTGATGGCATACAGCCTCCTTTTCCATGTTTAGCACGACACTTTCTAAGCTCTGGTGCTTAAAAGAACTTTTTCAAGGTCACAATACCTAAAAAGCAAGCTTAGAAGATGCCAAACAGATTGACAGGAAAAAGGTTACTCGATGACTACTCCGATAAGGCGTAACTGCTGACGAATGACATTGTCAGGCACAGGAATAAAGCCGTCCCTTCGCACCAAATCCTGGCCGACAGGAGACAAAATAAAGCGGATAAATTCTCTTTCCAGCAAAGGCAAAGGCTGCTCTGGCGCTTTGTTTACTACCAGATACAAAAAGCGCGACAAGGGGTACTGTCCCGAGGCGATGTTTTCCATACTGGGCGAGATATACTGGTTTCCTTGCCTGGCAATCGACAAAGCTCTCACCCCGGCAGTCTTGTAACCAAAACCCGCATACCCCAATGCACCATCTGAGTACGCCACAGATTGCACCACAGACGCGGAGCCGGGCTGCTCATTCACTGTGGCCAGAAAATCGCCCTGACACAAGGCTTCAGCCTTAAACAAGCCGTAGGTACCAGACACCGAATTTCGTCCAAACAAACGAATTCGTTTGTTCTTCCAGCTACCCTGCAAACCCAGCTGATGCCAGTATGCTATAGATTCCGGGCCACCACAGTAGCGAGTCACTGAGAAGATAGCATCCACTTCCTGCAGATTCAGCCCCGCCACCGGGTTGTGCAGGTCGACAAACAAGGCGATAGCATCTATGGCGACTTTCAGTACGGTTGGCTGATAACCATGCACTTTGCTGAAATAGGCAATTTCACTTTCTTTCAAGTCACGGCTCATGGGGCCAACGTTGGCAGTGCCTTCGGTCAGCGCCGCCGGGGCGGTAGAGGAGCCCGAGGCCTGGATCTGAAACGCCACATGCGGGTAGTAGCGTTTAAATTCCTCTGCCCAGAAGGTCATCAGATTACCCAGAGTGTCAGAGCCCACCGAGGTGATGGTGCCCGACACACCCGGCTGTTTTTGATACTCGTCAGCCGAAACGGGTAACACGCATAAAGCCAGCGACAGCAGCGCGGCACTAATTCTGATTACTGGCATGACTGTGCACCACGGTAAGCTCGGTTGAAAAACGAAAAGAAAAACGACTGCCTTTGCCGACTTCGCTGTCAATTTCCAGTTTAGAGTTATGGTGAGTCAGCACATGTTTAACAATCGCCAGACCCAATCCCGACCCACCTGTTTTGCGTGAGCGGGCCTTATCCACCCGGTAAAAACGTTCTGTCAGTCTCGTCAGGTGCTTTTCGGCGATACCGTCACCATTATCCTGCACATAAAACTCCGCGGTTTTGTTGTGCAGACGCCAGCCAACCCGAATGCAGCCCTTGCCTGGTGTGTAATGAATGGCATTGAAGATTAGGTTGGAAAACGCACTGCGCAGCTCAGTTTCAATGCCGAATACACGCAGTTGTGGATCAACCTCAAACTGAATGTCATGGCCTTTGTCCTGATTCAGTGCACCAGCCTCACTCTGAATCGCCGCCAGCACTTGCGGGACATCGACAATTTTTTCATACACCCGTTCAGCGCTGGCTTCTATCCGCGACAGGATCAGTAATTGTTCTATCAGGCTCTGCATGCGACGGGTTTGTGAGGTCATCTCAGCAAACGCCTTTTGCATAAACGCTGGCGGATAGGCCTGAGGATCGGCATTAAACATTTCCAGATAGCCATTCAGCACTGTTAATGGTGTGCGCAACTCATGGGACACATTGGCAACGAAATCCTTGCGCATTTCCTCAAGCTGAGTCACTCGGGTCACGTCCCTTGCCACCAGTAACAGGTGCTTTTCCCCATAAGGCATAATGCGGTATTCAAGGATCTTGTCGATATTGGTAGGAGAAGTGACTTCGATGGGGTAATCAAAATTACCCTCGTGAAAAAACTCGATAAACTGTGGGTGGCGAATCAGATTGTCCACCCGCCTGCCAGCATCCTCCGGCCAACGCAGTCCCAGTTCGATTCTGGCCAGCCGGTTACACCAGGAAATACAGGCATTGGCATCCACCACCACGGCGGCATCAGGCAAGGCTTCCGCCCCTTCGCGGAAACGTTTAACCAGAGCCCCCAATTCCTTGCGTTTATTACGATTTCGTCGCTGAAGGTAATAAATCCCCTCATAAACATGTTCCCAAACCCCGGTGGTTTTGGGCGGCGTCATCTTTTTGCTGTGCCATAGCCAGCGATTTAGCCGATAAAGATTCCAGTAGTGCTGAGCAAGCAGTAACAATGCGGCCAGGGCAAATGCCACGGCCAGACTGTCAAAGTAAAGACCAATCAATAGCGCCAGCAAAAAGTAGCCGACTAATCGACCGATAATTTTCCACCAGGAGAAGGGGTAATACATGTCCTTGTCTAACCCGTTCAGACCTTAGCCGAGAAGCGATACCCTGCCCCCCTGACGGTCTGAATCATCGCATCATGGTTGTGCCTGGAAATGGCTTTACGCAAGCGGCGGATATGTACGTCCACGGTACGGTCTTCCACATAGACATTGGTACCCCACACGTTGTCGAGTAACTGCTCACGACTATAGACCCGCTCGCTATGAGTCATAAAAAAGTGCAACAGTTTAAACTCGGTCGGGCCCATATCCAGTGGATCTTCCTTGGCCGTTACTCGGTGAGAAATGGGGTCCAACACCAGACCATTGAACTCGATAGGTTCATCACCAGAAGTGGGGGTTACCCGGCGAATCACCGCTTTCATCCTGGCCACCAGCTCTTTGGGTGAAAAAGGCTTAGTCACATAATCGTCCGCACCGGCGTCCAGGCCGCGCACCTTATCATCTTCTTCCCCCCTGGCGGTCAACATAATAATGGGGATGTCACGGGTATGTTCGTGTTGCTTCAGCTTCTTAGCCAACTGCACACCACTGCCACCCGGCAGCATCCAATCCAGCAGGATAAGGTCGGGATAGGGTTCCTTAACCATTTCCAACGCCACATCATAATCTTCCGCTTCCATGGTTTCGAAACCGGATTGCTCCAGTACGAATTTTACCATTTCACGAATGGGCGATTCGTCTTCCACCAGCAACACTCTTTTTGACATGGTTTTAACCTTCTTCATGAAAACGCCCGCAATTATTGGTTGAATCTGTGACAGTTTTATTAAAGCTTGTTGACAAGCCAATGCAAAATTCGCCTGAACTTGTCAGGGAGTGGGGGTATGATAATTTTTGCGCTTGGCAATTGCCAGTCCAGCAGCAAAAGCCATACGGATGGCTGCAGACAGGCCAGGCTTCAGATTAAAACTAAATTTTCTGAAGCCTGGTGTTGAGTAATGTAAAAAAGCCACATTCAGCGCCACATGCCATTTTGCCAGTGCAGGGTATCTTACATGCTTGCAGCTAAGCGATTCTAAACGCTTGTCTAATATTGCCTTTACGCATATTCTTGGTCTAACAGGAGTGGGCTGATGAGCGGGTCAAATTCAATGTCGAAAGTAAAAACAGGGCTGTCAAAGAAGCTGTTGACCCGTGTACTTTCGGTTTATTTTATCCTCACTCTGATCGTCACCCTTGGTCAGATCTTCACTGAATACCTTAACGCCAAAAACCATATTGAAGGCGAACTGCAAACCCTTAAGAATACCTTCAGCACCAGTCTGACCCGTGCTATTTGGGAACTTAATACTCCTCAGGCCGTGTCCATCGCAGAAGGACTGATGGAACTTCCCATAGTAGACGGTGTGCAGATACGCGATGAAAATGCCAATTACATTGCGGATTTGGGCCGCACCAACAAACAGCCGATGGAACCCGTCACAACAGGGGTTATGCGCGACCATGCCGGTGGCACCTTCGGCTACAGTTTTCCGCTGATTTTCGAATTTTCCGGGCGCACTTCACAGGTGGGTGATGTCACCCTGTACTCCAGTTTTGAAATTATTTTCGGGCGCATCGAAGTTGGTATTTTCTTTTTAATCGGCAACGCCTTTATTAAAACCGCATTTCTTATCTTCCTGTTTCTGAATGCCTTTCGGCGTATGCTCACCGACCCTTTGGCCGAACTCACAGAGCAAATCAGCAAATTTGATATCAATCGTCTGGAGCAGTCCAAGCTGCATGTTCGATTAACCGAAGAAAATGAACTAAAGGTATTACAGGACTCCTACAATCAATTGGTTGATGATTTGATTCGCTTCCAGAATAAGCTGAATCAGGCGCAGGACGAACTGCGTACTGCCAATCTGAAACTGGATGAACACAACCTGTCTCTGGAGCAGGAAGTGGCGCGCAAAACCGCCTCGTTAAGTAAAATAATGCTGGATCTGGAGCAGCAGAAAGACGAGTTAATGGTGCATCAGAAAGAATTGAAGCAGGAAAATGAAAATCGCCGCAAAGTCGAAGAAGAATTACTGAAAAAGAATGCTGAACTGGCCGAATCAATGAAAACCCTGCAAATGGCAAAAGATCAGTTGGTTGAGTCGGAACGCATGGCATCGCTAGGTGGTCTGGTTGCTGGCATAGCCCACGATGTAAACACGCCATTGGGAGTGGGCGTCACTGCTGCCAGTTTCCTGCAGGAACGCCTGAAAGGTCTGCAGCATGCCTTTGATGAAAAGAGCCTGACCGCCAAAACCATGGCAACCTTCCTGAATGAGGGACAGCAAACGGCCACCTTGCTGCTGACCAATTTGAACCGGGCCTCGGAACTCATTGCCAGCTTTAAACAAGTAGCAGTTGACCAAACCAGTGAGGCCGAGCGTGACTTTGACCTGGGTGAATACTTGCAGGAAATCATTCAGTCACTGGCGCCCAATTTTAAAAAGACCCAGCATAAAATCGAAGTGGATTGCCCGGCCCATCTGCAGGTACGCTGTGCCCCTGGTATTATCGCGCAGATATTTACCAATATGATTATGAACTCCCTGATCCATGGCTTTGAAAACAAGAAAGCCGGCACCATTCAAATTAAAGTCAGCCGTCAGGATGACAATATTCATATCCAATACAAAGATGACGGCAAGGGCTTGTCGCAACAGCTTCTTAATAAACTGTTCGAAGCATTCTTCACCACCCGACGTGGGCGAGGCGGTAGCGGTTTGGGCACCCATATTATGTACAACCTGGTCACCCAGGCCTTACATGGTCAGATTGACGCCCAATCTGAGGAAGGCAAAGGTTTATGTTACGACATTCACTTCCCGGTAAAGCGTGATTAATCTCCTTTATCCTTAGCCTGACATCCTGACCAATCCCTGCTACTCTGCGCCCTCTTTTAAGCAGCGGAATGTCCCATGTGGTTTAAGAATCTTAAAATTTATCACCTTTCCCAGCCTCTGGATTTAGCACCTGAAGACCTGCAGGACAAGCTGAGCCAGGCGGCTTTTCGCCCCTGTGGCAACCAGGACATCGCCAGTATGGGTTGGACGTCACCTCTGAAGCAGGGAGACAGCCTGGTACATGCTGCCGACGGCCGCATATTGTTAGGCCTGAAGAAGCAGGAGCGCTTATTACCTGGTGCCGTAGTAGCCGCAGAGCTTGAGCAACGAGTTGAAAAGATTGAGCGCGAAACCGGTGCACCAGTCGGCAAGAAAGCCAAACAGGAGCTCAAGCAGGAAATAACCCATCAATTGCTGCCCAAGGCTTTCACCCGCGACAGTTATACCTTTGGCTTTATCTCCACAAAAGACAATCTGGTTGTTGTTGACGCATCAGCCGATGGCAAAGCGGAAACCTTCCTGGCTCATTTGCGTAAAACCATAGGCTCCTTACCCGTGGTGCCACTGTGTCGACGCAGTTTAGCCGCTGATCTAACCGCCTGGTTAAAAGGAGACAGTATTCCCCAGGGGTTCGACCTGCTGGAGGAAGCCGAGCTTAAATCACCAGATGAGGACGGCGCGATAATCCGTTGTAAAAACCAGCCACTGGATGCCGAAGAAATTCAACTCCACTTGCAAAATGGTAAGCTGGTACAAAAAATCGCGCTGGACTGGGACGAGACCCTCACCGCACTATTGCAGGAAGACCTGACGGTGAAACGTCTGAAATTCAGCGATGTGCTGAGAGAACAGAATCAGGATATCCCAAAGGATCAACAACTGGCCAGAATGGATGCAGATTTTTGCCTGATGGCCGCCGAAGTCATCCGGCTGATCAAAGCCCTTGACCAGGCCTTTGCCTTGTCTGAACAAGACTGATAGATAAGGCCCGGCATCCAACAGGTGCCGGGCTGAGCCTTTATTGAAAAATGGCTTTGGCGTTGTCCCGCATAGTTTTGAATTCGTCTGCTTCCAGTACACTCAAATCCTTAAACAGGCCTTTCTGCTGACTGATATTCATCACCGCATCTTTCTGACTACCCATATGGCCACAAAGTGCCGCCCCTAAACGGACAAAGTCCAGGTAAGTAACCTGTTCTGGCAAATAGGTCATATTTCGCCAATTTTCTGCCACCGTCACCAGCTCTTCATGGAAACCCCATTCTTTGAGGATAACCCCACCGATACGACCGGATAATTTCTGTACTGCGACAGCCAGAAAAGTTGGATTGGCAAACACATCGTCGTGACGCTCAGCCTCGGTAAAAATTGGTAGCACGCCAATATTGTGTACCAAAGCAGCCAGGGTCATGATGTCCAGATTTAAGCGCTTTTGTTTGGTTTGCTCGGTATGCACTTGCAAGGCAGCCATAGCATTGGCCACCACATCAATGGTCTGCTCCCAAACCTGATTTATATGCTCATGCACAATTTGATTCTTGGAAACAAACAACTGTTCCATGGCCAGGGCGGTGGCAATGTTTTTAACCTGTCTCAAGCCAATACGAGTCACCGCCTGATGAATGGTTTCCACCTTAACGGTACGTCCCATATACGCACTATTGGAAATTTTGATAATCCTGGCACTAAGAGCCGGATCCTGGCCAATCACATCAGCCATTTTATTTAAATTCACTTCGGGATCATCGGCTGTGCGACGGACCTTCAGGGCAATGGCTGGTAAGGTGGGAAGCACTAGTGTGTCGTTATTAATTTTCTCTACCAGTATTGTCAGTAAGGCGTTTTCTGTGGACATATTCCAACCTTTATTAGCGGCGTTATGATTATTTCCCTTGAAGGGGCCCGGCAAAAACCCATTAGCCCCGCAAACGCCCTAAGTATCATCTAATTTATGGAAAAGTAAAAGGAATGTAACGGCTAAACCGTTATGGTGCATGCGTTGGGCTCCGCATTAAAAGTGCAGTAAGATAGAGCAGTGGTAATCAATTCCACCGTTTCATCACCCAATAAAAAAAGCGACAGGACTACTATGAAATTTGCAAAGATCACCCTTTGTATGGCGATGGCCTCCGGGCTACTGATAGGTTGTTCCCAACCTGCTAAGCAAACAGAACAAACCACGACCCAACCACAAGCAACTGCATCGGCACCAGAGTTATTACAAGGACTGGGATCCAGACTGGATATCTATTATCCGGTAGACCTGTCCAGCGACTTGTCACATCTTTCTCAGCGACAGAAGCAGATGCTGTCACTGCTTATAGATGCGGCAAAAGTCATGGACGATCTATTCTGGAAGCAAGCCTTTGGACAGGATAAAGCGCAGTTTTTGCAATCCATCCAGGATGATAAAGTTCGTCAGTTCGCCGATATAAACTACGGCCCCTGGGATCGCCTTAATGGTGACAAGCCCTTTCTAAGTGGCTTCGCAGAAAAACCACTAGGGGCTGAATTTTATCCCGAGGATATGAGCAAAGCAGAATTTGAAGCCAGCGATTTTGCTGACAAACAAGGCCTTTATTCCATGGTGGTGCGGGATGATAAAGGCACGCTTAAAGCCATTCCCTACTCCCAGTATTTCAAGGCGGAACTGACACAGGCAGCAGATCTGCTGCGCCAGGCCGCCGAGCTGGCTGACAATGCCGCCTTTGGTCAATACCTGAGTATGCGTGCTGATGCCCTGCTGAGCGATGATTATCAGCCATCTGATATGGCCTGGATGGACATGAAAACCAATCCCATCGAATTAGTACTGGGCCCAATCGAGACTTATGAAGATCAACTCTACGGCTATCGGGCCGCCTTTGAAGCCTATGTTTTAATTAAAGATCTGGCCTGGAGTGACAAGCTGGCCAAATACGCCGCCTTCCTGCCCGAGTTGCAAAAAGGTTTACCGGTAGACGCGGCTTACAAGCAGGAAATGCCAGGCTCAGACGCCGACCTGAACGCGTATGACGTGATTTACTATGCGGGTCATTCCAATGCCGGCAGTAAAACCATTGCCATCAATCTGCCCAATGACGAACAGGTGCAACTGGAAAAAGGCACCCGTCGCCTGCAGTTGAAAAACGCCATGCGGGCCAAGTTTGACCATATTCTTGTGCCGATTGCCGAGCAGTTAATCGTGCCTGAGCAGCGCCAGCATATTACCTTTGACGCTTTCTTTGCCAACACCATGTTCCATGAAGTGGCACATGGACTGGGAATTAAAAATACCCTGGATGGCAGCGCAACGGTGCGCCAGGCGTTAAAAGAACATGCATCAGCGCTGGAAGAAGGTAAGGCCGATATTCTTGGCCTGTACATGGTGCAGCAGTTGCTGGAAAAAGGCGAAATCACCGAGGGCACACTGGAAGACTACTACGTAACCTTTATGGCGGGTATCTTCCGCAGCGTACGTTTTGGTGCATCCAGCGCCCATGGTAAAGCCAATATGATCCGCTTTAATTTCTTTGCCGAACACGGCGCATTCAGCCGTGACGAGCAGGGTTTATATAAGGTGGATATGGCAAAAATGGGGCAAGCCATTGATGCACTATCTAACCTGATACTGACGTTGCAGGGAGATGGTGACTATCAAGGCGTGGACAGCCTGGTCGCCGATAAAGGTGTTATCAAGGCACAACTGGCTGATGATTTAGCTAAGTTGACCCGTGCCAACATCCCCGTAGATATTACCTTTAAACAAGGTAAAGCGGTGCTGGGCCTGTAAATACTTGCCGGGAGAGTGCAGAAGCACTCTCCTTGTTACTCTGAGGTATCAGGTACCAGGTACTCCACTATCACCACATCCAGCCACTCCCCATTTAGCTGCCCATGGCGCTCATAAACTCCCACTTCCCGAAAACCGAGTTTGCGGCATAAGGCGCGGCTGGCCTGATTAAAGGTAAAAATGCGCGATAGCACTTTGTAAAAGCCCCAGGCGTTAGCGGCTACCAATAGCTCGGCTAACAGCTTAGTGCCTATGCCCTGCCCTTTGGCTTCATCGGCCAGATAGATAGAAAACTCGGCAATGCCCTTATAGCAGTCCCGCGGCCGGTATTCAGACAAGCGGGCAAACCCCAGTACCTGGCCATACTGCTCGGCTACCAACACAGGGTATAGAGTGTCGGTTTTCAACCAGTTGGCGATATCGCGATTGGTTCTGGGCTGGGTTTCAAAGGTGCCGAGGCCAGAGGCAATGCCCTGATTGTAGATAGCGCAGATGGACGGAATATCATCCCGTCCGGCATAACGAATCTGTACTTCCTGTGACATAAGCTTATCCAAACCAATGGCGGGTGCGGTTGGCAAACCAGACCAGCGATAACATCACCGGCACTTCGACCAGCACCCCCACCACAGTGGCCAGTGCCGCGCCGGAATGCAGACCAAATAAGGAAATAGCCACCGCCACCGCCAATTCAAAAAAGTTGGAGGTGCCAATCATACAGGCCGGGGCGGCAACATTGTGCGGCAGCTTCATCTGTTTGGCCGCGAAGTAGGCAATGGCAAAGATGCCGTAGGTCTGGATCAGCAGCGGTATGGCAATTATGCCAATCACCAATGGCTTGTCCAAAATGGTTTCGGCCTGAAAACCAAACAGCAGCACCACGGTCGCCAGCAGCCCGATAATCGACCAGGGTTTAAGTTTGGCGACAAAAGCATTTAAGCGGCTGTGATCATTGGCCTTGTCCAGTTTTTTGCGGGTCAGCACCCCGGCAATCAGCGGTAGCACCACATACAACAGCACAGACAGCAACAGAGTTTGCCAGGGTACCTGAATATCACTGATGCCCAACAAAAATGCGGTGATAGGGGCAAAGGCGAAAATCATAATAATGTCGTTGATTGACACCTGTACCAGGGTGTAATTGGGATCGCCCTTGGTTAGCTGGCTCCACACAAACACCATGGCAGTACAGGGTGCCACGCCCAGCAATATCATCCCGGCGATATATTCAGCGGCGGTTTGCGGGTCCATCCAGTCGGCGAACAGGCCTTTAAAGAACAGCCAGCCCAGCAGCGCCATGGTAAACGGCTTAATCAGCCAGTTTACCACTAAGGTCAGCGCCAGCCCCTTGGGCTTTTTACCCACATCTTTGATGGCAGCAAAATCAATCTGGATCATCATCGGGTAGATCATCAGCCAGATCAGCACCGCCACTACCAGATTGACATGGGCATATTCCAGTGCCGCCACCTGGGCAAACAGCCCTGGCGCCGCATTACCCAGCAACACGCCGGCGGCAATACAGAGTGCCACCCACAAAGACAGATAACGTTCAAATAATCCCATTTCGGTTTACCTATTTGAGTTCCAATATCACCACAGAGGCACAGAGAACACAGAGGAAAAAGAGATAACGCCCTTCTCCAGACAGGTCTGAAAGACAATCTGCATCTCTGCGAAAAAGCCTAAATCTGCCGCTGGTTTACGCGCTGCATCAGTTGTTCAGCACTTTCCACCCGCTCGGAATAACGGTC
This sequence comes from Bowmanella denitrificans, assembly GCF_039522935.1. NCBI lineage: Bacteria > Pseudomonadati > Pseudomonadota > Gammaproteobacteria > Alteromonadales > Alteromonadaceae > Bowmanella > Bowmanella denitrificans. Next base: position 218,539 of record NZ_BAAAEI010000023.1, on the reverse strand, counting down.
CACCAGATAGGCACTGTTATCCCGGGTCAGCAGGGTGAATTTCATCAGCTCTTCCATCACATCCACAATACGGTTGTAGTAGCTGGACGGCTTCATTCTGTTGTTGTCGTCAAACTCTAAAAAGGCCTTGGCCACCGACGACTGATTGGGAATAGTCAGCATCCGCATCCAGCGGCCTAATACCCGCAGTTGATTGACCACGTTAAAGGACTGCGAACCGCCTTCCACCTGCATTACCGCCAGGGTTTTGCCCTGCGTGGGCCGTACCGCCCCCATTGACAGCGGGATCCAGTCAATCTGCGCTTTCATAATACCGGTCATGGCACCATGACGCTCCGGGGAGCACCAGACCTGCCCTTCTGACCAGATCACCAGTTCACGCAGTTCCTGCACTTTAGGATGGCTATCGTCGGCATCATCCGGCAGCGGCAAACCGCTGGGGTCAAAAATCCGCACCTCGCCGCCCATACGGGTCAACAGGCGCGCGCACTCTTCAATCACCAAACGGCTAAAAGCACGGGTTCTAAGTGAGCCGTACAGCAATAAAAAGCGCGGCTTATGGCTGGATAAGGGGGCTTGTAATTGCTGTGCATCCGGCACCTGAAACTGGGTTTCATCCAAATTAGGCAGTGACATATCCTGTAGGCTCATTGACTGGCTCCCAGTGGTTGCAGGGCCTTGGCCCAGGTGGATTTATCCTGGCCAGCCAGGTCTTTTAGCGCCAATACCCGCGCTTTAATCAGGGCGATGCAGTGCCTGAAGGCCTCGCTAACTTGCTCATCACTGCCGCTGAGTTTGGACGGGTCTTCCAGAGCCCAGTGCAGTTTCAAGCTTTTGCCAAACCACAGCGGGCAGCTTTCACCGGCCGCCGAATCACACACCGTAATCACCAGATCCGGGGCAAAATCCTCAAATTCATCCCAGGACTGGCTTTGCAGGCCATCTGTGGCAATACCGGCCTCGGCCAGGTATTTAAGTGACAGGGGGTGCACCTGACCGGCTGGTTGGCTGCCGGCACTTCTGGCTTCAAGCACACCAGCGGCCAGATGATTAGTAATGGCTTCAGATAAAATGCTGCGACAGCGGTTATGGGTGCAGATATACAAAATTTTCATATTAGGACTCACAGGATGAACAGGCCGCCAATTGTTGCTGGCAGTCGGCTAAAAATTCGTGGTTATGGCGGGCGGCGCTGGCAATAATATCTTGTGCCCAGGCTGGCAATTCGGGATGCAGGCGGTAATACACCCATTTGCCGCGGCGCTCATCGCTAAGCAGATTACATTTGCGCAGATCGGCCAGATGCCGCGATACCTTGGGCTGACTAAGCTGCAATGCCGATTGCAGATCGCAAACGCACAGCTCCTCATGCAGGCTTATCAGCAGCAGGGATTTAAGCCGGGTATCCTCGGCCAGACATTTAAAAAACGTTAGGGGTGATAGCATAAGCCCTCCTTTCACATGCGAAAAATCATATATATGAAATTTCAGATGTCAATAGGGTTCGTGCTAACTTAGTTACCTTTAGATTTGCCCCTGCAAGCGCAGGCGATGAATATCCTGCTGCGGCGGTAAACCGAACTGACGCCGGTATTCGCGACTAAACTGCGAGGGGCTTTCATAGCCCACCAGGGCACTGGTGTAACTGGCGTCAAATTCTTTGCTTAACATCAGATCCCTGGCCTCCTGCAAGCGCAGTAGTTTCAAATATTGCAGCGGACTGGTGCCGGTAATGGCGCGAAAATGGGCGCGAAAGGTGGACGCGCTCATATGCGCCCGCTGCGCCAGTTCATCCATCCCCAGCGGACGGGTAAAGTTTTGTTTCAGCCAGGCAATCACTTTGGCAATCTGTTCATTGTGCGAGCCTGCGGCCACTAAATAGCGAAGATGTGGGCCGTGTGGCCCGGTTAATAAACGGATCAGAATTTCCTGTTTAATCAGTGGCAGCAAAGGGGCACGTAGCGCGGGTGTTGCCAGCAATTGCACTAAGCGATACAGCGCATCCTGTAAACCGTTGTCAGCAGCTTCAATAGAGAGCGGTTGATACTGCCAATCCCTGCCAGGACGTGGTAAGTCCAACTGCGTATTCACCGCCATAATTTCGCTACTGTCCAGTTGCAGCAGCACTGCCAGAAAGGGCTGTTGACGGCTGGCGCGGCTGATATGGGCCACCACGGGTAAATCCAGCGAGGTCAGCATGGTATGACCGGGATGATAGTGCGACACCTGCTCATTGAGAAAAAGGGTCTTTTCACCCTGTACCACCAGGCTCAAACTTAAACTGTAAATACAGGCCAGCGGTTCGGTAGGGCTATTGCGCCGATGCAGGGTTAATCCAGGTATGGAGGTTGGGTGATCGCCGCTGGTTTGGGCAATACCACCAACCAATTTGGCCAACTTAGCCAGCCCATCACTTGCATATTTCACTGACATACATTCTGTCTCCAACAGCCTTAAAACACCAAAAACTCTTAAAAATCCTGACATAAACGGTCAGAACTTATAGATATGCAGTGTAGTTGACGTTTCAGCTCAGCAATATCCAGCCTTTGTGCAATTCGTCAAATCAGGCAATACCCGCGTCATTTTAGGCAACCCAATATTCATAAGCTTGACCATACTGTGCTCGTCAACCCAACGACCTCCATACAGGTCATGCAACGAGGAAAAACTGATGGCACGAATTTCAGCAGACAGAATGCAAAAAGCGCAGGCGCAACTGGCCAGTATTTCGGCCGACGACCACGAGAAGGTTAAAGCCCTGGCCAATATTGTTAAGCCGCTACGTAGTGTATTGCACAAAACACCAGACGACTACGATATGACAGGCTGGGAAGATATCTATTTTCAATCGGATGACGGCACGCCGCTGGAGGGTTGGTATATTCCGGCCAAAGGTGGGGAAAGCGATAAGTTGATTATCTTTAATCATGCCCTGCCCATGTGCCGCGCCGGTTATCCGGGCCATTTGGGGGCGCCGTGGAGCGCCTTTGATGAGGTGGAAATTGATTTTGTGATTCAGATGAAACACCTGACCGACGCCGGTTACAACGTACTGGCCTATGATATTCGCAATCATGGTAACAGCAGTGCGGCCAATGGTGGGCTGTCAGGTATTGGTCGCTGGGAATGGCGGGATTGTGTGGGGGTGAAAAAGTATGTGGATAATCACCCCAGACTGAGCAGCATGAAGGTCGGCCTGTACAGCCAGTGCATGGGCGGTAATTCACAATACGAAGCAATTTACCGTCGCCCCGAATTGTTCGCCAATGTAGCTTGTATGGTCAGCCCTATGGTGGTGTCGATGGCCGCCATCTTTGATGCCTTTTCGGAACTGTATGGCGTTCAACAATATCAGGAGCTGATTGACCTGGAATTGCTGAAAATGGGTGCCTTTACCGCCGCTGAAATGACCCCGCACTTGTTTGCTGCCGGGGTAAAAATGCCGGTATTAATGGTCCAGGTATTGGACGACGAATGGACCCGTAACCCGCAGGATGCCCAGCAAACTTTTGATTTATTAGGCAGTGCCGACAAGGAACTGTTCTGGATCACCGGCACCACTAAGCGCTTTCGTGACGGTTACAACCACTTTGGCCGTCATCCGGAAAAAGTGTTGTCTTACTTTGATAAATATATGAAGTAAACAGGTCAATGCGGTGGGTGGCAGATTCAGTCACCCCCGCAATATACAGCGCTTGCGCTAGACTATGGCGACATCATCCTTAAACAGCAGGATAGCCAGATAGATCAGTGCCAGCGGCGGCAAAAATGCCACCAGCAAACCAATCAACGCCGCCAGTCTTGGATTTTCCGTTTTGGTTTTGCCCAGCTTATAACTGCACATTGTCACAACAATAACAAAGCCAGCAAACAGCAGAGCCAATAACAATGCAAACACAGCGTTCTCCTTTTGAAGGTTGCAAACCGAAAACAAAGCCGTTCAATAAACAGCCAAGCTCTATACAAGTTAGCCTGCTGACTGGTTATAATCAACAATTATTTATCGATTAACGATAAATAATTATCTTATATTGATAAACCTGTAACTTTGAGGCAAGCTAAGCAACATCATGATTCAAAGACAGGACAAGGCCTGATGGCCAGGCAATTAAGGATTAATCTGGATTTGTTGTTGGTACAACGCAAGATGAGCTTGTCGGAATTGGCACAGCGGGTGGATATTACCCTGGCCAATCTCTCCAAGCTTAAATGCGGCCGTGCCAAGGCCATACGTTTCACAACATTGCTGGCTATATGCGAGGCGCTGGATTGCAAGCCTGGTGACTTATTGGATCTGGAATAGCCTGCTTAGGGTATGCGCTTTGAACCGCACCTTGGCGCGAATGTGGCTAAGCTCAGCGCCGGAAATATCATCCCTGTAGTTCAATGCAGGGGATCTCTGCCTCGCCCAGTTTGGCGGCCATATACAGGGTAGCGTCACTAATACTCAAAGAGCAGACCATAGAACGCTCCACCAGGCTGGCCAGTTGTTGGATAGCAGGCCAGGGAAACCTCGCTACTTTTACTGGCAAACGTTTGAACTGGGCCTGTTCCTGCTGCCACCACACCTCTGATTTTTGGTTAAAGCTGTAAATCTTCACTTCACGGGCCTGACGTGAGGCCTTTTTGATACGTTCAAAGGCCGGCTCGCCGACATCGATCCAACTCAGCAATTGATCATCCAGACCACGCTGCCAGATATCCGGCTCATTGGGTGTACTCAGGCCAGTGGTAAATACCAGCCCTTCCCGGGCGTTTAAGCAGTATGCCAGTACCCGCGCCATCATGCGCTCAAGCGACTCCGATGGATGCTGAGCGACGGTCAGATGCAAAGTGTCGTAATAATCCCGGTCCAGATCAGACAGCGAAATAATAAACTTAAAAATGGTGGGTTTAAGGGCCAAAAAGATCTGCCTTGTTTATGCGTATCGCCTTAGAATAAGGCAATTTGCGTTAGCCTAGCAAATTGCGGTATTCACGCACCAGCGCCTTATCGGCCTTAACTAATCAAGGAGTTTACTGTAACAATTCGGAGATCAACTGGATGTTGCTATTCCCTTTTCCTTGTTTAAAATCTGGCAGACTGCCCTCGAACACTACGCCGTCGCTGTACTCCAATTTCAGTGAGGTAGCATTACCCAAAATCTCATTATTCTTAAGCTTTACGTTACGGCTGCAACAAATATAAACGCCGGTTTTCCCTACGCCTTGGATATGGTTGTTTTCAATCAGCAGATCGTTATGCACCCCAGAAGCCATTGCACTGGACTCAGTAAGCACTGCAATTCCAGATGCACTATTGTAGGTGCCATCACCGTAGCCATTTCCAATCAGGGTGTTATTGCGGATTACCACATCCTGAGTGCCAATAGACTCCATCCAGCCGGTGGCCGTATCAATTAAAATGCCGGTGCCGGTATTATCGATAAATTCATTGTTTTCAATCAGCGCGCCGCGGGACTGGAACAGTATTCCCCGGGCACGGATACGTTTCACCTGATTATTCTTAAATACCAACCGCGCCACTTTGCTGGCATTGGCCAATAGATCCGAGGGTAACAAAGCGCTGTCGATTGGCTGGGAAAAATACAAGTCGGCACTGCCGTCGTCATTTAGCTCAATGCTGGTAAGGGTGCTACTGGCATACACCTTTAGAGTATCGCCCCTAACCCACTCCATCTCATCACCGGGCTGCGGCCAGTCGGGCAGCAAATCTTGGGTATTCACCGACAAATAGGCCCTGACACCGTTTTTCGAAAGGGTTTTCTGCAAAGACAGATAAAAGCCATGCACATTAGTAGCATCATCGCCCATGCCTTCGAAGTAGCTGTCCTGAATGCGGATCTCGCCGGTACAACTGATAAAATGCGTGGCATCGGTATTGGTAGACATCAGGCGGCCGGCTTTAGGCTTGACCTGCAAATTCTGCATTACGATATCGGCACAATGATGGCCGATAATTCCCATACCCGGCGCCGCCAGGATTTGCATATCTTCAAACCTTACCTGGCTGGTGCGCAGCAAATGAATAGCGGGACGATAGTTGCCTACATGACGCAGAATCACCCTATTTCCCACCGGTACAGCCTTGCTGCCGCTTACTCTGACCAGCTGCGGCGCCAAAAGCTGTAGCGGCGCTGTCAAACGCCAATCATCCACCAGTCCCAAGCGGTTACGCTGTATGTCAAAGTCCATCAGGGCCCAGACAGGCTCACCACCTTGCAGCGGAAAATCACTATCCACCTGTACATCAAATCCATCAGCTCGATTGGCCACCACAGTGCCTACTGAGAAGAGAGGTCTTTGCCAGTCGATGCTCAGCCCTTGTATGCGAATTTGTTGGGAATCGATAAACTCCATTGGTTGCACTAAACCATGGAACACCAGTCGGGCGTCTTCGCCGATGATCTCTGCGTCATTGAGACCAACAAAGGACATCGCTTTGTGATAGGGAATACCGGCTTTTCCCCATTTAGTGTCGTAATCCAGCTCCCCCCGCATGAGGCGTTCGAAGTCCGCCATTGCACCTGGCAGCCTGAAGTGGTATTCCCCTGCGGGGAATATCAGTTTCCCGCCCCCCTGCTGATGCAACCTTTCAATAGCAGCTTGTACCGCCTGAGTTACATCCATTTGGCCAGGTACAGCACCAAAATCCTGCACATTAATGACATCAATATTGGACTTTGCTTGCTGGCTGGCCGTCACCAGACATACAAACAATATGCACCTAACGAGGTTGGACAACATGCTCCTCTCCCTTTTCGTCGTTGTTCTTTGTTTGCACCGCAGGCAGTTGAAAACGCTTAACCCCCATTAGCGCCAGTAAAATTCCCATCAGCGGCGTCAGCCAGTTAAAGAAGGCGTACAGGGCATAATCAAAGGGATTTACCAGCAGCACCGACTGCATATAAGCGCCGCAGGTGTTCCAGGGGATCAACGCAGAGGTACAAGTGCCGCCGTCTTCCACCGCTCGCGATAAGTTTTCCGGCGCCAGATTGCGCTTGTCATACTCAGGTTTAAACATCCGCCCTGGCATTACAATGGCTATATATTGGTCGGCTGCCACCAGATTCGTGCCAAACGCCGTACCTATTGTGGTAATGATTAATCCGGCCACGGATTTAGCCATTTTTAACAAGGCCTGCACAACTCTTTGTAACAACCCAGTGGCCTCCATTACCGAGCCGAAGGTCATTGCCGAGATAATCAGCCAGATGGTATTGAGCATGGAGCCCATGCCTCCGCCACTGAGTAAATCTTTTAGCAGTGGGTCCGGCGTATCCAGACTGACACCTGCATACATGGCCCGCCATACCACAGTAATCGTACCGCCAATCTCACCCAATGCCGGATCGGCCTGGGCCAGAATAAAATCCTGCTGAAATAATATGGCCATCAAGGCACCAAATAGCGCGCCAATACCTATGGCTGGAAAAGCGGGCACCTTACGAAAGGCCAGAAACAAGGTCATACCTAAAGGTAACAGCAAGTACCAGGCAATATGAAACTGCCCGGCCAGGCTTGCCAGCAGATTGTTCAGTTCCACCGGCTTGGCAGCGCTGCTTTGCTGCAATCCCAGGATCAAAAACAACATTAACGTCAGGGCAAAGCTGGGCAAGGTGCTGTACAGCATAAAACGGATATGTGTGAACAGTTCCGTACCCGCCACGGCCGGGGCTAAGTTAGTCGTGTCTGACAAAGGCGACAACTTATCGCCAAAGTAGGCACCGCTGACAATAGCGCCGGCACAGATCACCTCAGATAGACCCAGACCACTGGCCACCCCCATCAGTGCCACACCGATTGTGGCCGCCACGGTCCAACTGCTCCCGATGCTCAATGCGACGATGGCGCAGATAATGCAGCAGCTCAGATAGAAATAATCCGGGTTCAACAACATCAAGCCGTAGTAGATCATAGTGGGTACGGTGCCAGACAGCAGCCAGCTACCAATCAGTGAGCCGACCGCCAGTAAGATCAGGATCGCTCCCAGGGTCAGACTGATGCCCTTAACGATGGCTTGCTCAATCTGCTTACCAGCATGGCCATTGTAACGCCCAATCAAAGTAGCAACGCCTGCACATAGCAGCAAGGCAATTTGATTGGGGCCGGACGAAGAGTTGTCACCAAAGTAAAACACCGCCAGAAACAGCAGCAGCAATAGCAACGCAATAGGTATCAGAGCTTGCAACAAACTGGGTTGACGGGGTTGTGACATACGGGACATCTCCTCCTGAGTCGGCCCTTCTTTATATTACAAGCCATTAACAATAACAATATTTATAATATAAATAGCATCAATATTTTAATCACTCCGCTTTACCAGTAACAAGTCAGGCAGCAGACAACGGCACTTTGGATAGTGCCCCCTTAAAAAGCAGCGACAGTGCAGCAACTGCCTCAGCTCTGCCGTGGCTATAAAAAACCATACCCAAGCCTGGTGCGGCATATCCAAACCAATACAAATCAACTGGACAGACCAGATACCCACAGCATAAGGTCAGACCAGTGGGGAACCACTTGGAAATAAGCCGTCATTAAGGAGTTATCGCTTATGCAAAACCGAATATTCGCGCTGTTAATGGCCTGCCTGACAAGCTGCAGCCATTTGGCACAGGCCAATAGCCAGGCTCACCAAGTCAGCCTGCAAAAGCGCGAACTTGCCTACCATTTAGCGCTGCAATATGCAGACTGGGACAGCACGCTTAAACAGCAGATCACAGGTGCCAGCCTCAGCGTATCCAGTGCACAACTGATTAAGCAGCACCCGGGCCATTCACTGTCTTTACAACTGCAACAGGCCGAAACCGCCTTGCATCGACGTAAGGGATTGGTAAAGGGCAGAAAGAATTTACTGCAAGTACGCTTAGCTAACGCCAGTATGTTAAGCGCCTGGCAAACGGGCCAGGCGCCCTTGTTTGCCTTTGCACCAGCCGGTAACGAAGCCAGTTGGGATTATATTGAAGCCTTTGATACACAAGGTAAATTGTATTTGCTGGATGTGTATCAAGTGCCTGAACGGCCGGTATTGGTGGTGGACACCGACGGTCGTGCGGAAATGCAGGCAGCCATCAGCAGCATGCGCAGCACCTGGCAGAAAATGAAACAAGCTAAACCGCACCCTTTACAAACCGTGCACTCTACAGCGCAGTCGTCCTCTGCACTGCAGGTAACCCTGATAGATAAAATCAGTGTGCAGGATGATAAGGAGCCTTGGATCTCCGGTGACGCAGAAATTTACGCCATCGTCAGTGGAGTTAATGCCAGCCGCGATGAACCCGAGCTGGATATTGTTGAACTGCCGTATCTTAACCAGCAACAACAGGTCTATCAGCCAAATCAAATCCTGATTTATTGGCAGCGCTATCGCTGGGGAGCGGCCGATATATTGTTTATGGAGCAGGATGATAATACCAACTACAAGCAACTGGCCCAGCACCTGCTGGAACTGGCTGGCGACGTGATGGCGGCCATCCCCTCGGCAGAATTGCAGCCCTATCGGGCCATTCCGGCACTGAGCAACAAGTTATTAAACGCGATGCCGGATCGCTGGTTTATCAATGATGACGATCAGGTGGACCAACTGTATACCGTGCAGCAGGGGCAGCAATATATTGACCGCATCGGCGCAGCGGGCAATCTGACTATCAGCCTGAGCCCGTTAACTATTCAGCCGACGACCCCAGCCGGACAACAATAGCCGATGAGTGCTCCTGCCACATCTGCATACGACCGCCATGGATGGTGGAAGTGCAGAAAACGCAGGAGCGGTTCTTCTGCCGACCGCCATGGATGGTGGAAGTGTAGAAAACGCAGGAGCACTATAGCGTACGGAGCGCTATAGAACAGCTTTAGCTGGCCTGCTTTGCAGGTAAGCTACAGGGACGTAGCTTATGATTTTTCAGCCCGTCCATCCCCAACAAAAAAGGGCGCATACGCGCCCAACAGCTCAGGATTGCAACTGAGGCCGGGCGAAGGCCCGGCGCTTGATTCTCAGAACTTGGCTCTTAATCCAAGGGCATAACGGGGGCCGGTTTCAATGACCTGCAAGGTCTGATTGGCATACTCAGCACTTTTCACCGTCAGTTCATTGGTCAGGTTGATGCCTTCAAAGAACACCGTCCAGGTTTCGTCAATGTCATAGCTGCCGCTGACATCCAACTGCTTATAATCGTCCACATAATGGCCATCACGCTGACGGCTGCCGCTGGTGACCGGTTTGGTCTGCAGGAAGCGCGCCCGGTTGTTATAGGCTAAACGTAACTGAAAACCGTCTTTCTCGTAGAACAGGATCAGGTTTTGCGAATCGCCCAGGCCGATCAGCGGCAGATTGTCTTCGCTGGACTGGCTGTCCACTTTGGTCAGGTTAAAGATCACACCCAGGCCGTCAAAGGGCTCTGGCAAGCTGCTGAACATGTGCTGCACGGCAAACTCGTAGCCATCCACCTCGGTGTTATTTTCATTCACCGGCCGGGAAATCTCGTAGTTGTAGCTGCCACTGGGTAATACCAGGGTTTCCGGTACCACACTGGTGCCCAGGTAGCCGTCAATGTCTTTGTTAAAGTAAGCCAGCGCCACATAACTGCCTTCGTCGTAATACCACTCCAGCGACAAGTCGAGGTTTTTCGAGGTATATGGTGCCAATAATGGGTTGCTGCCAGAACCACTCAGGCCGTCAATCTGACCATCGCCATAGCTGGTGAGCGGGCTCATCTCATTCAGCTCTGGCCGGGTAATGGACTTTGACCAGGCCAGGCGCCCAATCAAGTCATCAGTGAAATTCATGTTGGCGTTCAGGCTGGGCAACCAGTCCTTATAGCTGTTGCTGATCTCCACCGGCACATAGTCATCGGAATATACCGCAAAGACTTTATTGGGTTCATTCTGTGACGGCTGCAGATCCAACAAGGCGATCTGCTTGCCACTGGAGGTACTGGTGGTATCCACATAGCGCAGCCCTGCTACCATGTTCCAGAACATCCCGTTTAGCTCGCCTTCAAAGTTAAAATCGGTATAAAAAGCCGTGACTTCTTCGTTCACTTCATAGGCGGACTGGTCCAGCACCCGACCAAAGCCGTTACGGCTTATTACCGCTCTGGCCGCCTCTGGATCATCCAACATGGCAATGACTTCATCCCGGCTCAGGTACGCCATAATTTCATCGGTATTAAAAGTAGGCCACTGGTTAACCGGGGTACCGGATGCGCCGGACAGGAAGCCGTCAGCATCAAACAGTCTGAACAATGTTTCCGGCAGGGGAATTCGCGTACTGTTGTCAGCAAATATCCAGGACAGCGGCCCTTCGGTTTCGCCATACACCTTACCTAAGGTGCGATCCGTGTACTGGGCGCCAAAGTTAACTTCCACCAAAGGGCCCAGTTCCACCACCAGGCTGTTGTCGAACTTAACCGCGAAGACCTCATCATCCAGTTCAGTACCTTGTAGTGACGTCCAGCCTGCGGTCAGTGAATCACCCGCTTTCAGGGGGTCAAAGGTCATGGTGGGAACCTGCTGGCCCTGGCGCCGATCATAAGAAAACTCGCCAGGACGCCCTACCACCACATCAGACCAACCTTTACCAGGGTCTGACTCGGCTTTGGAACCACTGACATCCAGCTCGCTATGCCAATACTCGTTGACCTGCCAATCAATATTCACACCATAGGCATCCAGGGTACTGGAGGCATCGGACTGACGGGCCATGGATTCCACATACACATCAACAAAGTCGGCATACACCAGGGTGTTGTTGGCATCCAGCTCGGGATTTCTGACGTTGTCCGGGGTAAACCAGGATGGGTAAATATCCTGGCGTCCACTCACATCATAGTTGGAATGCATATAGTCAGCGGTGATGGTCAAATCATCATGGGGGGCAAATTGCACCACCATAGTGCCGCTGGTACGTTCTCTGTCTTCGTTCTGAACAATTTGGTCATAATTACGGGGAAAATAGACCTGGCCATAATCCTGACCATCCAGCGGATCGGTAATCTTAAAGTAGTAAGCTGTATTGGCTTCTTCATAACGGCTTTCACGCTGATAACTGGCAAAGGACAACAACACACCCAACTTGTCATCATTAAAGGTGTTGCTCACCACCCCAGACAACTGCGGTTTGGTTTTACCTGTCATATCGTCATACATGGCCTTCACACTGGCCACGGCCTGAAAGCCTTTGTTATCAAAAGGACGCATAGTGGTGATATTAATGGTGGCACCAATGGCGCCTTCCTGCACTGCGGCTGATTGCGTCTTGTGCACTTCAGCACCATTAATCAGCTCTGTCGGCAAAATATCAAAGCTAAAGGCACGTCCGCCCGGTGTGCCATCCCAGTTCATGGAAGACGGATCACCCACAGTGGCCAGCATACGCCCATTCAGCAACACCGAGTTAAACTCTGGCCCCATGCCCCGTACGGTGACCAGTTGGCCTTCCCCCCCCTCGCGGTCGATAGATACGCCGGTAATACGCTGTAAGGATTCTGCGACGTTCTGGTCGGGGAATTTACCAATATCTTCGGCCGAGATGGCGTCTACCACATTGGTGCTTTCACGCTTGATATCCATTGCGCGGATCAGGCTGCTTTTAATGCCTTTAACGCTGATGACTTCCACATCCTGTCCAGCGGATTGCTCCTGCCCCGCGACCGGCATGGCCAGGCCCAAGTTACAGGCCACCAAGAGTGACAGGTACGCGAGTTTAGGTGTTCCAGCTTGCATGGTTATACCTCTTGCTTTGGTTTGAGTGCTCAAGTGTTGTGGTTCAGTTTCATATGGATGCAGGACAACAATGCATCGGCATTAACACAACCATCACATTAAAACTATTTATAGTATAAATACCTCAATTTTATTTTACAAACATTTAACAGTGTTTTTTTATTGTTCTAAATGTGTCAACTACACTGAGCTGTCGCAGCACCCCCAAGATGGATGTCATAACAAGGAGACAAACATGCCGATAAAGACCGTCACGTCATATGTAGGTAAGATTGAAAACAAGGAGAAGATGGCTGAAGCAGCCTACCAGCGCAGCGTTGAGGCACTAAAAAAGATTATCTAGGAAAGTTTCGGCAGCCAGGCCTGACTCGAGAGGAAGCCGTGAATAATGCCGATGGACTGGCGGTGTTTACCGTGCTGCACAGTCAGATTGCATTGGTCTGAAAAAAAGGGCGCTGATGCGCCCAACACAGGGAAAAAGATGGAGCTGTCCCCATCACATGGGAGATTAAAATGTGGCTCTAACACCCAGCGCATAACGGGGGCCGGTTTCAATCACATTAAGGATGTGATTTTCATACAGGCCGCGCTTGCGGGTCAGCTCATTAGTGATATTGATGCCTTCAAAAAATACCGTCAGATCATCGTTAATATCATAACTGCCGCTGATATCCACCTGGGCATAATCATCCACATAAATCGGCGCGCCGCCGTAACCATTTTCCTTGGACTGCATAAACTCGTTACGGTTGTTATAAGCCACACGGAACTGGAACGGACCTTGCTCGTAGAACAGGATCAGGTTTTGTGAATCCCCCAGCCCCACTAAGGGCAAAGGATTGGCCGGATCATCCGAGCTGGATTCACTGTCAACGAAGGTCATATTGGCAATCACCCCCAGGCCATCGAAAGGCGCAGGCAGATTGCTGAATAAGTGTTGTACCGCCAGCTCGTAACCGTCAATCCTTGCGCTGTTAAGGTTTACCGGTCGACCAACCTTATACTGATAGGTGCCACTTGGCACTGTGACCGTTTCGTCGGTTATGCCCCAGTCCACATAATTGTCGATGTCCTTGCGGAACATCGCCACAGCAGCGTAACTTCCTTCGCTGTAGTACCACTCCAAGGTCAAATCCAGATTATCGGACTCAAAAGGCTTCAGTTTAGGGTTACCGCCACTGGCATTCAGCGCATCTACTTTACCGCCGCTGTAGTTGGTAACCGGCGACATCTCTCCCAGTTCCGGACGGGTGATGCTCTGTGAATAAGAGAAGCGCGCAATCAGATCATCACGAATTTCCAGGCTGGCGTTCAGGCTGGGCAGCAGATTGTTATATTCATGCTCCACCTCTATGGGCAGATAATCTTCCGAACGCTTGGGCTGCACTTCATTCTGGCCGTTATTCAGCGGCAACAGGTCCAGCAGGAAAAGCTGCTGACCACGGCTGGCATTGTCGGTTTGCACATAGCGCAGACCGGCATTCAGTGACCAGAACATCTCCCCCAACTCGCCTTCAAAGAAGAAATCGGTATAGAAAGACAGGCCGCTTTCATTGATTTCATAGGCAGAGTTAGAAGGGTGCGCGGTATAACCGCCAAATTCTTCAATTAATTGGCGTCCGGCCGCCGGATCATCCAACTGCGCAATCGCGGCATCAGACAACAGGTAGTTAAAGAAATCTTCAGAATTGAAGGTTAGCCATTCCTGCGGCGGATTACCGGTGGCACCACTTAAAAAGCCCCCATCAAACTTGCTGAACATACTGGACGGCAGCAAAACCGGCGTCGGGTTATCACCATATAATACAGACACTTGCCAGGCCGATTCGGCATAGCGCGAACTTAATGTGCGGTCATAATAGGTGGTACCAAATTTCACCTTCGCCAGCACGCCCATGTCCGCAGCCCATTCGCCCTGCAATTTAGCTTCAGTGATTTCATCAGCGATATCTGAACCAAAGCGGCTTCCCCAGCCAGCTTTTACGCCATCTGTGGACAGGTTCTTATCAAACTGAATGCTTGGCAGCTCAGCCCCGGCACTGTTATCAAAGGTATAATTATTCTGATAAGACGCCACTGTGTCCGTGGTGCGGCCACCGCCATTAGACTCGGCTTCAGATCTGAAGATATCGCCAGTCAACTCCAAACTGTCGTTCACCTGCCATTTGGCATTAAAGCCAAAGGCTTTGGTTTCAGTCGGACGCTGGGAAAGACGGTTCAGATAATCGGTATTACTGCCACGGCCCATAGATAATTTGACCAAGGTGCGGTTACTGTCCAGCTCTGCATCGGTGATCTGACTGTTATCAAACCAGTGGGCCAGAATGTCCTGGCGATAATCCACATCATACTTGGAATATAGGGCATCGGCGGTCAGTACCAGGTTGTCGCTGGCGCGATACTGCAGTACCAAGGTACCGCCGGTGCGGTCACGGGTCTCGGTCTGGGAAATCTGATCGTAGTTACGTGGCATCAGCACCCCGGCTTCGGCACTGCCATCATCCAGCGTGATATCCCGGGTCAGATAACCAAAGGTTTGTGCTGAATCATAACGACTTTTACGCTCATTATGGGAAAACGACAGCAGCACACCCAGGGTATCATCGGCAAAGGTATTACTGATTAGGCCGGACAACTGAGGCTTAGTGCTGCCGGTCATATCATCGTATACCCCTTTGATACTGCCGCTGGCTTTAAAGCCGTCAATATCAAAGGGGCGCAAGGTGGTCACATTGACTAATGCGCCAATGGAGCCTTCCTGATGGGATGCGTAAGAGGTTTTATGCACTTCGGCACCACTGATAAGCTCCGAGGCCAGGGTATCGAAACTAAAAGCACGGCCACCACTGATAGACGCCATAGTGCGACCGTTAACCAATACAGAGTTAAACTCCGGCCCCAGACCGCGAACACTAACCAACTGCCCTTCACCGCCTTCGCGATCAATGGCCACACCGGTAATGCGTTGCAGTGACTCGGCGACGTTCTGGTCGGGGAATTTGCCGATATCCTCAGCGGTAATGGCGTCCACCACATTGCCACTTTCGCGCTTGATATCCATAGAGCGGATCAAACTGCCTTTAATCCCTCTTACGCTAATCACCTCAACAGGCTCGTCTTCAGCCACCTGCACACTGTTCTGCGCCTGAGCTGTCATAGACGTTATCACGCCCATGTTAATCATTACCATCATGGGCAGGTAGCCCAATTTGCTCTGTTTACCTGTCATGCGACGACTCCCTTGAGCGTTCCAACTTGTTGTTTCAAATATGTTTTATCGTTTTGATTGATTGCCTTTAGCAGCAATCTTGTGATGGATACTACTACTGGCTTTTTACAGTTGCAATATTTATAGTATAAATACTTTTAATCAGAGTTTTACATATGGTTAACGGCATAAACAGGCTAAGTTGTGCGAAAATGTGCCGTGCCCAAAGCAAAAGAGGTAAGTTGATGTTGCGGTTATCTACAGTTGGTCGGCTTGGTTTGCTGTGCAGCGCACTTTGGTTGTCTGCCTGCGCATCGCAGCAAACAAAGATGGACCAGACTCCCACATTGGACAGACAGGGCAGCCCCACCGCCATGCGCATGCTCGACAAATTTGGTAACCAGGCATTTAACCCGCTGTTTGACCTTGGCGCCTGGCATGGCTTTTTACAACCTGACCGGGTCGAAGAATACGGTGCCTTCAACGGCCCAATGATTGTTGCCGAAGAATATGGCCTGTATCTGGCCAATCAGTTGGAAAAACTAAACATCAGTGTCAACGACAAAGATCTTGATTATGCAGAAGCACAGGTCAGTTTTGAAAACCAGGCCGGTCAGTTGCAACAGCGTTACCACTGGCCACAATTGGAGCTACAACTGAGTCTGCACTTTGTCACGCCGCGCAGTGCAATTGTTAGCACCAGTTTGATAAATAAAACCGACAAACCGCTGCCCCTGACGCTGCGTTGGCAAGGCCAGTTGCTGCAAGATTGGCAGGATGAACTGCCCCTGACAAAGCAATACCCCGATTGGCAGCGCAGCATCAAAACCCAACCGCAGAGCGTTGAGATCCAGCTTGGTAATGTGCGCAGCACCTGGAATATGCTGCTTTCCGGCGACAGTCGCTATCAGATTCGCCGCTCCGTCCCAAGCCAAGATGAACAGGCCGGAACATTGGCCTATCAGGCCAGCCATCAGTTGAATCTGGACGGCAAACAGCGCCAGGTCATCTATACCAGCCATAGTTATGTGCATAGTCAGCAGGAATGGCAACAGGAAAGCCGCCGACTTGATGAGGTGTTCAACAGCCCGGCTAAAGCCATTGAAGCAAGCCAGCAGCGCTGGCAGCAATACCGGGAAAAAGGCCTGATGCAACAAGCCCTGCTGCCTGATGCGCTGGCAGAAAAAGCCATGCAAACGCTGCTGGGCAATTGGCGGGGCAGCGCCGGTGCACTTAAACATGATGTCGTCACCCCGTCGGTCACCGCGCGCTGGTTTAATGGCGCCTGGGCCTGGGATAGCTGGAAACATGCCGCTGCCATGGCGCATTTTGCCCCCGACGTGGCCAAAGACAATATTCTGGCCATGTTTGATTATCAGATTCAAGCTGATGACCCGCTGCGTCCGCAGGATGCCGGCATGGTGATCGATGCAATTTTCTATAATAAGGATGCCCAGCGTGGCGGAGATGGCGGCAACTGGAATGAGCGCAACACCAAACCGCCACTGGCCAGTTGGGCAGTATGGGAGCTGTATCAGGCCAGTCAGGATAAAGCCTTGCTTGAACAGCTCTACCCTAAACTGGTGGCCTATCACCAGTGGTGGTACAAAAATCGCGATCACAACCAGAACGGCCTGGCCGAATACGGTGCCACCGCCCATCCGCTGCACAATGATCAACAAGGCCATATTCTGTTTGATATCAAACCCCTGGAGCAAGGTGACATCAGCCAGCAGGTTAAAACCCACTGCCAGCACAAGTCACAGGACTGGTACCAGTGTGCAGGTGCAACACTCTATGAACAGGTGCTTAGCTCAGGCCAGTACCATGAACTGGATATTGGTGCGCAGCATGGTGCCGGATGGGAGTCGGGTATGGATAACGCTGCGCGTTTTGGCTTTATCAATACCGAACAGTTACAGACTTATGCAGAGCAGCACTACGCCGGTAATCTGCAGCAGGCCAGATTGGACTGGCAGGTGCGCTTCTTTGAAAATCACAGCAAGGACGGCACATTATTAGGTTTCTCTATCGATCAGGAGTCGGTAGAGCTAAATGCCTACCTGGCGATGGAAAAACACCTGCTGGCTGAAATGGCTAAGGTTTTGGGGTTAGCGGAACAATCCCGGCGCTGGCAGAGCCAAAGTGAAACATTGGCTGCACGGGTCAACCAATGCTTTTTTGACCAGGACAGTGGCTTCTATTACGACCGCCAGATTGGCCGCGAAAAAGCCGACACATCTGGTTGTAGTGGCAAGCTGCTTACCGCCAGAGGCCGTGGTCCAGAGGGTTGGGCGCCTTTATGGGCAGGCATTGCAGGGCAAAAGGAGGCAGATGCCGTGGCCAGTGTGATGCTGTCCAGTGACGAATTTAACACCTATGTTCCGCTGGGTACCGCAGCGCAAAGCAACCCGGCTTATCATCCGGACATTTATTGGCGCGGCCGGGTATGGCTGGATCAATGGTACTTCGGTGTAATGGCACTGGATAAATACGGCTATCACCAGCAGGCCGCTGAGCTGGCACTGCGCTTACTGAATAATTCACAGGGCTTGTTGCAAGACGGTGCCATCAGGGAAAACTACCACCCCTTGAACGGCGCTGTACAAGGCGCAACCAACTTCAGTTGGAGCGCCGCCCACCTGTACCTGATGTATCGCCAGCTAAATCCAAACTGATTAGATAAGCCGCTGTGCCCCTTGCGCGGCGGTACAAAGTAAAACCCTGGGATGCAGTCCAGTTTGCTGCGCGTAGTGACCCATCACCCGGGCCTCTGCGTCAGCAAGCAGGGCCTGGGGCATCAGGGCTACCACCGAACCGCCGAAACCGCCGCCGGTCATTCTGGCCCCGCCATGCTCACCAATTATCTCCTGTAGCAAAGCCACCAGAAAATCTATGGGTGGCACGCTAATCTCAAAATCCTCGGCCATGGAGCGATGTGATGCAGCCATTAACTGGCTTAGAGCGGATATATCCTGTTCGGCCAGCGCCTTTGCCGCTGACAGAGTCCGGTCATTTTCACTGACAACATGGGCGGCTCGCTTAGCCAGCAGCGCAGGTAATCTGTGCCTATGCTCGACAAGTTGCACGGCATCGACATCACGCAACCAGGCCTTGCCCAAATGTGCGGCAGCCGCCTCACATTGACGGCGTCGCAGATTATACTCGCTGCCGGTCAGTTTACGCTTGACGCCGGATTCAATGATCATCAGCGCCAGCCCGTCAGGGATCGGCACCGGCTGATAAGCCAGGTCGCGGCAATCCAACAACAGCGCATGCTCAGCGACCCCTGCGGCGCAAATCAGTTGGTCCATGATGCCACATTGGCACCCGGCAAACTGATTTTCGGCCTGCTGACCAATACCCGCATTGTCTTGAGGTGTCAGGGCTTGTCCGGCCATGGCAGCAAATGCCATGGCCAACGCCACTTCCAGTGAAGCCGATGAACTCAGCCCAACACCCTGGGGCAGCGTACCTGCAATTAACAGTTCACAGCCTGCCAACACAACGCCGCGCTGACGCATTACTGCTGCCACCCCACGCACATAGTTGCCCCAATGGCCTTGCTCGCGTGGCAGAATTGGCTGGTCCAGATTAAATTCATCCGGCTGTGTCGGCATGACCAAGGCCCGGCAGGTAATTATCGGTCCAGGTCGGGGACGACAGATCACATAAGTGTATAAATTCAGCGCGCAGGGCAATACAAATCCCTGGTTGTAGTCGGTATGCTCACCCATCAGATTAACCCGACCGGGGGCGCGAAACAGCATTGCTGCTGGGTTAGAAAAATGCTGACGAAAGGCATCAAGCAAGGGTTGCATCTCACGCATATTGCACATCCAATTTGGCTTGCTTGTGATGTCGCCCGAGATGGCGACGTAATTGTTCTGCCGCCAGTTCCGGCGTCATATCCCGTTGAATTTCGGCCAGCAGTTCATAACCAACCATATGCTTACGCACCTGTGCCGAACGCAGAAGTGGTGGATAAAAGTGACCATGCAATTGCCAGTAGCGGGTCGTGCCTTCCAAATAAGGAGCCCCGTGCCAGCCCATGGAATAGGGAAAGTCACACTGGAACAGGTTGTCATAGCAGGTAGTAAGCCGTTTTAATACCTCGGCCAGGTGCTGCTGCTGCCGATCATTCAGGCTTTCCATTCGCGCGACATGGCATTTAGGCAAAACCAGCGTTTCAAATGGCCACGCGGCCCAGTAAGGAACCACCACCAGCCAGTCTGCATTTTCTATCACCACACGCTCTTGGCGCTGCCGTTCACTGTCACAATAGTGCAGCAGCAGATTGCGGCCATGTTGTTGATGATAGCGACGCTGCGCCGCGTCAACTCTGGCCGGTAAGCTGGGCACAGCGCTGCTGGCCCATATCTGTCCATGCGGATGCGGATTCGAGCAACCATTAATACTGCCTTTGTTTTCAAATACCTGTACCCACTGGTGGGTTGCGGACAGTTGCTGATACTGCAAAATCCAGGTGTTGATGATCGCCCGGATCTGGCTGACCTCAAGTTGTGCCAGGGTGCGGCTGTGATCGGGGGAGTAGCAAATTACCCGACAGGTGCCGCGCTGAGATTGCACTACAAATAATTCATCCTGCCCGCCTTGAAACAATGGGGTATCGGCGGTCATGGCGGCAAAATCGTTGGTGAATACAAATGGCTCGGTGTAGGTTGGATTGCGCAGCCCCGTGGCTCTGGCATTACCGGGACATAGATAGCATCCGGCGTCATAGCTGGCAGTATTGTCCTCAACCAGCGCTTCGGTCTGGCCTTGCCAGGGACGACGGTTGCGATGCGGCGATACCAATACCCAGTCGCCGGTTAAGGGATTGAGGCGGCGATGAGCATGTTCCGCCATATTGAAAGTTGTCATTGAGCTGTTACATCCTGCGCCAAAGCTTGTCGACATGACCGACGCCGACACCTGTCTGTGAGATGGCATTAACTTAGCGATGGCCCCCGGGTGGGTCAATGCTGCAGCCACCAAAGCACACAAACCGGGAATAATCCCTGAAAAAACGCGACATCTCTGGTGTCGACAACGCAGCAAATGCCCATTTATCAATGCCAATGCGCTCAACAGACTAACAACACGCCCCGGTGCTAACGCCAAATGTAATTAGCCAACAACACAGCCTGGGTGCATTGTTAGTTTTCGAGAATCAGCCCTTGCCTTAAAGGAAGAGAAATATTGTCACCTGGCGATCAATAGAGTGATACCCGCCGGTTCAGCAGCTCACAACAGGTGCTGACCGGACATTCACGGCCGCGCAGGGAAGACAGGCCAGACACTTACTGATAAGGCAGAACATAATGAAAAAAACCTCTCTGGCCCTGTTAATCGGCGCACTTCTGGGCAGCAACAGTTGGGCACAAACGGTGAAGGCCACCTCGGAGATCTCAAGCGAGCAAAATAGCACCACACAAGTGGCAGATGATCAGGATACCGAAGTGATCCAGGTCCGAGGGTTTCGCAGCAGTCTCAAAGAAGCCCAGCAATTAAAAAAACAGGCCAACAACCTGATTGAGGCCATCGTTGCCGAGGATATTGGCAAATTTCCTGATGAGAACGTTGCAGAATCGCTGCAACGTATTCCCGGTGTCAGCGTCACCCGGGTAAATGGTGAAGGGCAAACCGTAACCGTGCGCGGACTGACCGGCAATTACAACATCACCACCTTAAACGGGCGCAAACTGGCCTCAGATAACGCCAGCCGCGATTTCAATTATGATGTCATTGCCTCAGAGCTGATCAGCGGTATCGAGGTGCATAAAACCCCTCAGGCTCAGTTGCCAGAAGGCGGCATCGGCGCAGTGATTGATGTCAAAACCGCCCGTCCGCTGGACCTGGATGAGTTTGTACTGGCCGGCTCAGTAAACAGCGCCTATAACGAACGCGCCGAAAGCTTCGACCCTCGGGCGTCCTTTATTGTCAGTAAGCAGTTCGACGAGGGTAAATGGGGCATGCTGGCGTCCATCAGCCATTCCAACTACACCAACCGTCACGATAGTTACCAAGCCTGGTCCTTCCATGCCAGAGAGGTTGATGTTAGCCGCGACGGTGAGGTGGAATATCCGGCGCTAAGATTCCCAGGCTACGCACAGTTGACCACTTATGAGGACGAGCGGGTTCGCACCGGCGGCACGGTGGCGTTGCAATGGCGGCCTGCCGACAACTGGGATGTCAATGTGGATGCCCTGTACAGCCAGTATGATATCGACTCCCATGGTCGACAGTTATCTGTGGTGACCTATTCCGAGAGCTGGTTGCCAGCCTTAAATGGTGTCTATACCAGTGCCGAAGCTGATGAACAGGGCTGGGCCAAACAGCTTGCCTGGCAGGGACCGGCGCTGATGGATATTGTGGATACCCTGAACCCCAGGCGTAACACCACTTATCAATTAGGACTGAATCTGCATTGGTTCTCGGATGCCTGGGATCTGTCACTGGATGCTGCCCACTCCGAGGCCAAAAACGCCAATAACGGCGATAACAAGTACGTGGTTGCCCGCTCCGGAGTAGAATCGGCCGGCATCAACTGGGCCAACGGCAGTTCGGTACCAGACATTATTCTGTCTGAAGAAGTAACACCACAAAGTACCTTTGGTGCCTGGTACACCAATACCGACGGCACCGGTGTTGAAGATCAAACCTCCCGCCTGGCATTGGACGGCACCTGGCAAGGTGGCCATGATTGGCTGACATCGGTGCAATTTGGAGCGGGCTACGACAGCCAGGAAAAGCAGCGTACCACCCACCGTTCGCGCAATCCCTCAATCTTTGCCGGCGAAAATCTCGACAAGGTCAATGCCCCGGATTCGGCATTGGTGGATTTTTATGGCCACCAATGGTGGCAGTTGCCGAGCTCGGTGCTGATTGCGGGTGACGTGAATAATTTTATGGGCGATAGCAGCGCCAATATCCCGGCGAACTGGGCCGCTATTGACATGCAAGGTTTGTATGCCTTTTTGCAGCAGTTGGATCCAAGCTCTGCCGATCTGTTAAACACCGACATCTATCTGGCCGAGTCCTTCAGTATCAAGGAGCAAATTCTCAGTGCCTATGTACAGGCCAATATCGAAAACCGCTTGTTCGACATGCCCTACCTGCTGAATATCGGCTTGCGTTACAGCCGCACTGAGGTCACCTCATCCGGCCATACTCAGAACATCCACAAGCTGAGATTTGATGCACAAGGGCAGCCAGTAGATGACAGCTGGCAAGAGGTACAACCGGTTGCCGAGCAGTCAAGCTACCATAACCTCTTGCCCAGCTTGAACTTCAAGCTAAGCATCAATGATGAACTGGTGTTCCGTACGGCCCTGTCGCAGTCGATTTCGCGGCCGTCATTGTGGGAGTTGTCACCTTATACCTCCATTAATATACAGCCCAATGATCAGGGGGTTCGCAGTTATTCCATGTCGGTGCCCGGCCTGAAACCATATAGTGCTGACCAGTTAGATAGCGCATTGGAGTGGTATTATTCCAAGGACGGCACCCTGACCCTCGCCAGCTTTTACAAAGAAGTGGCCAGCTTTATCAAATGGGACAAAACCACCGAAGAGATTGACGGTCAGCCCTTTGAAGTGAACAAGCCTTACAATAACGACGATGTGAAGGCCAGAATCCGCGGCTATGAGCTGGCCTGGCTGCAAACCTTTGATGGGCTGCTGCCAGACTATCTGGCCGGTTTCGGGGTCCAGGCCAACTACACCTACAACAACAGTTTGTCGGGCGAAAAAGACGAACAAGGAAAAGATAAGCCGTTTTTGGGCTTGTCCAAGCATCAATATAACCTGGTGTTGTTTTATGAACAGGATAAGTTCCAGGCCCGGATTGCCTATAACGCCCGCTCCAAATATCAGGCTTGGGATCAATCTTCCTGGACGCCGGATGGCTATGTGGTTGAGCCGGTGATGGCCGCCAGCACCAGTTGGATGGATATCAGTACCAGCTATGAAATAAGCCAACATATAAGCTTGCAGGCCAGTGTCAGCAATGTTCAGGACAAGGTCGACAGTCGCTATGTGGGCGATCCTGCGCATATCCAATACGCCGCTACTTACGGACGGCGTTATTCACTCGGCGTGCGCGCCACCTTCTGATAAAGCCCGGCGCCCAAAAGGGCGCCGTATTCCTGAAAACTAACCAGTTACTCTCAGATTGCCACAAAACCTTGCCACATTTTGTATGATATATATGCTTAATTAACAAAATACACAAAAACCTAACAAGCCATGCAAGATTGGATCGAAAAAATCGTGTTTGACCATACCAGCCCGCTCACCGCGCAGGGCAACGAATGTAAATTCGGGTTTCATGTGCATCCGCCAGAAGTCATGCCGCATAGTCATTGGCATGGCCATATTGAGATTAACTTCCTGTTTGATTGCAGTGCCGAGTATTTGATTAACGGCAGAAAAATCCGGGTACCGGAGGGCAAGATGATCCTGTTTTGGGCATCCATTCCTCATCAGATGACGGCCTCCCAGGGGGATGGTCATATGGTCAACATTTATATTCCATTGCAATCATTTCAAACCTGGAAGCTACCCAGCGATTTCAGCAGCCTGTTGTTACAAGGTGAAGTATTGGTGGCCAGCCATCCAAATAAGGCCGATCTGGCCTTGACCCAGCAATGGCAGCACGATCTGCAAAAAAAACAGGATGCCCTGACCGCGCAGGTGGTCAGCGAAATCCGTAGCCGGGTCAGGCGCATGTCGGTGGAAGGCTATCATCATTTTGGTCTGTTTAATCTGGACCTGCATGTGGTGCAAAAAAGTCCGGTGTCCGGGTTGTCACACATCGAAACCATGCTGCGCTACATTGCCCAGCACTATGATCAGAAAATTACCATTGCCAAGGTGGCTGCGGCCACGGGGCTGCATCCCAACTACGCCATGAAGTTGTTCCAGCGGGTGATGAAGGTCTCCATCAAGCAATATATCAATCAGCTCAGGCTGCAACATGCCCAGGCCCTGTTGGTGGATACCGAACAGGGGGTGCTGAATATCGCCATTGAGGCCGGATTTGGCTCCATCAGCCGTTTTTACGACATCTTTCAGCGTGAGCTGAATATGACGCCACAAGAGTTTCGTAACAAGACCCTGAAGATACGCACCGATTCATATCATCACTAGCAACGCATTTACCCAAGGAGTAGCAACATTATTATGCGTAAAACTATCCTCGCACTTTCACTGTCTGTCGCACTGTCATCCTGTGCCGGTGTCCCTGCGCAGGTTGATTTAAATCACCTGGCCGATACTCTGCATAACCGCTGGCAATTGTTACCTGGTGCCATTCAGTGGCAAGTCACTGACTCCCATCAGGATCATATCGAATTCAGCGGTGAGCAGATGTCAGCCATTATTCATTATGGCAGCGACGAGCAAGGGAAACTTAGCCTGAACCGAAGGCTGGTCTGGCCTATGTTAAGAACGCTTCCCAATGACACCCACGCCAGTCTGATACACGACTTTCCACTGAGCTTGTCACCTCAAATCAAGGTTGGGGGCGAACCATTAACCACGGAGCAGCCGCAACAGATTCGCTTTGACGGCATCCTGACAATTCGCAGTCAACTGACACCGGACTTGTCACTTGTTCGTACCTTGTCTCCCAGCCCTACCGAACCAATGTTAGTAGAACAACAAACCCTGACCAACAATAGCCAGCTAGCCATACAGGTAGATATAACACCGCTGAACTATCAGGTACTGACCCCGACCGAACAAGGGGCAAGTGGCAGCTACAAAATCCTGGCATCCAGCAGTTTAAGCGGTAGCCATTGGTTGCAACCAGGTGAGTCACTGAGCAACATCCTGACATTCAGCGCCAGCCAAGCGGATGAAAGCCCGCAACTGCAGCCTGAAAAGACCCTGGCTGCACGCCAGGCCTATATCGCTTCACTGGCTAACAAACTGCAATTGGTAACCCCGGATCCGGTTATTAACCAAATGTTCGAATTTGCCAAATTGCGCGCGGCGGAAAGTATTTTCCGCACGGCTGGCGGCTTGATGCATGGCCCCGGCGGAGGTCGTTACTATGCCGCTATCTGGGCAAATGACCAGGCTGAGTACGTCAACCCGTTTTTTCCATTCCTTGGTGATAGAAACGGCAATGAATCTGCACTCAACAGCTTTCGTCATTTTGCTCGATATATGAATGATGCCTATCATCCTATCCCCTCTTCCATTATTGCCGAAGGCAAGGATATCTGGAACGGCGCAGGGGACCGTGGCGACTGCGCCATGATTGCCTACGGAGCAGCGCGGTATGCCCTGGCTCTGGGTTCAACAGAAACCGCCAGACAACTCAGTCCATTGATAGATTGGTGCATTGACTACAACAACACAAAGAAAACTGCCGATGGTGTTATAGCTTCTGACAGTGACGAACTAGAAGGCCGATTTGAAGCCGGCGAGGTCAATCTCAGCACTAACACTCTGGCGTATGGCGCTCTGATATCCGCCAGCCATATGCACAGAGCACTGGGAAATCAGCATAAGTCCTCAGAGTACACTCAAGCCGCACAGCAGCTTCGGCAAGCTATAAACCGTTACTTTTCCGCCCAGGTAGAAGGTTTTGACACCTACCGATACTATGACGGCAATACCAAGCTGCGCGCCTGGATCGCCCTGCCGCTGACCATGGGAATGACCGAGCGCAAGCAAGGCACCTTGGATGCCTTGCTCTCACCATTGCTGTGGAGTGAAAATGGTATCTACACCGAATCTGGCGACACTACCTTTTGGGATCGCGCCACCTTATACGCCTTTCGCGGTATCTTCGCAGCTGGCGAGACAGACATCGCGATGAGCTATTTTAAATACTACAGCCGCAAACGTCTGTTGAATGATCATGTGCCCTATGCGGTCGAAGCCTGGCCAGAGGGTGGACAACGACATCTGTCAGCTGAAAGTGGTCTGTATGCCAG
The DNA here is from genome assembly GCF_039522935.1 of Bowmanella denitrificans. NCBI lineage: Bacteria > Pseudomonadati > Pseudomonadota > Gammaproteobacteria > Alteromonadales > Alteromonadaceae > Bowmanella > Bowmanella denitrificans. The sequence goes on along the minus strand of NZ_BAAAEI010000023.1, from coordinate 191,654 downwards.
AGTGATTACCGAAGGCTTGTTCGGCATCGAGCCCACAGGTTTTGATCGTTTTACCCTTGCTCCCCATTTGCCCAGCGGTTGGGACAACATGTGTCTGAATAACATCCAGGCTTTCAATCGCCAGTTTGACCTGTGCGCACACCGGGACGGAGAGCAGACGCGTGTGCAGCTAAGGTATAACGGCCAAAGTCATGACTACGCATGGCTTGGACAAGTACCACTGGAAATTACCCTATAGCGACACGACAATACAGCCGGGCATGCCCGGCTGGTGTCTGTTCATTTCCCTGGCAGAGCTTTGAATATAAAAAATCCGACGAAAAGATCGCCGGATGTTAAAATGACCAAAGCAATAACGGCTCAATCCGGGGTTAATATCCCTGTCCAGCCACCACCTCCAGCCAGTTCAATCTTGATCCTCTGACCTTTCTCTACTAACTGACTATCCAGACGAAAGTCTTCTGCATGTTTATCGGCATTTATACCGTCTGCCAGGCTATTCATTTGATACCGCCCGCTATCCACGAAATCTAATTCCAAGATAAAGCTTCTGGGTTGTTCATTGGTCATGGCACCGATATACCATTTATCGCCCTTGCGTCTGGCCATTACCAAATATTCACCGATGCTGGCATGTAACACCCGGTAGTCATCCCATACCGTTGGAATGGCGGCGATAAATTCCGGAATAGCAGGTTCAGCCTGATAGCTGCTGGGCGTATCGGCCAGCATCTGCAGCGGGCTTTCATACAACACGAACATGGCCACCTGATGGGCACGGGTCCCCAGGCTCATAGGACGGGAAAACACTGCATTAAAGTTCTTACGATGGGCATTGGCCATCGCACCGGGCGTGTAGTCCATAGGACCGGCAATCATACGGATAAAGGGTAAATGCAGATTATGAGTAGGCGTAATAGCATCTGACCATTTATGGTTTTCCAAACCTTTGACGCCCTCGCGGGTCAATACATTGGGATAGGTCCGGTGCAAGCCGGCCGGTTTGTAGGAACCATGGAAATTGATCATCAGCTCGTGCTTTGCAGCCATTTCGGCGGTACGCCAGTAAAAGTTCACCATGCTTTGGCTGTCGCTGTTCATAAAGTCCACCTTAAGTCCGGTGATCCCCCAACGTTTATACAAGGCCATAGCCTGATCCATCTGCTTATCCAATCCTGACCAGGGCACCCATAACTGCACACTCACCCCTTTGCTTTTGGCATAATCCACAATGTCTGGCACATCAATACCCGGCAGCAAGGTCATTACGTCTTCATGCGTAGACCATCCATCGTCGATCAATATGCTCTCGATACCAAACTGCGCGGCAAAGTCGGCATAGTATTTATAGGTTGCCGTATTGATACCAGCGCGAAAATCCACGCCTTTGAGGTTGTTTTCGTTGTACCAATCCCAGGCAATCTTACCTGGCTTAATCCAACTGCTGTCTTTGAGCCTGGAGGGTTCAGCCAGTAGATAAGGCAATTGGATATCCAACAGTTCAGCATCGTTGCGGGCAACGCCGATAATACGCCAGGGATAGCTTCTTTTACGCGTTATTGTGGCAATTTCCTCAGTCAATTGGCCTGCCTCATTGAGATTCCTGGGATGCACACCATAAAGGCTTCCATCACCACGGCCTTTTAACCACATACCAGGATAATCCTGAAGATCCGACTCAGTGATTAGCAGGTTGATCCCCTGCGCCACAAATAATGCCGGCAAGCTCCCCAATTCATCACCATCAATGCTCTTACTTGGCAAGGGCGTGAAGGTGGGCTGAGTGGCGGTGCGGAAATTTTTCTCAAACGGAAAAAAGGCAAAGGTGCCTGCGGCAAAGTTAAAATTGCTGTCCTCATTAAGCAAAGTGGCATTGTCACTCAGATGTCCTTCAAAGCGGTAGGCTATACCTTGGTTGTACGCCCGGAAGGTCAGGCTGAAGCCAGGTTTAAAACTTAGTGTCAGTTGATTGTACTGCTCAGGGATCTTGCTGCTGCGTACTGCTACCTCCGGTGTAACAACAGCTTTGTAACTGGTCCTGCGGCTGTCCACCAGCATCGCCCGACCGTCAAAACGTACGCCATCGGTGAATGCCATGGCAATAGCAGAAGGCTTTACCACCAACTGATTGTCCACCGTCAATTGATAGGTCAGATCTTGTTGTTGATTGATTTGCAGTTTCACTCTGCCGTCAGGTGACGATAGTTCGTGGCTTAGCGCCCAGGTGGATTGCGCCACCAGCAACAACAGACCTGCAAGTAGCCCGGTTTGGCGGGCGCGATTAACGCGTAACATCGGCATTATAGACTCTCCGTTAAAATGCAACGGCATTAATCTACCTAATGCTTACCCCCCAGGCTCATGCTTTGCCGACAGTTAGTTCCTGAAAAATAACCTCACGGTCGCCATACTGTTAACCAAACGAGCTGAGGTTGGCTTCACTGTGCAGGCACCAATCCAGCGCCAGTTCCAACTGGTCCTGGCCCCAGAAGGGCTCTTGCCCGGCGATAAAAAATGGCGCACCAAAAATGCCCAGGCGCACCGCCTGCTGGTTCGCCGCCTGCAATCTGGCTTTAGATTCTACGCTCTGGGCCTGGGTTAAAATCGCCTCGGCGTCTAATTGCAGGTCATTTAATATTTGTTCCAACACCGCGGGATCGGCAATATTTAAGTCTTTAACAAAATTTGCCTGAAAAACCGCCTTAACAAAAGCACTTAACCATTTTGCATCCTGATACCAGCAGGCAATGCGGGCGGCTTGTAGCCCATTGAGAGGAAAACGCGAGGGTTTCACAAAAGGCAGATTATAGCGTTGGCAAACCCGTTGCATATCGTGCCACATATAGTTGCCCTTGGCCGGAAACAAATTAAACGGTGAATCACGCCACCCTTGCGCCTTAAAAATTGGCCCCAGCAGGAAGGCATGCCAGCGCACTTTTACGCCACGTTCGGCTGCCAATTTTTCAATGCGCATAGCAGCTGGGTAGCTGTAGGTGCTGGCAAATTCAAACCAGAAATCCAGATGTTTCATTCCCTTTACTCGGCTGGGAGATGGTGTCTGAAATATGGTCTGCTGCTGCGACCATGTAAAGGCAGTTATCAATACCCATGGATGGTCCTGGATACTGAATTTCGACAAATCCCATCGCCAAATAACAGCGATGTGCTACCTGGTTATGGGCCAGCACAAATAACGATACTTCGCAGGTTTGAAGTTCCTGACTGCCCAGACGGCTTAGCTGTTGTATCAGCACTTTCGCCAGTCCCCTGCCCCGCTGCTCTGGGGCAATCACCAGACGCCCCAAATGGCAACGCCCTTCGCGCAGATAGTACTGGCCAAAACCCAGCAACTGATTGTTTTCCATCAGCAGCCAACTCGGTAACTCATCAATACGGGTATCGCGGCGCAGGCTCTGCAGGTCGAAAGGATACTGCATGGCAGGTCCTCCCCAGATTTTCAGACTGTCTTCACTGTCGAACCACTGGCTTATTTCAGCCAGACAGTCAGGCGTCGCTTTACTTAATTGCATTTTTAGATCCCGGGTGCGTGAGAGATACACAGTTATACCAACTGTCAGGCAAGAAAAGCACCGGCTTTTTCGCGGTATTGCTGTTTATGGTGGCCTTGCTAAGCCTTAATACCAGGGGTTGTTTGTCATTCAAATATCGTCGGACTGAAGTCCGACCCACTGTGGGTTGGGCTTTAAGCCCAACAAAACATCGCCGCTCCTTCGCATCCATGCGACCACAGCATACGACCACCAAGGATGGTGGAAGTGACGAAAACGCAGGAGCAGGCTTTCGTCCCGTCCATCCTTGGACATCGCCGTTCCTTCACATCCATGCGACCACGGCATACCGCCCATCCTTGGACATAAAAAAGGCCGCCCTATGGCGGCCTGGTGTCAGTTCGTCAGTTTAAAAACTGACCGTCACTTCGTCCGAACATGCCGTACTGGCATCACAGACTTTATACACGAACACATTGCCCTGGGCGCGGCGTTCGCGATCCCGATACACGCCGGTGTTATCCACCGTTGCGATCTTTTCACCGTTTCGGTAGATATCCACTTGTGCAGCTGGGGAACCGCCATAGGCCAGATCCACTCGCAGGTAACCTAATCCGGTCAGATAAGCACGCTCCACTTCCAGGCTGATCTGCGTATCAGATACCGTCACATCCATAGTGTGGCTGTCGGTATTGCCCTCACTGTCGGTAACCATCAGCGTAACGGCATAAGTGCCTGAGACACCGTACATATGCACAGGGTTTTGCTCAGTGCTGGTGTTGCCATCTCCGAAGTCCCAACTCCAGGAAACAATATCACCATTCACATCAGTACTGGCATCCGTGAAACTGGCCTGCAGACCTTCGCTGTCCACATTAAAGGCTGCATCAGGCGGAGCTGGCAGAACTTCGCCAATGCCAGTGATAGTCAGTGACCAGCGATTCAGCGTACCGGTATCCTGAGCGGCATTGTCAGACACACTTAAGGTCCAGTCCCCTGTGGCCACTTCACCGTTGAAGGCATCGACCAGGAAGCTGCGGTCAATATTATCCTCACTGCCACCAGTCAGGTTATGCAACACCGCTTCTGTGCCAGCAGGTGAGGTTAATTTCACCAGTAAATCACCAGACCAGGTGTGGGTGATATTCACATAGGCATCGGTGCCAAACACGGTAATATCATCAGGAATCGTGATAACAGAGGTAATGCCTCCGGCATTATTATCAGGAATTGGCTGACTATCCTCATTACTGTATGTAAAGTCGGTCAGTCCTTGAGGATTCACCGTCAAACCCACACTTTGGGTCTTAACCAGCTCAGCGCTGGTGCCGGTTACGGTGAACTCGTATTCCCCCCACTGAGTGTCTTCCGTAGTTGGCACAGTCAGAGTAAAGGTTTCACCGGGCGAAACGCTACTGGCAGATAAGCTGGCACCAGGTAATGGCGCGTCCAGTGTCAGTGCGACGCTGCCATCCCAGTCGGCGACAGAACTGACGGCAAACTCGTAGCTGGCTGACTCACCGGCCTCAATCGTCGTGCGCAGCGGCGACACGCTGAAACGGAAGCTGGGGGCAGGGTCCGCCCCTTCCAGCGCACCCAGTAGGTTCAGGCGCTTGCCGGACACCGTTTTACCTTGCATATCAGCATTGTCATCGCCACTATCCATCAGCAGTTGCTTGACTTCCAATGCACTGAGACCTGGATTTACGGCCATCACTAAGGCTGCTGCACCAGCAGCATGGGGGGATGCCATAGACGTACCGGAGCTGTTGCCATAGCCTCCACCTGGAATGGTAGACAGTATGTCTGACCCTGGAGCTGCCATATCCACACTGGTTAGTCCCCAGTTGGAGAACCAGGAAATTTCGTCATTATGATCGGTACTGGCAATGGACAGAATGGAGTCATGCTCGTAGTTGGAGGGATAGTGCGGACTGACATCGTTGTCGGCCGTGTCATTACCTGCCGCCGCGACAAACAGAATATCGGCCTGTTCGGATGCCGTAATCGCATCACGTAGCGCCTGTTCTTCCGGCCCGCCGCCCCAACTGTTGTTCAGCACCCTGACATTGTGCCCGGCATTCTTCAGGGCCACAAAGTAGTCAATGCACTGAATGGCATCGGCCGTACTGCCAAATCCATCTGCGGCCAGAAACTTACAACCCACCAGCGAAACCTGATGGTTTACTCCCACCACTCCGATACTATTGTTACCTTCGGCGCCAATACTACCAGACACATGCGTACCATGGCCGTGATCATCCATCGGATCACCACTGTCCACAATACTGTTGATACCATGCATATCGTCAATGTAGCCATTGCCATCGTTATCTATACCATCACCGGCAATTTCACCTGGATTACTCCACATATTGGCGACCAGATCAGGGTGGGTATAGTCGACGCCGGTGTCGATGACCCCGACAATCACATCGCGACTACCAGTGGAAATATCCCAGGCCTCTACTGCATCAATATCGGCATCAGGCGTACCACCGGTTTGACCACTGTTATGCATTCCCCACAAGTCATCAAAACGCGCATCATCGGGTACACCAAGCGCCCTGACTTTGTAATTGGGCTGGGCATAACTGACAGCAGGGTGTTTCTGTAATTTTTCCAGTGCCGTTTTTACCGACAGACCTTTAAGCTCATACTTAGCCATACGGCCAGCCAGCAAGTGTTTAAATCTGTCGTCCACTTCATCCAGGTTACTATCACTGATGGTGGCAGTAACCAGCCCTCTCACCGCCCGGCGGTCTGCCAGGCTGGCTTGTTCTTTGTAAACCACAATCAAAGAGTCCGGTACAAAACCGGATACCTGTTGAATCTCTACTGAGGCGCTAGCCAACATTGGCAGCATGGCCACAGTTAAAGCAGAAAGTTTATATTTCATGGTTGGAATCCATCTTAGCTGTTCCTTAAAACCGGCTTGCACCGGCGCCTGAAGGATTCTCCATGTCACTATCGGGAATTTTCGCAACGCAACCAGAATTAGCAGAGTCCATCAGCAGGCGCCAGTTTAATCCATGAAAATACGCCCTTAGCATGAGTTTTATCCCCACAAGCCAACCTTCCTGCGACTTTTGCATGAGCAAACATCTGGTACTTTTGTATGAGGCGCCCGGTTTAAACCGATAAAAAAGTCCAGGCAATGGCAGACAAACGACGTCAATTGGCGGCCAGCGCAAGTTAAGCGTTTTTGGCGATATTCATCCCAGCGCAAACCCCCTAGAGTGAAATGGCGAACGTATCTAGTCAGTAGCGCCAAAATATGAAAACCAATAAAAACAACAATGCATTCAGGGAATTAAGCAGGCAAACAGGCCTGACCTTCGGGGCATTATTGCTGGCTTTCGGCACATCTGTGCAGGCACAAGACCTACTCTCTGGTACAGATTTGCAGGACTCTCCTCTGTCAATCAGCCTATCGGCATCGGTTCAAAACCAGACAAATACGCTGGTCATTGGCCAATATGGAATTTTCAACAAAGCAACAATCAGCCAGAGCACAAGCAACGGTAATCATATTGCCCTGTTGCAACAGGGTGACGGTAATGTCGCCAATATCTTGCAGCAAGGCATAGGGAATACTGCCAATGTGCAGCAATGGGGGCAGGACAACCTGGTGGATGTCATTCAACAGGGCGACGCCAACACGGCGAATATCTGGCAAAGCGGTGACCAGCAGTTCAGGGTTCACCAGATAGGAAGCAACATGGTGGTCAATGTGTATCAACGTTGATCCCATCAAAAACAATTTGGAGAACAAGGTGAAAATCCAAAAATCCCTACTAACTTGCGCCATCCTCTGTGCCCTGGGGGCCAGTCAGGCAGTGATGGCCGATGAAACCAAGAGTACCGATGTGGTGCTGAAAACCGACATTATGGCGGATGCCGTCGGTAATGTGATTCAGCTTACGCAAATTTCAACCGGCGGTGCCACTCAAGGCAATAACGTCAGTCTATTTCAGGAAGGGGACACCAACGGTATCAGCCTGACCGTGGAAGGCGATGCCAACGATGCCTCAGTCACACAGTCAGGCACAGGTAACATCAGCGTCAGTACCCTGACAGGTGAAGCCAACGACCTCAATCTGAATCAGCAGGGTAATGACAGTCAGGCCGAAGTGTCGGTTACAGGAAATGGCAACGAGCTGAATATCACCCAAACTGAAGATATTGGCTATCTGGGTCTGACCAATGAAGCCCAAGCCATTGTGGTGGGAGATGACAACCATATCAGCATTGACCAAAGCGAAGGCGGCCAATGGGGCTATGTGAAAAATCTGCAAGGTTCCGGTAATGACATTGGAATCTTGCAAAGTGGCGAATGGAACGAAACCCATCTGGATGTCGTTTCAGGCAACAGCAATAGCTTTGATATAGAGCAGGATGGCTATTGGAACGTTAGCCGCGTACGCGACCTGCAAGGCGATGGCAACGACCTGGAAACCATGCAGGACGGACGGCGCAACCAGTTCACACTGAGCCTGCTTCAGGGCGAAGACAACAATATCGAGATTGATCAGGATGGCGAGTATAACGCCGCCAATCTGGATGAAATTCTCGGCAGTGGCAACGACATCAGCATCGATCAAAATGGCGATTACAACAGTGCAGCCTCGGCGCTGTTCACCGGCGACAACAATGATGTGATGGTCAGCCAGACGGGTAACGACAACATTGCCAGTTTCGAGCTTGTTGGTGAAGACAATGACTTTAATCTGATGCAGATGGGCGACGGCAACGATGCCTATATGGGTGCCATTGGTTCAGGTAACGACTTTACTACCATGCAAAATGGCAACCTGAACCAAAGCCATTTGGTCAACTTCAACGGTACCGACAATAACGTCACTATCAATCAAAGTGGCGATGAGAACGTCGCGGTGGTTCAAGCCTCCTACCCTGATTTCAGTCTGACTACAGATGACAATGACATCAGCCTGATGCAGGACGGCAACATGAATGACGCCGTGGTGAATATCAGCACCCTGCTGGACAGTAACAGCAATCAGGTGGATATCGCCCAAAATGGTGATCTTAACGCCCTGGACCTGCTCATTGAAGGCAGCAACCATCTCATTGACATCCTGCAAGAAGGCAATGAAAACATGGTTGTGGGTGAAGGGGGTGCAGCCATGTTGATTGGCGGCGATTCCGTGCAACTGTCTATTAGCCAGGTGGGTAACGGTAACATCGTGGAAGGTGCTGTTATCAGTAACGGCGGCAGTATCAGCATCGCTCAGGTGGGCGACTGGAACACTGCCACCATAGTTCAACAATAGCGCGTGGAGGGGCGGACCAAAGTTTTATCTGCGGTCCGCCATTTTATGTCTGTTACCAGAAACCTGCTATACGCCCTACTGCTTAGTCTGGCAACGCCCAGTGTGGCTGAAGTGGAGCTAGGAGGCTTGCTGCTGGACAACACTTTCAGCCGCTTCGGACGGGAGTTTTATCAACGCCTTAGCCGACTATGGCAAGACGTACCGCAAACCCAGAGTTTCAATGTGGTAATTAAGGAACAAGTGGTCCCCAGGGCTGGCACCAAATTGACCATACAACTGAATAATCAGGTTATCTACATGACTTATATGGGAAGGCGACAGTCGCCCATGGAAGACAAAGTGGAAGAAGCGATGCTGGCTTTATTGCAAGCCATGGCGAATGCCAGGTTTGACAGCAGCAGCGCAGATATGGCCGAAAACGGATGGTAGAAAATGAACAAGATTAAATTAACGCTGGTTGCACTCACCCTGATAATCGGCAAGGCCGTAGCAACTGAGCTGGTTTATACCCCAATCAACCCCAGTTTTGGCGGCAACCCACTTAACGGTAGCCTGCTGATGGGCAAAGCCCAGGCACAAAACAAACACAAGGAACATCTAGAAGAACGCACCTATGCAGAAAAGTTCCAGGAATCCCTTGAGCGTGCCTATATCAACAAAATGGTACGCGAGATTACCGACCTGGCCTTTGGTGAGGATGTGGATGACAGCGTATTTAATCAGGATTCGGTGTTTGTCAGCGGCGATTATGAAATTCAGATCCTGACCAGTAACACTGACAGCATCACAGTTCAGATCACCCACTTGCTCAACGGCGAAGTCACTGTGATTGAGGTACCTAAGTTTGGATAAGCCCATGTTGCGTTCAGTTAGTTTATTGCTGTTTCTGTTACTGAGCGGTTGTAGCAGCATGGGGCCTCTCTTCCCCCCAGGGCAGCAGCCCGCCGTGACCTTAAGCCCCACCGATAACTATCAGGATCTACTGGCGCTACCCCCGCCCAAAGGCATGATTCCGGTGTCGGTATACGCCTTTCGCGATCAGACCGGGCAGTATAAGCCACAGGCCAATGTCAGTTCCTTTTCCACTGCAGTCACTCAGGGTGCCACCTCAATTCTGATGCAGGCCCTGGCAGATTCTAATTGGTTTCTACCGGTGGAACGTGAGGGCTTGCAGAACATTCTGACCGAACGCAAAATCATCCGCGCCGGCCTGCAGGCCGACGGCAAAGAAGAAAAAGATGAGTTACCGCCGCTCACCACTGCCAAGCTGCTGTTGGAAGGCGGCATCATCAGCTACGACTCCAATATTCGTACCGGTGGTTTTGGCGCTGAGTATTTTGGTATCGGCGCCTCTGAGCTGTACCGGGAGGATCAAATATCCGTTTACCTGCGCGCCATAGATGTACGTACCGGTCAGGTATTGCTGTCGGTATCTACCAGCAAAACTGTACTGAGTCAGGAAATGCGCGGCGGCTTCTTCCGCTATGTAAGTTTTAAACGCCTGGCCGAAGCCGAAGGCGGTTTCACGACTAATGAGCCTATGCATATCTGCGTAAAGCAGGCTATTGAAAAGGCCCTGACTGATTTGGTGCACAAAGGCATTGAAAAACGTGTGTGGGCCGCCCAGAGTTAGCCACTAACTTTTGTCAGCACAGCATCTCAGCGCAGAGCCGCCGAGATCAAGGAGAAAGACAGGAGCACCCACATTTTACTCCTGAAAACTCCATGTTCTCTGTGTCTCTGTGGCTATCAATATTTTGGTTGAATAAGTTTCACCACAGAGGCACAGAGGCACAGAGGCACAGAGGGCACGGAGAAAAACAGAAGAGCCTTTATACATACCATTGAAAAATAATCACTTTTTCACCTAGACGGTGAATAATATCGGCTTCTCGCAAAGCCGCTGAGTGCGCAAAGAAAAGCTCGCAGTGACAATACCTTCACCCCCTCCGTGTTCTCTGTGCCTCCGTGGTTATTAACGCTTTTTCGCGGATAGAATGTCACCACTGAGGCACGAAGAGCACAGAGACGTGTGAACCTGGTTAAGATCTTGGTCCGCTTTGCGCCTCTGCGAGAACGTATTGAGTATTTGTTGGCCTTTAGCTGGTATTGAAGACCTCTCGCAAAGCCGCTGAGTGCGCAAAGAAAAGCTCTCAGTGACAATTCCTTCCCCCCTCCGTGTGCTCTGTGCCTCCGTGGTTATTAACGCTTTTTCGCGGATAGAATGAAACCACAGAGATTGCAGCACTTAACTACGCACACCATATTCAAAGCTGCATTTACCAAACATCAAATAGGTGCGCATTGGTGTTAAGCGGATCACCTCGGCCTGGCCCAGTTGATCGGTTTCGGTACTGCGCTGCAGTTCAAGATAGTAAGACCAGGTGGGATCGGCTTTAGGCGTCAGCTCCAGATAGACTGATTCCTTTAGCTTCCAGGTGCCCTGATGCCAGTCGGCGTCAAAGGGCACTTCCGCTACCGGCTGAATACGAAAAGTATGATCGTCAGACAATTGCAATCCGGGAGATTGTTCACAGCCACTGCTTTGATAGTTAAAACTCATGTTCTCTGCGGCGTTTGGATCAGATGGGTCTACCCCTTCAGGCAACAAAAACAACCCCATACTGTCTTTGGTATACCAGTGATTGCCTTTGACCATGGCGGTAACATTGTGCACATACCAGCCCTGACTTGCCGAAGCAGCCATAACGCTGTCCAGCTTGCTGACATCTTTGAGCATTAACGAATAGACCAGGGAGGACTGATGAATATCAGCTGGAAAGGCCAGACGATTGACCTGCACCTGATAGCCTTCAGTTTCCAGGGCCTGGGTCACCTGTTGAATTTGCTCGGGTTGCAGATAACGCCCATACAGATGCACTTGTGTTTTGGCACAACCAACCATAGTTAAGGTCAACAAGACCAGCAGACATCCTTTCATATCTTATCCTTCAAACCGCGGACTAGCCGCCACAGCAACATCTATCTGGATAAGTTACTTATAAATCAGAGGGTTGTCTAGATTAAATGGCGTTCGACTCAAGACTGGCAAAACAATTTACATCACCATTTGCATAGGCAGATGTTGTTGCACCCAACTTAATAATTCCAGCCGGTTACGACAGTGGGTTTTTCTGAACACGCTGTACAGGTGCGTTTTAACTGTATTAGTACTGATATGCAATTGATTGGCAATCTCTTTGTTTTGCGCACCACTGGACAGCAATCGGACGATCGTCATTTCGCGCTTGGTGAGTGCGTCGAATTCTTCATCTTGCTTTTGCCGGTTCTGGCCAGCCACTGGTGCACACTTAAGCAAAGTCTGCAATGCTCTGTCCATGGCGTCACGTCTGAACCAGCGCTGCTTATCCAGCAAATGGCCAATGCCTTTGAGAATCAAATCAGGGGGATCCTGCTGATAAAAAACCCCATCGATACCAGCCAGTAATACTAATGTTTCGCAAATACTATCCTGGCTGGCGTTAAACAGCGCAATGCGATGTTCGACAGCCAGATCAAGCAAGTAACCCGGTAGCATTTCGCCCCAATAAGCGCCCTGAATATTAAAAAACAATAAATCGAACTGGCAGGGGTTATGAATTTTGGATGGACAATCCACTTCCTGAATACGTGCCGGACGGGTTTTCAATAAACGCAGAAAAATATCAGCGTCCTGACTTTGGTGAGCAGCCTCACCAATATGAACAACCAGTACTGAACATGTATTAATATCCATACACTATCTCTTCCCTGATGGATGTTTTCCAACTCCTTGAATTGATACTGGTATAGGGATCGCGACTTGTCAAGAAAGCACATAGCTGAGTGTTGGATAGCGCAGGAAAGGTATTAAAAATTAAAACAAAACAACCATTAACCTTATGTTACTTGTTGTTAGATATACTTATGGGCTGTTTATCTTTCAAGTATAGATTTTGGGCTAACGTAAAAACTTGATATGTATCATAACGGTAGTCCATGCTTAACTTTATTCTCTGCAACAGAGCCATTAATGAGGACGTCCAATGCAAGTAAAAGATATTATGACCAGCAATCTGCATACCCTGACTCAGTCGGCGACCCTGCACGATGCACATAATATGAGCCGCGAATACGGTATCCGGCATATTCCAATTGTCGATATGCTAACTGGCAAATATATGGCCATTGTGACGCAAAAAGCATTGGTCGCCAGGGTGATGAAGCTGGCCAATCTTTATGGCCAGGACAATCTCAGCGAGCAGGAGAAATTGGTACCCATTATGGATGTGGCAATCAAGGATGGGGACAGTGCCACAGCGGATCAGTCTTTGCTTGAAATAGCTGAATACTTTGTTAATTACAAGCATGGCTGCCTGCCTGTTGTGACGGCAGAAGGGCAGTTGCAAGGTATTCTCACCTCGTCTGACTTCGTTAAACTGGCCATAAAACTACTAAAGCAGCAATAGCTAATCAGGTTGAACCCTGTACTCCTGCATATTGTATTTATCCAGTATTGCCAGGTAGTCCGGGCTGTGCAGAAGTTGCCGTAAGCTCAGACTAAACTGCTGCCGGGTGTCTTTGTCTACATGGCTTTGCCTGCCAAAAGCAAAGTAAATCCCAGCTCGGTCAATGGCCGGGGTTAACACCATAATACGCGCTTCATTGCCAGCCTTTACTGACCAGTCAAAACGTATTTCTGATGCAATGGCATAACGCAATTTGCCCAGCCCCAGCAGTTTAAACAACAGCTCCTCATTTTCCACTTCCTGCCTGGCGATGCCCGGCTGACTATCAAACACCTCACCGTAGGAGTTATTGCGTATTGTGCCAATATACATGCCAGACAGGCTGTCCAGGCTGCCATCAAAAGCAGAAGTACAAGGCTTGAAGCATAGCAGGGCAATTTTGTCCGACAGGTAGGCAGGCATCACATAGTCAAACTGTTGTAAGCGTTCCGAAGTTTTATACAACACCATAATCAAGTCCTGTCTGCCAAGCGACGTTTCGCTCAGCAGCCTTGTCCAGGGTCTGCGCACAAACTCAGGACTCATGCCAATATCGCTCAGAACCCGATGAAGAACATCCACCGATACGCCATGTAGCTGTCCATCCTGGTAGAAATAATACGGGGCATAATCCACATCAGCCAGCGAGACTTTAACCACTGTGCCGTCAGAAGCTAATGGATAAGAGCAAAAAAGCAGTGAAAACAGCAACAAAAACAGCCTCATGCAAGCTACCTTAGTTTGATCTAGCCTGCATCCAGTTCCGTGGCGATGGGTTAATTTCGCTTACCGTTATTCTAGTTCAATAAGGCCGGGCATGCCCGTAGCGCAAGTCAAAAAGAAAAAGCCGCCATTGCTGGCGGCTTTAGAAGATAGTTTATCGGCTGTGGATCAGGAAGAAAGCTCAGCTTTGAGTCTTTCGTAGCTAACCTTCTCGGCTTCCACGTATTTACCCCATTGCTGGGCCATACGTTTGGCACTGTCAAACTTCTCTGCCTTGGCCAATTCATTTAGCGCATCGTTAAAGCGCTGTTTGTTGAAATACGCCATGCCCAGGACCAGATGAGCCATGCCCTGGTTGCGCAAGCCGCCTTTTTGCAAGGCTGCCAGTGTCGCTTCAATGGCTTTATCGTAGGCTTCCATGTTCAGGTACATCTGGCCAAGTTGCGCATCCAGTTCACCATCTTCCGACAAATTCGCCGCAGCGGTCAGCACCGGAATGGCCTTATCGTCATTCTTCGCCAGTGCCCAGCAATTAGCGGTAAATTTGAGGTTGCGCAGGTTGCGTTCCAGTACCCCTTCGTGCATGGCCTGTTCCATCAAACGCGCACCTTTAACCGGTACCTGATGGTAGTAATACAGTTGAGCCAGGTTGAATACATCTGAACCTGTGGTGATATAGCCTTGCTGATATGCCGCTTCCAGCACAGCAAGCTGCTTCTTCTCTTCACCCAACTCACCGTACATCCCACCCAGTTGTACCCAATACTTACCGTCGTTGTAGTGCCTGACCATCTTCACCAGCACATCCCTGACCTTCTCAGGTTGCTTCAGCTCATAAAAGATAGCGCGCTGCAATACAAACCAGTTTTCCTCAGGAACCTTACCTTCCTTTTCAACCATGGCTACCGCCTGATTGATAAAACGGGAGGCGCGCTCGTAGTCCTTCATCTGGTACATGGCCTGAGCCTTGATCAGATAGTTCTTCGCCGGAATCTCCCCCACATTCAAGGCTTCCCAGCGTTCAAGAAAGACCAGGGTTTTGTCGTAGTTGCCTTGCATCATATGCAACTGGGCCAGACTGAACAGCGTGGTCAGCTCAAAGGACTCAGGAATAGGCTGTTGTTCCACCACTTGCTCAAAAGCGGCGATAGCCTTGTCGTACTGCTCGGCATTGTAGTGAATAAAGCCATAAAAGTTATACAACATGGCCAGCTCATAGCTGTTCATGGAACTGGACTTATCTTTGACATTATCCAGTGCTTCCAGCGCCTCGCCGATTTTATCTTCATCAGCCAGCGCCTGAGCACGGGCCAACTGCTCATAAACTTTGGCACGCAGGGCCGGTGTACGACGGGTTTGGCGCTCTTCCTGCTGCTCCTGAGCCTTTGCCATCCCCACGGGAGTGACAGTTGGCAGCACATAGCCGGTCGTCGTCAGCAGCGCCAGGGCGACCAGTTTACTGATTGTTTTTTTCGCAAACATCGGTTCCACCTTAACCATCAATCTGGAAGGTTATACGGTTTTGTACGCCCGCCACTTCAGCAGCTTCACCGTTAACAACTCTGGGCTTGTATTTAAACTTCATGGCAGCGTCCATGGCAGCCTGCTCAAATATGCCTTCAGGATTGGCTTCCACCACGATAGGGTCTCGCACCGTACCGGCTTTGGTCACTGTGAATTCCACTATCACGTAGCCTTCAATGCCCCGTTGCAATGCACGTCTTGGATATACAGGTGACACCTTAACGATGGGCAGATACTCTCCGTCTCCGCCTTCCAACGCCAGTCCACCCGCCAGGGCCATATCACCACCAATATCGGCCGAGAAGTCCATGCCTGCCCCACCTTCAGCATTTGGCGTGGGTGAGTCCATCTGCGGTTGTTGCATCTGTGGTGGCGGCTCTTCCGGCTTAGGTGGCTTTTTGGGCTTACGATCTTTTTTCTCTACCTGCTCTTCCTGTTTCACCCGCACAAAGTCGAGTACCGAGCCGACTGGAGGATCGGTCAATGCACTGCCACCGCTTTTAATCAGTGACTGCATCAGGAAAAACAAACCCAGGGTGACAACTGCCGAGAGGACCAGGGCAATCATCATTCTGCCGAACATAGAACTGCTGCCCGGCGCTGTAACTGTTGCATTAGCCATGCTTCACTCCTGACTGAGAGATAACGGCTCGCCTGAAAAATTGCACGCCCACTTACTCCTGGGCCGCAATGGATACATCGAATACGCCGGCGGCCCTGGAGGCATCCATTACCTTAATCAAGGTTTCAGTGGTGGCCTTCTTATCCGCCTGGATAACCACACTACCCTGTGGGTTTTCGGCATACAGACGTTCAATGTTGGCCTGAACCGCACGCTCGTCGATGCGACGCTTGTTGATCCAGATCTCATTCTTATCACTGATTGCAATCAGGATATTGGCTCGGTCTTTCTTCACTGCAGTGGCAGCTTCAGGACGGTTGACATCGATGCCCGCTTCCTTCACAAAGGAAGCCGTTACGATGAAGAAGATCAGCATGATAAACACCACGTCCAGCATCGGGGTTAGGTCGATGGTGGCTTCTTCTTCGTCTACCAGATTCTGAAAATGCTGTTTCATAAAATTCTCTTATAGTAGGTCGGGATATATCCCGACTAATAGTTAACCCCTGGGGTCGGGCTTTATCCCGACTGAAGGTCGGTTAGCTGTCGGACTGAAGTCCGACTTGCAACCGACCATCTACAAACTAGTGATCCAGGTTCATGGCATCTTCAATATGCATTTTTTCGGTTTTGGTGATGCGCATCAGCCAGGTGGAGGCAAATACCCCGGACAGTGCGCCAACCATACCGGCCATGGTCGGGATAGTCGCCTTAGACACCCCGGAAGCCATGGAACGGGCGTTACCCGAGCCGGAAATGGCCATCACATCAAATACCTCAATCATGCCGGTCACTGTGCCCATCAAGCCCAACAGCGGACACAGCGCCACCAGGGCCTGGATTACCGGGATTGAGCCTTTCAGTTTCAGGCTAACCCTGGAAATCATGGCCTGGCGAATCTGCTCTGCATACCAGGATGAACGGTCGCTTCTGGCTTCCCAGGCCGCAATGGTCTGGCCCTTAAACTGTTTGTGCCAGATAAACACATACAGGGCACGTTCCAGAATCAGCAACCACATGATGAATATCAGCAGACCGATGACCAACAGAACCTGGCCCCCTGTCTCGGTAAAATCACGTATTGCCTCGAATATCTCGAACATGGCGATTAGCTCCGTTCAGCGCGTTCTGCAATCACACCTGAGGCTTGTTCCTGAAGGATGAACACGATGTTCTTGCTGCGCGTATTCAACATGGCGTACAGCAGTGTCATCGGAATCGCCACGACCAGACCCAGCACTGTTGTCATCAACGCCGTAGAAATACCACCGGCCATCAGTTTCGGGTCACCAGTACCAAACAGGGTAATGGCCTGGAAGGTGTTGATCATACCGGTTACGGTACCCAGCAGCCCCATCAGCGGTGCGACCACGGAGATAATCTTAATCATGGTCAGGTTGCGGCCCAGCTTAGGTACTTCACCCAGAATGGCTTCCGTCAGTTTCAGCTCAAGGGTCTCGGTATCAACGTTGGGGAATTCCTCACGAACATGCAGAATACGGCCCAGCGGGTTATCTTTGCTTGGCTGTTGATTCTTCAACTGGCGGTCGACCTTGGCTTTAATCAGAGTCAGGCTGATCAGGCGCTCCAGGGCCAGTAACAAACCCACCGCACCCACGGCCAGAATGATGTAGCCAACCAAACCACCTTGTTCAATACGCTCCTGGAAGTTAGGTGCTTGCACCAGCAGCCCCAGAATTGAACCACCGGTAGGATCCAGACCGAATTCTACCAGCTCACCATTAGAGGCTTGCAGATTAGCGGCGCTCTCGCCATAACGACCAGCAGGTTGACGGGTCAGTTCAGCAACAGTGCCGGTGGATGGGTTCATATCCAGATATTTACCATCAGACACCAGAGCAAAGGCACCAACACGTACCACTTCTTTGCTGACTTTGTTACCACCGGCTTCCACCACATCAGTAGTGAACTTGGTTACCTTGCCGGATTCAGTCATTTCACGTTGAATTTCAAACCATACGCGCTCGATTTCATCAATGGAGGCCAGTTTGGAGCTAGAACCCATGGACTGTGCCAAACCATCTAGAAACTCAGCACGGCCAGGAATCTGTGCGGAAATAACCGAGTTCTGGAATTTACCTTTGGTATCACCAGAGACTTGCTGTAACACACCAAACAGCTCTTTAAGAGAGCCCAGACGGTTGGTCAGAGCATCATTCAGGTCAGCCAGCTTAAATTCGTTTTCCTGGAACTGACGCTCCAGGCTTTCACTGGTATTCAACTCAGCGTTACGCTTATTGGTGGCCTGTTTAAGCATTTGATCCTGCTCGGCGACCTTGGCGGCGAATTCTTGCTCGCGGCGCTGGTTGTCTTTATTTTGGGCAATCTGGCCTTGCTCCAATTGCTTCAGCAATTGGTCCAGATCCAGGGCTTTATCATTCGCGCTCTGTGCCATGGCGCCAGTGGCGACTAAGGAGGCAAACAGGCCAGTGGTCAGAACTTTCACTATGGATTTCATGATTTCTACTCTCTTAGTCGGTCAGGGCTACTGGCAGGGACAGCAAATCAGGGGCAAGTTGCTTCTTGGCCATACGCAGACCTTTGGTCACCTGAGTGCGATAGCTGGAAGGCAATTCTTCCCATTGACGGGTTTGCTTGTTCCAGATGCCTTGCTGGCTGGCATCGCGGGTCTGATAAATCAGCGCGGTACGTCCAACGCGCAGGAAGTCCACATCACGTTCCTGGCCACCGACAGTATGCAAGCCACTGTAGGCTTCCAGGGTGCGGCCGTAATCCATCTCAATCTGATAGGCTTCCATCACGCGGCGGAATTTCTCGGACGGTGCCACATCGGCACGCTCCATCAAACCAGCCAGGTCGGCCAGACGCTTGCTGCGCTCTTCAGGCAGGAAAGGCACATCCAGCTCAACAAACTGTTTCAGGCCTTCAATCATGCGCAACATCAAAGGGGTGATCTGACGTTCGATGACACTGACTTCATCGATGGCTTTGTTCAGGTCGTCTACTTCTTTAAGCTGATTATCGATTTGCTTACGCAGTTGCGCGTTGTATACCAGCAAACCGTCAATTTCTTTATTAATGGTTTTAAACTGCTGCAGTTTATTGTCAATCTGGTCCGTCATCTTGTTGATTTTTTCCTGCGAACCGGCTGCAGATGTATTGATCTTGCCAGCCTCTTTCACCACAGGTTCAAGATACTTGTCTTCTTGTGCCATTGACGGGGCGGTGACTGCCAGGGAGGTGGCAAGCACGGCCAGCGGAAGTAGTTTCAAAAGCCTCATACTGTCAAACCCTAATTAAAAAAGACCAGCGGGATACTGATCTTTGGAATTCGCGCACAGGATAGGGGTTGAGCGTGACAGTTTTATTACAAATTGAAGACTAAGTTGTGATTCACAAGCATGAGCCCTGACTTGCAACAAAACACCTACCCTGAAATGAAATAGGGCCGCAACGCGGCCCACTAGATATACTAAAAATCGTATTTATAACTGAGTTGTAAGCTAGTGCCCACAGTACGACTTCGCACAGTAACACCATCCTGGGTGACTTCCTGATCTTCGCCTAGCAGGTTACGAACCCGCAGTTTGATCGTGCTGTTAAAGTCCATATAGTAGGAGTACACCATGTCCAACGAATGGAATGGCTGCTCATAGGCGTCCTGACGCCCATCGATGCCCGAAGCAAGAATGCGTTCACCGAAGACGTTGTATACCAAAGACGCACTGTGCTCGCCATTTGCCGAGTCATAGCCTAACTGGAAGTTGGCGACATACTTGGAATGACCATTCATACGCTTGGTGGTATTGGTCAAGCTACCCGCGCTGGACGCTTCAATATCCACCTCAGAATCACTTAAGGTGATATTTCCTGAGGTAAAGAAGCCATCCATCGCCCAGCTAAGGTCGTACAGCCACTCGGCTTCAACTCCATACAATTCCGCCTGTGTACCGTTGGTAAAACCAGCAGTGTAGGTGGAGTCGCCAACACGTAGTACGGTTTCAATGGGATTGACGATGTCTTTGTAGAACAATGACAAGGCAAGGTTGTTGCCCATTTCGCCATATAATTCATAGCGAATATCGTAGTTCTTAAGCGTGCTGGACACTAACTGCGTATTACCCGTAGTGCGGATGTCTGTAAGTGGATCAAAATAACCGACAGGTACAACTTCCCGCAGGTCAGGTCTGACTACTGTTTCACCATAACCTAGGCGTACCTGATAGTCATCACCGCCTATATAAGTCAGGCTCAGCGCCGGGAAGAAGTCATCCGTATCTATGCTTCTGGCTTTAATGTTGTCAGGGTTGTAGTAAATATTCTGATCTTCAGCGGTAAATATCAGACTGGAAGTCTCCAGTGCGACCTGTTTGAACTCCTCGTAACGCAATCCGCCACTGATTCGCCAGGTATTATCATAAATAACGTCAAATGCACCGTAAGCCGCATCGGTTTTCTGGGCGGCCAGATAATCATCGGCTTCAGGCGCGTCGGGTTCGTTAAACACGACCAGCAGGTTCTGCTCGCCGATAAATGCGTCTGTCAGATATGACGGCAGATTCAGCAAATCCGCTTCGTTAGTCGTTACATTGATGGAGCCGCCACCATTGTTAATAAAAAAGCTTGAAGTAGTGTAGTAACGGGCCCTGTCGATAAAGTCCCAGCCACCTTTCAGTTCAATCTCAAAACGACCAGTTGAAATAGGCAGGGTTACATTCCCTCCCCAGTTCTTCATATGATCGTCCATATCAACATAATCATTTTCAACCTGACCGTTGCCGCCGTTCACACCTGTGCTCAGATAGCCGCCATTGTCGTCATATCTGTTACTGAAGTTAAAGGTGCTCTGCAACGGTATATCTGTGGTTGCTTCAGACTGGGTGTAATGCCAGTCGATACCTAATCCCCAGTAGTCAAGGAAGGTATGCTGACCACGAAACTGGTCAACATCTAACTGACGCTCCTCATAAGTGAAACTCTGCGAGTAGTCAGCAATGCCATCATCTGTAATAGTGATATTTTGCGAGGGGTTTTGCGAGACAGCAATCTCAGACTCATCCTCATTATCTTCGATATAAATCTTGGTATAACTCAGACTATGGCTGTTCCAGCGATAACCCAAAGTAAACAAACCATTCAGACGTTCATTTTCGGTGGTTACCTTTGAATCTACCATGCTATCAAAGCAGGTATTACCGACATTTTCTGCGGTATCCATATTTTGAGCACAGTTCTCTGGCAAGCTGGCACTGACAACGGCATTACGGCGGTCCGTATAATTCCATTTATTGTCGTAGGCCACTGACGCCAGAAAGCCTACTGTACCGCCCAGCCATTCTTCATCAAAGCTGTTACCAATATAAGCTTGCGCAGAATAGTTCGGATCCAGCGACTCGTCCTTGATGGACATATTGCGCGGTAGTGATTTCAGCAAACCATCGTTTATGGCGATGGCTTGTTGTGCAACAGTACCTGAGTCATTGGTAAACAAACCATCACGCTCAATAATATTACGTAATGAGAAGTCACCGCGGTAATGCACTATGGCGTCTCGCAGTGCCGAAGGCGTGCCACTATGATTACCGTTATAAGTAAAACCATCGGAATTATTAGAGTCGGCTTCCACCCCTACCTGGATACCGGCAATAAATTCGCTGGGCAGTGACTTGGTACGAATGTCTACGTTTCCGCCGCCAAAAGCCGCCGGCATATTAGGTGAATAAGCCTTTTGCACTGACAGGCTTTCAATCACGTTGGAGGGGAAAATATCCAGTGGAATAACGTTACGGCTAAGGTCCGGGCTGGGAATGCTGGCACCGTTAAGTCTGGCGCTGGAATAACGCTCACCCAGTCCACGAACATAGATAAACTTACCGTCAACCAAAGTCAGACCAGTTACCCGACGCAATGCCGCAGCCGCATCTGAATCCCCGGTACGGGAGATTTGCTCAGCGCCTAAAATATCTGCAACGAAGGCCTGGTTTTTACGTTCTTCGATGACTGCCGTAGCAGTACCCTGCAAACGCGTACCAGTGGCAACAACTTCTTCAATGGTATTGTCTTCCTGTGACTGGGCCAGAACCGGCCCGGTCAGCAGGCAAGCTCCCACCACCATTGAAATTTTATTTACTCTGAATCGAGTCATCATCATTATTTCCCACACTTTAATGGAAAAATAGGCGCAACCAGGGCGCCTATTTGTCTTTAGTCAAATTGGTTATTCGTCGTTTGCGTTATCAAACGCGGCTTTCGCCCACTTATACCAATCTGAGGAAGTGTCGGCGGCAGAGACCGCACCGATAAAATCAGTGGCTTCAAAGAAGCTGTCTACAGTGGTCATATCTGTTGGAGTGACCGTCACTTCGGAAGAAGTTGAGAAACCATTGTTAGCCAGCACGGTATCAGAACCGTTAACAACCTGGCTGACACCGTCTTTGGTAAACCACTCGGTAACAGTAGTAGTGCCACTTTCTGCCGTTACTGTCTCTTTACCATCGTCTGCCAGCTTGGCACAGGCGGCAATAGAGGACTTTATAGAGGTACGACCACTGACAATTTCATCGTCAGCATCACCAGAATAATTAATACACCAAGTTTGTGTAGCAGCTTCTTTCTTCAATACCATGTTGTAGAAGGTTGCGTTGATAAAGTCATCCAATTTCATGGCAATGGATGGGTCGTCATCACGTGCGGACATTTCATCTGTAGTAATCACTGTCACGTTGGCAATATGGGGGGCAGAGGCAGGCGCCTGCGCAGTAGAAGAACCTTTACGACCATCCGCTTCAAAACCACCGTTACCCATATTCAGAGTTTCACCGGCGGCATTTTTTACCGAACCATGCTTAACCAACAGGAATTGCACCTTACCCTGCCAGCCAGCATCGATATCCAGACTGTCATCCTGCGTATCAGTGATGACAATGTGCTTCAGGTTGACCGCACCGCCAAAGAGTTCAATACCATCATCGTAGCCGGCATAAATATCGATATAGTCGATTTCGGTACCAGAACCTACTGAATTCAGGAACAGTGAGTTCAGGTCGTTACCCACTTCAGCACCAGCTGGCAGACCACCTGCATAGTGGATTTTGGCAAATTTCAGGGTGCCGCTGTCATCCTGGTTATTGTTACCACCATAGTAGGACACTGCGCCTTCACTTTCAGCGTTACAGCTGCCTGCAGTGCGTTCAGCATCTGAACATTGGTCAGTAATACCAAAACCATTGATGATCACACCGCCCCAATCCTGTGGAGAAGGGCCAGCGCCGACTGAGTCAAGTGCCGCAATGGCATTAGCAGAAGTAAAGGTAATCGGCTTATCTAATGTACCAACCGCTTCAATATTAGCACCACGGTTGATCTGCACACGGGATGCGGCGTTGTCAAATACCACAGTGGCGCCCGCCTCGACAGTTAGTGTCGGACCATCTACTTCCACACTACAACCCTGGGTGGTGTTGCAATCCTGCCCCACCATCAGTGTACTTTTAAAGTAATGCACCAGATCGGCATCCAACGTCACATCAGTGGTCAGCGGTTTGGCCGCACTAACGAAATTGGTGCTGTAAGTACAGATTTTATTGCTGCTGTCGTACGAACCTTGTACCGCATCGCTGCCGGAGCCATAAGAAGCACAAGGATTCTCATCACCGTTGTCACCGCCGTTATCACCGCCATCAGTTGGAGGCGGGTTATTTACTGTGCTGTTATCGTTAACAGTGGGGGTAACGTTGATATCACCACCACAGCCGGCCAGTACCAGGGCCACGGCTACAGCAGATACCTTGAACATGCTTTTGAGTTCCATTGAGCTCTCCGAAAATTTGGAATTGTGGGTTAACAAATCGCAGGCAAGGTTAACGAAGGAGAGTGACACTTTTGTTACAAAGCTGCGCTGTAACAAAAGTTTCATGGAACTTTTTCTTGGTATAAAAATTCAATTTAATCTTTATTTTTCAATTAAATACATGTTTTTCAAAATACAGCCGACACAAGTCGGCTGCTGATTACAAATAATTTCCTTGCTACCTGGCCTATCTGTGACTACAGGTGATCTCTTTAAAAACCGGATAACATTGGTTTTTACTGCCGGTGGACTTTACCTGCCAGGTTTGGCTGACAGGATCGAACTCTGCATAAGAAGATTCATCTTCACCACACAGCATCTCTCCAGCCACGATGCGGTCATTGCTATTGCCACGCATTTCCTTGCAAAACTGTGTGCCATTGGTGGCGGACACAAAGATATACTTAGCATAACTACTACCTGAGGCAGCTTTGGTAGGGTATTTGTATGTCACCTGCTCTGCAGCAAATGCACCTGAAGCAATCATCCCGGTCATCATGACACCCGCAATCAACGTCTTCATATAATCTCCTTGATACTGTTTAATGTTGAGTTCGCGCCAATCTTGTAGCGCGCTCCCAATATTGCAGTAACAATAAGTCATACTGGTGACGTTTTTTTGAACAATAACTATCCGCTGCTCAGCCTACCTGACAAGCCAGCCGCAGCGCTGCCCCTTTATGCGATAACTGGCGCTTCCGCACATCTTCCAGCCTGGCCTGCTTTAGCGCCCTGCCCCACCAATTAAGTTGTTCCAGCATACGCATTAAGGTGCGTCTGGGTCTGTCCTGCTCTTTTAAGCTGCCGTTGTCATCAAACTGCTCCCAGGCATTTATAAAGCTCACCGATTCACGCACGCTGGCGCTTTGCAGCTCAACAAATACCTGACGTAATTGCTCTACTGCCCGCAGTCCTCCCGAGACCCCGCCATAACTGACAAAGCCCACCGGTTTGGTGTGCCATTCATTATTTACCGCATCGATTAACGCCTTTAAGGGGGCTGGAAAACTATGATTATACTCCGGCGTCACAACAATAAAGGCATCCGCCGCGCCCAGCTCAGCGCGAATGCCATCCAGCACCAGATTATCCAGAGGTGCGGTGCTAGTTAGGTCCAACGGGTCGATTACAGTCAGATTCAACTCATCCAGCTTGGCCAGTTCAGTGGTCACCCAATTGGTAACCACTTCACATAGGCGTCCTTCACGGGTACTACCCATAATCACAGCAATATTCAGTTTATCCGGCATGGTGCTCTCCATTAGTCAGAAGTGGGTTGTTTACTTATCAGTGCTTGTGGCATAGGCTAAAACCTCAAGTAAAGTTAAGGTCAATAGCTAAGATGAAAAAAAATCGGCAAGGGGGTAAAGCCTGTAAGGATGTGACGCAGCCTCTGACGGTCGGCCAGGTGGCCAAACGCAGTGGTGTGGCAGTGTCGGCGCTGCACTTTTACGAACAAAAAGGGTTGATTAAAAGCTGGCGCAACCAGGGTAATCAGCGCCGATACCACAGGGATGTGCTACGCCGTATCGCAGTGATCAAGTCTGCCCAACAAGTCGGAGTGCCACTGGCTGAGATAGCTAACGCACTGTCGTCTTTACCCGACAATCGAGCACCCAATTCAGGGGACTGGGCCAGAATGTCTCAGGCCTGGCTACAGGATCTGAATCACCGAATTGAGACACTGACCAAGTTACGCGACAACCTCAGTAGTTGCATTGGTTGCGGTTGTTTATCGCTGCAGAACTGTCGCCTCAGAAATCCCGGTGACAGCCTGTCAGAACAAGGCTCCGGGGCAAGGTTGATCGATCCTGACTGAGTCCCAGACCGGGTTTTGCCAGCCAAGGTCTGCGCCACTTCATTGCTATATTTCCTGGCTGTTGAGTCAGGCTGAATGGACGAAATAAAACAGCTTGGCATGCTTTTGGCTTAGTTGAATTTGCGATTCATTGGCTGGTATACACAAAGCAACGCCAGCCGTCACAACAGGAGGACCAATGTTAGGCTGGGCACTGACTTTTTTTATTATCGCCATTGTTGCTGCATTACTTGGCTTCGGTGGTATAGCCGGCGCAGCCGCCGGGGTAGCGAAGGTTATCTTTTTTATCTTTGTGGTGCTGCTGCTGATTTCCCTGGTGGCAGGTGCACTAAGAGGCAAACGCCCTAAACTTTAATTTCGGTTTCACAAAAGGAGTAGATTATGACAAACAACAAAACCCTGACCATTGCTTTATTCGTGGCGACCTTGGGTCTGACCGCCTGCGACAACGGTGGCAAAGCAGAACAAGCTGGTGAAAAAGTGGACGAAACCATGGAGCAAGCTGGCGACAAGTTAGAAGATGCCATGGACAAAACCAAGGGTGCCATGCGTGACGCAGGCGACAAACTGGAGGATGCCGCCGAAAAAACCGGCGATAAGCTTGAAGATGCGGCGGATACCGCCAGCGATAAAATGAAAGAGCTCTGTGAAAAAGCCAAGGAAAAAGCAGAGTTTAAAGACAAGGACTGCTAATTCCTATCCGGTGGGGGGCCTAATGCCCCCTTTTTTTGTGCTGGGCAATCCTTGCGTAGCAGAAACTGGATCGGCATAGAATCTATTCTTTTAAGTGATAAACTGGCCTAGCAAAAACCATTGGTGAACGTTCAGGGAGAACCTATGCCTGTTGCCTTTTATTATCTGGCTGGTGGTTTAGCCAGTTTTATTGCCCTGCTGTTTAGCCCGCATCTCGTAGTTACCTTGCTGCTTGCATGGCTGTGCCTGTCTCTGCTGGCAGTCAGTCTGGCCTACTTATTTAATTTCGCCGAGCTGTTCCGAAAACGCGAAGATGGCCGCATCCCCCTCGTGATCCGTTGGCTGTTTATTCCCTTTCTGGTAGGCGTCACCCTGTATAACAGTTGGGCGAGAAAGCACGACAAAGTCCCGGCCATTCAAAAAATTACAGACAATCTTTATCTGGGCTGTCGCTTATTTACTGCGGATGTAGAAACCATTAAGAACGAAAACATTGCTGCAGTGCTGGACGTGACGGCGGAGTTCGATGCGCTTGATTGGTCGCTGCAAGGAGAGAATATCGCCTATCTGAATATTCCGGTGCTGGATCACAGTTCACCTAATGTGGCGCAGTTAAATCACGCATTACACTGGCTGCAACATCAGCATAAACAAGGCCGTAAAGTATTAGTGCATTGTGCCCTGGGCCGGGGCCGGTCGGTGCTGGTTGTAGCAGCTTATTTGCTAGCCCAACAACCTGACAGCAGTGCACAAGACGTGCTTGAAAATATTCGCGCCATACGCCAGACCGCCCGTTTAAACCGATGGCAGTTTAAACAGCTTGAGTTCCTGCATCGTGAAGGCAAGCTGAGACTCAACATGCAAACCTGGATTATCGCCAACCCGGTAGCAGGAGGGGGAAAATGGCAGGAGTGCCAGGAACAAATAAAACACATTTTGGGCCAGCGACTGGACATAAAAATTGCCCTTACCAGTTTGGATGAAGATGGACAACAACTGGCAGAACAGGCCATTGAGCAAGGCGCTGACATCATTATTGCCTGCGGCGGCGATGGCACCATCACCGAAGTGGCCTCAGCCTTGCTCAATAAACCTGTGCAGTTGGGCATTATTCCCCTTGGTACCGCCAATGCGCTGGCACAAGCCTTATGCGGTATACGCAGTAAGTTGCTTCCCATCGACACAGCCTGTGAGGTGATATTAGCCGGGGAAAGCAGGCAAATTGACACGGCCTGGTGTAATAACAAGTTGATGCTGCTACTCAGCGCGGTAGGTTTTGAGCAACAAATGATTGAAGCGGCCAGTCGTGAAGAAAAAAACCAGCTTGGACAAATGGCCTACCTGCTTGGCTTGTGGCGTGCCATAGAGAATAACCAACAACTGGAATTAGAGGTGCAATTCGACGAAGACCCCCCTTGTATTATCCACACCCACAGCATGGTAGTGGCTAACGCGGCACCTTTGACAACCCTATTGGCACTAGGTAATGGTGAGCCGGATTTGGCTGATGGCATCTTGGATGTTACCTGGCTAACACCGAGTGATACCTCGTCGCGCCATTTATTAAGTCTGACTGAACTGGCCGTGGCCGGATTAGCGCCGCCAAGTGAGAACATCCGCCACCAGCAGGCCACAAGAGTTCGCATCAACTCGCCGCAGTTAGACAGCTACGTCATAGATGGTGAAGTGTTTGACGATCTACCGCTGGATATTCGCATTCAACCTGGCTCGCTGCGGGTGTTAGCCCCGCTAAACTGACACAGAACAAGAACTGTCGGGTTATGGGGACAGAACAAACGTCCCTGCATACCCCTCAACTAATACACTGAGTTACAAGCCAACAGCCCCGCATGTAAGGTATCCGAAAGGATGACTTTATGCCGTGTAAAGCCGGTGGCTGTCCCACTGCTAAATCTCAGATTGCAATAAAAACTGTCACCTTATGGCAACATCTCATATCGGGGGAAAACAAATATCCCTTAAATATCAACATCTTAAAAAGTGGCATCATTCTCGCTACAGTCATCATGAGTTCAATGACCAAGTCAAAGGAGACGATGATGAAACTCACAACAACCCTGATGACCCTGACAATGCTTGCAGCCCCTGTAGCCATAGCGGGCGAAAATAACTGGGAAAAAGGTGCCAAGGATGCCTGGATTGACGGTAAGGCTGAAACCACTTTACTGCTCAACACCAACCTGAATTCCTTCGACATCAATACGGATGTGAAAGATGGTGTGGTTGTGCTGACAGGTAAAGTGGACAGCGAGGTCGATAAATCCCTGGCCAGTGAGCTGATTGAAAGTCTGGACGGCGTGAACAAAGTCGATAACAGACTGGAAGTGATGTCCAAAGACAAGCCCAGCGAAATGGCGCAAACCCTGACGGATTCCAAAGTAGTAGCAGTGGTGAAGACCAGGCTACTGATTGAATCCGAGGTAACAGGTACAGATATTAATGTGGATGCCAAGCAAGGCGTAGTGACGCTAGAAGGCACAGTGGCCAGCGATGCCGAACGCGATCTGGCGATCACTATTGCCAAAAACACTAGTGATGTGAAGAAGGTAGTGGATAAACTGGAAGTGGTTGAAAAATCTTAACATCACCACGCTTAAAGGCCCATTCGTCCGGATGGGCCTTTTATATTACTGAGCCTCACTGCCTTCTAGCAGCTAAACTAGAACGAACTGATCTAGACCGCACTATCTCTGCAAATTATGACTCAGCCAACCAGAACCGCACTTGTGACCGGTGCCAATCGGGGCATAGGTTTTGAAATAGCTAAAGCATTAGCAAATGCCGGCAATATCAAAGTCTTGATTGCTGCAAGAACAGAAGACTCGGCAGAAAAAGCCGCGCGCACCATTGGTCAGGGGACTGTTGGCGTAGAGCTGGACCTGCTGAACAAACCGGAGCAGCGTGTCCAGGCCATTTCCCAGGTATTAGGCCCCATAGATATATTGGTTAATAACGCTGGCATTTTATTTAATCAGGATGCCTTGAATACCGAGCGGCACGAATTGGAAATGTCACTGCAGGTAAACACTATTGGGCCCTTCCTGCTAGCCCGGATACTGGGTAAGAGTATGCAGCAAAGAGGCTGGGGGCGGATCGTTAATCTGACCTCAGGCTGGGGCACCTTCTATGAGGGTTTAAATGGGCCTGCGGCATACGCTATCAGTAAAGCCGCCCTGAATGCCATGACAGTGTGCATGGCCAGAACGTTGGGCGACAAAGTTAAAGTCAATGCCGCTTGTCCGGGCTGGGTACGCACCGATATGGGGGGCCAACATGCCCCGCTGTCTGCCCAGCAGGGTGCAGACACGCCGGTATGGCTGGCTCAGTTACCGGATGATGGCCCCACAGGTGGTTTGTTTCGTCGCCGCCAGCAGTTGCAGTGGTGACCTGCAGAGCTGGACTAGGTGCGCCAGCGATTAAACGACCAGTACCACTGTTCAGGGTAGCTGAGAATAATTTGTTCAAAGCGTTCATACAGTTTACGGGTGACCAACTCAAAAGCCGTTTTATTACGCTCAACGGGCTGATGCATAAAAGGTTCAATAAACACCTGATAGCGGCCCTCTTGTGTTTTCACTCCCCAGGCCAGCAGTAATGGCGTGCCAGCAAAAGCGCTTAGCATGGCCGCACCAGCCGGCGCTCTGGTTTCCCGGCCAAAAAAATGTACATTGATATCTTCCGCATACAGGTCGGCATGTAAGGTCACGACCGCGCCTTGTTTAACCTGATTTAACAGCTTAACAAAAGCCCCGGGCTGCTTTTTTTCCACATAGCCAATCCCGGCTTTTTGATAGGGATTGTGCTTTGGGTCGATAAAATTGGGCAGATGCGACAATGTGGTTGAACGACCAGTGAGTCGCTGCAATGCCAGCGGAACCAACTCGTAACAGCAGGTATGCAGCGTTACTACGCAAAGCCCCTTGCCTGAAGCGAGATACTGGGCAGCCTGCTCGTCACAATGTATATCCATCTCCAGTTCTGCCAGGTTTAAACAATCCAGCAAGCCCTGAATAATGCCAGTGTAAGATTGCCGGACCATAGTCCGCCGCTGCTGATCAGACAACGAAGGTAAAGCCAGAGCGAGATTGTTTATCGCGCGTTTGCGCGTGCGGCTGGACAGCCGCAGAATGATTCTGGCCAGCATGCCAGCCAGCAAAGGCCGGCGCGCAGCCGGAATACGCGCCAGATACTTCATCAAGCAAAGCGCCAGGCGATGTCGAAGCTTATGTTTCGGCCTAGGCATACTCGATACTCTTTTGGATGAATTCGCTCAGATTTGCCATGTCACTGAAGGTCTCAGCATCAAAATCTGCATCTTGCAAATCCACATCAAATCGCAGCTCTAACTCAGTGATAAGCATCATCAAGGCCATCGAATCAAATTCTGCTATAGCCCCCAGCAACAGGGTGTCGGCCTGAAAATCTTGTGCGGGCCTGGCCAATATTTCACCTAGTATCTCTGCCAACCTTTGTTGAACTTCCATTGTCTGATTCCTGAATTGAAACTAGTGGCATGATAGAGGCGGGACCGATATAGATCCGTAGTAAAACTGTCAGGTTGTGTAGCCAAGTGTTGGAAATTGTACTGTTGAAGGTAGAACCAAAATGGCGGGCACTGACGGCTTAACAGATATAGCGGGGGGCTTTACTGATATACTTATGCTCAGATCTTGGCTCATGGTTTTGGATGTTACGCCGTTGTCCCAGCAAATTAACTTCCCCCGGGTTTTAAAGCCGTTCATTTTGGTATGTTATATAACACTAGCATGCCAGGTCATGGCATTGTCCGAACATCCAGCAGCCAGCAACAGCAACAGCAATGACGACTCTATGGTGCGTGATTTGGCGTCTTTGCAACGCATCAAACATTCCCAACCATCTGAGGCTCTGTTGCAAACACAACAATGGCTTGAACAACTCACCAATGATGACCCGCTGCAATTGCCCCTGACCCTCCAGTTGGCTGAAATTCACTACCTGCTGGACAACCTGGACCAGGCCAATGTTATGGTTCAGCATCTGTGGGAGATGGCCCAGCGTGCGCATTCGATTACTTATCAGGCAAGCGCCCTGAAATTAAAATCTATGTTAGCCCGAAGCCGGGCAGAATATGTAAGCGCACGCCAATATTTGCTGGAAGCCAAACAGCTGTTAGCTGCGCAACCTGACACTGGCCTGCAAGCAGAACTCTTATATGAGAATGCCATTCTGGATTTCTTTCAGGGACAAATAGAACAAGCTCTGAACTCTGTCCAACTAGCTAAGCGGTCATTTATGCAGTCCGAAAACTTACGAATGCAGGGTAAAGCCGAAAACATTATCGGCATTCTTTTGGGCACCCAGGGGCGCTATGAAGAATCGCTGCAGGCAATGCTTAGCGCACTGGACATTGCAGAGAAGCTCAGCGACGGCAATACGCAAACGGCATTGCTGAACAATATCGCAGTCACTTTGCAAAAGCTTGATGACAGCCAGGGTGCTATCCGTACCTATCAGCAGGCACTGGCACTAGCCCAAAAAATGGGTGACAAACAAAGCGAAGCCCTGGCTCTGGTCAACCTTGGCAGCAGCCATCTGAGCCTCGAACAATGGCAAATCGCCCAGGACTACTCAACACAAGGATTGAGATTGGCCAGAGAATTAAATGCCCGGGTGACTATTGCCAGGGCACTCAATAATCTGGCGCAGGTGGCCAGGCAACAAAACCAGCCCAGACAAGTTTCTGCACTTGCCGAAGAGGCGTTGGAAATCGCCGAACAAACCGGTGATACCAGTGCTTTAGCGGGTCCGTTAAATCAGCTGTTTTGGGTACATATGCAGACCCGCTCATATCAGGCAGCACTGGCCATGGCAGATCGCCTCTACCATCTGGCCATACAACACAGCGATGAAGAAAATCAGGCCGATGCGCTGGCCATGCGCACCCAGGCTTATACTGCGATGCAGCAACCTCAATTGGCCCTGACTGCGCTACAGGAACAAATGAGCATACAACAAAGGTTGTCAGAGCAGCAGAACAATCGGCAATTAGCCGCGATGCGCAGTCGCTTTGAAGCCACACAAAAGGACCTTGAAATTACTAAGCTTACCCAGCAGCAAAAGCTGCAAGCCGTTGAACTGGAAAAAGCCAAGCTTGAATTACAAAGTCGCCAGGCTCAGCGCAATGTCATGATGCTTGCTATGCTGGCTGCATTTTTGTTGTTCTTTATGCTTTACCGACGTTGGAACCAAACGCGCCTGACCCGTCATCTGGTAGCTGAAGTGGCAAAGCGTACAGAGGATTTAAAACGTAAAAACCTGGAATTGAAAAGTGCCTATGAGATTGTTGAGCAGAGAAGCCTGACCGATGAGTTAACCGGCCTGCGTAACCGGCGTTATCTGCTCAAACATTTGCCGCAAAATAGTTCGGCCCCTTCAGGCCATTGGCTGTTCTTCCTGATGGACATTGATCATTTTAAACAAATTAATGACACATTCGGCCATGCAGCAGGTGATTTAGTTTTAGTGCAAATGGCGGAACTTCTGGGCACGGTGTTCAGGAAAACGGACTACCTGATTCGCTGGGGTGGCGAAGAATTTCTTATCATGGTGCAGAGTCAGTCACTTAGCAGTGCAGCAGACTATGCCCAGCGTCTGCGCAATTTGGTGGCAAGCTTCAATTTCAATATTGGTCAGGCTGAACCACTAAAGGTCACATGTTCCATTGGCTTTACCAATTTGCTAACACAGAATGTACAACTCTGGAGTCAGGCCATCGAGCTGGCAGACCGGTGTTTATATAGTGCCAAACACAGCAGCAGAAATGCCTGGGTAGGACTGCTGATGGATTCTCCATGTGCTGCCACGCTGACCAAGCTGCTGCGTAATCCAGAGCTGTCAAACGAACAACAGGGCGTCATGCTGGCGTCTTCTGTCTCAAACAAACTCTTATGGCATTGATTTGATCAATACCGTCATGGCAGATCCACAGAGTGATGGGTGTGGTGCCGAGACATGAGGCTCCTCGACTATATGCAGCAATCCAGGCCGAATCCCCAGAGCAATCAGCTCCCTTTTTACCGCTTCGGCTCTGGCTAAGGCCAGACTGGCAGGTAAACATTTTCCGGTACCATCATCACAATAACCATAGATAAGGGCCAGAGACTGTGGATTCTGCTTAATCAGATCCGCTTGCTGGAATAGCTTGCCTACCTCTGTGGTGGCTATTCTTGCGCCGCCACTGGGGAAACTGACCAGAAGCTCTTTCAGGGCTCGTCTTTGCATGTGGAGAGGGGACATACGACGGTCTCCGATATTGTATTTTTCTGAATCCTTGGAGAAATGAACGTGCGCCCGTCCTCAGGCGCACGCTGGTTGGGAAGGGTACAACTTAGTTGCTTTGATATTTGTCAAACTCAGCGCGTGAGATCTGGCCGTCACCGTCTGTGTCGTACTCGTCAAATGCTGCAGCCAGACGACTTTCAGCCGCTGCCTCTGCCTTACTAATTGCACCGTTACCGTCCTTGTCCAGGGCAGCAAAAAGGTCGCTAGTGGCAAATGCGCCCATGGCAGGCAGGAAGAACAAAATAAATGCGAACTTTTTCATAACTTTCTCCTTTGACTTTGTAGTCCCGGCCAGCAGATTGGTTGAGGGTCAGCCGGGCAGGCAATATTGCCTGGTTCACGATAACGGTTTGTTTTGTTACCGCTTGCAAAGGACATTACAACTTCGATGCCAACTTTTATTTTTCTTTAAAAATCATGCGGATAGGCATTCCATCTACTACCAGACCGATGATATCTGTCGCCTGATTACAACATCAATTACCAGGATTTTATTTTTACCTTTTAAATCAAAAAGATAGCCTGTCATCTATCCGAAACACAAGGCATTCAGGCCTGTCATTGTGGCGTTCTGGAAGGTTGAGGGCGGTCAATGCCGCCCGCAACTATATTCGAAACACAGATACCTGGCCCTGCAACGTCACGGCCAGCCGAGACAGATCGTCACTGGCCTGGGCATTCTGGTTGGAGCTATCGGTGACCAAGGCAATACTGGAGCTGAATTCATTGACATTGGCACTAATTTCATTCGCCACGGTAGTTTGCTCTTCCGTGGCGGTGGAGACTTGTATATTCATATCCGCAATAGTGGTTAGCGAAGTAATAATTTCTTTTAACACCAGTGAGGACTCTTCTGCATGGCTGACACTGTCTGATGCCATTTGCTGAGCCTGGCTCATACTGTCTACGGCCTCCCCGGCTGCCACCTGCAGTTTGCCAATCATTTCACTGATGGACTCGGTGGCCTTTTGGGTATTATGCGCCAACTGCCGAACTTCGTCGGCCACGACGGCAAATCCTCGCCCGGAATCCCCGGCTCTAGCCGCTTCAATGGCGGCATTTAACGCCAACAAATTAGTCTGTTCAGCCACATTCTGAATCAATTGCACGACCTGATTGATGTCATTGGCCTGACTATGCAACTGCTGAATCACTTCGGTACTGCGGTTCACCACCGCAGACAGTTGATTAATCGACTGGATATTCTGCTGTACTTTGCCCTGCCCGAGCTGCGCCTGTTCATCGGCGTCATTGGCTTTTTGTGATGTCAGCAGGGCATTTTGCGCCACTTCCTGGATCGCCGCGGTCATTTCTGTCACAGCCGTGGCAATCTGGGTACTTTGATGCTCCTGCTCGGTGGCAGTACTGGCCACCTGGGTACTGATGGCATGCATTTCTTCAGCGGATGCTGCTAAGGTGCTGGAAGCCTGAATTACTTCTTTTACTAAGCTATGCAGACGCTCCAACATTTGGTTAAAGCCTTCGGCTGTTTGGGCAATTTCATCTTTACCTATCACCTTAGCCCGCAGGGACAGGTTAGCTGACTGGGCAATATCAGTAATGGTGTTTTTCAAACCAACAAGCGGGTTATTAACAGAACGGTAAATGACCCAGGCCACAACCAGCATCAGGATGAAAAGCACCGCAATTTTGATGATAAACATGGTGACAGT
Organism: Bowmanella denitrificans; assembly: GCF_039522935.1. Classification (NCBI taxonomy): domain Bacteria; kingdom Pseudomonadati; phylum Pseudomonadota; class Gammaproteobacteria; order Alteromonadales; family Alteromonadaceae; genus Bowmanella; species Bowmanella denitrificans. Next base: position 156,135 of record NZ_BAAAEI010000023.1, on the reverse strand, counting down.
GCTTTCATAGTCGCGGGCAACCTGTTGACGAAACGCATTGGCTTCATCCAATTGCAACTGAATAAGCTCTGCATAACCAGCACTTAGCGGGTCGAAAGCCTGATACAGTTCCCTGACAAACTGATTAGGCTCCACACCGGCCAGGGCGCCTTGCTCCAGCATACGCCTGTAATCGCCAATCTTGCTCAACACACCGGTTAAACTGGCTTCAACCTGACGCACAAGATCAGCTTCGCGCTGCGTCAGCTGAGTGGATTTGTATGCCTGCCACTCTTTATCCGCCAGATCTTGTGCCGCCTGCAAACGCCGGCGCAATTCATCCTGACTAATCACCCCTGCCCGGTATTTGTGCAGGATATCAACGATCTCTACCGCATAATTGTCTGACACCACTTTAATCTGTTGCAGTGGCACTACTCTGTCATTGTACAAACTGTCAATTTGATGATTCAGCTGCCTGAGATCCTGTAAGGAATTAACGGCGGATAAGGCGAAGAAAAACAGCGGCAGTGCGACCAGTATGACTAACCGCACTTTAACCGAAAGTTGATTGAGCATGATGTGTTCTCTTGTCACAGGGGCAAACTACATCCTTAGCTTATGTCCTCCCGGCAAATGATTTTTTGTCCGAGATCAGTCCTTTAGCACTTGGGACTAGTTCAGTGTATGCCACAGTCTGATAGTTCTCCAATCGAATCCCGGATTTCATCAATCATATAAACAGCAGGCGTAGTGGCGGACCCCATCAAAGGTATTCAGGGCCCAGATTGAATTAAGAAAAAGTAATGAAAAAACACAAGCAATATACAAATATGACAAAATTATTACAGTCAAGATGAAAAAGAAATCAGTTGATACAATTCCCCCTCAGGTCACGCCATTTATTACTTTAAATCTCAAACATGGCTGGGTAGGATGCGCCCCGCAAACTTGTTTGCAATAAAAAATGACTAAGGAACATCATGAAAAAAATTAATGTAGTGCTTACTTCTCTTCTACTTGCTTCTTCCACAGTAACGGCACAAGAATATCAACTGTTCAGCGAACTGAACTATAACCGTACCGAAGTGGGTAAGCTGGATAACGATATCCTGGGTATCGGCGCCACTTACTACTTCGATAAGCGTGCGGTATTGGGCCCATTGGCTGAACTGTCCTACATCAACGATAAAAGCAACGTTTATGGTGCTTACCTTGACGCCGAAGGCGATGTAAACGCGCTGAATGTAGGCGGCGAACTGTTTTACAATAATTTCCTGATTGGTGCCGAGTACACTCGTTCCGAAGTAGGCAGTGAAGATTATGACAGCTCCACTGTGACGTTGGGTTACCTGATCAACCCCAATTTCCTGATTAAAGCCGACTACACTGACCAGGAGCACGGCGGTTATGCCACATTTGGCGCACAGTACACCCATCAACTGGGTGGTGTTGACTATGTTGGTTTTAGCGTGAGCACCGATGATGAATTCGATGTTTGGGAAGCTTCGACCAAATACTTCGCTGGGCTGGGCCAGGACCGCTTTATTGCAGCCGAACTGTCAGTAACAGACAACGATGAAGATACTGACTGGGGTATCAGTGGTGATTACTACTTCACTACGATGACATCTGTAGGCCTGAGCTATGATGACCTGAATGACAATAATGTCTGGGGTATCAATGCCAAGCATTACTTCACCAACAATTGGGCAGTATCTGCAGAATACAAAAACACCGATATCACTAAAGACCATGATGCAGATTTTTACAGCATCAGCCTGATCGGTCAGTTCTGATAAGTCAGTAGTCTGAGGGTTAACAAGCGGAGCAACAGCTCCGCTTTTTTATGTCCAAGGATGGACGGTATGCCGCGGTGACATGGATGTCAAAGAGCGGCGATGTCCAGGGATGGACGGTATGACGATGTTGCAGGGAACACTCATCGGCGATGTCCAGGGATGGACGGTATGACGATGTTGCAGGGAACACTCATCGGCGATGTCCAGGGATGGACGGTATGCCGCGGTGACATGGATGTCAAAGAGCGGCGATGTCCAGGGATGGACGGGCAGAATAACCGCTCCTGCGTTTTCTGCACTTCCGCCGTCCATGGTGGTCGTATTCTGATGTGGCAGGGAGCAATCGTCGGCGATGTCAGCCCTCAACTGCCGATTCGTCCACCACCTTGTTTGGTAATCACCATCACAGAAGGTCGTGGTGGCATATCGTCCCTGAAATCCGGCCAACGGGTTTTGGGATTATCATAGCTGCTGCCGTCGCCCGGGTGCTGTACCGAACAGAAAAAATTCTGCGCATCCGGGGTAAAAAACGGACCGCACAATTCTGCCCCCATTGGCGTACGTAAAAAGCGTTTGGTCAGGGCGCGGTTTTCACCCGTGACTTCGGTTGCCCAAACGCCATCAGCCACCCCAAAAGCTTCCGCACCGTCGGTGGCAATCCATAAATTACCCAGGTTATCAAAGGCACAGTTATCCGGGCAGGCCAGCCACCCATTATCACTGATATTGGCATGGTAATGAGTCCCGGCGTCACCCTTGCGACCCGCAACCAGAAGCAGATCCCAACTAAAACTATCGGCACTGTGATCGCCCTGTGGCGGAGTCAGTTCCAGCACCTGCCCGGCCAGATTTTTGGCTCTGGGATTGGGCCCATCGGTTTGCGCTTCGGTACGTCTGCTATTGTTGGTCAGCATCACATACACCTGACCGGTCACCGGATTCACTTCCACGTCCTCGGGCCTGTCCATTGGCGTCGCACCCAGCAGGTCGGCGGCCTTGCGGCAATCCAGCAGGACATCGGCCTGGCTTTGGAAACCGTTTTCTGTAGTCAACGGTCCCTGACCAAATACCAGTGGCAACCACTGCATGCTGCCATTGTCTGCAAAGCGGGCACAATAAAGCGTACCTTCATCCAGCAGGCTTAGATTGGCTTTGCGGTTATCAGGCTGGTAACGCTCTTTACTAATAAAACGGTACAGATATTCAAATTGCTGATCATCGCCGCTGTAAGCCACCACCCGGCCGTCGCGATTAATAAATACATTTGCGCCTTCGTGCTTATATCGGCCCAGGGTGGTGCGCTTTTTCGGCACAGAATGGGGATCATAAGGGTCAATCTCCACCACCCAGCCTACATGTAGAGGTTCGCTGGGGTTTTCACGCATATCCCAGCGTTTGTCCAGTAACCCCCAGCTAGTGTGAAACACTTCCTGCATACCAAAGCGCTGGTAGTTTTCCACTTCGCCGCTTTGGCTGAAGTCACCGCCAAAGAAGTTGTCCACATTCTCTTCACCGGTGAGTATGGTGCCCCAGGGGGTGACGCCGCCAGCGCAATTGCCATAGGTGCCGCGGGTTTTAACGCCATCGGTACTATATTGACTGTGAAGTCGCTGACTGCCTGCCGCTGGGCCGGTCATTTGCATCGGTGTATTGGGGGTAATACGCCGGTTATAGGCAGAATCCAGTACCAACTGCCATTGGCCGCTGCTGTGCTTTTTAATCTCCACCACGCTCAGACCATGGGCGGCAATATTCACCTTAATTTGCTCTTCGCTGAGCTGCAACTCATCTGGTGAACCAGGGAACATCATGCCCGAGCGGCAGTATTCGTGATTCACCACCAGCAGCCCATGTTCAGAGCTGTCTGACCCCATGGGCAAAGGGACAAAGCCGATAAAATCGTTGTTGTAGCCAAATTGCCTGAGCTGATGCTGTTCAGTCTGATTGGCCGGATCAAAACGCGGCGCATCAGCAAAAAGCGGGTCACCCCAACTCACCAGCACCTGGGCATTGTAACCTTGTGCGACGGTAAAGTGGGCATCCAGGGCATGGGGCAGCTCTTTAAACGTTAGTGTGCTGCTGGCACTCATGCCTTGGCCTCTGCCACTTGCCGCCATAGTGCCTGCACAACCTGACAGCACGGCAGCCGCGCCACTCAAGCCTAAGCCTTTAAGGGTGCTTCGGCGTGACAAACGTACGGCAAGGATAGATTGAAAATCGGGGGAAGTTAGGGGCTTTTGCGACATTGATGTCTCTGCTACTTGTCCATGCTGCACAGCCTCGTTTATGCAACGGGCCAGTGCAGGATTAAAAGCGCATAAGACTATAACGGCAAGATGACAGCGGCGTGACATCTAAATGACAAACCGCTGATATTTTTGGAAATTATCTTAACAGTAACAGTGGGACCCTGGCTTGCCCCAGCATTTTCAGGGTAAAGCTGCCCAGTAACATTTCCCGTAAACGGCTATGCCCAAACGACCCCATCACCTGCAGCTGAATGCCGTGTTGCTGCTGGTAGGCCAGCAGTTCCTGGTCAGGAATACCATGCAGATTAGCCTGGATAACCTGCAATTCTGATACTTCCAGACTTTGCGCCCCGCGCTGAAGTATCTCTTTGCTTTTATCCGCGTCATCCCCCACATACACCAGATGGCAAGTCATGCCCTTAAACAAAGGACTGCTGGTTAATAGCTCCAATGCGCGGCAGGCCGCTTTGCTGCCGTCATAAGCGAGCATAATACGTTGTGGCTGCTCAAAATCGCGGTTTACCACCAGAATAGGGCGATGCAGTGAGCGCAATACCGTTTCCAGTTGATTGCCTAAGCGTCCGGGCTGATTGGCATGATCCTCGCCACGAATGCCCAGCGCCAATACGCGGATCTCATCTTCCAGCTCGACCAGGGTCTCGGTCAGGCTGCCATGGCGCTGGCACAAAAGCGGCTCTTCGATCCCCATGGATTGGGCCCTGCTCCTGGCATTGTCCAACAGCAGTTTACCCTGTTCGAGCAAAATCTTACTGCGCTTGGCTTCCATTTCTGACAATTCCACCAACAAGTGCTCACGACTGCCCAGCCCGATATTGCCGGATAAATCCGACACCATGACCGGCTCACGGTGCTCCAGATTGTGCAGCAACTTTAGCGGTGCGCCTACCCGCCCAGCCATCCAGGCCGCATAATCGGTCACCGCGGCGCTGATAGCAGAGCCGTCAATCCCCGCCAGCACTTTCCTGTTGTCATTTGCCATTAATGTAAAACCTTTTCAATATCTTCTGGCTTATCATGCTTACCAAAACGATCCACGATAGTTTCACTGGCCTTATTCAGACCAATCAGCTCCACTTCGGCCCCTTCACGGCGAAACTTGAGCACGACTTTATCTAGGGCGTCCACCGCAGAAATGTCCCAGAAATGGGCACGGCTTAAGTCTATCACTACTTTATCAATGACTTCCTTGAAGTCAAAACCGGCAGCGAATTTGTCTGCGGAGTTAAAAAATACCTGCCCCACCACTTTATAGGTGCGAGTGCTGTTATTGCTGTCCAGACTGGCATCCAGATACAGAATGTGACTGACCTTGTTGGCAAAAAACAAGGACGCCAGCAACACCCCAACAAACACACCATAGGCCAGGTTATGGGTGAACACCGTAACCAATACGGTAGCCAGCATCACAATGTTGTACGACAGAGGATAGGTTTTCAGTTTAACCACAGAGTCCCAGCTAAAAGTACCAATAGACACCATAATCATCACCGCGACCAATGCCGCCATTGGGATCTGTCGGATCCAGTCACTCAGGAACACCACCATAATCAGCAGAAACACCCCGGCCACCAGTGTAGACAGACGTCCACGTCCACCGGATTTGACATTGATAACCGACTGACCAATCATCGCGCAACCGGCCATTCCGCCCAGCAAGCCGGCACCAATATTGGCAAAGCCCTGGCCTTTACATTCACGATTTTTGTCGCTCTGCGTATCGGTCAAGTCATCCACTATGGTTGCCGTCATCAGGGATTCCAGCAGTCCCACCACGGCCAGTGCGGCAGAATAAGGAAAGATAATTGCCAGGGTATCAAAATTCAGCGGCACCTCTGGCCACAGAAAAACCGGCAGGGTATCCGGCAGCTCGCCCATATCCCCGACGGTGCGAATATCCAGCCCCAGCAGCAGATATACCGCCGTCATGGACAAAATACACACTAAGGGTGACGGGATAACTTTGCCAATTCTCGGCACATGGGGAAACAGGTAGATAATCCCCAGCCCGGCCGCCGTCATGGCGTACACATGCCAAGTGACATTGGTCAGTTCGGGTAGCTGCGCCATGAAAATCAGGATAGCCAGTGCATTGACAAAGCCAGTGACCACAGAGCGGGACACAAAAGACATCAGGCTGCCCAGCTTCAGATAGCCGGCCAGAATCTGCAATACCCCGGTCAGCAACGTCGCGGCCAGCAAATACTGCAAACCATGCTCTTTTACCAGTGTCACCATGACCAATGCCATCGCCCCGGTTGCAGCGGAAATCATGCCAGGTCGGCCGCCAATAAAAGCAATAATGGTGGCGATACAAAAAGATGCGTACAACCCCACTTTGGGGTCAACACCTGCAATAATGGAAAAAGCAATGGCTTCAGGGATTAAGGCCAGCGCCACCACCAGACCTGCAAGCAGATCGGCGCGCACATTACCAAGCCAATCCTGTCGGGTTGAGTGTAAAAGCATAATATTCCTGCGGAGTTTAATGTCGGCCTAAGGGTCTGTCCCCAAGCATAGGCCAAAGGTACAACTTGTCAGCCAATTCACCTTGTCAGGTTAAAGCGGCGTCGGTCGAAGGGCGCGATCATACGGATTGACCGCTTTTACCGCAACTGCCCGCCGAATGTCATTGAACAGCGTAAAAACTGCGACAACTGAGGTTATATCCTGGCAAATGCTTGTTAGACTTAAGCTTTTGAATCTGGCCAACAACCTATAGGGAACCCAGTTATGCAAACTATCAAAACCCGAGCCGCTGTCGCCTGGGAAGCAGGCAAGCCCTTATCCATTGAAGAAGTGGATTTAATGCCGCCACAAAAAGGCGAAGTACTGGTACGTGTAGTGGCCACTGGTGTTTGCCACACCGATGCCTTTACCCTGTCAGGTGAAGATCCTGAAGGTATTTTCCCGGCTATTTTGGGTCATGAAGGAGCCGGTATTGTGGAAGCCGTGGGCGAAGGTGTCACCACGCTGGCGGTAGGTGACCACGTTATTCCCTTATACACCCCGGAATGTGGCGAGTGTAAATTCTGCAAGTCAGGTAAAACCAACCTCTGTCAGGCCATCCGCGCTACTCAGGGTAAAGGGCTGATGCCCGATGGAACCACCAGATTCAGTAAGAATGGCCAGCCTATCTACCATTATATGGGCACCTCAACCTTTGCCGAGCATACCGTGGTACCGGAAATCGCCCTGGCCAAAATCCCCAAAGATGCACCGCTGGAAAAAGTCTGCCTGCTGGGCTGCGGCGTGACAACCGGTATGGGTGCGGTAACCAATGCCGCTAAAGTACAAAAAGGCGATACCGTTGCGGTATTTGGCCTGGGTGGCATCGGCTTATCGGTGCTGATTGGTGCCCGCATGGCTGGAGCCGGGCGTATCATTGCCATCGATATCAACGAAGACAAATTTGACATTGCCAGACAACTTGGCGCTACCGACACGGTCAATCCAAAACACTATGACAAGCCGATTCAGGAAGTGATAGTGGAAATGACCGACGGCGGCGTGGATTACTCCTTTGAATGTATCGGCAATGTCCATGTAATGCGTTCAGCCCTGGAATGCTGCCATAAAGGCTGGGGGGAGTCGGTGATTATCGGTGTGGCCGGGGCCGGCCAGGAAATCTCGACCCGTCCCTTCCAACTGGTTACCGGCCGGGTATGGCGTGGCACTGCCTTTGGTGGCGTCAAAGGCCGCAGTCAGTTGCCCGAGTATGTACAGCGCTATATGAATGGCGAATTTGAGCTGGATACCTTTATCACTCACACCATGGGCCTGGAAGACATTAATAAAGCCTTTGAATTAATGCACGAGGGTAAGTCCATTCGTAGTGTTATCCACTACTAAATTTACTCTGCGTTTTTTAATACTTTTGAGCAGAACTAATGTCACCACAAAGGCACGAAGAGCACAGAGATTACACAGAGTTTCGGGGGCTCTGAGCGACCTCAGCAGCTCTGTGAGATGTATTTTTATGTTTGAAGCCTTCGGCTGATATGGAATGTATCTCGCTAGAACGCAGACTGCGCGAAGAGATACTCGCAGAAAGGTTATTCCCTTAAACAACTCTGTGCGCTCTGTGCCTCTGTGGTTAAAGTAATGAGGGTGATATATGGATAATTTAAAGGAATTAAGCAGTGTAAAGACATTTGGCGGCTGGCAGAAGCGTTTCAGCCACCCATCTGCAGTGCTTGATTGTGATATGCAGTTTTCGGTCTTTGTACCGCCACAAGCCGAGCAGGGACATCCCCTGCCGGTGCTTTACTGGCTATCGGGTCTGACCTGCACAGATGAAAACTTTTCCACTAAGGCCGGTGCGCAGCGCCTGGCTGCCGAGCTTGGCATCATGTTGGTGATGCCAGACACCAGTCCTCGCGGCGAAGGCGTGGCGGACGCGCCCGACGGCGCTTATGATCTGGGTCTGGGTGCAGGTTTTTATGTGAATGCCACCCAAGCGCCCTGGCAGCGCCACTACCAGATGTACGACTATGTCAGCACTGAGCTGCCGGCATTGCTGAATGCCAACTTTAAGCTGGGCAAGGCGGCTATTGCCGGGCACTCCATGGGCGGGCACGGTGCGCTGATCCTGGCGCTACGCCATCCACAGCGCTACACCTCGGTGTCGGCCTTTGCCCCGATTGTGAATCCGATGGATTGCCCCTGGGGGCAAAAAGCCCTGAGCGCCTATCTGGGAGAGGATCGCAACCAATGGCAGCAATACGATGCCTGTCATTTGCTGGCCAGCCAAAGCCACTTTTCATTACCCATGTTAGTGGATCAGGGCCTGGCCGATAACTTTCTCGATACGCAAAAACTCAGCCGCCCCTTACAGCTGGTTTGTCAGCAACAGGGAATCGAGGCGCAATTCCGTTACCATCAGGGCTATGATCACAGCTACTACTTTATTGCCAGCCTGATTGACGACCACCTGCGTTTTCATGCACAGCATCTGAGTCTGACAGAATGAAAAAAGCCGGTGTCTGTACACCGGCCTTTGTTAGCCATTTGCCAGGATAACCTTAACGGGTCAGTTTCTTTTCAACCTTGGCCAGAAGCAGATCAATTTCCTTCTGCCTGGAGCTGTCGGCAAACTCGCGGTTCGGGCGCGGCTGCGCTTGTTTAGCCAGCAGCAGATATTCCCTGGCCTTGGCGTATTTGCCATCATCAAATAAAAATTCTGCATAAAAATAGTTTGGATCAATGCCTTCAGGATTAAGCGTCAAGGCCTGTTTCAGCAGCTTTTCCGCCTTTTTATCACTGCCAAAACTGATGGGCCAACCAGGTAATTTGTGGTAAAGCACACCGAGGCTGGTCATTGCTGAGCCACTTAACGCCGTTTCATCCAGACTCATGGCTTTTTCAAAAGACTCCCGGGCCTGTTTAGCCAACCCCAGGGCATCCAATCCACCTTGCGCACCTGCTGCACTGGATTGACTGATGCCCAACCATATCCAGGCCTCAGCGCGGTCTGGCCAGGTTTGCGTCAGACCCTGCGCTTGGGCAATCAGTGCGTCGAAGCCTTTAAGCTTTTCTTCATCCTGTAAACTGTAGTTCACCACCGCCCATTGCTGCTGAACACCAAGCAACTCCGGCCATTCGTCTGCTTGTGCATATAGGCTCAGCGACAGTGAGACACCAGCCAAAAACATGGCAACCGTTCTTTTCAACATTTTCATACCAGGATCTCCTTAGCATGCTGTGCAGCAAATTTTTTGATAATGGGTAGTTTCTTGATCAGGGCATTGTCCACCAAAGAGGGAAATGCGCCGTTCAGACGAACAAAGAGCTTTTCCGGAAAACCAATAAAGACCCGGGGTTGCGAGGCAAGTAACTGAGCCTTCAGCGCCTGGGCAACCTTTTGTGGGCTGTCCACCTGATTACCAAGAGCCTGATTCATGGCCACCACCTCATCGCTGTTGATAGCGGTCTGTGTTGCCCGCGGCGCCAGATAAAACACCTTCACGGCACTGCCGGCCAGTTCGCGATACAGTGCTTCACTAAAGCCACGCAGACCAAACTTGCTGGCACAATAAGCACTCTGACAGGCAAAACCAATACTGCCAAAGGCCGAACCGACGTTGACAATATAAGCTTCGCTACGCTTTTGCAGCTGTGGCAGTAATGCTCGGGTTAGCAGCATGGGAGCCAGCAGGTTGGTTTGAATTGTTTGTTCCAGTTCCTCCGCAGAAACATGTTGCAACTCACCAAAAGGTGAGATACCCGCGTTGTTGATCAGCATACTGATGGCAGGAAAGCGTTTCAGTTCGCCAATTAGCGCTGCACGCCCCGCCGATCTGCCGATATCGCCTACCAGCACATGATGTATACCGGGCAAGCTGTCGGCCAGGCGCTGTAAACTCTGCTCGTCACGCCCTTGCAGGATCATTCGCACCCCAGATTCCGCCAATACCCTGGCAATAGCCTGCCCAATACCGCCGCTGGCGCCCGTGAGCAGACAAAGTTGATTAGACCAGTTCATAACCCCTCCTAAGCCGCGGCCGCCAAACCGTGACAAGCATCCAATTCATGGAAGATATTGCCGTACAGGCGGAAGAACATACGGGCCGCATGCAATATCACCTCTTGCTCAGCTGCATCGTCGATTTGGTTCATCAGATTTTCAAACAACACAATGTGTTCCTGGTCCAATGCACCATGGGAGCGTAAATAGCTAAAAGCCTTTGCTGGTAAGTCCAACTTGCCCTGAATCTGACTGGCGGCATTATCTGCCAGCGCGATGCTGGTCCCCTCCAGCACAAACACCATGCCAAAGAATGCCAGAGGATTAACCCGCTGCACCGAATCATAGGCATAGGCCACCATTAACTCAGTGGCAGCCGATGGCTTGCTCTGTCTGGCCTGCTGCTTATCAAATCCACAGGCAGCGATATCGTTGAGGATCCATTCCTGATGGCCCATTTCCTCTTCGATATATTCGCCGATGGCCTCACGCAGCCACTCCTTCGTTTCAGGCAAGCGGCTGCCCACTGCCATCAGCAACGGCACGGTGTGTTTTACATGGTGATAAGCCTGTTGCAGGAACGCCACATAGTCGTTCAGGTCAAACTCAGCGCGGAAACAGCGTTGGATAATCGGAGCAGAAAGCAGATATTCACGTTCTGCCCGGGTTTCAGTTTGCAATCTTTCATACAGCTTCATGGCAAGCTCCTGTTGAGGTTTCCATCTTAAAAAGGGCATCGATGTGCGCCTGAAAATGTGTGCATATAGCACTGCGCTTCAGCTTACCGTTGGCAGTGAAGACGCCCTTTCCAGCGACATCTGAAGCGTTAAGTCGTTGCCAGGTACGTACCTTGGCATAGTCAGGTAAACGTGCGTTCACTTGTTCAATCGCGCTACTGACAAGGGTGTCAGGCAGATCCTGACGAACCGGGATCAGCAACGCTGCACAAAAGGGTTGATTGTCACCAAACAACATCACGTGTCGGAATAAACCGCTGGCCAGCAATTCGGCTTCCACCCATTCGGGCGAGATATTTCGACCAAAAGAGTTAATCAGCAGATTCTTCATGCGCCCGTCAATACAGACAAAGCCATCTTCAATCTTGCCTTTGTCGCCGGTATGGACCTGGGTGGGGTACCAACTGTCTGGTTCATTCAGATAGCCAAGAAACAAGTTACCCCGTACCACGATTTCGTCATTCTCAATGCTCAGGCGATTATGTGCTAAAGGCTTGCCAACGCTGTCTATGCGATGGCAGTCAGGGGTATTCAGCGCTACCACCGACACACATTCACTCAACCCGTAGCCCTGATAGACCGGCAATCCTAAAGCACTGGCCTGCGCCAGCAGCGCCGGGGCGACTTTGGCGCCGCCGACCGCAATAAACTGTAATGACGACGGTGGCTGCCAGCCCTGAGCACAGGCTTGTACCAACACATTCAGTAATTCAGGGACCAGAATGACACTGGTCGGTTGCCACTGGCTGATTAGCGCCAGCATGGTCTGAATGTTCTGCAGTTGACTGCCAGAGCCCCCCCTTTGCGCATCGTTTGGCACAATCACCTTGCCACCTGCCAGTAACGGCGCATAAACACCGGCGATGTTTTCCAGCAAGGTCGCCAGTGGCAGTAAACATAAGTGCACAACATTCTGCATGGCCAGGCTGCCTACTATCGATTGAGCTGTCTTTTGCAATGCTGCATGGCTCAGACACACGCCTTTAGGCGTGCCGGTTGAGCCAGAGGTAAAAGTAATCTTGCCGGTCTCCTTTGGCATGTTTGCCACCAGCTCCGGCATCAGACGCTGCCAACAGAAAGTACCAAAGGGAAGATTCTCACTTTGTGGCTGGGCCGGCGTGATAAGCAGATCAATGGCAGCACTGTTAAGTAAATGCGAGAGTTGCGATTGACTGAAAAACACCGGTACCGGTACGCAGCAAATACCGGCTTGCTGACAAGCCAGGTCCATTAGCACCCACTCAATGCCATTGTCCAGCGCCAACGCAACATGACGCGCTTCCTGCGCCTTTAGCCAGGCGCTGCGAAGAGCCACCTGCTCGGCAAGCTGGCCATAGGTCAGGCTGGTGATGCCGTCACACAATGCCTGAGCTTCAAGTCTGGTGTTGTCTGTGAAAAACCACATCACAGCGCCCTCAGCTCGTTACTCAGAAGTTGAATGTCCGCGCAAAAAGAGGCAAACAACCCCGGCAACAGATCACGTTCCAGCATGGGTAACATGGCATCATTTAAATCCAGCGCCATGACCTGTGGCTGCGTTTGATAGTAGCTGCCCCAATCGTCATTGGACGGGGCCAGGCGGGCGGAATAGGCGTCGGTCAGATAAGTGAGCTTAACGCCTTCTTTGGCCAGTAAAGCAATCAGGTGATGAGTGCCACAAAACAGCAAATGGGTATAGTGATTCAGATATAACCCCACCGCCATGGCCATAAATAGCGGCAGCGTATAACGACGCGACAGGCCATACAGGTTGCCCACCTCAGCGACCCGCTCTGGTTGGGTGTAAATACCTTTTTGGGCCAGGCAGTCGAGCAAATCCGAAGATAAGTACTGTTGAATAAACAATGGGCTGCGGCCACTTCTCAGACCAAGCGCCGCCTGGTATTGCTGCCCTTTAATCGCCAGCAACATCGGCATAAAGTGATGAATATCTGCACCATAGGCTTTAGCAAACCCCTGATGAATAAAAGCTTCCAGCTGACCGCGGGATGGGCTGGATGGACGGGCACAACTCAGGCTCAATCCCTGGCCGGGGTTCACACTGGCATGACGTGCTATATCGCCACAATATTGTAAAACTTGCTGGTACATGGACAACTCCTATCACCGACTTCTGATAGGAAGTTATGCCGTCAAGCTTAACGAAAACTTAAGGCAGCAAAATAATCGAAAACTTTTCGCTGCTCCGGCTTGCCATCACCTCAGAAGTTCACCACCTGTGCGCTGGGTTTTATACCTTCGCTATGGCTGCTGCGATATTCTGTGGGAGTCTGGTCGAAGTGGCGTTTAAATACCGCATACATGTATTGCAGTGAAGGGTAGCCACAAATATTGGCGATTTCGGTTGGGCTCACCTGCGTATCACTCAACATCTTGCATGCCCGCCCCAGTTTCTGGTTATGTAACTCGGTATGAATAGAATGCCCCCGCTCGCTGCGAAAACGTTGTTCCAGATTGGAACGGGAAATACCCACAAAGTCGGTGACCTGCTCAACTTTGATGCCACGGGTAGCATGCTGACGAATGTAATGCATGGCCTGAATCACATAGGGATCTTTCAGGGCTTTAAAGTCGGTTGACTGTCTGGACGCAACGCCGGCCGGAGGCACCAGAATCTGTTTACGGCCAACCTGAATATTGCTGAGCTGCTTATGCAGCAACTTGGCCGCCTGATAGCCCATTTCAAAGCAGCCCTGGGTCACGGAGCTTAAGCTGATACGACTGAGAAAACGGGCAATATCATCATCGTCTATACCAATTATGGCAACATTATCCGGTACGATAAGACCTATATGGTCACAGGCCTGCAACAAGTGCCTGGCCCTGGAGTCGGTGACGGCCAGAATACCTATGGGTTTGGGCAGGCTCTGGATCCAGTCGGTCAAACGGTTCATGGCATATTGCCAGGTTTCGGGGCGGGTACAATGGCCCTGATAGATCTGGCATTCGTAGCCGTCTTTGGCAGTTAATTCACTGATGGCCGCTTCCCGCTCTCTGGCCCAGCGGTGATTCTCATCAATGGGCACACTGTAAAAAGCGAAACGCTCCAGGCCCTTTTGCTTCAGGTGTTCATACGCCAGTTTTACCAACGCATAGTTGTCGGTCGCCACATAAGGCACCGCAGGATAGTGGTTGGGGTTGCTGTAAGAGCCGCCAACGCCGACCACAGGTTTGTCGCTGCCTTTCAGGGCAAGCTGAATGTTCATATCATCAAAGTCGGCAATAATGCCATCGCCACTCCACTCATGAATATGTTCCAGGCGACACAAAAAGTCTTCTTCAAGGTAGACATCCCAGTCGGCTTTGGACGATTGCAGGTAATGGCCAATGCCTTCGATCACCTGACGATCGTAGACTTTGTTGGCATTAAACAGCAGGGTAATACTGTGTCTGGCTTTGAACATATTCCACCCAATTACCTTTTTTATTTTTTAACCATACATTAACAACCCTGTAGAATCATAGACTTTAGAGCGATTTTTCAAAGACGCAAAGCATAATTAACCATCCGTTTACGAAATTTCGTAATTGCTGTAGCGACCTGACTGACCAAGGATCTAAGCACTTTCATCGTTATTGGACGTGTACATGTACCTAGGCATCGACCTTGGCACTTCGGGTATCAAGGTAATAGTGCTGGCCGAAGACGGCCATATCGCCGACAGCGAGAGCCATCCCCTGTCGGTAACAAGACCCAGGGCACTGTGGTCAGAACAGGATCCCGAACACTGGTGGCAGGCGCTGGACCATTGCATGACACAACTGGCAGCCCGTCAGGCTTTATCCGGGGTCAAGGCCATCGGCCTGTCGGGGCAAATGCACGGGGCCACCCTGCTGGACGCAGACCATCAGGTTATCCGCCCGGCTATTTTATGGAATGATGGCCGCGCCCATGTCCAATGCCAACAACTTGAAGCCGAGGTACCCGACTCAAGGCAGATCACCGGTAACCTGGCCATGCCCGGATTTACCGCACCTAAGCTACTCTGGCTGCACCAGCATGAGCCACAGCAATTCAGTAGAATCGCCAAGGTATTGTTACCTAAAGACTATTTGCAATTCCGCCTGACCGGTCAGTTTGTGTCAGACATGTCAGATGCGGCAGGCACACTGTGGCTGGATGTCGCCAAGCGCTGCTGGAGTGAAAAAATGCTGGCTGCCTGTGGTTTGCAACCAGCGCAAATGCCCAGGTTGCTGGAAGGTAACCAGATTGCTGGTTATCTGCATCAGTCGCTGGCCACACGCTGGCATATGCCTGCCGTGCCAGTGGTGGCCGGAGCCGGCGACAATGCCGCAGGTGCGATTGGGGTCGGACTGGTACGCCCCGGTCAGGCCATGCTGTCACTGGGCACCTCAGGCGTATATTTTGCTGTCAGCGATGGCTTCTTGCAAAACCCGCAATCGGCTGTACACAGCTTCTGCCACGCCCTGCCCGGCACCTGGCATCTGATGTCGGTGATTCTAAGTGCGGCCAGTTGCCTGAGCTGGTACGCCGACAATATTGCCAAAACTGCAGTGCAAACGCTGCTGGACGAACTGCATGATTATCAGGCCGATGAAAAGGCGCCGCTGTTTTTACCCTATCTCAGCGGTGAGCGCACTCCGCACAACCAACCTCAGGCTCAGGGGGTATTTTTCGGTCTGACCCACCAAACCGAACGGGTGGATCTGACCTATGCCGTGCTTGAAGGTGTGGCCTTTGCCCTGGCCGAAGGGGCAGAGGTGTTACATGCCACAGGTTTGCTACCGGACGAGATCAGTTTGATTGGCGGTGGTGCGCGCAGCCCCTATTGGCGGCAATTACTGGCGGACACTTTAAACCGGCCACTGACTTTTCGCCAAGGAGGTGATGTCGGACCGGCACTGGGCGCAGCCAGACTGGCCCAACTGGCCATGCATCCAGAGCAGGCTGTCACAGACCTCTGTCCACCACCGCCAGTCGTCACCGTGCATCAACCCAACCCAACTGCACACAGCAGGCTGGCTAAGCGTTTAACCAGGTTCAAAGCCTTATATCAGGCTCTGGACAAACATTTCTGAGCAATGCGCAAAAGCACAAGAAAACTCTGAAAAAACATAATTGTTGGATAGCGGCTGATTGGCCACTATGCCCATATCAAAATTGACGGGAGAGCAGCATGGCTCAATATTTCGAGCAAATTAAACAGATCGCCTACGAAGGGCCAGACAGTACTAATCCGCTGGCGTTTAAACACTACAACGCCAATCAAATGGTGCTGGGTAAAAGCATGGCCCAGCACCTGCGCCTGGCGGCCTGCTACTGGCATAACTTCTGCTGGAATGGACAGGATGTGTTCGGCGCCGGTACTTTCAACCGTCCCTGGCTGGAAGCAGGCGATGCTATGGCCAGAGCAAAACAAAAGGCCGATATCGCTTTCGAATTTTTTAGCAAGCTGACTATTCCCTACTACTGCTTTCATGATGTCGATGTCGCGCCGGAAGGCAGCAACATCAAAGAGTATGTGAATAACTTCGCGCAAATGGTCGATGTACTGGAACAAAAACAGGCTGAGACCGGCACAAAACTGCTGTGGGGCACAGCCAACCTGTTCAGTAACCCGCGCTATGCAGCAGGCGGTGCGTCAAATCCCAATCCTGAGGTGTTCAGCTATGGTGCCACACAGGTATTCCATGCCATGAACGCCACTCATCGCCTGGGCGGTGAAAACTACGTGTTGTGGGGAGGCCGCGAAGGCTACGAAACCTTACTGAATACCGATTTACGCCAGGAGCGTGAACAGCTCGGCCGCTTTATGCAAATGGTGGTGGAGCACAAACATAAAATAGGCTTTAAAGGTACCTTGCTGATTGAACCCAAACCGCAAGAGCCCACCAAACATCAGTATGACTATGACAGTGCCACTGTGTATGGCTTTTTAAAGCAATATGGCATTGAAAACGAATTTCGTGTCAATATCGAAGCCAATCATGCCACCCTGGCCGGCCATTCGTTCCACCATGAAGTGGCCACGGCCATATCCCTGGGTATTTTCGGCAGTATTGATGCCAACCGCGGTGATGCACAAAATGGCTGGGATACTGACCAGTTTCCCAACAGTGTGGAAGAGCTGACCCTGGTGATGTACGAAATCCTCAAATCCGGCGGATTCACCACAGGTGGCTTTAACTTTGACGCCAAACTACGCCGCCAGAGTCTGGACAGATACGACCTATTTCATGGCCATATCGGCGGTATGGATCACCTGGCCATCGCCCTGAAAAAGGCGGCGTTATTACTGGAGAAAGACTTTCTTGCCGACGCTGTAGCCAACCGCTACAGTGGCTGGAACAGCGCTTTGGGCAAAGCCATACAAAGCGGTGAGCATAGTCTTGAATCCCTGGCATCCTTGGCGTTGGGCCAGGAGTTTAACCCGCAACCCGTTAGCGGACGCCAGGAATGGCTGGAGAATCAGATTAATCTGGTGCTGTTCCGCTAAGGTAACGCGTATTGTCGGCTTTTTTATATGCCCGGTCTCAACCGGGCACTGGTATGTTCAGGATGAACGGTATGCCGTGGGTTCATGGATGAACAGGAACGGCGATGTTCAGGATGAACGGTAAAGACTATAAGCAACTTCCTGGCAGTTTATCTGCAATACAAGCCTGCTTAATATATCGAAACAATCGATACTTGGGATTCATTCAACCTGCAGTTATAGTGTAGAAAAACACAAATAAATCATGGTATGCAGCATCCTCTTCCTTATCAAATGCAGGTGATCAATCAAGTTCTGTATGTGCGGCTATTTGGCGTTTGGTCCAGTGCCGTGGTGAGCAAGGTGATGCAGCAGCTACCTGAATTAATCTCCCCCATAGAGCATCAACCCTGGGCCGCATTGGTGGATATGCGTGACTGGATTATGCCAACCATGGAAGCACTCAGCGGCTTTGACCAAATCTACCAATGGTGTCTGGCCCATAATCAAACCCATGAAGCCACGGTCTGCAAACTGGAAATGCAGCGCCGCCTGGTAGCCGACGTCTCCAGCTATAATCAGGCATCACAGCTTTACACCCCCAGTATTGACAAGGCCGTTAGCTGGCTGAATCAAAAGGGCTTTACCTTCGAACTCCCATCAGCTGGATAGTACGCAATCAATACGCACCGGACTTGCAGGTTTGTGGCAGGCATCAGCAATAACGCTTCCATGCATCTGGCAAAGGCATAAACCCACTGCCGCTATTTATCTAACTGGTAGCACAACGTCGCGGCAAATGGCTTGTGCGGCTGACTGAAGTGAAATGGAAAGCCTATCTGATTGGGCGAGTCAGGAAAAAATTGCGGCTCCAGGCATAGCCCCTGGCGGGGTATAAAGGGGGTGCCAAGATGCTCGCCGGTATAAAACTGCAGCCCCGGATAATCCGCACTTACCGACAGTTGCAGTCGCTGATCCGGGCTGGTTAAGCTGGCTGCCGGTTGCTTAAGGCTGCCGCCGACCACAAAGTTGTGATCCACCACGGTGCCAGCAATCTGCCTGGGATATCGAAAGTCGAAGTTGCTGCCTTTAACACTGCGCAGTTCACCCGTGGGAATGCCCTGTGCATCAACCACCGCAAAATGCTCTGCATGGATTTGCAGATGATGGCCGTCCACCCTGCCCAAATCAGCGGACAAATTAAAATAAGGGTGCAAGGTCGGGCCAATCAGGCTGATTTGCGCGACTTCTGCCTGGATGCTCAGCCAAAGTCGGCTGTGATTGTCCAGTTCAAACTCCAGTTGATAGGTAACCGGACCAGGATAGCCGCCTTCCCCGTCCTGTTGTTGATATTGCAGTACAACATGAGTGTCACTCACGTCAAGACACTGCCATTGCACATGATGCAGCCCTTTAGCCCCGCCATGCAGGTGATTCGCTCCTTCGTTCTGCTGTAGCAGGTAAGTCTGTGACGCAATCTTAAGGCGGCCGCCGCCAATACGGTTGGCATAGGGCCCCACCAGCGCACCTAAATGATAAGGGTCGTTTTGATAATGCTGAACATCAGTGTACCCCAATACGATGCCACGTCTGCCGCTGCCAAGTCGGGTTGACCAGCTATGTAAACGTGCGCCCCAATCCAAAATCGCAACCGCGTCGCCGACCCGGTTGGTCAGGCGGAAAACCTTAACTGACATAGAAAGTCCGGCAAATAAATATCAGCCTAAAAGCCAGACACCTGGTTTTAAAGTGCGATTGTTGACTTGGCCGTTATGGAATTTCGCCACAAACATTCAGTACTCGACCAC
This sequence comes from Bowmanella denitrificans, assembly GCF_039522935.1. Taxonomy (NCBI): domain Bacteria; kingdom Pseudomonadati; phylum Pseudomonadota; class Gammaproteobacteria; order Alteromonadales; family Alteromonadaceae; genus Bowmanella; species Bowmanella denitrificans. The sequence continues at coordinate 136,639 of NZ_BAAAEI010000023.1, read as the reverse complement.
GAAATACAGATATTCACCGCAGAGGCGCAGAGAGTGCTGAGATTTCAAAGGCATGGAGTGAAAATTCCCCTGCTCTTCTCCGGGACCTCTGCGGCTCTATGGTGAAAATGATCTGAACAAAATAAGAAAAAGCCAAAGAATTCAGAGTGGTGTCACTGCAGGTTTTCTTTACGCCCAGCGTCTTAGCGAGAAGGGATGGTTTTTCGTGAGGTTCGTGGTCGTCGCTTAAATCGCTGGAGACAACTCCAGCTATGACGCGTATTTTACCGAACAGCCGTAAGGAACTGTCATTTTTTCAGTAACCTCTTGGCCGCTTTTTAAGGCCGACATGGCCGCATCCACGTAGTTGGTTGCCCTGGTAATATCGGCCGGGTTTGCCGACTTTATACTGTCAATGGCACCGGCATAACGCAGTATCCCTTGGGGATCTATCACATACATGTGCGGAGTGGTTTTTGCCCCATACAACTTACCCACCGCACCATTTTCATCGAATAACACCTGGCTGGGACTGGCCTTTCGTTCTTCACTCAGCGACTGCGCCTGTTCACTGCTGACATGTCCCTGTTTTCCCGGCGCGGAAGAAATAATCGATAACCACACCACATCCTCAGCGGTATATTTTTGCTGCAGCGCCTGCATATTGCCGGAATCATAATGTTTCTGTACATAAGGGCACAGGTGATTAGTCCATTCCAGAATCACATATTTGCCCTGGTAATTGCTCAATCTTACCGCCTCACCCTGAATATTCTTCAAGGTAAAATCAGGCGCCTGGCTGTCGGCTTTTACCGCCGCCAGGGTGCTATGCGGCAAAGCAAACAATACCAGTGCTGCTAACCAGGCTTTTAGCTGTTTCATGGCTGTAGTTCCTCCCGTGCATTTTGTATCGCGTCGATCACCAGTTGAGTGGTCAGAATCTGCGGTAACACCTGCTCACTGCGTTGTCCGGCATACACCACATATAAGGGTACACCCGAGCGTTGATATTGCTGCAAAAATGTCAGTATTTCAGCGTTTTTATTGGTCCAGTCACCGACCAGATAATGCACATTCGGCTGTTCAAACAGCGTCAGCAGCGCCTCATCAGTCAGGGCCACCTGTTCGTTAACCTTGCAGGTAATACACCAGTCCGCCGTCATATTCACCAGCACGACCTTGTTTTCACTGCGAAGCTGATCCAGAGTCTGGCGGCTAAAAGCCGACCTTACATCAGCACTTGCGGTATCACTTACGGCCACCAGCCAAAGCTGCCAAACCATCAGCACCAAGGCCATAACCAACGCGCCTGTACTCAGCAGTGTAGATTGGCTGCGCCCCAGCCAGATAAACAGGGCAAACAGCAGTAATCCGGCCAGCAGCATAGCCTGCGCAGCGTTACCGCTTAGGCCGGCAAACACCCAGACCAACCAGACCACCGTTGCCAGCATAGGGAATACCAAAAACTGCCGGAATGTCTGCATCCATGCCCCAGGTGTTGGCAACACCCTCGTCAGGGTCGGAAATATAAACAGCAGCGTTAGTGGCAGGGCAAATCCCACTCCCAGACAAAAGAAGATCCACAAACTGGCCGATAAACCACTCACCAGCGCTACACCCAAGGCTGCCGCCATAAAAGGGGCGGTGCAAGGCGAGGCGACCAGTACGGCCAGCACTCCCGTAAAAAACTGACTGACAAAGCTATGCCCTTGCGTTAACGACTGCCCCATACCGGCCAGTCTGGCACCACTGGGCGCAACATCCATCAGCATCAGGGCAATAAACACAAACAGGTAGGCCAGAAAAGCGATAACCACCGGTTCCTGCATATGAAAACCCCATCCCACCATCTGACCAGACTGCTTGAGTATTTCAATCAGCAGGGCAAAGGCCAGAAAACTCAGTATCACGCCAAGGGGGTAAGCCCATTTGGCCGCTCCTGTCGTTCCCTGGGTACGTAAAGACATGGCTTTTAATGATAAAACCGGCAGCACACAAGGCATAACATTGAGAATAATTCCGCCCAGCAGGGCCATCAGACCGTACAACCATAGCGGAGTTTGTGCTGCATTGAGGCCGCTATTCAGCTCACTGCGCAAATACCAGCCCTGTTCACCGTTGGTAACAAGAAAGTCCAGCGCGGTCTCTGCATGCGTCTCGAAATAGTCGGATTTGGCCAGCAGCAGGGTCAAGCCTGTAGCGGTTTCAACCCTCTGCTGCGGCTGATTATGCTGGATCACACCGGCCTGCAGTGGCAGTACCTGCCAGTTGCCGCTGACAGGCGGCGTAAACGCCAGACTGATATGCTGTTCTGTCACTTCGTGTAACCCACTGAGCTGCAGCTCTACGGGCAAGCGGGCGCGGGTCTGTTGAAACAGTTCGGCCTGAGGTCCAGGTTCGGGATGATCAGTTACCGGCAGACTCAGACTTAAATCCGCCCAACCGGGGATACAATCTTCCCGGCAAACCAGCCAGGATACGGAAACCTGCAGATCAAGCTGCAGCCCAACCAGGTCTTCAGCCACAGAGATGGGCACCATCAACAGATTTGCCCCTTCGTAGCCATAATTGACCAGATGCGCCACCGGTATTTTGCCCGGCAAAGGCCACTGAATATGCCCCGCGCTGACGCCATCTGGTAAGGTCCATTGCAAGCTGGGGGGCTCCCCGGAATCGCCAGGGTTTTGCCAATAGGTATGCCAGTGCGGGTCTGGGCTGAACAATACCCCCAGCCAGTTTTCCCGGCCAGCTTGCAGGCCGCTTTGTTCACTCAGCAGTTGCACGCGGATATGTGGCCCGGTGGCGGATGAATCCGCTACCGCCGCCCCAGACTGAAGTGCCAGCCAAAGGCAGGCCAGCAAGCTGATACCTAATTTATTCATTGTTGCCTATTGGTGATACATACCTGGCTATATTAGGAATCTCAGTTCAGGCTGGCAACACTGTGTCAAACCAGCAGCGAAGCTCAGCCCTGCATATCCTCCAATTCAGTGCCCTTGGTTTCATGCACCATCTTCATCACAAACCACACCGATAAGGCAGCACACAGCGCATACAAACCATAGGCTCCAGCCAGGCCGATGCCGGCCAGTAACATGGGGAAGGTCATAGTAATCAGGAAATTGCTGCCCCACTGGGCAAGGCCACTGACGGCCAGACCCGAACCACGGATCTGGTTTGGGAACATTTCCCCCAACATTACCCACATCACCGGCCCCCAGGACATATTAAAAAAGAACACATAGGCGTTGGCGGCAAATAACGCCAGCGGCCCCCAACTCCCCATAATCAAGCGGCCGGACTGATCCTGACCAGCATTGGCAAAGGCCAGCACCATCAGCGCCAGCGTTACAGCCATCCCCACCGAGCCCCATTTAAGCAGTGGCTTACGGCCAATTTTGTCAATCACCAGCAAGGTAATCACGCAGGCACCAATGGACAAAGCTCCACTTATCACATTGATCAGCAGAGCGTCGGACTCAGAAAACCCCACCGCCTGCCACAGCACTGCACCGTAGTAGAACACCACGTTAATACCCACCAGTTGCTGAAAAGTCGCAAGGCCTATGCCGACCCAAACAATATGGCGCACCTTACCACTGTGCTTGTCGATAAGGTCACGCAAACGGGGTCTGTGGTGATCCCTGGCCAGAGACTGGTCGATTTCCTCTACCTTGCGACGCGCTACGGTGTCGCCGTATAGGCGTGCAAGCACCGCCAGAGCCTGCTCACGACGCCCCTTAACCACCAAAAAGCGCGGGCTCTCAGGAATAAACAACAACATCAGCAAAAATAACAGTGCTGGAAACAGTTCAATCCAGAACATCCAGCGCCAGGCCGCATAATCCATCCACAATTCACTGGTGGAAGCGCCGGCACTGGCGGCCAGAATATAGTTACTTAAAAAAGCCGCAAACAAACCACTGATTATGGCAATCTGCTGGACTGTGGTCAGCATGCCCCGGTAGCGGGCCGGTGCCACTTCAGAAATATAGGCTGGCGCCATTACCGACGCCGCCCCCACAGCCAGTCCCCCCAGCACCCGGTAAACCACAAACTCCGCCGAGGTTGCAGCAATACCTGAACCCCAGGCACTGATAATAAACAGCGCCGCAGACACCAGCAGCAACGCGCGGCGTCCATAATGGTCCGCCAATCTGCCCGCAAAAAAAGCTCCCACCGCACACCCCAGCAACATACTGGACACATTAAAGCCGGTGCCAATGCTTTCGGAATTAAAGGCCAGTTGCAGGCCATCAACGGTGCCGTTAATTACACCGCTGTCAAAGCCAAACAGAAAGCCACCAATAGTGGCAACAATACTGATAAAGGCAATAAAGAAGCGGTTTTCTTCCTGAGCCGGGCTCAGGGCTTTGTCCATCACTTGGTCCAACGTTGTTTCCTCTTAAATAGGCGGTTTGCTGAGGTTTTTGCCCAGCATACGGTCCTTACAAGGTTGACGCACCCGGTTTGTTAAAAATAATAAAGCGCCACTCACATTCCGTTAACCCTCAGCCAAACATTCGCTGGTATGGTGGGGCTACAGCGTCCCCCTAAGTGGTGACCAGATAGCGAAAAAACACAAAAGCAGGAACAACATGTCGCAAACTTTGACCGTTACCGAGAAGGTGGGATACAGCCTGGGAGATTTAGCTGCCAACCTGATATTCCAGACTCTGATGACCTTTCTGGCGTTTTTTTACACCGACGTGTATCAAATTCCACCCGCCCAGGCTGCCAGTATTATTTTTATCGGCGGCCTGATCGGTGCGTTTTTTAATCCATTGATGGGCCTGATTGCTGACCGCACCCAAACACGCTATGGCAAGTTTCGTCCGTGGATACTCTGGACATCAGTGCCTTTTGGTCTAATTGCCCTGGCGGCATTTTCGACCCCGGATTTCGGCCCTGACGGCAAGCTTGTCTACGCCTTTGTCACTTATGTACTGTTGGTGATTATCTATTCGGCCAACAATCTGCCCTACTCTGCCCTAAGTGGTGTGCTTACCGGCAGCATGGCTGAGCGTAACAGTTTATCCGCCTACCGTTTTGTGGCGGTGATGGTGGCACAATTTATTATTCAGGCGCTGCTGCTGCCGTTGGTATTGATTTTGGGTGATGGTGATAAAGCCCTGGGCTTTAAAAACACCATGACGATATTTTCTGTGGTGGGCATAGTATTTTTTCTGATCACCTTTATCACCACAAAGGAGCGGGTGGTAACGGCGGTCACTCGCCATTCCAGCATCGCGCAGGACCTGCGCGACCTGTTGCATAATCGTCCCTGGGCCATCATGCTGATTCTGACTATTCTGGTGTTTGTCACCTTGTCCCTGAAAGGCGGCATGTACGTTTATTACTTCGAGAATTATCTGCATGCAGCGCAGATAGCCGCGTTTCTGCAGGATATCGGCTTTAATCAGTTTATTGCTGGCCTGAATAGTCTGTTGACCAGTATCGGGCTGAACGCGTTTCACTGGCCTGAGGATGCCGCCACTTCTGGCTTCAGTTTGTTTAATGCCGGTGGCATTCTGCTGATGATTGTGGGTATTGGCTTTTCCAAACCCTTGGCAGATCGCTTCGGCAAACGGGATGTCTTTGCCGTAGCACTGTTTATCTCCACGCTGTTTATTCTGGTGTTTTATCTGCTGCCAGCCGACGCCATAGGCCTGGTGTTTCTCGCTCAGATTCTGCACGGCTTTTTCTACGGCATCACTATTCCCCTGCTTTGGGCCATGATTGCCGATGTGGCCGACTATTCAGAATGGAAGAATCACCGCCGTGCCACCGCGATTATCTTTTCCGCCATGATCTTTGGACTGAAGCTGGGTCTGAGCATTGGCGGCGCACTGGTGGCGGCCATTTTAGCCCATTATGACTACAGTGCTGCCCTGGCCATACAGGCTCCTGAGACCATTGAAGGGATCAAATTGTCGGTCAGCCTGTTTGCCGCTATGCCCTTTTTAGTCGGTGTGGTTATTGTCAGCCGCTATGAAATTAACAAGCGACGTGAACACCAGATAGAGCTGGAACTTAGCCAGCGTCGCCAGGCATTGCAAAGCCAGTAATAAGACAGGAACAGGTATGTCAGAACAATCCATCGACTATAAACAACTGCGCGCCAAAGCGTTGTCCCAGCCACTGGTAGAACATATTTATACCGCAGATCCGTCTGCCCATGTGTTTAATGGCCGCATCTATATCTACCCGTCCCATGACATTGATGCCGGTATCGCGTTTAACGACAACGGCGACCACTTTGCCATGCAGGATTACCATGTATTGTCTCTAGACAAACCGGGCGGCCAGGTCACAGATCACGGTGTGGCCCTGCATATAAAGGACGTGCCCTGGGCTGAGCGGCAAATGTGGGCACCTGATGCGGCGTATAAGAACGGCACCTATTACTTCTACTTTCCGGCCCGTAATGCACAGGGGCGCTTTCAGATTGGCGTAGCAACGGGGGATTCCCCTGCCGGGCCCTTTACGGCGCAGCCACAACCTATAGCCGGAAGTTTCTCCATTGATCCGGCCGTTTTCGCCGATGACGACGGGCAATACTACCTGTATTTCGGCGGCATCTGGGGTGGGCAACTGCAACATTACCGCGATTGTCAGTACGATCCTGCCTTTGCTGAACCTTTGGCGCATGAGCCGGCATTGGGGCCGATGGTGGCGCGCCTAAGTGAAAACATGCTGGAGTTTGCAGAAACACCACAGCAGATCCTGTTACTTGACGAGCAGGGGCAGTTGCTGCTGGCCGCAGACAACCAGCGGCGTTTTTTTGAAGCGTCCTGGCTGCATAAATACCAGGGCAAGTACTATTTTTCTTACTCCACCGGCGACAGCCATTTTATCTGCTACGCCACCGGCGACAGCCCATACGGCCCATTTGTCTATCAGGGCAGGATACTGGAGCCGGTAGTGGGGTGGACCACGCATCATTCCATCTGCGAAATAGACGGCAAGTGGTATTTGTTTTACCACGATTCCAGTTTATCCGAAGGCATCACCCACTTGCGCACGGTAAAAATGGCCGAATTAACTTACGACGAACAGGGCCGAATCCAGACTCTGCAACCTTATAAGGAGTGACAATGCGAGCATGTAAAATGATTACTGGAGTTGGGCTTTCACTGTTTGCCTTGTCATCCTGGGCGCAACCCTGGCCCTATCAGAATCCCGACCTTGCGATAGAAGAGCGCGTAGAAGACTTGCTGGGCCGTATGACGCTGGAAGAAAAAGCCGCGCAACTGCAAACCATCTGGCATCAGCGCCGCGACATGGAAGATACAGAGCAACGTTTTTTGCCAGACAGAGCCGCCGACATTATGCCCCTGGGCATCGGTCATATCGGCCGCCCCAGTGAGTTTAAAACCCCGCGTCAGACGGCCGAATTTAATAACGCCGCCCAGCGCTGGCTGAAGGAAAACACCAGATTAGCCATCCCCGCCCTGATGCATGAAGAGGCCCTGCATGGCTATGTGGCCTTTAATGCCACCAGTTTTCCCCAGGCAATTGCCCTGGCCAGCAGTTGGTCGCCACAGGATATGCACGATATCTATGCCCTGGCCGCCAGCGAAATGCGTGCGACCGGCGGACACTGGGCGCTGACACCGATATTAGATATTGCCCGTGATCCACGCTGGGGCCGCATTGAAGAAACCATGGGCGAAGATCCTTACCTGATGACCGCCATGGGGGTTGCGGGGGTTAAAGGTTTTCAGGGCGAGCCCAACAGCACGCTGTTTGCCGCTGATAAGGTGGTTGCCACCTTGAAACATCTGACCGGTCATGGTCAGCCTCAGGCTGGCGTGAATATTGCCCCGGCACATATCGGCAAACGGGAGCTACATGAAATCTTCCTGCCGCCTTTTGAAGCTGCGGTCAAATTGGCCAGAGCTGGCAGCATCATGGCGTCCTATAATGAAATCGACGGTATCCCCTCCCACGTCAACCAGCCACTACTGCAGGACATAGTGCGAGACGAATGGGGTTTTGATGGCGTGGTGGTCAGCGACTACTACGCCATTGCCGAACTGGTCAGTCGCCACAGCCTGTATCAGGATGACGCTCAGGCCGCCATCGCCGCCCTGAGCGCCGGTGTGGATATGGAAACTCCGGATCGTCAAACCTTCGTGCACTTAGTCAAGCTGGTACAAAGCGGCCAGTTGCAGGAAGCACTGATAGACAGAGCCGTACGCCGGGTACTGGCGATGAAATTCAGATTGGGGTTGTTTGAGCAGCCCTTTGTGGATGCCAGTCAGGCCGATGCCTTAGTCGGCGCCCCTGCCCAGCGTGAATTTGCCCGCCAGGTGGCGGAAAAGTCTATGGTTTTACTGAAAAACGACGGTTTGCTGCCGCTGGACGCTGGCAAGCTCAGGTCCCTGGCAGTGATAGGTCCGCATGCAAACGAAACCCTGCTTGGCGGTTACAGCAGTATTCCTAAACAAACGGTGAGTATCGTGGCGGGTCTGCGCGACAAACTCAAAGGCCAGGTACGGGTTGACTATGCCCCGGGTACCAAATTAACCCAGGACCAGTTCAGCCCTGACCAGCGCAGTCAGCAGGCCAACAGCTTTTCGATGCAGCGCTGGAATGAGGATAACGTGGTGTTAGGTGAGCCGCAGCACAATCAACGCTTACTGGCCGAAGCAGTGGCACTGGCAAAGCGTGCTGATGCAGTGGTGCTGGTGCTGGGTGAAAACGAAGCGCTGTCCAGAGAAGCCTGGGCAGACGGACATCTGGGCGATCGCACCAGTCTGCAACTGGTGGGTAATCAGATGGCATTAGCCAGGGCGATATTGGCCACCGGCAAACCTGTGGTACTGGTACTGACCAATGGCAGACCGCTGGCCTTAGGCGCACTGGCTGAGGACATGCCAGCGATAATTGAAGCCTGGTATCTGGGCCAGGAAACCGGTTCTGCCATCGCCAACGTGCTGATGGGGAATGTCAGCCCCAGTGGTAAATTACCGCTGACTTTCCCGCGTAGCGCTGGCCATATCCCCAGCTATTACAACCATAAAGCCTCAGCTAAACGCGGTTATTTATTTGACGACATCACCCCTCTCTATCCTTTCGGTCATGGTCTTAGTTACAGCCGGTTTGAGTATACAGATCTGCAACTTGACGCCAGCGATGCCAAAGCGAATGGCCACATCAAGGTCCGTTTTACCCTGAAAAACAGCGGTCAATATGCGGCAACCGAGGTGGTGCAGCTATATATCCAGGACCCGGTAGCCAGCGCCACCCGGCCGGTAAAGGAATTGAAGGGCTTTCAGCGGGTTGCCCTGCAACCTGGTCAGCAAGCCAAAGTCAGTTTTGAGCTACCGGTGAATCTGCTGGCATTTTTTGATAACCACATGCGCTGGGTGGTAGAGCCAGGCGACATCAGACTGATGATTGGCAGCTCGTCGGCGGATATTCGACTGCAGGATTTATTTCGTATCCAGGGCGACACCACCGACGTCAGTGCCAATAAGGCCTACCTGAGCCGGGCAGAGGTAAGCTACTAACTCTTTTAAACAGCGCTAAGCGCCCTGTAAAAGCTCTTATAGCAGGGCCAGCACTCCCATCAGGATAAACAAAGCGGCGGCCAGCCAGCGAGTGAGTTGAAAAGGGATTTTCTCCATCAGCCTGGCCCCCAGATAAACTACAGGCACATTGGCAGCCAGCATCCCCAAGGTGGTACCAGCAGTGACCCAAACGACGGATTGAAATTCCGCGGCCAGCAAGACCGTGGCCACCTGAGTTTTATCGCCGATTTCCGCCAGGAAAAACAGCACCAATGAAACAACAAAAGCGCCATACTGATCAAAGCGGCTGCCAATGGCTTCTTCTTTGTCTGGTACCAGCAGCCAAAGCCCTACCAGAATAAAACTGCCAGCCAACAACCAGTGGCCAACCGATGAACTGACAAAGCCTACCAACCAGGCACCAAGCCAGGCTGATGCGGCATGATTAAGTAAAGTGGCAACAAGAATACCGAGGACAATTGCTGATTTGTTGCGAAACTTGGCTGCCAGCAGCAGGGACAGTAGCTGGGTCTTATCGCCCATTTCTGCGATAGCCACCACGGCAGTAGAAGTAAGGAATGCATCCATTGAACTGGTCTCAGGCGGGATTCGAAACCAAAGGCAAACAACCATCTCCCGCCAATGGGATGGCCATTTGCCTCAGGTCTCGCCGATATCCGCACCATGCACGGATACAAATTTGCCACAGGCTGCTGCCTGACTATGTTGACAAACTTACCTGCCATAGCTGGCAGGCGGGCTACTCCCCCAAGACGGCCGCCAGCCTAGCATAGAAGTTAAATTCATCCAAACCTATTTGCGGGTAGGGTATTTTCTGACCTGGATCAAAGGGTCGCAAAAGCATCGGCATAAACTATCGATAAAGGCAAAATCTGTCGAAGCTAAATATGTCAGACCAAAATTTGATCAAGTTACTCAGGCTGCTGATGCTCACTGGGCTGACCATGATAGCGCTGGGTACAGTGCTGCACTTTAGCGAGACCATGGCCAACCTTGGGATTGCTGGCATTATTGTCAGTGCCACGCTGGTAGCGATTGGCATGGCGTTATCTCTGCCAACCAAGATGTATCTGACCTTTTTGTTAATGAAACGCGAAACAGACAAGCCAATCCCCCGATTGGTTAAGTGATGCCCTGCTCTGAAATGTGAAAAATACTTGGCATTTCATACTCATCCCGCTCAATAAGGCCATCTTACACTGCATAGGACCAAGCTTGGGTTCATGCTTTTTTATATCGTCCAGGCGAAATTGACAACGCTGTCAATGTGATATATAACCAGTAAAGTTAATATTTATTTGTTATTTTTTACCATTAATTCACATTTCTTAATGTGGCTTCAACAGGTGCGATTGCCGCACAGCTCAACGTGGCGTTGTTGTTGAGCAAGTGGTGCTGTTGCGGAAAATAGAATCGGCAGTTTTGCCAAAAGGTTCTGATGTTTTGATGCTCTGTGCATGTTGATTTTTACCAATAATTAAAAGTTATTTGTCGCTATGTACAAATAGAAAACCAAACCGAAGCTATCGCCAGGTAGCTTGGTTTACGTAAAAATACCGAGGGTTGAACATGTCTAGTAGATTTAAGAAGAAGTATCTGGTTATTGCCATGTCTTGTGCACTCACTACACCAGTGGTGGCACAGGAGCCGGTCACGGAAGATCAGAGCGCTAATGAGTCTACGGAAGTGATTGAAGTTCGAGGCATTCGCCAGAGCATTGAAACGGCACAAAGCCTTAAACGGTATGCCGATACCGTTAAAGATGCGATTACCGCCACAGATATCGGCGCCCTACCGGACCGCTCAGTCACAGAAGCGCTGCAACGCGTCCCAGGTGTGACCATTGAGCGCTTCGCCGCATCTGATGATCCTAAGCATTATGCCGATGAAGGTACCAGCGTACTGGTGCGCGGCCTGGACCGGGTGCGCAGTGAAATCAATGGCCGTGACAGCTTCAGTGCCAACCCTTACGGTGGACTCAGTTATGAGGATTTTCCAGCGGAACTGTTAGGCGCTGTCGAAGTGGTAAAAAACCAAACAGCTGATCTTATTTCTGGTGGCATATCGGGTACTGTTAACCTGGTTACCCGCAAACCCTTTGATTCTGACAATCGCCTGCTGGCAATCAGTGCCCAGGCCAATTACGGTGACTATCGCGAAGAAACCACCCCATCATTTAGCGCGCTGTTCTCGGATAACTGGGACACCGATTCAGGCAAGTTCGGCTTGTTGGTAGCGGCGTCAGATTCAGAATACAGAACCCGCGGCGACGGTTTTGGCCTTGGCAACTATCATAGCCGGGGCCCGGTTGACACCTTCTCCTATGACGAATGGGGCACGCCCAGCCCTGGCGTGGTAGCAGGTATGTATTCCAACCCTTGTATTCCCGGTGCGTCCGACTGGCGCGCCTGCGGTGACGGGTTTGAAGATACGGTACTATACACCGACGCAGACCAGGCTGAATATGTTCCCGAATTTGAGGGACAGGCTCTGGAAGGCCAACCCGATGGCGTGACCTGGTATGCACCGGCCAGTTACACTATGGCGTCCGCCGAAAACGATCGTAAGCGTCAGGGCTTTACCGCCTCGTTGCAATGGCAAAGTACCGACGAAAGAATTACCGCCACTTTAGAGCACATCAATTCCAAAGCCTCGTTGGAATGGCGTGAGTATGTAATCGCATCTGGCGACCGTGGCTTCCTGCCTTATGCGCCCAATGCCATTCAATGGTTTGATGGCAGTGACGAAGGCCATCCATTAACAGTGGATGAAAACGGTTATCTGACCTCAGGTGTTGGCCGTTCCAATGAACCTGAGCTGCCGCTGCAGTTCCGCTCCCGCTATAACTTTAATGAAAGCACGGTCAAAGACACCTCATTCAATATAAAGTTTAAAGCCACGGACCGCTTGACTGTCACAGCAGATTATCAACATGTGGACTCCGAGCAGATTGTTCACAACAACTCGGTAACCTCGCGGATTAATGGTAACCAGACTCAGGAGCATGCTCCGTTCTTCCTGGATTTGCGCGGTTCCAGCCCCACCATCGAATTTTTGAACCCCAATACATCAACGCCACCCGATGTTGAAGCGGATACCAACCCAATCTTGCGTATTGCCAGTGGTATGCAACAGGAAGAGCATAACGAAGCAAATGCTGATACCTATCAACTGGATTTCAAATACGAATTGGACGGCGCGTTCACCTCAGTGATGGGCGGTGTTTACTATTCAGAGAAAGAGCTGACGGTCCGCAATACCGATTATGAAGGCTGGCAGGCATTGGGTACACCCTGGAATGCGCAGGCTTCTTATAACGCGTCACCCCAGGTGGTACCCGAACTGTATGACCGTATCAGCTTTGCCGATCACTACAACGGCAATACGCTGATTGGCGCAAACAACAGCTTCCTGTTCCCACGTATGGATTTGGCGCAGAATTATGAGCAAACCCTGCGAGACGGTTGCGGCACCTGGAGTGCACAAGGCAACGCAATGGACGGCAGCGGTGGTTGCGCCCTGCCCTATGAAGACTTAGCCGACCGTGTACACAGCCATTTTGCTCCCCGTCATATCAGTTCAAGTAAGACCGATCGCACAGAAGTTTATGCTCGCGCCAATTTTGACATTGAAGTGTCTGATATTCCGGTTAAAGGGAACATCGGCCTGCGCTATGTCAATTACCAGTTGGAATCCACTGGTGGCATCAACTTACCAGCCACCTCCAGACGTGGTACCGATGAAACAGGCTCCCTTTATCAGGTGATGCTGAACCAGTATCCCAGCATCTTCGCGCTGGCATCGGGTGAGTCTTTTGCCAGTACCATTAAGGGCACCGATTACACCACCGTGCTGCCCAGCCTGAACTTAAGTTTTGGTCTGTCTGATGATGTGGTGTTGCGTTTCGGTGCATCCAAGGGCTTGTATTACCCAAGTCTGGTGGACGCGGCCAATAAAATGGTGGTCAGCCTGGACTACGAAGAGGTGTATCAGAACCCCAACGAAGCCAAGGACGAAACAACCAACCCTACGGTTGATCTGACCAATATCGAAATCAGTGCCAATGCCCGCAACGCCTTCCTTGAACCGGAAGAGTCGGTCAATCTGGATTTAACCGCTGAATGGTATTTTGCCCCGGCGGGTTCATTGACCTTCGGACTGTTCCACAAAAAACTGTCCAACATTATCCGCAACAGACAATTTTCCACGGAGATTGATGTAGACGGTACCAGCTATCCTGTATCGGCTTACGGCCCGGATAACACAGGCTCGGGTACAATCCGCGGTGCAGAGCTTTCCTACTCGCAGTTTTACGACATGTTGCCGGGGATCTGGAGTGGTTTAGGCCTGCAATTTAACTACACCTATATTGATCAGGACGGCCTGGAAGACCCCAACACCAACCCGACTCAAGCCATTCAATTCAATGGTGCAGGTGTGCCCATCAGTGACAATCGCAATACCTTCAGGCAGTTCACCGGCTTGCCGTTGCAGGGGTATTCGGACCAGAACCTGAATATTGTCGGTATGTACGAGAAGGACGATATTGCCTTCCGTCTTGCCTACACATGGCGTTCTGAATACTTGCTGACCTTGCGCGAGTCTGAAGAGTTTGTACCGGCTTACTCCAAGGCACAAGGTATGATGGATGCGAGCCTGTTCTATACCATTAATGAAAACGTCAAAGTGGGTTTGCAGGTCAGTAATGTGCTGGGTACCGATACGGAAACACAGTACCAGCAGAATCAGGCCGGTAAGCTAACCGATGCCTTCACCTTTACCACAGACCGCCGCTATGCATTGACTGTGCGCGCCACCTTCTGATAACAGGTCCTGGCCCATATAAACTGCGCAGTAGCAATACTGCGCAGTTTGTTTCATTCTAAGGCCTGTAATTGCAAAGGCGAGTATCACTATGGTTGAATTATGCAAAACGCCTTAAGATCCATCTGTATTGTCGGTGGCGGCACCGCTGGCTGGATGGCTGCGACCTTGCTTTGTACTGTGTTACGGGGCAGCGGCATAAAATTAACCTTGGTGGAGTCCGCCGATATCGCCAGTATCGGGGTGGGCGAGTCCACCGTGCCGTCCATCATGGATTTTATCCAAGCCAGTCAGATTAATCTGAAGGACCTGATTCAGGCCACATCCGCCAGTTTTAAACTGGGTATTCGCTTTGCAGACTGGTCCGTTCCTGGCGAGGAATTTTTCCACCCATTTGGTCGCACCGGTAAAGATATTAATGGCTTTGATTTTTATCAGGCCTGGTTGAAATCATTAGCAGATGGCCAGGATTCAAACTGGCTGGATTATTCCCCGGCAGCCACTATGGCCGAGCAGCAGCGTTTTATGCTGCGTCCCCAGCATCCCAATAACTGGGTACAAGCCAGCTATGCTCACGCCCTGCATCTGGATGCCATTCAGCTTGCCCGTTTTTTGCGCCAGCTTTGCCTGACACGCGGCGTTAATCGAATCGAAGCCACCGTCAAAGAGGTGATAGTTGACCAAAGGTCCTTTATTCAAAGCCTGACCCTGGATGACGGCAGCAATCTTAGCAGCGATTTTTTTATCGACTGCACGGGGTTTAAGGGACTGCTTATCGAGCAGGCCCTGCAGGTGGGCTATCAGGACTGGTCCCACTACCTGCCTTGCAATCGCGCCGTGACCATACAAACGGAAAATCAGGCGCCACCGGTACCTTATACTGTGGCAACGGCCCGTCAGGCTGGCTGGAGCTGGGCCATTCCCCTGCAGCACAGAACCGGCAACGGCTATGTATATGCCAGCCAATTCTGCAGCGACGAGGAAGCCATAGATACCTTGCTAAGCACGGTAACCGGAAAAGTCCTTAATCAGCCCAGCGTGATTCCCTTTGTAACGGGTAAACGCAACAAGATCTGGCAGCGCAACTGTTTGGCCCTGGGGCTGGCTGGGGGATTCCTGGAGCCGCTGGAGTCCACGGCTATTCACCTGGTGTATAAAACCCTGGTGCACTTTATTCAGCACTTTCCCGATAGGGATTTCGACCAGGATGTGCAAGACGGTTTCAATCTGAAAATTGATCAGGATTATCAGGAAATCCGCGATTTTATCATTCTGCATTACTGCACCTCCAAACGACAGGACAGTACCTTGTGGCGCTGGTGCCAGGATATGCCGGTGCCAGAGACCCTGGCCAGCAAGATAGCCCTGTTTAAGCAGCGCGGGCAAATACCGCATAGCAGCGGCCAGTTCTTTAGCTGCGACAGTTGGTACGCCATTTTAGAAGGCGTGAAGATTCGCCCCAACAAATACCACCCCTTGCTGGATGCCTTTAACCGTCAGGATCTGGTCAGATTACTTGATGAAAACCGGCAGCAGATCCGCGCAGAGGTGCAAAAAATGCCAAGCCACCATGACTACCTTCAGACCCATTGTCCGGCTCGCAGACAAACTTCAGGCAAAGGATGAATCAGGCAAGAAGTAGAGATATGCATAAGTACAAAGCCATTGCGGAATATTCTTCGTTAAGCGCAGAGCAATTTTTTAATCAGCTTGCCCCTGAACAACAGCCGCTGATTATCCGCGGCTTTGCCCAAAAATGGCCGCTGGTAATCTCAGCACAACAAGGACCGCAAAGCTTTGTTAATCACTTACTTAAATTTTATCAGGGCAACAAGGCCAGAATGGTGGTAGCGCCGCCATCGGCCAATAAGCGTTTTTATTACAATGCGCAGATGACCGACGTTAATTACTTAAGTGGTGAAGAGCGCGTTGATCTGTTTTTAGGCCGACTACTAGAGCTGATGGACAGATCAGTGTATCCGGCCATCTCCATGCAAAATGCCAGGCTCAGCGAGATCCTGCCGGGGCTGGCCGAGGAAAACCGCAGCGATTATTTTCCTGATCTCGAACCCCGGCTATGGGTAGGTAATCAAGGTATTGTCAGCACCCATTACGATGGCTCAGACAATCTGGCCTGCGTGGTTACCGGTCGGCGGCGCTTTATCCTGTTTCCCCCCGAGCAGACCTGTCATTTATATCCTGGTCCCCTTAACTTTACCCCGGCTGGCGCCCCCACCAGTCTGGTGGATGTGGACAATCCCGACCTCGGGCGTTATCCATTGTTTCAACATGCCCGTGACGCAGCCTACAGTGCCGAGCTTGGGCCGGGCGATGCCATCTTTATACCTATGCTGTGGTGGCACCATGTGGAATCACTGGACAAGGTCAATGCCCTGATGAATTACTGGTGGAACGGTTCATCAGCACCGGATGCGGTGTCCCCCAGTGCTATCGACAGTTTAAACCTGGCTTTACTGGCCATGCGCGATCTCACCCCCAAACAGCGCAATGCCTGGCGCTGTATGTTTGACCACTACTTATTTAAACAGGGGGTCGATCCTTGCGCCTACATTCCAGCGCAGCAGCAACATATACTGGGTAAATTGTCGCCCGACTATATTCGGGCCATCAAAGATTACTTTATCCGAAAACTACAAAAATAAAGGGGCGCAGCGCCAGGATGACAAACAGCAAACCCAATAAAATCCTGATTGTCGGCGGGGGCACCGCTGGCTGGATGGCGGCCAATCTGCTGGTCAGCAAATGGCAGGATGTTGAAATCACCCTGGTAGAGTCCGAGGACATCGGCATTATAGGCGTGGGCGAAGGCAGCACCCCGCACTTAAAACTGTTCTTTGATACTATTGGCGTCAGCGACGAGCAATGGATGCCGCGCTGCAATGCCACCTATAAAAATGGCATCAGCTTTGACAACTGGTCGAGCCTTGCCGGCTTTGAATCTTACTTTCATCCCTTTGCCGCACAAACAGACGATGTCTTCACCCTGCCTTTGTTCTTTAAACATATCCGCGCCAGAATGCAGGGCCTGAACGTAGATGCGCACCCGGATCGGTATTTTCTCGAAACCTATCTGACCCGGCAGCATTTGGGCCCTTTGCCCGCCGAGTCTTTTCCGTTTGGCATGGCCTACGGTTACCATTTTGATTCGGCCCGGCTCGGCCAGTTTTTGGCCGAACAGGCACAGGCCAAAGGGGTGACCCGGCTGATTGGTCATGTTGCTGAGGCTACCCTGGATCAGGTTGGCAACCTCAGTTATGTGCAGCTTAACGATGGCCGGCAGTTAGCCGCTGACTTTTTTATTGATTGCTCGGGATTTCAGGCGCTACTGCTGCAAAAATCCCTGAACGTCGGTTTTCGCAGTTATAAAGACAGTTTATTTAATGACGCCGCAGTAGTGATGCCAAGCGCCGCCCCCCAGGTATTGCCGGTAGAAACCCGCTCCATTGCCCTGTCCAACGGCTGGGCCTGGAAAATTCCACTGACAAACCGCTTCGGCAACGGCTATGTATACAGCACCGGCTATATCAATGCCGACCAGGCCGAGACGGAGTTAAGGCAGCACTTAGGCTTGCTGGACGCCGATGTAGAGGCCAGGCATTTAGCCATGCGGGTTGGCCGGGTTGATAAGCACTGGCATAAAAACTGTCTGGCGGTTGGCTTATCCCAGGGCTTTATCGAACCCCTTGAAGCCACGGCCATTGCCTTGTCATTTAATACTATCGCGCAGTTTATTCAGTGTTTTGAACAAAGTCAGTTTAGCCACCAATATCAGCAGGCTTTTAACCAAAATATTAACGGCCGCTTTGACGGTATTCGTGATTATATTGTCTGTCACTACAAGATGAACCGCCGCGCCGACACTGACTACTGGCGGGACAATGCCGCCAATCAACAGATCTCCGACAACTTAAAGCAGATCCTGACCCTTTGGCATCATAGCCCGGATTTTGCTGGCGATATGCTCAAGCATAATTTAATCGGCAGTTATCAGCCTAAGTCCTGGGCTTGTATGCTGGCCGGTTACGGTATCTTCCCCAACCGGCCTTTACAGCAGCCTGCAGACCTGAGGGCCTATCAGCAGGAAATGGCCACCCTCGGTGATTTTATCCGCCGCTGCGGCCTGAACTTTAAACCCCACGCTGAGTTACTGTGATTCACTGGAAAATATCGGCTGTTACTTGATGCCTCTCACAGTGACGCTAAGGCACAAAGAATAGCTCTGCAGCAACGATATCTTAAACCACTCTGTGATCTCTGTGTCTCTGCGGTTTTCTTATGCTTTGCGCAGATAATTGTCACCACAGAGACACGAAGAGCACGGAGATTCCACCGAGATTTCTGGATCTTCTGCTGGCAAACTCAGCGGCTCTGTCAGAAAGGCCTTTGGCTGAGAATGAAATACTTCTCGCAGTGACGCTAAGGCGCAAAGACAGGCGCGCAGTGACAATACCTTAAACCACTCTGTGATCTCTGTGCCTCTGTGGTTTTCTTATGCTTTGCGCAGATCAATTTTCACCACAAAGGCACAGAGAACACGCAAAGTTTTGGATTAAAATGCTTCTGACCTTAGCGCTCTCAGCGGCTTTGCGAGAGTGTATCTGGTGTTTTTCCAGTGATTCGGGGTAGGCTCTGGTAGTGGCTAGCAGGCCATATTGGGCCAATTGCCGATTAGCGGCTGAACATCGGCGGGTAAATGCTGGCAAGGTACAGCATCAGGCAGTGCCACTAAGCGCTGCAGCGGGCCACTTAAAAACAGCGTGGTCAGACAATGCAATCCCTGCGAGCGGCTTACCACGCCAGCCAGCATAGTATCCGGCTGACCGGCCCCAAGCCAGGCCAGGCCGAGTTGGCGTTCCAGCTCAGTCAGCCGGCCTTGTGCCAGCATGGCATCCCCTAAATCAATCGCAAACCACTCCATCTTCTCGTCAAACCAACAGACATTACCAACTGGCTTTTACCAGTTTGGGAAAACATTGTTCGAATCCTTCAATAAGCTTATGCTGTGCCTCATTTGGCTGACCTTCCACCTTCGCCACTTCATTCATCATAAACACCACGGATTGAATCTGTTCAGTTGAAAACGCACTTTTACTGCGGTGCAGCACTTTGTCTGGATAGTTCAGTACCTCATCCCCCCTGCCGTACAAATGCACAGAGGCACTTAACAATTCCACTGAGGCTTGCTCACTAAGATGGAACTCTGACTGAAACAACGACAGAATCCGTTGCTTCTGCTCCTTACTCATATCCCCATTTAGTTTGGCCACACCAACGATAAACAAAGCCGCAACATCCATCGGGTTGTCCAGGGTATAGGCTGCGGACAACGTATATTCCTGCCGGAATTTTCTGCGCCTATGCCAACTGAAAGGATTCAACCAACCAAGGTCAATGCCACCTTGTTGCAGGCGATTAAGCAAGACTAATATAGTGACGACTACGCCAAGAATTGCCAGCACCAGATGCATATAAGTTCCCTCTATATTTTCCCTTATTCCACAATAGTAGCGCAGTCTTGCCAAACCCAAAACTATCACCAATCGCCTGCCAATCTCTCTGCCTGAGCCAATAAGCTAGTTTTTTTCAGCCTGGCAGTAACGGCGGATAAATTCCTGATGTGGGGGCAGTTTACCCACCACTTGCCCAATGGTCTGACGAATGCCCTGCAGATGCTGACGTAGCTGCGCTTCCGGCACGGCCGCCACCAGTTGATTATAGCCCTGCGGCATCAGCCCCTGGCCCAGCATCACATGTACCCAGGACTCCAACCTGAACAATTCATCACTGCTTTGAAAACATTGGCCACATTCATGGAACAGCGCCATGCGCTGTGCCAGACTATCGGGAATGGCCATGGTCCGGCAGTAACGCCAGAACGCACTGTCATCACGGCGGGTCAGATGGTAATGCAAAATAATAAAGTCGCGGATTTTTTCCAGTTCAACAATGGACTGCCTGTTGTACTCATCCACCTGTGCGCTCTGCATGCCATTAAAGGGAAACAGTTTCAGCAGCCGCACCACCGCATTCATAAACAGATAGATACTGGTGGATTCAAGGGGTTCCACAAAACCACTGGATAAGCCCATGGCAATACAGTTTTTATTCCAGAACTGCTTACGCCGACCGGTTTGATAACGAATCAAGCGTGGCTCGGTGAGTGGCGCGGTCTCCAGATTGGTCATCAGCCGTTCACGGGCACTATCGTCATCCAGGTGAGCGCTGCTATAGACCAGACCATTACCCACCCTGTGCTGCAAGGGAATGCGCCACTGCCAGCCACTGTCATGGGCCATGGCACGCGTATAGGGTGGCAGCGTGTCGGCGGATTCAGTCTGCACTACCACCGCACTGTCGCAAGGCAGCCAATGCTGCCAGTTTTCATAACCGGTTTGCAGGGTCTGTTCAATCAACAAGCCTCGAAAACCGCTACAATCGATAAACAGATCCCCTTCCACCCGCTGGCCGCTGGCCAGCACCAAGGCACGGATATGTTGGCTGTCGGGATCCTGCTCTACCCTGGCGATGCGTCCTTCGATTCGCCTGGCCCCATGCTGCTCACTGAATTCACGTAAAAATTTGGCGTAGCGACCAGCATCAAGATGATAAGCATAACTGATGCTGGAACTGTCGGAGCGGGCAAAACGCCCAGCCTCGGCGGCCTGCAATTCATAGCAATAGTCATCAATAGCGTAATCGATTCCGAGCGTCTTTCCATGCAGCCAGTAATGTTGAAAATCAGCCAGAAAGCTGCCCTTGCCAGTCGTGCCAAAGGGATGAATATAACGTTCCCCAATATCTCCCCAACCTTCAAAACTGATGCCTAACTTGAAGGTGGCGTGGGTTGCACGCATAAAAGCCTGTTCATCAATACCCAGCAATTTATGAAACACCAGCATGGGCGGAATGGTTGCTTCCCCTACCCCCACGGTGCCGATCTCTTCCGACTCCACTAGCGTCACGTCTACCAGATTGGCCAACTGTTTGGACAAGGCAGCGGCCGTCACCCATCCGGCTGTTCCTCCTCCTGCAATTACCACTTTTTTAACCTGCTGCACGGCTGTTCCTATCTGTTGAGTTTATTAATAAGCCTGGCGCGCAATTGCCTGGAGCTTAGCTCCGTCATGGGCCCTAAGTCCCCCCAGGCTTGCTCCGGCAGATGGGCTCGTGGCAACTGACTATCGCCAAACACGTAATAGTCAAATACCTGCTTCCAGGCTGCTTTTTCATGGGCTGGTTTATCACGCAGACTCAGCATGGCATGCTGCAGCACATTCATGGCCGAGCCCATAAATTTTGCCGCATCGCTCCACCAGTAGTTGATCAGAATGTTGACACTGTCCAGCCCTTCCACCTGATGCCACCACATACTGGGAATATAGATAGCATCCCCCGGCTCCAGCTCGACACTGAGTCCGACTTTGATGGCTTCGGCAAAGCGTGGAAAGCGGCCAAGGTCCGGCTGATGAATATCCACCGAGGTGATGGCCTGCCCACCGGGAGTTGGCGTGAGCGGCCCCGGGTAGAGGTTGGCGATCTGATCCGGCGGAAACAAGGTAAAACGCCGCCGCCCCAACACCACACAGGCAATATTGTCTGAGGCATCATAGTGACAGCGGGCCACAGAGCGATTGCCTATCCAGAGACTGGGCACCGGCGGTTCACAGGCTTGCGGCGATGGCCTGACGGGTATGTCTAAATGGTTATCGGCGCTCAGGCCCGGGAAGTTGTAATCAATAACATTGGAAGCAATATAGTAACTTGGTGGGTTGGCGGTTTGCCGACAGGCCAGCAGCCTGTCCAGCACCTCATCCAGCGCCAAGCGGCTGGTTTCATAATTAAGCCGGGTAAAATCGTCGTTATAGCCGTAACGACCGTCAAGCCCCGGCTCGCCCTGATAAACAAAGGCCGGATTACCGTTATAAAACGATTTAAGATAAGCCACGGCTTCTTCGCTGGACTGCCTGCCTAGCACTACCAATTTCCAGTGACTGACTAATCCCTTAAACACCACGGGCTGGCTAAAGCCACTTAAATCTGCAGGTAACTGACCAGGAGGCAGGTTGTTAATAACGGGCACAGGCGCATAGTCGACGTGCATCAGGCCCCCTTGCCGGCCTGGCCCAGGCGCTGATTTTTCTTGTCTATCAATTGCCGAATATTACTAAGAGAAGCCATGGCCGCATAGCAGAGTGGCAAAGCGCCAGCCTGGTGTAAGCCATGTAACTTTTGCGCATCCAACTGTGCCAGGCGCTGTTCGCTGATGGTGGCATAGCCGGTCAGGCGCAGTTTTTCGCCGCTGTGCAGTTCAATATCAATATTGATGGACTCAAATAAATCCAGTTCCTCGATTAAGGCATAAAGTCGCGGCGCTATGGCCATGCCCTGATGGAGCTGGGTTAAACATGCTGACACAAACTCCAGATAAGGGCTGTTGCCACCGTATTCCAGAAACAGCGCCCTGCCTTGCGGCTGGTTAACCTTAGGGTGGTCCATATCGATATGGATAACCGCCACCTCCTGATGCTGGCCGTCTTCCTGGCGATGCTGCATACCAATCAAAAATGGTCCCCGCTCTAACATCGCCGGTATCTGTCTGGCCGCCCAGCCTGAAGGCAACTGCGGCTCCAGAAACAGGTTCTCGCCGGCTTCAAATCCTAACAATGCCAGAGCCTGATAAGGACCATTGGGTTGCTGGCGACGAAACAGCAGCGGATATTCCTTTTGCAGTTCGGTAAATTCATTGGGCATCACCGGCACACTGGCCAGATTGTCACCATACTCCGCGGCAAACCGGTGCAACACCCGGGTCTGTTGATGACTGATATTGTTAAGCAAAACATGTTGCGGCATAAATAATACTATCCCCTGAACAACTTAACCTGTGTATCCCCACTATGCCTGTACTGGCGAACAAATGTACAGCACCGCAAACAGACAAGAGCCGCTGTTACCAGCGGCTCTTACATTTCAGGTCATAACAGGACACCTGCTTTTAGAATGCGTAACGGGCACCAATCTGATAGCGCGCTCCTAAATCGGTCAGATACCAAAGCTGCGCTTCATTACGGGCGTGCTGCCGGTCATTCTCACCAGTGATATTCAAGCCTTCCACAAACACGGTCAGGTCCTCACTGATGTCATAACTGACATTCACATCTATCTGCCAATAAGCTTCGACGAATCTTGGGTTGCGATCCGCGCCCTTATTCACCTCAGCCAGGTATTTATCCCGCCAGTTCCAGGCAACCCTGGCCTGCCAGCCCTCTTTCTCATACATGGCAATCAGGTTGGCCGTGTCACTTAGGCCCAGCAGTGCAAACTGGTCCTGATCCGGATCGGCTTCACTGTCAAACCCTACATCACCGCGTACTATGGTGTAGTTGGCTTGCACACCAAAACCGCTATCCCCGAAGAAATGCTGAATCGCCAGCTCGGCACCATACAGTTTGGCTTCGCGGCTGTTATCCGGGATACTGGTACGGAAGGTCGTTTCAGGATCCGACTCGTTGGCCAGCAGATCATAGTCACGTTCAATATCTATGATGTCCTGTGGCGACAGATTATTGTAATCACCTGCACCACCAGGGAAGTCTGTTGGATTATTCAGAATGACCATCATGGTAAACAGCGAGGTGTTGTCGACCAGTACCCCCAGATCATTGAGTGCATCCATGGCCGCCTGGGCTCTTGGCCCCCCGGTCACATCACGAATCCCTAAAATCTTCTGATCTACTTGCCGACGACCGATAAAGTTGATGACGTTTTTCTGAAATAGACCAATAGAGGCATAACTGTCC
Organism: Bowmanella denitrificans; assembly: GCF_039522935.1. Taxonomy (NCBI): domain Bacteria; kingdom Pseudomonadati; phylum Pseudomonadota; class Gammaproteobacteria; order Alteromonadales; family Alteromonadaceae; genus Bowmanella; species Bowmanella denitrificans. The sequence goes on along the minus strand of NZ_BAAAEI010000023.1, from coordinate 112,476 downwards.
GGGCTGTAGTACCACTCAAGCGACAGATCATAGTTGGACGACTCCAGTGGTAGCAGACCAGGGTTGGAACCATCGGCCGTAGGTTGCGCGCCAAGCAAGGTGGAACCGCCCCCGCCGCCAAAATTACCGTACGACACGCCCAGGTCACCCAAGCCCGCCCGGCCAATGGTTTTGCCGAAAGAGAACCGGCCTTTAAGATCCTCAGTAATATCCAGGCTGAAATCCAGGCTGGGGAGCAGGTAATCGTAGTCACTGTCCAGTGAGGTAGGCTCCGCGCCTGTGCCTGGATGCGGGTTCACATCATCATTACTGTCCCAGGAGAAATACACCGGGTTTACTAACGAGGTGGACGTTACATCGGTTTTTTCGTAGCGCAAGCCAGTGAGTACGTCAAATGGCATACCGCCCAGCTCGCCGCCTAATGCTACCTGGAAATACACCGCCTGGGTTTCTTCTTTCACCGTATTGTCAAAGGATAAGGCCGTCTCTGAGGCGGTGGGCAGAGCAGGATTGGCATTAGGGTATAGCTCCAGCGCCGCATCATACAATGCTCTGGCATCGGCAATAAAACCGTAGCCTCCCGGCATAGTATCGTAATCGTCAAACTCTCCGGGCAGGTCAAAAGGCTGGATCAGGCCATAAGCATCGAATTCACCGGGGAAGGCAATACCCCATCCGCCCAAGTTATCTATATTGCGGCCAGCAGTTTGCATGGAGCGGGATTCCATAGTGCGCAGCTCCACACCAAAATCAAAGCGCCCGTCTTCCAGCACATATTGACCATCCAGTTTCACCTGTGAAATTTCGGTCTTCTGGCTGGCGTTACGTAAACGCGCCACAGACGAGCCCACATCACCGGCATCCACCTGCCCATTGTTATTGGCGCCGCGAATACTGTCGTCATAAACGTTCTTATAGGTTGGCAGATCCATACCCCAGAACCATTCGCGGGATACCACGGTGGGCGCGCCCAGGCCCACGGCCAGCTCCCCCGTATTGCGAGGGCCGGTGCCACGGCTGTACATTTCAGAGTCGTGCGCATCCAGAGTTAGCGAGAAATAGTCACTCACATTGTATTGCAGGTTGAGACCCAGTGATTTAAGCGTATTGGTCTGTTCGCGCCACTGCTGTTCATAACCTTCGTCCACCCCACCATCATACTCTTGCATAATATACACAGGAGTTTTCACGGCGCTGTCGTCAAATTCCACAATACGGGTATTTCCACCGCCCTGCACCCAGTTGGTGATCTCACCGCGCTGCTCTTTGAGTTCATTTTCGGCAAAGGTATAGTCCACTGCTGCGGTCAGGGCATCATTGGGACGAAACTGTAAGGTAAGTTGCGCGTTATCCCGCACCCGTTGGGTATTGGAGAAGGCATAACGAATATCATTTGGGCGGGCAAATAATTGGCCATCCTGCGGCGCATTACGGTAGTCCACGCCAGGGTTGCCATACAAATCACCACCTGGATTACTGTCATCCCAGTAGCCGATATTCCAGGCATTGACCGTCGCGCCGGTATAGCCAGAATCTCGCTCTTGATGGCTGAAAGACAAGCCCACCCCAAAAGTGGATTCGTCATTGGCATAGCTCATAATACCGGACAGTTCCGGGGTCAAATCATCCCCGGTGCGGTTGGTGGTGTCATGTACAGCTTTAACACCGGCACTGGCCACAAAGCCCTCACTGTCCAATGGTTTGGCGGTGATGATATTCAAGGTCGCACCCAGACCACCAGTGGTGATATCGGCCTTACTGGTCTTAAACACTTCTACTGATTTAATCGACTCAGAGGCCAGATTAGCAAAATCGAAGGCGCGGGTACTGCCCCCACGGGTGGTGCCATCGGCACCGGAGCCTGCCCCATAGGTGGTGGCAGCAGGCATGGTACGGCCGTTAAGCGTCACCATGTTATTGTCACCACCAAAACCCCGCACAGTGACTTCAGACCCTTCGCCATTAGTACGGCTAATCGATACGCCACTGATACGCTGCAGGGACTCTGCCAGATTGGTATCTGGGAATTTGCCGATATCTTCGGCCGAAATGGCATCCACCACTCCCATGGAATGGCGTTTAATGCTGGTTGCTTGCTGCAGACTGGAGCGCATACCACTGACCTGAATAACTTCCACAGAGCCATCATCCTGCGCCGCCGTCTCCTGCGCCAGTAACGGCATGGACAGGGATGTGCCCAGCAGTAACGAAATACTGCTGGCCAGGGTGGTTCGGTTAAACACTGTTACTTTGTTCATGTTGTTGTTCCCACTTTGCCTTTATTGAGTGAACCAACGCCTTCTATGCGCACAGGTTAATACCTGCCACACCCCTTCAGCTTGTGTATGCGTCGGTCTGTTCCCGCTGGCCGGAGCACCAGCTAGTACCCGGCCGAATTGTTATTTCTGTCTGCGATTGTAGTGGCGAGCCGGGTGTTTTGATTTTGCAAAAAAACGTTACTCGCTATCTTTTTTTAACAATTCAGCAACACAAACCTTAGATGAAAACGTTTTCAGTTACAAGATTTTAAAAACCAGGATGTTAAAAAACACAATGAGCTTGCGACAAAGCTGAAAGAACAACAGCATTTAGCAAATATTTTTCAATAGGTTATGCCGTTATTTCACCAGAAAACTGCCCACCAGCAGTTTGTTACTAAAATGAAAATAAGCCGTGTAGCACGAATAACAGATATTGAACAGAAAGAAAAATATGCAAACGTTTTCAAGCACTTTCAGGTAGCACCACACTACCTGATGTAAAGACTGGCAGGTGGCCCCAAATAGCTGGGTTGCAGACCACCGGTATCCACTATCAGCTTTTGCAATACCACCCCTGGATCGCGCAGATATAGACGCAGTTTGTGCTGACCCGCTTGGGTCATATGGATACGGGTGGTGACTTTGCGCAGCCCGTCCAGCACAGATTGCTGCCAGGCTTGCTGACTGCTATCAGACAGGATATCCAGGGTTTGCGGCACCTGGTCGTCCAGCCCCACCGCCAGCCGCAGGCCGCGGCCAGGCACAAACCCCAGGCTGGGTGCCAGCCACAGATGCAAATCAAACTGTCCCTGACTGAATAAGTACAAGGGAAATTCCAGGTAGGGGGCAGGTTCGTCCTTCTGCCAGACATAATCGGCGTGAGCAGATGCAGACACCGACTGCCCTGCATAACCATGACCAGGGATGGGTGCCCACCAGGCGCGAGCATGATTGCCGTAAATTGTGGCATCGGATGCTTGTAAGGAAATATAGCCATCGGCCTCCACAAAGTTACCTTTTACTGCCTGCGGGGTTTTGCTGGCCTTTACCAGAATACGTGCGCCCCCCCACCCTGTTCCTTGCACGTGCACCCAGCCCTGATGCGTTCCCTCGCTCAAACCTTGCCAGTCAATACTGACCCAAATGCGCTGCTGTTGATTAACATCGCCCGTTGTCTGACTTAATCTTATCCAGGGCGCTGACGTCGCCGCGTTAAAGGTAAAAGGTTTAAGTTGTTTATTGAATATCTCAATATAGCGCTGCTGCTGACCGTACAGGGTGAAATCCGGCAATGCCAAATCCTGCCCCAAGGGTTCATTGAGTGGCCAGGACAATTCACTGCCCTGCACCGCCACGCCCATATCGGCCACCGGCTCTGCGGCCGGTGCATAAGTGGACACCACCGGCATCAGGTTAGCCGGTGGATTACGCCAGTAGGTATAACCGATATGCGGCTGCGACATCATATGCTTCCAGCGCCCATCAGCCAGTTGGTGATATTGCCCGGACAGTTGCTGATCGCGGTTAAACCAATAACGTACCTGGTTGGCATAGTCATTGGTGGTCACACGCCCCTGCTTGCCGTGCAGGCGGTTAAGGGCCAGGTTATGGTTAAGTTCAAACACCGCCTGAGTGGCCAACAGCGGATAGGCCACCAGTTGAAAATAGCTGTCCTGGTAAACTGGCGGCAGTGCCTTTTCCACCTGCTGGTTTAACTCTGCTAAGGCCTTAAGCTCAGTCGACACCCGCCCGGCTTCGTTGTAATGCAAAATACTGTAGGTATCAGCCTCAACCGCCTCGGGTTTACGCCTGCCATTGTGGCGGATATAGCCATCGAGGATGCGGGCAATATCCGCTGCGTATTCAGGGCCAAATTGCTGGCTGGCCCACTGCTTGCTGAAAGCGGCCTGAGTGGCGGCGCTAAAAGCAGTGGGGTTCCAGGCCATACGCAGAAAGAAGTCGGTGGGCAACTCCATGGGCTTGAGATCGCCGACATTGACTATCCAGATGCGATCCGCCTGATATTGCCAGGCCAGATGCATCTGCTCCCAGATTTTGGCAATAGGAACGGTGTTAATCCAGCGGTAAGAGCGCGGCCCGCCAACATAATCGAAATGATAATACACCCCGGCCCCACCGCTGCGCTTGCGCTCTTCTGCGGTTGGCAGGCGGCGGATATTGCCAAAATTATCGTCGGCCCACAGCAGGGTCACATCATCGGGCACCCGCATACCTCGTTCATAAAAGCCCTGCACCTCTTTATACAAAGCCCATACCTGCGGCACCTGACGAATATCATCAGTGAAGGTGTCAGACAGGATCTGACGCTGATCCGCCACAATCTGTTCCAGCAGGCCGATATTTTCGCCTTCGCTCATGGGTTCGTCTTCCTGGCCGCGCATGCCCAGGGTAAACAGACTTTCCAATTGCTTATGCCGCTGCGCTCCCTGTTGCCAGAAGCGATAGATATTGTCACGATTGGTGGAATACTCCCAGGGCCCTTCGCCATAGCGGTTCCATTCCTTGTCCGCGCGCATCATGGGCTCATGATGAGAGGTGCCCATTACGATACCCATTTCATCCGCCAGCAGCGCGTTGCTGGGGTCATCATCGGCAAAGGCGTTATTCCACATAGCCGGCCACATATAATTGGCTTTCAAGCGCAGCAGCAGTTCAAACACATGTACATAAAACTGGGCGTTGTAGTCGCCAAATTTTTCTTTCACCCAGTTAGTTAAGGCGGGCGCTTCATCGTTAAGAAAAATACCGCGGTATTTCACCTTCGGCGCATCCACCATCGCCGCAGAGGCCTGAACATAGAGACTGGACTTGCGTTTCACCGGCACATCGGCCCACCAATACCAGGGCGAAACGCCAATGGCTTCAGACAGGCTATACACCCCATAAATAGCACCGCGCTTGTCGCTGCCGGCAATCACCAAAGCCTGTTTCACCCCAGGCAACGGCTGCTGCAGGGTTTTAATCTGATAGGCTTCCCAGCGCCCTTCGATAGCACTGACATCCAGCTTGCCCTCGGCGATCAGACGATCCAGCACTGCGCTGTGCCCAAGGCTGCCAATAATCACTAGCTGTTCACTTTGAGTTTGCTGCCCCAATAGCAGTGTTTTACCTGTGACCTTGGCAATATCACTGACCAGATTGTGGGCAGCCCGTTGCACGCCCGGCAAGGCTTCCTTATCGATATACAGACGCGCCTGGCTGTTGGCCCCTACCAGGGTAAATGCGCTTGCATCAGGTTGTTCAGTTAGCCAGTCAGCCGCGCTAAGTGGCGCAGTCAACAGCCCGGTCAGCGCCAGCATGACAGACAGAAATTTCATACCCCTGGCTCCACAGGTTCAAGACGGCTATGCACCCCCAGCATGGTGCCAACAAAGCCCCCTGCTACCTGGGTGCTCAGCAGTTTGCCATCAAATGTACCGCCCAGTGGTTGCCAGGCCTGTTCGCCCAGTTGGTAAGAAAAGCGGATGCTGTCTTTATCGCCCTCAATGGCCAGGTTAATGTCGCCGTTTGCGGGCACTTCCAGCAGCGTTGTTACTATCACTTGTCCGTCATCCCCTGCAGCTTGCTCTAAAAACACCTGCATGCCTTGTGCGACACGACGAGCGCCAAGATAGTAGTGGTATTGTTCGTTCTGAAAAGCCGTCAGTCCGGCCGAGAAGCCTGTCGAGGACAAGTTTAGTGCCGTGCTGACCCGGTAATGCATATGCTGCTGCCGACGGCCGATAAAGCTAAGTGATTCAGCACTATTTAGCCTGCCAGTCTGTGGCTTCACCAACAACTTGCCCTTATGGATATGCCACCAATGGCTACTAAAATCGCGTAGCTGGCTCCAGTGCAGACTAAGCGAGGGCTGGTCAAACTCATCCCGCCAGGTGAAGTTGCCGGTCAGCGCTTCATCCACCGGGCTGTTTGCCAATCCATCCGGTTTTTGTGGCCGATAATCAATAGCTTGCCCAGCGGGTAAAATATGTGGCCAGTCATCCTGCCAGCTCACCGGTAGCAAAAAGGTTTCACGACCACTGTTGTAGAAACGCTGTGCATAGGCGCGGGTGGCCAGGAACACCGCCCACCACTGCCCCTGGGGCGTTTGTACTATGTCCGCATGCCCGGCAGTGGTGATAGGGGCAGGTCTGGCCGGATCCAGATCGCGCTGGGTCAGTATGGGATTACCTTTGTAGGGCCTAAAAGGCAGGTCCAGGCTGTGGCTGCGAAATACCACCTCGGAATGCTCATCGGCGGTGCCGCCTTCGGCACACAGCAAGTAGTACCAACCATTGATTTTGTACAGGTGCGGTGCCTCTATCCAGATAGGTTGTTTGCTCAGATCCACGCCGCCGTTGACAATGATTCTGCCGCTATCGGCCTTAATCTTTTGCGACTTGGGGTCAAACTCCCACAACCAGATGGCCCGGTGCCCCTCATATAAAGGTTCGCCCGGCGGCGGGCCATTGTGGGCAATAAACACCCGGCCGTCATCGTCAAAAAAGATATCGGGGTCAATACCATCCAGTTCCGGCAGCCAAACCGGATCTGACCAGGGGCCAGCAGGATCGCTGGCGGTAACAAAGAAATTACCGCCCTTATCTACCAGGGTGGTAATCATATAAAACAGACCGTCGTGGTATCTCAGGGTTGGCGCAAAAATCCCCCTGGATACCCTGGCTCCCGCCACGTCCAGTTGCGATGGTCGGGTCAGGGCATGGCCAAGCAATTGCCAGTTCACCAGGTCACGGCTATGCAGAATCGGAACCCCAGGCGTATAGGCAAACGAAGATACTGCCATATAGTAGTCCTGCCCTTTGCGGGTAATACTGGGGTCGGGGAAGAAGCCAGCCGCCACCGGGTTTTGATAACGATCTAGGGCCAGCGGAGCGTCAAACACCTCGTCCATGCCCTGGTATTCAAACCACAGGAAACTGGCTTGCGGCTCCGGTGATGGTGCCGACAAGGCGGGCGGTTCAGAGCACCCCAGCAATCCCAGCGTCAACATCAAACTGGCAAGTGTTATACGGCATCTCATGGCTGTCCCCTCAGTCCGTTGGCCATCCCCGCCAAAGCAGGCTTGGCAGCAAAGCTATCGTCAAACAAAAGCGGCCAGTCCGGGCGCTGCTTAAAACCGGGGATCCAACTGTCGCCATCGGTCAGCCCCCACAAGGTGATACCACCGCGTTGCGCCGGCGGCACGGCCTGCAGATAAACCTGCACCACCTGTCGATAACGCTCGGCCTGGAGGCGCGCCAGTTCGGGGGTTAAGGCGCGATATTGCTCTGATTGATTAACAGCAATATCCAGCTCGGAAATACGCACTTTAACACCCCGTTTTGCCGCACTGGCAAAGGCATCATACATGGCGGAAAGTGACGGAGAGTCGGTGTCGATATGTACCTGAAAGCCCAGACCATCAATCGGCACACCACGGGCCAGAAAGTCGTCCAGCATCGCCAGCACCCGCTCCAGTTTGGCGGGCAGCGCACCGCTGATGTTGTAATCATTGTAATAAAGCTCGGCACTGGGATCGGCGGCCCGGGCCAGACGAAATGCCCGTTCAATGTAGCCGGGGCCTATATTGTCCAACCAGATGGTGGAGCGATATGCACTGGGGCTGTCATCGGTAAAGGCTTCGTTGACTACATCCCAACTGTGTACCTGCCCGGCAAAATGTTCAGCCACTGTCTGAATATGCGCATCCAGTATCTCGGTAAAACTGCCGGCCGGCCCCTGATGGGCATCCATCCAGGGCGCAGCCTGGGTATGCCATACCAGAGCATGGCCATGCAGTATCAATCCATGCGCTTTGGCATACGCCAACAGGGCATCGGCGGCGCCAAACTCAAACTGACCAGGCTCGGGTTGCAGGTAAGCCATTTTCATGCCGTTTTCAGCAGTCAGGCTGGAAAAGTGCTGCTCTACCAATGCTTGGCGCTGCGGGCTTTGCAGTACACTGTTTGGCCAGGGGTCAATCGGCACCGCCACCCCAACAGGAAAGTCCGCCAGGGTGTGCAGCCCTACAGACGGGGCCTGCGCCATGGCTTGTGGTGATACCAAAGCTATGCAACAAAGCCAGCGACACAAGGCATTCATCTTTGTCATGGTTTTTTCCGCAGCTGATGGGGCAACTGCTACCAACTGCGTGCGGCGCTGCCCCTTTGAAAGTACAGTGCCAGATTAAAACGGAAAAAGACGTTCTCAATCAATGCCATAGATATTATGAAAGTAGGCAGAAGGGTTGCGTTTTTTCAGTCTGAAAGTAACGAATAAAGACAGGCCGCACACAGCGCGCGGCCTGCATAGGCTTAACGGCTGATGCGAATAATATTGTTGTCGGTATCTCTGTCAATCAGGGTGACCAGCGGGTCTACCCCGGCATAGTCAGGCTCAGTATCCACCTGCAGCACCACCTGGTTTTCACCAGACTTGAGCAAATGCTTGCCACGGTAGACTATCTGACTTTGCTGACCAAAATCATCCGGATCGCCTTTAAACAGCATAATGTCCACCAACTGTTGCATAGGCTGTTCTTGCTCTTCGCCCTGACCGTCAGCCACATAGTGGGCGGCTTTGACATTCAGCGTCACGCTAAAGCCCTGTTCAGCCTCGCTGAGCTTGGCGTCGGTGGCCTGTAATTCATACAAGCTGATTTGCTTAAACAGGGTATCAATCAACTGTTGAGTGGGCTCATCGGCCTTGGCCTTTAACTCCGCCATCAGATCCAGGGTGGTAGGATATCGATCGTCCCGGCCGCCCCACTTCTGCACCATCTGCTTAAGTGCAGCGTTAAGTTGCGCTTCGCCCATGGCTTGCTTAAGCGCCATCATCACCACCGAGCCCTTGCGATAATGTATATAATTCTGGCCTTCGGCGCGGGCCAGCGGCATTTCCTCAATCAGTTCCTGGGTGCGGCCGCGCAGATACCGATCCAGCTCATAGGTCAGGAAAGTACGGGTTTTAGCCTCGCCGTATTTGTGCTGCATCACCATCAGCGCACTGTACTGTGACAAGGTTTCGGAAATAATGGCACTGCCCTGCACATTCGCCGCCCCCACCTGATGTCCCCACCACTGGTGCGCTACTTCGTGGGCCGTCACATAGTACACAGGGTCAATATGCTCCGGATCGCGCAGATCACTGATAAACCCGATTCGCTCCGAGTAAGGCACGGTATTGGCAAAACTCTGGGCAAAAGAACGATAACCAGGAAACTCAATAATACGCATCTGCCGGTGCTGGTATGGGCCAAAAGCCTCAGTGAAATAGTCCAGTGAATCGCGTACCGATTCCATCATCCTGTCCACGTTCCAGTGGTGGGCCGGATGATAGTAAACCTCGATATCAATACCCTTGTACTGCTGTTTTTTTACCGCCAGCCGTGCCGACATCAGGCTATAGAAATTGACCATCGGACTGTCCATTTCGTAGCGAAAATACTGTCGGCCATTATCCTGCCACTGGCGGGTCAGATAGCCCGGGGCAATGGCGGTTTGCTCTGCGTCGGTGGACAGAGTGACGGCAAAGTCAATCAGTCCCACGCCTTTACCAAAGAAACTGTCAGCATAATGACGGCTGTCTTCCAGTGGATAAGCGCGCTGCAACTCAGGTAAATCGCGTTTACGGCGCTCATGCTTGTCACTTAACTTACGCTCGGGTGCAAAGCCAAACTGGCCAAACAGCTCATAATTGTTGATAAAGGTACCGTTTTTCACCAACGTAGGGTCGCCACTGCCGTCTTCAAACCCCACTATCTGGCGTACCACCTCAACCTTACCTGTACGCTGCTCGCCTGGCTGCATCGGTTTGGTGAAGGTAAAGCTGGCCAGGTTCAGGGCTTTATCTACCTCTCCCAGTTCTCCCCCTTCAATCTGCAGACGATAGCTGGGGCTGTATTGGGGCAAGTTCACCAGCATGGCGTCTATCACCTGATCGGTTTTATTGGTCAGCACCAATTCAGCGCTAGCCTCAATGCGACGCTGGTTTGCGAAGATATCCACCTTGGCTTCCACCGCGGTCACGGCAGGAATATCCGCATCTTCCAGGTGGCCGAAGTCGCGCTCATAGCGCTCCTGCAGATCTTCGCCCTGCTCGCTGGTCAGATAGGTATTCAACACCACAGTGTTGTAGTAAATGCCGCTGCCCAGTCCGACAAACACCAATAGTGCCGCGGCCAGCACAGCACGGGCGGTTTTCCCCAACACCAGCGGCAACGCCTGCAACTTGAACTTCAGCCCCATCTGCGGACCACGCTGCCATAAACCGTAACTGACCACCCCGAGGATCACCGCCAGACTCAACCAATAGCCCATAAACCAAAGCTGACTGGTGACAAACCAGCCATAACCGTTCATATCAGAGTATTGCAGGGACGGTGCGGCGGCATAATTAAACAGGCTATGCTCCAGTCCAATCTCCCCCAGGCCAAGAGAGATAAAGAAATAAGCCACAAACAGCAACATCCCCACATATTTGTTCGGGCTGATGGCCTGCAGAAAGAACGCCAGAGCGGTAAGCAACAGCCAGGTCGGGGCCTGGAAGCCCAAAATGGTGACCAGATATTGCCCCAGCTCCAGGTCGTCCATCCCCTTTATCAATTGATAGGCCATGGTCACCAACGCCCCACCAAATAACAGCAGTAAAATCACCAGACACACGGCCAACAGCTTCGACAACCAGAAATGCAGATTAAATACCGGCATGGCATCGACAATATCCCCCATACCAACACTGCGCTCGCGCCACACGGCTTCGGCACTGTACCAGGTCACCACAATCACCAGCAGCAATGAGAAACTGTCCTGGATCAGATTGAGCATATCCTGGGTCAGGGGCCAGTTAGGCGCATCGTATAAGGCTGCCGGGTCAAAGAAATCGCTGATCAGACTAAAGGAAGAAAAGGCCAGTAACACGAAGAAGGCCGGGCTTTTCAGCACCTGGCGAATTTCAAAGCCAGTGCGGGCGCTAAAATGTGCCAACCCAACGCTGGACGAGGGTTTGTAATCAATGCGATTGGCTAGCGGTGGCGTAAATTTATCCGCCTTAGTGGCTTTTTTGCCACCACGCGATGGCAGGCTCAATGGTTTGTGCAATCCGCCAAACAAGCCCAATATCAGCAGAGCCACTGTCAGCCAGATCAAGCGGTTTTGCAGTACCACGCCTTCCAGTCCCACCACCTGGGTATTACGTTCAAAAGGAGTCCAGTAACGACTGACGTCACTAAAAGCACGCAGCCCGTAAGGATCAGACAACGCCGCCAGCACGCGGTATTCAGGCTCATCCAGTAAGCGTCCGGAGATAATATACAGAATAAACAGCGCCACTGCTGTAAGGTAAACCGCCACCACAGAGCGGAACCTTAACGCCGCCGCATAAAACAGAGCCGCCATCATCAGCAAACTGGTCAGGGAAAAGGTCAGAAACGGCGTCAGGTAGTAACTCACCTGGTTAGCACCGATACGTTCGCTGTCCAGCCAGGGCATCAGACTGCCGATAAAAATGCCCAGCGGTACCATGGCAAATACCGTAACACAGACCAGGTAGCTGCCAAGGAAGCGCCCACTCTGGTAGCCGAGCAATTTGAGCGGCTTACTGCTGACAATTTCCAGCATCTGGCTCTGCTCATTACGCAAAGCGGTATTAGCGATAAAATTTACCACCAGAAACATGGCGAACACCCCGAGGATCAGGGTCATCACCGCGATGGTTTGCGGGCTGTTAAAGTTGGTATTGGCGCTACCACCAATTTGCACATTGTCGATAGTCATAGCCAGAAACGGCAACAGGAAAAACACCAGACAAGTGACAATAAAAGACGGCTGACGGGTAAAGTACCGCCATTCAAAACCCAGATTATGTAAAAACATCCTTATTCTCCTCAGGCTGCCTGCGCCTGACGCTCAGCCTTTCTGGCTGCATCCAGGGTGCTGAAATACACATCTTCCAGATTGGCTGGTGCAGATTCAAAGCCTTGCGGGGCCTGATCGGCCAACACATGAATAATGGTCTGCCCCGCTAATAAGCGCTTGGAAATCACCTGCAGCGATTTTTCCAGCTCCGCCGCTTCCTGTAATGACACCGACTTACGCCAGATGCGTCCCTCCAGCTCCTGCGTGACCAGAATGGGGTTACCTTGCAGTAAAATCTGGCCACCACCGAGCACCGCCATATTGGCGCAAAGCTCCGACACATCATCGACAATGTGAGTGGACAGAATAATCACCTTTTGCTCACCCAGACTGACCAGCAGATTATGAAAACGGTTACGCTCTTCCGGATCCAGCCCGGCAGTAGGCTCATCGACAATCAGTAGATCCGGGTCGCCCAACAAGGCCTGGGCGATACCAAATCGCTGACGCATTCCGCCGGAATAACCACTGACCGCCTTATGACGATGCTGAAATAAATTGGTATGCGCCAGTAGCCCATCCACCGTTTCCTTGCGCTGGGCTTTGTTGGTCAGGCCCTTTAGTACCGCCAGATGATCGAGCAGGTCATAGGCGCTGATACGCGGATAAACCCCAAAGTCCTGTGGCAAATAGCCCAGTCGCTGGCGCAAGGCATTGGGCTGACGCAACACGTCCAGCGTATCGAACTGAATATTGCCGCTGTCTGGTTGCTGTAAGGTGGCGATGGTACGCATCAGTGATGATTTACCCGCGCCATTAGGACCAAGCAGACCAAACATGCCCTTGTCGATATTCAGACTGACATTGTCCAGGGCCTTGACGCCGTTCTGATAGGTTTTGCATATATTTGTTATTTTCAGCATTTTGTTCTTCCGTGCAGGTGTGTTCGACTTGGCAACATAACAAACATCCTATTTACAAAACAGATGCCGACATAACTACTAACAACAAAATAGCCGCACTAACTATCGGCCAGACCTGCACAAGGGGTAAACCTTGCCTCTTTGCCGTTATGTGCTAAATATTTGAATAGGCTGGATGTCTGTGAGTAACGCGTGAGATTTATTGCAACGCACTGCTATGATGAGTCGCTAGGGGTGATTGTCACTGAAGCCAGCGGACTGGCTGAACCCGGTGACATTCTGGCTTTGTACAATAAACTGCATTGTCTGTCTGGCCGTTACCATTGCCGTAAGGCGCTGGTAGACTTGCGAAAAGTCAGCCTCAGCTATGACAGCGCCAGCGTCCTGTATACCCTGGATCGCCTTGAACCCTTGTTATGTAATCTGCAAATCGCCCGGGTGGTGGAAGATCTGGATACCCGCCAGCAGCTTATTCAGGAATACGCCGACAAACAGAAGCTGCTAATGCGTAATTTTTTTGACCGCCAGACTGCGCTGGATTGGCTTAAAACCAGCCTGGATAGTACCCGGCTTCAGGCAGGGTTGGCCGCCATGTCCGGCTGAACGAGCAAACGCATATCCTGCATAGCGAGCGGTTTTGTGGCACAATAGCGGCCTTTCGCAGCCAGGAACCGGCCATGCTCTCCGTGTATTCAGTCCCCGCCGCCGCCCATCAATACGAATTTGACATCAAGCGCAGCCGTTTTTTGTGTCTGGTGCAACATGCCGATAACCGGCAGTCGGCGGAAGACTTTATTCGCCTGCAACGCCAATTACACCCGCAAGCAGCCCATGTATGCTGGGCCTATATCGCCGGTCCGCCCAACACTACCCTGATGTCCATGAGTGATGACGGTGAACCGTCCGGCACCGCAGGCCGCCCCATGCTCAAGGTGTTGCAGCATTCCGGCCTGGGAGAAATTGTGGTGGCGGTGGTGCGCTACTATGGTGGAATTAAGCTGGGCACCGGCGGCTTACAACGGGCCTATTCCGATGCAGTGACCGGTGCCCTGAACGAACTTCCCACCAGATTGCAGGTGCCACGCACCGAGGTGCATATACGCATTGATTATGCGCTGGAAGCCAATGTTCGCCATTGCCTGGGGCAGTTTGATATCAGCGAACCGCAGATCCATTACCACCAGCAGGTGGAGATGCATTTCGCCGTGGCCAATGAGCAGAAAGAACAATGCTTGCGCCAGTTGACCGATCTTTGTGCTGGCGCACTCGAAATCAGCATTCCCGCCAGCCTTAGTTAAGCTGCGTTGACCAACAAATCCCGCAACTGGAACAGATCAGTGATCTCATAGTGCGGGTCAATGCCCTGGGGTCGCACCTGCCCTTGCATATTCAACCAGCAGGTATGAATACCGGCATTCAGGCCACCCAACACATCGGCATGGGGATTATCGCCGACCATCAGCACCTGCTCTTTGGGCGGATTACCCAGCAGTGCCATAGTGTGTTCAAAGATCCCTTTATGAGGTTTCGCCACCCCCACTTGTTCGGAAATCACCAGATGCTGAAAATGCTCACTGACGCCGTTGTTATCCAGACGAATTTGCTGCATACGGGTGAAACCATTAGTAATAATCCCCAACGTGGCTTTACCGCTAATGGCTTCCAGCAGTTCGCGAGCGCCCGGCAATAACTTGCTGGTCTGGCCCATGGCATCCACAAAAAACTCATTGATCTGCCCGGCCTGTATGCCGTGTTTCTGCGCCCAGGGGGCAAAACGACGATGCTGCAACTCTGTTGAAGTAATTTCTCCGTCCTGGTACTGGCGCCACAGCGGCATACTGATATGCAGAAAATCTCGATAATCTGTATCGTCAAACTGCTGTTCAAAACGTGAAAAAGCCAGTTTCAGCCCAGCAAAGGCGTCGAAATCAAACAAGGTGTCGTCAGCATCAAACAGGATCCAGGGGTACTGCATCAGGTCTCCTTAATAGAGTTGCGGGTGTAAAAACGGCGCCATGGCAAGTACCAGCGCCTGATGATAAGCACTTTGACGGGTTTCACGGCCATTGGTCAGCAGCCCAATAGCGCCACCTTTGTGCTTGATATTGGTTTGTTGGAATTGCCGGTCCATCACCGGGCCAAGCTCTTCACCGGCCTGCAAGGCCCGCCAGACAACCGGTGGCAACGGCAGATTGGCGCTGCGACCAACCGATTGTTTATGCTTATCGGCGATCACCACATAGGCAAAGGTGGCAGGACCATCAATAAACTCATCCACACCACCTTCAGCGGCCACATAGTAATCCGCCTCAGCCTGACGCTGACAGGCAATAACCCGGTTTACCGCGCCCTGGCGGGTATCGGCCTCATTCATTGGCTGGTCGGGGACGCCGGATGGCACCGACAGCCCCTGGCACTGAATCAGGGTCTGGGGGAAAAGGGCAGAAAACGCCCCTTCAACCGCATTAATTTTGACGGGATTGGTGGAGCCAACCAGAATAGTCAGTGTTTGCATCAGGCCCTACGCTCGATAAAAGCGCCATTGTGCCACAATTGCATGACAATTTATCGGCCAATGGCCCTGTGCAGTGCTAAAAATAATACTCCAGGCTGAATTGCAGATAATCATCGCGGCGCAGCATATATGCCCGATCCTCCTCGGTATCTGAGCTGAAAAACCAACCGTCGATACGCCATTTCCAATGGTCGTTAATGCGACTGGACGCTTCAATATAGCCACTGCGACTGCCGCTTTCATCAAGATCCTGAATAAAGGCAATAAGCAGTTCGGTACCATTGATATCGTTGAAAATCAGCCTGGTCCCCAGCATCAGATCGTTCTGGCCCAGACTGGTAGCCTGTTCATCCCGTTCGTCGTATTGGTATTCCATCAACCAGCCGATATCGTATACCGAGTTCAGCACCCCCACCGAGGTGTACTCAAATCCGGCCGTCAGCGCGTAGTAGCTGTCCAGTTCGGTTTTGCGATGAATAGCTTCCAGCTTGTACAAGGTCGCACCGGAGACCATCAACATATCCAGCCCGGCCTGTTGCATTTGCCCATAATAGGGTCTTAACACGGCTTCCTGTCCGTTCATGGCGGGCTTCAATAGCGGCTCGCGATTGGTGCCATCAAACCAGGACAAACCCAACTCCAGGTCACCTAGATAGCCCATATAACGAACGGCCCAATCCAGATGCTTTTCCTCGTCTGCAGATTCAAACAGGGGATTGTCGGTATCCACCCGCAGTGGCAACCGAAAACGCCCTTCCACACCGCTGAAGGTGCGCTCACGAAAATAAGGCAAGGCAAACAGGCTCAGATTTCCCCAGTCCTTGACCAGCGAAAACTGTACCATGGGCTGTCCCAGCTTCTCTTCAGCATCAATGGCTTCAATAAAATCGGTCTGATTGATCACATCCACCAGATGCTGGGATTCAGTCTGCCCCCAGAACACTTTGCCAATACCGGCGCGCATTTCCCATTCATCGCCCACGTGCAGCCAAATCAGTTCGCGAATATCCATATGGGTGCGTTCACTGTCGCGGCTGTCGTAACGAAAAAAGGGTTTAACATTCAGGCTGTCGCTACCGTCATTCCAGCTATGATAAAACTCCGGCTCAACAAATACCGAGATATCACTGTCATGTTGTTGCTCGTACAACCCGTCCTGAAAATAAAAGCGTTGCTCCAGGGCCGCTTTTACATATGTCTGGGTGTCTGCCGATGCCCCGCAGGCCATCAGCAGCGCCACAGCCGTTAGCGATTTTTTCACCCTTCCTCCTATCTGGCGCGCTTCAGCGCCGCCTGGCTGAAATCATCTTCTGTCAGACCGGTGCGAAAATTCAGTTCATGGGTCACCAGGTCGGTGCTTTTTCTGGTTTGATGATTCTGCATGGACAGCTTCATGGGCCGCCAGTACTTATCCAGATACAACTTAAAGTCATGCATGGTCAGGGTTTTCAACAGGCTGTTCTTACGGTCATAAAATTCCACCTTGTGAGCTCTGTAGTGCTCTTTGTCTAACCAGGTAACCAGTCGGGTATAACCTGAATGTTCATAGGCCGGAATCTGCTCCACCACAAAACAATCCTGATCATGACACTTTTCATCACGCAGGTATTTGTAGCTGAACTTCTCCACCTCAAAAGAACTCAGATCTTCAAAGGCAAATTCACTGCCCATAAAAGGTCCTGACTTATTCTTCGAAGCAATACGCTTTACCCGTTTCAACGCAGGCAGGTACATCCATTGCTCGTCAGGCTCCACCGCATGGGAGTAATTTAAAAAGGCCGTGCCTTTCACATCCGCTGGCTGATCAAAAATAGTCAGGCCCTTGTCACCGTCGTCCTGCATTTCCAGCGTCAGTAAACGCATGCGCCTTTCGATTTCCTGCCGGTTGGCGGTACGCAGGATCATACTGGCCTCAGCCTGACTGTTCTGCCAGCCCAAATCCCGGCTTTTTCGCTCTTTGGCAATGGCCAGGCCTTTTTCTTCGGCGCTTTGAGCCTGTACCTGAGCCACCACCAACAGGCTGAGTAGTGCACTAATGAGCAGTTTGCAGCTTTTTGTCCGTATCATCCGCGTTATCCTCTGTGTTTGTTTTTTGCTTATCGAAAACCATCAGGAAGGCTGGCAGAAACAGGAAATCCACCGCCAGCGCCACCAGAATAATAATGCCGGTGAGCATACCCATATCGGCGTTTAAGGCAAAGCTGGACATCGCCAACACTGAAAAACCCATCACCAGTACCAGGGTGGTGATCCACAATGCCCGACCCACACTGGTAAAAGCATAGCGCACGGCCTGCTCGGCATTGGCCCCTTCTCCGCGGGCATGTCGATATTTACTCAGGAAGTGCACAGTATCATCAACGATAATGCCCAGTGCCATACTCATGACTACCGACAAACCCATGTTGATTTGCCCGGAATATAATCCCCAAATACCAAAACCAATTCCTGCAGGTAACAGGTTGGGTAACAAGCTGATGGCGCCCATACGCCAGGAGCGCAGGGCAAACACCAGTAGACCTGAGATCAGAATCAGCGCCAACACCGTGCCTTCAATCATACTGGCCATATTGCGCTCGCCAATATGAGCAAACATCAGTGACGGACTACCAGCAGTGACAGTGACCTGCGGCGCATGTTCTGCCATCCAGTCCCTGGCGTGGCGTTCAAACTCGGTAAATTCTTTACTGCCGAGATTTTTCAGTGTCGTCATCACACGAGTGGCCGACTTATCCAAATTGACCTGATTATTCAGGTCCAAACCAAAGGGCAGCGACATTTCATATAGCAACAGGTATTGGGCGGCCAACTCTCTCTCGGCCGGTAATTGGTAATAGCTGTCGTCATCCCCATGCATATTTTTATTTAAGCGCTTAAAGGTGTCACTGATGCTGCTGACATGATCAACTTCCGGCTGGGCCCTTAGCCAACGGGTAAAATCCTCGACCAATTGCAGATTGTCAGGTTTGTTCAGGGCCGAAGGCTCGGAAAAAAACAGGCCAAAATCCATGGTCGACATGCCACTGATATTATCCTGCTGAAAATCGGTGGACTGACGAAAGGCCGTCGATCTGTCAAAATACTTTGTGGCTTCATCGTTAATGTTGTTATTCAGGGTGGCCGCCACGGCGCCCAGGGTCAGCAATACCGACAGCGGCAACAAACTTTTATAATGATTGATTACCCATTCACCAAATGCCTCCATAGCACCGTCCTTGCCTTTTTGCTTGTTGCTTACCCGCATAGGCAATAACAACAACAGGGCGGGCAGCAAGGTGACAGAAAACAGAAATGCCAGCATCACGCCAATGGCTGTCAGATTTCCCAGATCTGCCAGAATCGGCACATCTGAAAAATTCATGGTTAAGAAGCCAATGGATGTAGTCACGCTGGTGATAAAAATAGGCATCAGGTTCAGTTCCATGGCGTAGCGGATGGCGTCAGCCTTGTCCTTACCCTGACGCAGAGCATACAGCATGGAAGAAATAACATGCACGCAATCTGCCACCGCCAGTGTCATCACTAACGTCGGCACATTCACTGTGGCCGTGCTTAAAAACATGCCCATCCAGCCAGCCATGCCCATAGTGGCGACAATGGCGGTAATAATCACAACAACAGTGGACAAGGTTCCGGTGAAAGAGCGCAGTAATAACCATAGCACCAGCACAATAACCACAAACATCATAGGCACCAGGGTCTCGGCATCATGTTGCGCTTCTGACGCAAAGGCATTGTTCATAAACACCACGCCAGTGTGATAGAAACTATGCCCAGGATATTTTTGCCCCATGCGCTCGGTCAGTGCCAAAACTTGCTGGCTAATTTCCTGTACAGCCTGAGTTTGGTCGGCATCAGGCAATTGCACAGTAATGTTCAGCATGGTCACATGGCCTTTTGGGGAAATGGCTTTGTCCAGCAAATTCGGTTCAGATAAGGCTACGGCTTTGGCCGCGCGGATCTGCGCTGGGCTCATAGAGGCGGGATCCAGAAACAAATCCTCGACCAGCAACTCGTCTTCTTCGGCCGAGGTGTGCTGAAAATTGGCAATGGAGTCAACCCGGGTCGAATAAGGGATTTGCCAGGCCGCATCGGTCAGTTCCCGAACCAGCAATAAGGTATCAGGTTGGAACACATCGTCACTGTCGGGGGCGACAACAATACTGGCACTGTCACTCTTAGTGAAGATGCGTTGCAACTCCTCATAGTCCAGCATCTGTGGATTTTCCGGAGCAAAAAACACCTTGTAGTCGCCGCGAAAATACAAATCCTTGGCACCAAAACCCGCCGCCAGTATTAACAACATCCCCACTAACAGAGTCAGCCAGGGCCGCAGCAATATGGTACTCAACCAGATTGTTCTCATTTGCTTATCCTCACTATGCCTGTTCAGGCTTATTTAGCTGCAGGGTTCTGAGCTCATCGGCAAACAACTCCTTGCCAATCCGTTGCCAGCTTCCCTGGTAATTCCATTGGCTGCTAAGCGGTGTCCATTGCATACCGTCCAGCAGCAGGTTGGTGTTAAACAACAACGCCTGCTGTGCATCCAGCCCCTTAATCAATTGTGAGGTACTGGCAGCCTGCAACAAGGCATTGGTGCCAAAAGCCGTGGCCCAGGCAGCAAAACTAAAGGCTTCAAAAGGCAGGCTGGTTGGCTTGGGTAGATCACCACTGTCAACTGCAGCAGCAAACAGGCTGTTGCAGGTGTCTGACAGCTGCATTTCCAGCGCCAGTTGGCCTTCCAGCCGCGCAGGGGATGCCCGCTCTGCCACCGCCGGGGTTTTGGCTATCAGCACACAATAAAACAGCGTGGGGTTTAACACTGCATGCAACCAGTAGGCAAAACAGACCGCCAATACCCGTTCCCTGCCGTTGCCGTCAAAGGTAATGGCACGGGCAAACAGTTCCAGTTCAAGGGTCATACATTTGCTGCACAATGCGCAAATCAGATCCTCTTTACTGGAGAAATGGTTGTATACCGTGCCTTTGGAATAATCACAGGCTGCCACCAGCTTATCCATGGTCAGACCGCTGAAGCCGTGCTCCTCCATCAGTTTTTCCGCCAGGCACAACAGTTCCTGCTCACGCTCTGCAATGGCCTGCTGGCGTTTGTTTTTGAATTTTTTAAACAGACAACGCTCGTTGTCTTTATTGCAACTTAATCTGAAATTCATTTTTTTGACGAATCGTCAACTTGACGAATCGTCATAATAGATCGTTTTGCGTGCAATGCAAGAGGGATTTTTTGCTGAACGTGTGGCGTGTGGCGTGTGGCGTGTGGCGTGTGGCGTGTGGCGTGTGGCGTGTGGCGTGTGGCAAGCCATTAGAGCTTGGCGATAAACGGTTTACAACATGCTGTATACATTGGCATAAGCAACCAAAGTCTTTACACGAACTGCCTCACCAGGCCACTGAATAGCTCAGGGGACTATTGTGTGTTTTGCAGATGCCTCAGCGCTGCCTCCAATACTTTATCCTGACCATTTTCAAGATCGCCTTTGCTATTGCTGATTTCCATATCCGGTTGAATACCCTGCTCGTCATAACTGTTCCCCTTGGCATCCAGATACCTTTCATTTGGCAGGCCGAACAACCAGCCGTTAGGCAATGTGCGCGGCAAAATATCTGAAAACACGCCGCGGGTTCGCTGACCGATACGCACCACCTTGGGACTTCGTTGCATCAGCGCCATGGCGAATGCTTCGGCAGAACTGATACTCTGGTAACTGGTTAACAAGGCAATATTGCCATTAAAACCAGGCAGACCATTTGTCGCCACCAAAATGGCTTCCGGTTCAGTCCAGGCGTTACTAGCAGCAAAATCTACCGCTGCCTGTTTTCTGTAGGCAATATAGGTGTGCTGGGCGAAGCGCTGTGCTAGTTGAATCGCCAGGCGACCGGAACCGCCGCTGTTATCGCGAAGATCAATCACCAGCGCGCTAAATTTGATGTCAGTGAAGATAGTATCAAGTGCCTGACCAAAGCCGGACTCATCGTCCGCAAATTGGCCCGTTTCACTGCACCCTGAAAATGCCTTCACTCTTAAATAGCCAACATTACCCGGCAACAAGGCGAATCCCAGCCGGTCCTGGCAAAATGACACAAGTGGCTGCATCAGGTAATTGGCTTCGACATTGGCAAAAGCTTTATCAATGTGATCATAAGCACTTTCATCTGACAGACGGCCTTCGCCAAAGAAGTACTGTTCCAGATTGGCCGCCACGATTGCCACATGCGAATCGTAAAGCGGTTCTACCAGGGAAACCAACTGCCCGAATAACTCTGTATCAGTTGTATTCCCTTGGGGTAACGCCACCTGACTAAACGTCGCCCAATCTGTGTCCTTTTCAACAAAGAAAGGGTAATGTTCTTTAAAGGTCTGCAGAAAGACCTTCAAGCTAAAATCAGCGGAGTTGTCCTTGGGGTGGTTGCACAGTGCGGGCAACGTTTTAAGACGCTGAGCCCGCATAGTGGCGGCGGTATCAGTGCGGTGAAATACAACCTCATCAGGACTGTCAGTGTGAGCGATTTCCATCTCGGCATTAATAAAACCGTCAATTTTCACCGCAAAGCTGGCACGCTGTGAAAGCGATGAATCCAGTTTAATGGCACTGGCCTGCAGGCCACTTTCGACACAACTGACAGCTGTCAGTTCATAAATGGCGACATTGGGAAAGTCCACATCAAATACATAACCATACCCCGACGTCTGCCAGGTTCCATTGATATCAATGGGTGTAGCACGGTCAGCAGCACAAGAGGTTGAAGCAAGTAATGTCTGGGCAAAAATGGCGATAAACAGATTCTTAAGATGCATGGCAAGGTCTTATTATTGGAGATTGGCAACCGATAGCACGCATCATTAGCAATGCTAAATAGCTTTTCCAAACTATCAATCCCCTAAGGAAGGGAGCTCAGTGTAGAGTTTGCATTCTAAGGGAATGTTTTGTCCACTGTCGAGCTCACCACAACGGCAAAGTATTACCATACCCATAACGCATACCCTTAGTATAAATTGCATACTCTGCTATATACCTATTTGGGTTAGTATTTACTTCCCTGAGATGACCATTAGACGTGAGCTTGCCATGAAATCTGGTGCCAATAACGAAAAACCACAAAAGACTGCAGAAAAAGCCCCCAGTGCATATAGTATTGTTCTGAAGCAATTGGGCCTGTTGTATTCCGGCAATAGCAAAGACACGGCCAGGCCAGTCAGCGCTGATAGCCGCCGTTTTGTACGCAGCGGCAACTGACTGGCCAAATCCAACAGCAATTCGCCAGTCTTCTATTAACCTATCCCCCATAGTAAGCACCATGCCAAAGTGACTTTCAGGGCAACTGACGGCACAATAGCGGTCCTTTATCTGCCCGGTGTACTGAGAGTTATGGCGCAACTGTATTTTTACTATTCGGCAATGAATGCCGGTAAATCCACCTCTCTGTTGCAGTCCGCCTACAACTACAAAGAGCGGGGCATGCATGTGGTGTTGTTTACCGCCGCACTGGACGACCGTTTTGGCACAGGCGTGGTGGCCTCGCGAATTGGTTTGCAGGCCGAAGCGCAATTGTTCGGCCAGGACAGCCATCTGCTTGAACAAATCAATAAGCTCAACCGCCAACAGCGCATTGACTGCGTGTTTATAGACGAAGCCCAGTTTTTAACCAAAGAGCAGGTTAAACAGCTGACCTTTGTGGTGGACGAGCTCAACATTCCGGTGCTGGCTTATGGCTTGCGCACCGACTTTGCCGGTGAAACCTTCGAAGGCAGCCATTACCTGCTGGCCTGGGCCGACAAACTGGTAGAACTGAAAACCGTTTGTCACTGTGGTCGCAAGGCCAACTTTGTGGTACGTATGGATGAGCAGGGTCAGGCAGTCAAACAAGGGGCACAGGTGGATGTAGGCGGCAATGACAAATATGTTTCCATGTGCCGCTTGCACTTTAAACAGTTGGTATGGGAGTAACAGATGGAATACGCCGCGTTATTGCTGTTTGTGGTGTCAGCGTCCGTCACCCCCGGCCCCAATAATCTGATGATAATGGCATCGGGCCTGAATCATGGTATCAAACGCAGTATTCCGCATCTGCTGGGCATAGATCTTGGCTTTACCCTGATGGTAGTGGCGGTTGGCCTGGGTATGGCAGGCATTTTCAGCGCCTTTCCGCGTCTGCATGATGTGCTGAAAGTTATCGGCACCCTGTATCTGTTATGGCTGGCCTGGAAAATTGCTTCGGCACCGGTCGGCGGTATAAAGCTTAAAGAGCGCAAACCCTTTAGTTTTATGCAGGCGGCGCTATTTCAGTGGGTTAACCCTAAGGCCTGGATCATGATTGTGGGGGCGGTTGCCACTTATACCTCAGCAGGCAACGACTACACCTGGCAGGTGATGTTTATTGCCCTGAGCTTTTTACTGCTCGGCACGCCTTGCACAATCGCCTGGCTGCTGTTTGGCACCAGTTTAAAACGCTTTATTAATACGCCGGGCAATCTACGCATATTTAATATCAGTATGGCACTGTTGTTAGTCGCATCCCTGCTGCCAGGGTTGTTGGACTTGATCACAGCATAAACAGCGCTTGCATTAGTGATAGTTTACGCCAAAATAAAATGTATACATTTTTTATAAGGTATACATTATGAGCTCCTGGCGTCAGGATCTAAGCTTGTCGGCGGTCAGCGCCGGACTGGTGGCAGTATTAGTAGGGTTCGCCAGTTCTGTTGCCATTGTCTTTCAGGCTGCGCAAGCGGCCGGGGCCGATCAGGCCATGATGGTATCCTGGATTTTTGCCCTGGGGTTGGGCATGGGGCTGACCTGTATTGGCTTTTCCTGGTATTACAAAGCCCCGGTGATTACCGCCTGGTCCACCCCCGGCGCCGCCCTGTTGGCTACCAGTCTGCTTGGCGTACCTATTACCCAGGCCATTGGCGCCTTTCTGTTTAGTGCCCTGTTAACCTTACTACTTGGACTATCTGGCGGCTTTGACCGGTTGATGCGACGTATTCCCACCAGTATTGCCAGTGCGATGCTGGCCGGTATTCTGCTGCAATTCGGTCTGTCAGTATTTTTGTCCTTGCAGAGTGAGCCCTGGTTAGTGGGTTTAATGCTGGCCACCTACCTGCTGGGTAAACGCTGGTTGCCCCGTTATACCATTATACTGGTATTGGCCGTGGGCCTGACGGCCAGTCTGGTACTGAATAAAATGGATCTGAACGCGCTCAACCTGAGTCTTAGCCAGCCGGTGCTGGTATGGCCGGAATTTGATTTTGGCGTATTACTGGGAGTTGGACTGCCGCTGTTTATTGTCACCATGACATCGCAAAATATCCCTGGCGTGGCAACGCTACGGGCCAGTGGCTACGAGCAGGTCCCGGTATCACCGGTACTGACGGGGACCGGGATCACAGCCTTGCTGCTGGCACCTTTTGGCGGCTTCGCCTTTAATCTGGCGGCCATTACCGCAGCCATTTGTACCGGTCCTGAATCGCATCCGGATAGCAAAAAACGCTATATTGCCGGGCTGTCGGCTGGCTTCTTTTACGTTCTGGCCGGTCTTGGCGGCGCTTCAGTGGTGGCACTTTTTACCGCCCTGCCGACAGCGCTGGTCGCCAGTCTGGCCGGTTTAGCACTTGTTGGCACTATTGGTGCCAGTTTATCGGCTGCGGTGGCCGAGGTGCAGGAACGTGACGCCGCCCTGATTTGCTTTTTGCTAACCGCATCGGGCGTTAGTTTCTTTGGTATTGGCGCGGCATTCTGGGGGCTGGTTGGCGGCATGCTGACCCTGCTACTAACAAGAGCGCGTTGACCTTTTGAGTATGTATCACAAACTTAAAGCAGATTTGCAGGCCGGACGTTTTGCCCCCGGCACGGTGCTCAAGCAAAAAGCCCTGGCCGAGCAGTATCAGGTCAGCCGTATCCCGGTGCGCGATGCCATTTTACGCCTCAAGAATGAAGGCTGGCTGGCCGACCATGGTAAATGCGGGGTGGCGGTACCGGAGTTTGACGCCAACGAGGTAGAGGATATCTACCTGATGAGAATGCGCCTGGAGCCCTTGTTACAGGAGTTGGCCATGGCCAACCTGAATGCCGAAATACTCGGCCGGGCCGAGGATATACTGATAAAAATGGCGTCCGACGGGCTGACAGCGGCGGACATCGGTGAGTTGAACTGGCAATTTCATGCCTGCATTTTTCGCGCAGCAGCCCGCCCCACCTTGTTCAGTATGGTTGAGCATCTGCATCGCCAGTGTCAGCGCTATATCGGCTACCAGTCTCTTAGCCTCAACTATCAATCCCGCAGTCAGGCCGAGCACCATGCACTGCTAAACGCCTTGCGCAAAGGCGATGCAGCCCTGGCCAGTCAACTGCTAAGCGAGCATATCAGCGAAGCTGGTCAGGCTCTGGTGCGTTTTCTGCGCTGAAACGCACATTTCCGCGCCGGTTGATTTAGCGGCCAATATCCTCACTGTCCTGCCTGAACAGCGATTCCAGTTGTGCCCTGCCCTGCTTGCTGCGTTCAATCAGGGCGTCCATGTCATCCAGCTCTTCCAGGGTACCGGCCAGCAAGGTTTCGTCGTGCTTGCGAAACACCTGCACCAGATAATCAGCACGGGCACTGGACATACCATAGGCTTTGAGCAGCATATTGGCCGCTTCCAGGCTGCCTGAATACACCTCACGTACCACCTCAGTCACCCCCAACCGGTGCAGATTACGCACCGTCATGCGGTTATGGGCACGGGCGATAATATGCAGGTGAGGGAAATGCTCGCGGGCCAGCTCGGCAATTTTAACTACCTCTGTTTCGCGGTTTACTGCAATCAACAGCACCTTGGCCTGCTCAATGCCCGCCGCCTTAAGTAAATCCAGACGGGTGGCATCCCCATAAAACACTTTGTTGCCAAAGCGCTGCACAAAGGCGATATGTTCGGCGTCTTTGTCCAGCGCAGTAAAGGCAATCTGATTAGCGGTCAGGATCCTGGCGCTCATTTGTCCGAAGCGGCCAAAACCGGCAATCACCACCTGCGGCTCTTCCACGCTGGTTGCGCTGTCATACACCGGCGGACATTGGCGGCTGTTTACCCAGCGGCTGTACAGAATCACTACTGGCGAGGTGAGCGCCATAGAAATGCCAACAATCAGGCTGACCTGACTGGCCAGCGCCGGCGCCAGCAAACCATTTCCCGCCGCACTGGTCATAACCACAAAGGCAAACTCACCGCCCTGGGACAGCATTAATGCCACCCGCACGGCATCGCCTTTTTTCTGTCCGGCCAGCATCAGCAGCAGGCCGATAATCAGGGTTTTCACCGCCACCAGCCCCAGACTGGCAGCCAGGATAAAGCCGGGATTGTCCAGCAACAGTTGCAAATCCAGGTTCATGCCAATGGCGATAAAAAACAGCCCGAGCAGCAAGCCTTTAAAGGGCTCAATCTCGGTTTCAAGCTGATGACGAAAGCTGGAATTGGCCAGCAACATACCGGCCAGGAAGGCCCCCATGCCCATGGATAACCCGGCCTGCTCCATCACCAGCGCCGTGGCAATCACAATCAGCAGCGCCGCGGCCGTCATCACCTCTTCGCTGCCATAGCGCGACAACAGGCGTAAAAACGGGTTGAGCAGATAGCGGCCCACCAGCAACACAGCAACAATTGCCGACAAGCTCAGCCACCAGGGCGGCGCCGCGCCCTCACCGTTACCGGCCAGTCCTTCCACCAACAACAAGATGGGGATCACGGCCAGATCCTGCATCAGCAAAATGGCGAACCCCTGCTGACCCGGCGGCGTTTTCAGAATGCCTTGCTCGGCCATTAATTGAATGGCAAATGCGGTAGACGACAAGGCCAATGCCAGGCCAATGACCAACGAGGGTTGCCACTGCTGCTGTGCCAGCAGTATCAGGGCCCCGACCAGAATGGCGGCGGTTAACAGCAACTGACCACCGCCAGTCAGCACAACGGCCTTGCGCATAGACCAAAGCTTTTTCGGCTCCAGTTCCAGGCCAATCACAAACAACAGCAGAATCACTCCCAGTTCGGCTACATGCAGCACATGATCCGGGTCGTGAATAAGCCCCAGCACCGAGGGCCCAATTACCACGCCAGCCACCAGATAACCAAGAATGGCACCCAGCTTCAGTCGCTTAAATAAAGGTACGGCAATCACTGCCGCAATCAGGAAGATCAATCCAACGCCAAGTCCAGACATTAAGTACCTCATTGAACCCGTCTGCGCAAACGACTCAACGAGCGAGCCATCTGGACAGGACTCGTTAAAACGCTAGACCAAAAAACAAATGGGTTTAAAATCGCAGATTAAACGAGTTAAGAGTAATATTTTGCAAAGGAACATGCTATCTATGCGCATTGTTGTCTCCGCGTTATACCTTTTGTGTTTTGCCATCCCAACCTTCAGTTCAGAAACGACTGCCCCGGGTAAACTACCTCTGGAAGCTTTTGGCAGTCTGCCAGTGATTAGCAATGTAAAACTAGCCCCTGATGGGAAGCACGTAACCATGCTAAGAAATATGCAGGGAAATACCGTGCTACTCAGTTTGAATGTAAAAACGATGGATTCAAATGTACTAGCTACCACAGATAACCAGAAGTTCAAAATTAGCTGGTACGAATGGGCAAACAACGATGTTTTATTAATTGGAGCCAGATTTCCAGCCAAGCGACATGGTGTAAGCACTACCGAAACTCGACTTCTGAAAGTTAACATCAAGCAAGGAAGCAGTCTCGAGCCAGCGTTTAAAACCCGAGGGGCATATGCGTCGGATGATCATCAAAGCCAATTTCAAGATAACGTCATTAGTTTGTTACCACAAGATAATGAGCACTTCTTACTCGCTGTAGATGCGGACCTACCCAATCAACCCAACGTTTACAAACTGAGTCTTAACAACAACAAGCGGGAAAAGCTGCAACACGCCCGTGAAAACATTCGCGGTTGGTATGCTGACAGGCAAGGCAGAGTAAGAATTGGCTTAGGTTTGGATGAAGCCAGGGTCTTTTACATTCACAGAAATCTTCAAACAGGTGACTGGCAAACTTTGTGGGAATATCAGCTATTCGACGCGCCAGACATAGATATTTTAGGCTTTGATAAGAATCCAGACATACTCTACATCCGAGCCATTCACCAAGACAGATACGCCATATTTAAAGTGAATTTGCGAAGTGAATCGTTAGAGAAGGAACTGGTTTATGCAGACCACCGCTACGACATCGAAGGGCGCCTTATATACTCACGCAAAAGCGGCGAAGTTGTGGGCGTAACTCACGGCGAGGCCGACAATGGGCGGGTTTATTGGGATCAAAGTTATAAGAATTTTCAGCGCGCTCTGGACAAAGTCTTACCTAATGCAGCCAATATTATAATCAGCATGAGCGAAGATGAGCGCAAGTATGTGCTGCTTAGTTTCCAAGACAATAAACCTGGCATCTTTTATCTTGGCGATCGAGATCAAGGTAGTCTTGATGTCTTGTCGTCACAATACCCTTTACTTAAAGCAGATAATTTAGCAGGAAAGCGAAAAGTACAATACATTGCCAGGGATGGGCTAAAAATTGAAGCTTATTTGACCGAGCCACACTATCGAGCACCAGACCAGTTAATACCCGCCGTTATCCTGCCTCATGGTGGACCTATGGCCAGAGATTATGGTGGTTTTGACTGGCTCACTGAATTCCTCGTGAATCGCGGTTACCTGGTATTACAACCCAACTTCCGAGGTTCCTCAGGCTATGGTTTTGACTTTGAGCAGGCCTCGGTAAAAGGTTGGGGAAAAGAAATGCAGCATGACCTGCAAGATGCTGCTGCCTGGCTGATAAGCGAAAAACTCGCCGCCCCGGAAAGAGTTTGTCTGGTTGGTGCCAGCTATGGTGGTTATGCCGCCCTGATGGGACTGGCAACGCAAGGAGATACTTTTAAGTGCGCGGCAAGTATTAATGGGGTTACAGATTTAACCATGATCCTCAGTGATTCACGACGGTATACGAATCGAGAAGTGGTCAAAAAGCAGTTTGGTGATGACAGAAGCCAGTTAAAAGAAGTGTCTCCTCTTCATCTGGCAGATAAAATTTCCGCCCCGGTATTACTGATCCACGGTGAGGAGGACAGGGTTGTGCCAGTGAAACACAGCAGGGAGATGGCGGAAGAGCTGCAGGATCTGGACAAAAATGTTCGCTATGTAGAACTCCCTAAAGGTAACCACTACCTTGAAATTGAAGCGAATCGACTCACTACCTTACGAGAATTGGAAACCTTCCTTAGCACCTATCTATAACGGATAATCATGCCTGGCGATGGCTGACATGAATAAGTTAGCCATCGCTGGTGTAAAACAGGTAGCATTAGCATAAGTCCTGAATCTTACTCGTGCCCATGCCCATAGACTTTCGCCAAAAACTCAGCACCGCCCGCCCTTATAATAAAAACGGCGATAGCAGCCAATGGGATATCAGGAAACTGGAACGGGCGCTGGAAAGTGATCGCGGGCGTATTATACAGTCCGCCGCTATTCGCCGTTTGCAGCAAAAAACCCAGGTATTTCCACTGGAACGTAACGCCGCAGTACGCTCACGTCTGACCCATAGCCTGGAAGTGCAGCAAACCGGCCGTTTTTTAGTGCGAACCTTGTACGATAAGCTAGGCGACAGGGCAACCCATTATGGCCTGGATGGTTTAGAGCGGGCACTGGAATCCCTGGTAGAAATGGCCTGCCTGATGCACGATATTGGCAATCCACCCTTTGGTCATTTTGGCGAAGCGGCCATTACCAAATGGTTTCGCGATCACCTGGACAACCTGCCACTGTTCAAAAACGAGCCGGATTCAGAACTAAAGCAACGCATCCTGGCCGATCTGTCCAGCTTTGAAGGCAATGCCCAGGCCATTCGTTTGATTCACTCATTACTGGGCCTGAACCTGACCTATATGCAGGCCGCCTGTGTATTGAAATATACCCGCCCGGCCTTTGAAGCGAAACCGGGTAAAGACCAAGCCATGAGCTATCTGCGTAAAAAGCCGGGCTACTACCTGTCGGAGCAAGGTTTTGTGCAGGCGCTGCAAAACCAGTTGGCATTGGCACCCTATTGCCGCTACCCGCTGGCCTATTTGATGGAAGCGGCCGATGATATTTCTTATTGCCTGGCAGATATCGAAGACGGAGTGGAAAAAGGTCTGCTTAGCTATTCCCGTCTGACCGAGCTACTGATCGACGAATTTAATGGCGATCATGGTCTGGCCGACGTGGCCTTTCTACCCGGCCGTGAACCCAGAAGTTTTCGCCAGGTTATGAACTATGTGCTGAAACGCGCCGATGATGAGCCCCTGAACAAAGCCCATCAGTATTTTATGTGGCTGCGGGTCAGTTTGATTCACCCGCTGGTGCAGCACGGTGCCGATGCCTTTTTAGACAATATCGAGTCTATTTATGCCGGTGATTTTAACCGCGCCTTGCTGGAAGATGATTCACTGAATCATCGCTTGATCGAAACCTTTAAGAAAGTCGCTATTAAGCATATCTTCAGCGTCCCTGAGGTGGAAACCCTGGAACTGCAGGGCTATCGCATTATCAGCGAATTACTTAATCAGTATCGCCCCTTACTGGCCTTGTGCAGCGAAGACTTCCAGCAGGTGATTAGCGGCGGTCACCGTGACCTGCTGATTGAATCCCGTCTGGCCAAACGTTTGGCCAATAAGCATATCAGCGCCTACCAACTGGCGCTCAAAGACCTGCCAGACAATGCCGATTTAACCATATGGGAAGGTTATTATCGTTGCCGCCTGATCCAGGATATGGTCAGCGGTATGACCGACCAGTACGCCCTGGATGAATACCGGGAGCTACTGGCCCTTAGTGCTTAAACTGGAGTGAGGAAGAAACCCTCTCGCTGAGCAGCCTCGAGCAAACGGTTAACCCGGTTTTCTCAGGGCGGCAGGCCTTTTAAAAAATCGCTTAAAGCCTAACGAATACACCAGGGTTACAACAATGACGGTCACCACAGGCGTTATCAGCATATAGGCATTGCGTAAAATATCCGGCAATACATGGTTATTACCCATAAAGAATATAGGATGGAGTTCGGTCATATATTTCAGCCCTCTGGGTAGACCTTATCGACCAGGACGCAATGCCAAAGCTAACCAGATAAACCAGACAATTTGGCTTAACCCGAATAGTTCTTTTGTTTCTGGAATACTTGGAATTAATGTCAGAACGCCAAAGGTACCCACCACCACTCCCAGCATATGCAAACCTTTTGACATTATCTTATGCACTAATCCGCAAATGCTGGCCAGCAAAACCCATAACCCTCCAACGAGTTCAATGCCGCCACCCAGGCCATTTACAATAGTGTTATAGGTATAAAAAAGGGTCTCAGCCTGAAGTGGGGATTTTT
Organism: Bowmanella denitrificans; assembly: GCF_039522935.1. Taxonomy (NCBI): domain Bacteria; kingdom Pseudomonadati; phylum Pseudomonadota; class Gammaproteobacteria; order Alteromonadales; family Alteromonadaceae; genus Bowmanella; species Bowmanella denitrificans. The sequence continues at coordinate 80,512 of NZ_BAAAEI010000023.1, read as the reverse complement.
TGAACAGGCTGACCATGGTATTCATTGCCACCAGCGCAATCATCCCGGATGCCATCATTAACACGACCCAGACAATACCGAATAAGCTGGCAGTATTTAACAAGCCCGAATTAGCTAATTGCATTTTATTATGCAATGCCTGCACAGAGATAAGTAATAGCCCTCCAAAAACCAGATACCCTACCAAGTAGGCAAGACTTATTAGTAATTGTTGCTCTGCAATATACTGAATTTTATCCGCTATGCTATCCGATGCAGGAAAAGACAGCAGCGCCCCAAACACAATAAACATAAAAATATAACACAGCGCCATCCCCATGGACGCAACGGCTCCTGTGCACTGTAGCGCGCGGTTAACAGAATTTTCTGTGTTGATAGTCATAAAACATGTTCTCCAGGTGGATTTAATAACGGTTTATTTCGACACAGAGTACCGGGCATGGCAGCAGAGTTCGTCTGCGCAACGTGGCGAGGACATAAAAGGGCCTGTCACCCTTAATTGCCCAATACCATAAAGTGCATATATTTGCGCACGGGCTTATGCAGATAAAGGTCAGGCCTATTGCTGCGGTATGCGCACAGAGAGGCCAGGCGCAGTATTGAAGGGCAGATGCGGGAACGGCCTCTTATTGCTGTCCTGGACAAGTGGTATGGACATATCAAGGTGGACTGTCATGTTAATGTCCGGCCGATTGCATCTATTGGTGCAGTTGAATATGTTAAGGTAGCCTCAGGCTTTGTGCAGAAGTAATTTTATGCTCGATTTATTTTTATCTTCTATGGCTTTAGCGATTGCCGCATTTTGCCTCTGTTTATTGTTGCCACAGCATAAAAATCACGCAAGCCGGCCATTGTCATTGATCCTTTTGTGTTTGATTTTTCTGGCCAGCGGCCCTGTGGTTTTCTCTGCACTTGCTGAGCTTAGACAACTTTATATTGCGGTGTTACCCATAGCCTTCTACGCCTTATTACCCAGTTTATGGTTATACCACGAAGCGTTAATAGCACAGGCGCCCTGGCAATGGACCAGCAAAGCCAATAAACATTTTCTAACCCTGCCTCAGGTAATCATCATCTCGCTGGTTATTTTTTTGTTACCCGAGCAGGACTTTAACAATATGTTCTTTTCGGATATTCCGGTTAATACCTCAATGGCAACGTTTTCCGCACTGAGTTTTTTTTCTTTGCTGCTTGTATGGTGCGTGCTTAGCCCGATTTATGTCATCGGTATATTTAAAAGAACACTGGATTATCATTCCCGTATTAAGCAAATGTATTCAAATGAACAAGGCAAGACCTTACGCTGGGTAAAAGGAATATCTTTGCTGTTGGTTTTTACCTGGGTATATGCGTTAGCCGTGCTGGCCTTAGAGAATCGTTACCAACAATATGGTGTTTCCGATACCGGGGTCTTCCTGCTGCTCCTTATTTTAGTCTGGCTGCTTGCAACCAACGGGCTTCGTCAGAAACCCGGCTTTGCCGAGGTTTTTCAAATTGAGTCGGACAATGCCGCAAAGGCCAGCACAGAAGAAAGTAAGGCCAAGTACCAGCGCTCTGCGCTCAATGCTGATGATTTCGAACGCATTGCAGCTAAACTGACACAGGCCATTTGCCAGGATGCTGTGCATCTGGATGCCGACCTGAATCTGCTTAAGCTGGCCAAACACATCGCTGTGCCTTCGCAATATATATCCCAGACTCTGAACCAGCATCTGAATATCAGTTTTTTTGATTTTATCAATCAGGCCCGTATTGAAGACGCGAAACCGCAACTCATTGACAGCAACAAGAGCGTGCTGGATATTGCCCTGGCGGTTGGCTTTAACGCCCGCTCATCCTTCTATAAGGCCTTTAATCAATCCACAGGTATGACGCCCGGTGAATACAAAAAGCGCTATAAAGTCAGGTCTGGGTGAGCTGACCTGAAGGGGCTGATGTTACAAACAGCGCAAGCCTGCACTCAAAGGCCAAACCTATAGTCGCTGAAAAGCTAAGGATAAAGGCTTAGAATCAGCAGCACAGGCAACCAAAGTACTTTGGTGGTTGTCTTTTTTTTATCCCTACCAGAGGTATAGCAAATGGAAAACTGGCTTATTTGGGTCATTCTTGCGGTTGTTGTGATTGCAGCAATCTCTGTTTATAACGGCCTGATTGGCAAGAAGAATCAGGTGGAAAATGCAGAAGCGTCCATTGATGTGATGCTAAAGAAACGCTTTGACCTGATCCCCAATATGGTGGAAAGCGTGAAAGCTTATATGCAACATGAAGCGTCACTGCTGAATGAACTAACCGCTCTGCGAGCCCAGGCGCAGTCCGGTGGCCTGCAGGGTGAACAGAAAGTGGCACTGGATAAACAAATGAATGCCGCCATGTCCCGTTTTAATATTGCGGTGGAAAACTACCCGGACTTAAAAGCCAGCGACAACTTCGTGATGTTGCAACGCACCATCAATGAAGTAGAAGAACAAATCTCTGCGGCCCGCCGCGCCTTTAATGCTGCGGTTACCGACCTGAACAACGCTATAGAAATGTTTCCATCCAATCTGTTTGCCAGCCGGATGAATCTGAAGCAGCGCGCTCTGTTTGAAATCCCTGCAACGCAAAGGGAAAACGTCAATGTCGGTCAGCTATTCGGCAGATAAGTGAACAACATGGATGTCACCCCAAGCCACTCTGCCAGGCAGGCAGAACTAAACACCCTGTTTTCAGGCCAGCTTAAAAGCCAGTTACAGGCGCTGGATTCCGTCAGACAACAGGCGGTCAAGCGCCTGTTTATCGGCTGTATTGTTGTGCCCCTGCTCGGTTTGCTGAGCTTTGCCTATGCTCAGGTGAATTATATGGGCCCTGAGCTTATCTTCTGGGTTGTCGGCATCAGTGCGATGTTGATGTACTGGCTTGTAGCCAGTAAGTGGTCAGCCTACCGACAAGGCTATAAAACGCAGGTCGTGGGCAAGTTACTCAGTACCTTTAATCGCAGCTTTAAGTACTCCCCCAGCGGCGAGATCTCATCGGTTAAGTACAAGGAAAGCGGCCTGTACCGACGCGCCTATGACAGATACCAGGGTGAAGACCATGTCACAGGTAAGCTGGGCAAAACACAGCTTGAATTTTCAGAGCTGCATACTCAGTACAAAACCACCACAACGGATTCCAAAGGTCGTACCCGAACCACCTGGCACACTATTTTTAAGGGCCTGTTTTTTGTCGCCGACGCCAATAAACACTTTAAGGGTAAAACCTATATTCTGCCCGACAGCACCGGCTTGTTTTCTGCCCTGGGCAAATCTTTAGGTAATCTGTTCGGCACCCGCGACGACAGGGTCGCTTTGGAAGATCCCGAGTTTGAGCGTTATTTTGAGGTTTACAGTAACGACCAGGTAGAAGCCCGCTACTTAATTTCCCCGGCCTTGATGCGACGGCTTCTGGCTTTCAGGTATGAAGCCGATGCCAGGGTGGCACTGTCTTTCGTCGGCGGTCAGTTATATATCGCGATTCCTACCCGCAAGGCCTATTTTGAACCTAAGTTGTTCAAACCTTCGGTCAATATGGACGTTATCGAAGAGATCTATCAGGATCTGGAATTTATTACCGGCATAGTGGAAGACCTGGATCTGAATACCCGCATCTGGACTAAGGAATAGAAATAACCACGGACAGAATCCTTTTGCCGCACAGACGCCGAAAAGAGCTTGTAAAATGACAACACCTGCAACCACTTTGTGTTCTCTGCGCCTCTGTGGTTTTTATGACTTTGTTCAGATCAATTTCACCACAGAGGCACAGAGGGCACTGAGAAATACAGGAGATTTTTCAATGTATGCTGTTGAAAACTCAGCGTTCTCTGCACCTCGGCGGTGCATCAAAAGCCTTCTCACGAATAACCTCTCACAAAGACGCAGAGTGAACAGAGAAATACGCCAAGGGTAATCATCCCCTTAGACAACTCTTTGTTCTCTGTGCCTCTGTGGTTTTTATGCTTTTTAGCAGAATACCGTCATCACAGAGGGTGCGGTGAAAACATTAAGACTTGGTGCGGATTCCCCTTACAACAACCCCGAGTTCTATTTGCTAAATATCCTGTTACAACTCAAATGCGTATTGATGAAAGTTTTCAAAGCCTGCATAGCTCTGTAAGCTGAACAGGTTTTTTTAAGCCGTAGTAAAATCAACAACAGCAACAAAGGAAAGTGACAATGAAAAAGCTTTTATGCGCGGTGAGCCTGGCCCTGGGTGTCAGTGGTTTCGCTATAGCCGACAGCCTGGATAATGCCATCAACAATGCTCAGCGTACGGCAGATTATCAGGCCCGAGACCAGTACCGTCATCCCAAACAAACCCTGGAATTCTTCGGAATTAAGCCGGATATGACCGTGGTGGAAGTGTCCCCAGGCGGTGGCTGGTATACAGAGATTCTGGCCCCTTATCTTAAAGACAGCGGTACTTACTATGCAGCCGGTTTTGACCCCGAGTCCGAGGTAAAGTACTACCAAAATGCCCACAAGCGTTTCAGCGAAAAGCTGGCGGCCAATCCCGAGATGTATGGCAATGTCAAAGTCAGCATTTTCCAGCCCCCACATAAGCTGGATATAGCCCCGGCCGGCAGCGCCGATATGGTGCTGACCTTTCGCAACGTACATAACTGGTATATGAACGGTGGCGAGGAAAACCTGCTGGCCAGCTTTAAGGCATTTGCCAAAGCCCTGAAACCCGGTGGCGTGTTAGGCGTGGTTGAACATCGCTTACCGGCCGACCGTCCGGAATCAGATCAGCAGCGCAGCGGCTATATGCATCAGGCTCTGGTGGTACGTATTGCCGAGCAAGCGGGCTTTACCCTGGCCGCTGAGTCAGATGTGAATGCCAACCCCAAAGACACCGCCGACCACCCCAAAGGCGTATGGACCTTACCCCCCAGTCTGCGTTTAGGTGACGAAGACAAAGCCAAATATCAGGCTATTGGGGAAAGTGACCGTATGACCCTCAAGTTTGTCAAAAAATAACTCTGGTAGCGCCGCGGTGCGGCGCCTTTTCAGGCACTAGCCCATACTGACAATGGCTTTACGAAAACGCGCCAGGGCTATAACAAAAAACACAAGGCCAATCGCCAGCAACACCATCAACAGTGGCCAGGCCAGCGGCCAGCCCGCCCCCCGGTACAATATATCCTGTGCCAGCGACACAAAGTGAGTGGATGGCGATACCTGCATAATCCAGCGCAGCCAGTCGGGCATGCTTTCCTGTGGCGTAGTGCCCCCTGAAAGCAGATACATCACCACCACCACCGGGATCACCAGTAAACCAAACTGCGCCATGGTGCGGGTCAGGGTACCGAGCATAATTCCCAGCGAGGTGACGGAAAACAGATACAAAGCCGTCGCCAGACTAAACAACAATACCGAGCCCTGGATGGGCACGGCCAAAAGCTGATGCACCACCAACGCCAGGGATAACAATGTCGCCACCAGGATCACCAGGCCGTTAGCCCAGACTTTAGCCAGCATAATCTCGGCCGGGGTGACCGGCATCACCAGCAGATGTTCAATAGTGCCATGTTCCCGTTCGCGGATCAGCGCCGCGCCGGTGAGGATAATCCCCAGCATAGTGACGCTGTTGATCACCTGCATAACCGAGTTAAACCAGGCCGAATCAGCATTAGGATTAAACAACTTGCGCACTTCCAAACGCACCGGCAGGCTGTCGGTATAATTCACACCGGGGGCCAGATATGCCAGGCTTTCAGCCTGAACAATCTGCTGAATATAGGTAGCCCCATTACCGGCCTGAGTCATCGCCGATGCGTCCACATTCAGTTGCACCTGAGGCTGCTTACCTTCAAGCACATCCCGTTCAAAGTCAGGCGGGAATACCAATACAAACACAAACTCGCCTTGCTCCAGCACCATATCCAGTTGCCGGGCGGAGATCTTCACCGCCGCTTGGAACTGCGGGGCCAGCAGGGCTGCGGCAATTTGCCGGGAAAGTGCTGAGTCATCTTCGTCCACCACCGCCACTGCGGCGTTGCGAACTTCAAAGTTCACGCCGGTGGCAACGGTGTACACCGCGATTGAGAAAATATAAAAGATCAGACCCAGAAGCACCGGATCGGCCTTCAGACTGAACAGCTCCTTTACCCCTAATTGCCAAACATGACGCCACTGCATCTTCAGCGCTCCTGCTTGTGCAAACCCAGCCAGGCCAGCCAGGTAAACAGTCCGATAAACCCAATCAGCGCTAACAGATTGGGCCACAGTTGCATAAATGACAGGGCCTTGGTAAAGCTGCCAATGCTGATTTGCTGAAACCAGGCAGAAGGAAACGCCAGCCCCAGATAGCGACCGGCCCCCTGCAACGAAGATACCGGGGTCAGCAGGCCGGAAAAATTGACGGCCGGTAAGATGCTTAGTACCGCCGCCGCAAACAGTGCAGCCACCTGAGTGCGGGTAAAAGATGACACCACCAACCCAAACCCCGTGGTAGCAGCCACATACAACAGTGCGCCTAAACTTAATACCCATAATGAGCCTTTCACCGGCACCTGGAAAACCAGCAGCGCCATCAACATCAGCAATATATAACTGACAAAGGCAATCAGCACATAGGGTGCCTGTTTACCCAGTAAAAACTCCAGACGCCGGGTGGGGGTGGACTGAAAATTAGCAATGGAGCCGGTTTCTTTCTCTCTGACAATGCCCAGCGCCGTCATCATGGCAGGAATTAGCGCCAGCATCAGCATCACCACGCCAGGCACAATAGCAAAGCGGCTTTCAAAAGCCTGATTGAAATGAAACCGGCTTTGTACTTGCACCGGCATACTCAGTCCGCCCGGTTGCGGCTGCCCGGCCTGCAAACGTTGCAACTCACCAAGCAGCACCGCGTTAAGATAACCTGTACTGGTTTCGGCTTTAAACGGCATAGCACCGTCAACCAGGGCAGCAATTTGGGGCCGCTGGCCTTGCATTAACTGCCGTCCAAACGCAGGCGGGATCTCCAGTAATAAACTCAGCTCACCGGTCCGCAGTTTATTTAAGCCATCCTCGTTATCTTTTGGTGCTGGCTGGCGGGCAAAGTAGCTGGAACCGTCCAGCCCTTCCAGCATCACCCGGCTCTCCCTGGACTGATCATAATCCACTACCGCGAAACGTAAGTTATCCACATCAAAAGAAATGCCGTAACCGAATGTCAGCATCAGCAATAACGGGCCCAGTAGAGCAAACAACAGGCGAATCGGGTCGCGACGGATTTCCAGGCTCTCACGCCAGGCATATGCCCACCAGCGTTGCAACGCACGATATCGTGGCGATGGCCGTTCAGGCTCCACCACCACGTTGTCTGGGCTTGTTTCATGCAAGCTGTGTTTTGCTTGCGTATTGGCCGCGTCCTGCAGGTAGGCAATAAAGGCCTGCTCCAGGTTGTTTGCCCGCCGGTTTGCCGTGAGTTCAGCCGGACTGCCCACCGCCAGCACCTTGCCTGCATGCATCAGGGAAATACGATCGCAGCGCAATGCTTCATTCATAAAGTGGGTGGAAACAAAGATGGTAACGCCCTGCTCTCGGGACAACCTCAGCAGTTGGCGCCAGAACTGATCACGGGCAATGGGATCTACCCCGGATGTGGGTTCATCCAGGATCAAGACCTGCGGCTCGTGTAATACGGCAACCGCCAGTTGCAGTCGCTGACGCATCCCCAGCGGCAAGCTTTGTGGTAAGCTGTGTTTTACCTGCAACAGCTCAAAATCCACCAGCAATTGTTCAATACGTTGCCTGGCGAAGTGGTCCTTCAGGCCGTATAAGCGGGCATGTAATTCCAGGTTATGCAACACCGATAGCTCGGCATACAGCGAAAAACTTTGCGACATATAGCCGACCTGTTTGCGGGTTTGCATATCTGCGGCATCTGGCAGGCGGCCAAACAGTCTCGCTTCGCCACTTGAGAATGGTAACAGGCCGGTCAACATTTTCATGGTCGTGGTCTTACCGCAACCATTGGAGCCGAGAAAACCAAATATCTCGCCCCGCTCGATACGAAACGACACTTTATCCACCGCCACAAAATCACCAAAGCGCCGAGTCAGATCCTTAGCTTCTATCGCAGGTGGCCCTTCATACTGGCCAGGCGGTGTAACCTGAACCGCCTGGTGATTGAGCCGCTTACTGTCCGGCAACAGAGCGATAAAAGCCTGCTCCAACTCCTGACTATGGGTTTGCTCCAGCAAGCTTGCCGGGCTACCGGTGGCAATCACCTTGCCGTCATCCATGGCCATCAGCCAGTCAAAACCCTGTGCTTCTTCCATATAAGCGGTGGCCACCAGCACACTCATTGCAGGTCGGCTAGCGCGGATTTCATCGATCAGTTGCCAGAACTGACGACGTGAAAGCGGGTCAACCCCCGTGGTAGGTTCATCCAGTACCAACAAATCCGGGTCATGAATAAGGGCACAGCACAAACCCAGCTTCTGTTTCATGCCACCGGACAATTTACCGGCAGGGCGGTCTAAAAAGGGCGCCAGGCCTGTCGCTTGCGTCAGGCGGGCGATACGTTGCTGACAGGCGGGGCGACTTAAGCCAAATAGTTGGGCAAAAAAAGCCAGGTTTTCCGCAACGCTTAAGGTCGGGTAGAGATTTTTGCCCAGTCCCTGCGGCATATAGGCAATTCGGGGTAATAACTGCCTGCGGGCCCGCGCATCGGCCATATTTTCGCCCAGTACCAGCAACTTTCCCTGCTGCAAGCGCTTAACACCGCAAATCAGCGCCAGCAAGGTGGATTTACCCACCCCATCCGGGCCGATTATGCCCACCATACAGCCGGCCGGAATCGACAAACTGACAGGTGCCAGCGCAGTTAGCTCACCATAGAGGTGGCCGACGTTGTGCAGGCGTACTACGTCGGTCAACTGTTGCAGTGCATTCATGGCAAGCTGATGGTCAGGCTGGCCGGCCACGGCGTATCTGCGCTGTCACGCACATAAGCCATGCCCCTTACCCCGGTCTTCACTTTTTCCTGATATTTGTCCAGCAGGGCTGGATCAATGGCCAGCTTAACCCGGAACATCAGGCTGTCACGGGCATCCCGGGTCTCGACTGATTTGGGGGTGAATTGTGCATCGGCGGCAATAAAGCTGACTTTGGCCGGCACCACGTAGTTAGGAATAGGATCCAAAATCAGACGCGCCTCTTCGTTCATCCCCAGCTTACCTACCACATCGGCTGGCAAAAACACCGTCATATACACATCGGATAAATCCAGCAGGGTCACCACCCTGCCACCAGCCGCCAGCACTTCACCGGCCTGCGCCAGTTTGTATTGCACCCGACCATTGCCCGGCGCACGGATTTGTGTGTCATCCAGCAGGCTTTGCAATTCCTGCTGCGCGGCTTTGGCTTCATTGACACTGGCCAGCAGACGTTCAGTACTGGCATTGGCCAGTTTCAATGCAGCAGAGGCAGAATCAAACTGGGCTTTGGCTTGATCAAGCTTATCCTGCGACAGCAGTTTTTTAGCTACCAACGCCTGAATGCGTTTGAGCTCTGATTGCGCCAGGGTCAGTTGACTTTGGCGTTGTTCGGCCCCGGCTTTGGCTTCCTCTACCGCCAGCATTGCCTGCTCGACCTTGGATTGTAATTCCGCCTGTTTGGCCAATAGCTGCTGGTTGTCCAGGCGGGCCAGCACGTCACCGCGATGCACCATCTGGCCTTCCTGCACCAGCACTTCTTCCACCCGGCCCGCCACTTTGGTGGCCACCTCAATTTGCGTGGCTTCCAACCTGCCATTGGTCGAGATAATACCCTGTGGCAACTGCGGCTGACTCCACCACCATATCCCGCCTGCTACCGCGGCGACTACCGCCATCAGCCCAAATATACGCGCTTTCGTTGCCATTTCATTCACTCCTTGATTTTTCTGGTTCACCCGATAAAGCCCAGGATAACAACATCATCCTGACGGCTTATTGATATCAAACAACCTTATGGTGCGAAATCCTTCTTTACTGGAACATGGTATTGCAAAACATGACGCTGGTACATTTCAACCTAGTGACGCCTGAACACCACGAAAATACATTCACCGCAGAGACGCGGAAAAGAACGTGTAGAGATAGCACAAAGTTTATTGGTCACCTTCTCTTTGCGAACTCAGCGTCTCGGCGAGAAGCAGTTTCGTGACTTTCGTGGTTGCAAATTCAGAATGACCACGAACCACACGAAAGGACACCAACTGCCTTCAGCTAATAATAACAACCTCTCGCTGAGGCGCGGAGTGCGCTGAGAAGAACACGCAGAGTCACCATCCCTTTAACAACTCTGTGTTCTCTGTGCCTCTGTGGTTATCAATATTCAGTCAAACAAATTTCAACACAGAGACACAGAGGGCACGGAGAAAGACAAAATATTTTTGATGCATATTCTGGAAAACTCGGCGTCCTCTGCGGCTCGGCGGTGAATAAGTAACTACCCTAACGGGGGACGCTGATAAGCTCGGTGCCCATCTGCAGAAAATGCTGCTGCATTATCGCCAGGCGCCCGCTCAGCACCCAGTCGGTCCAGGGCTGCCAGCCGTTGGTTAACTGTCTGCGTAAAAAGGCACAAGCCTTAGCCTGCTTTTTAAAAACCCCTGGGCTGCTGCGCATGATCAGTTGTTCACAGCGATTGGCAGGCAACAACATATGCGTCACCATAGGCAGGCTGATGGCAATTTCCAGCCCCTTGGGATCAAGGTCACTAAACATAATCACCTGCGTGTGTGGTGGTAAGTGGGTTAGCAACTTCTTCAAGCCGCTGTTCAGACGGTTATGGCCACGGTAAACCAACAAAGACCCGGCAATATCGTCCGCTACGCAAGCCTGCTGACAGTGATCAAATACATCCAGATTTTCCACCACCAGTATCTGCTTGGGTGGAGTTTGCAATAGCAGCTCAACAGGTAGACGCAGCGAACATTGGGGGGGAAGCTGAAGATTGAGGCCGCAGGTATGCATAAGACCATCACGCTGACGAACCAGCACAAAATCATCATCGGGACGAATATCGGCCAGTTTTTCCTGGTTCAGCCTGGCGGTGACGGCCAGCCGTTCAAGACCTGTTTCCAGTCCCTGCAACCAGTCAAAACGCGGGTAATCCTTTTGCAGCTCCTCCCGTAGTCGGCGTTTTTGCTCAGAGCTGAAGCTGCATATCTGGCCTTGCTGTCTGAACAGATCGCCGTAATTGTCCACCAGCCATTGTGTCAGCGCTGAGCCAAAGCGTTTTTGCAGGCATTCCTGATCCTGCAAAAAACGGCTGAGGGTATTAATGTCGCGGCGATTAAGTTCCATAACTATGCCAACTTAAGCTAGCGCAGCCCCAGTTCCACATCACGCACAATTTTATTGCCGGTAAATATTGGATGGTCCTCGATTTCCGGTTCCAGGGCGAAATATTGGCGATCTTCTTCGGCCAGCCCCTGGTAGCCGCCAATTACCTGATAAATCCATACTTCTGGATCAAATTCCAGTGCCTGGCTGGTCAGATATTGTAAGGCTGTTAAACGCTTGCCCGTATCTATCACTTCGCAGAAATAGGCTTCCACCGCCTGATGAATGGCCTTATCGTCCAGCTCCACCTGGCCCTGACTTTCCACATCTATAGCCTGAGCACTACGCTCCTCATCATGGGGTTTTTCGGTGCGATGCAGGGCCTTAATGCGCCCGACCAGCAGCAGCAGATCCTGCTCATGGTCAACCCGGTTTACATCCACCGCCGCAGGTTGCAGTAATGGCTTGGCCAGATTAAACAGCGCCGGTACCTGGCTGTGATTGGCATAATTAGCCGGTACAAAGTCAGGCTGCTGCTCCATATGTAGCAAAAAGCCCTTAAGCAGGCGGGTGCGGCCGCGAAACTCGCGGAAGCGCCCAAGCAGTTCCAACAGACGCGACTGCGCCATACTCAGTTCCTGAGTGCAACGCGAGAAGCTTTGCTGCAGGGCGACCACCAGCAGATGGCGAAGCTCACGCAGGCCGCCAGCCACTTCGGACAGCTCATCAAAGCGGAACATTTCCAGTTGGCTAAGCAGCTCTGAAACCTGACTTTGCGCCAGCTCGTTTTCACGAATTTTGGCATCAATAGAGGCCACATAACCGAATTCATTATTAATACGGCTAAACAAAGTACGCACGCTGTTTGCCAATGACTCAGTCAGGGCATAAACATGTTCAGCCAGATCATTCAAATGCGCCTGGGCTTCGGCATAACGATGATTGTGTAGCGCTTCTTTATAATGCTGGGCCAGGGTTTTGAGGCTGGCCAGTGCCGAGCCGATATTGGTGTCGATCTGCCGGTTGCGCTCATCATGTAAACTGCCTTCCAGTAAATTACGGATAGCCTTTTTCAGACGCAGCGGCGCACCTGGTTCAGGCCGCCATAACACACCGAGTTTCTTAAGGTTATCGATAACACCGGGGCTTGCCTCACTTTCATGCAGGGTACCGCTTAAGTACACCTGCATAATCAAATCGGCATTGCGCGACAGGGCATTAAGCAGTTTAACCCCGGCCTGATGCAAATTCTGATTCACAGCAGGCTCCCTTGCTGAATGGCAGACTCGGCCTGCTCCGCCAGCGACAGCGCTTCGGTCTCATCAATAAAGCGCAGCACTTCATACAGGTAATCTATTTTGCCGGTGGCAATATAAATCAGTTTATCCGGGTTGGGTTTCATCAGGTAGCCCAGCTCGGTTAAGCGTTTAAATACCAGATTTAACTGCCCGACCACCTCAACACTGTTGGAGTTAAACAAACGATAACGGGCAATCTTGGCTAACTGCTCTTTATAAGCCGGGGTGTCCTCGATGGTGCTTTGCAATTCATTTGAACGAATGGTGCTGCCCTGGGTTACCGGCACATCCGAGCCACTGCTTTGTTGCACCAGCAGTAACCATTCCACCAGGGGCAACAAGCCCGCAGCAATTTCCTGAAACTGCGATGACAATACCTTACGCTCACTGTCTCCCAGGGTGCGATAGGCGGCAAAAAATACCTGACCGTCGGCTGCGCTCGACAAACTGCGGTTTAGGGTGGCCAGGTATTGGTCCACCGCCTCAAAGTTGGCACTTTGTTTTAAATAGCGCCAGCCGTCTTCGTCACTGATTTCACAAATAAAATCGCCAGACAGCAGACGCTCAAGAATACGACCTTGTTCACTGATCATGCGCTTTTCTCCTGTTGCTGGGCACGTTGACGTAAACGCTCACTAATCGCACTGACTTTGGGCTGCACCACTTGCAGTTTGCGGCTGGCTTTATCAATAAGGTAGCGATTGTCAAACAGCGTCAATACCTCTGACTCAGGGTTGGGGAAGGCACCCACCACGGAAATATTATTGTTCTGACAGGCATCAAAGATTTTTTTCACATTGCTTTGGTGCAAGGTACCGAGCTCATCAATAGGCCAGTGAATAACGGCATTGGCTTTACCGCGTAACAAACGGGTAAAGGCCAGCAGGAACTTACACAAAATCAGGTAGGCCATACCGTGGCTGGAGGATTCATTTAATTGCCGGTCAGTGCGGATCACCAGATCGCTCTTACCTTCACGTAACTGCAATTCAATATCCAGTAACTTTCCAATGCCGCCAGATAAGGCCGCGCGACCAAGAATATCCATTACCCTACGCATGCTCATGGCATAGTCATCGGGTGGCAAATCGGCCGCACCGTCTTCCAACCATTCCTGATATAAGCGATTAAACTGAGTGAGCTCTGGCCAGAATTCCAGTTCACTGATACGTGAACGAATACGCACGGCAGAGTCAGATACGCCATCCAGGAATAACTCTTCTTCAACCTCCTGACTAATCCGTCGACTTTGCGTGACAATGCGTTTATCAATATCTTCCAGGACTTTGTAGTATTGGCTAAGGTCTGCACCAAAGGTACGCCCCAGGTCGCGAAGCCCCTGTAATTTCTGCGGAATCAAAACATTGAGTAACTGATCCAAATGGCTGACCAGGCGGCGGTGATCCACTGTGCGTACCCCCTGGACATTGATTACCGCACATTCTTCCCTGGAGCGCTCCCAGGTTTCCGCCAATCCGGTACCTGCCTGGCTGGCAATTAGAGAATCAAAGTGCTCAACATAGGCTTTAATATCGCTAAGCAGTTTGTCGCGACTTTGCAGTAACTGCTGACCTTCCCCCAAGCGCTGCACAATACTGCCTTTATCCACCGCCGACTCAGCTTTAGGTAAGCTCAGCTTATTCAGCTGGGAATAAATATTCTTTACGTCAAGTTCCTGTTCCCTGGCGGTTTTCAGCAATTGTTCGACCTGGGTTTGCAGTTCCTTCAGTTGGCTGCGCTGTTCTTTATAGGCCCCTTCCTGCTTGGCAAGCTCCCTTTCCGATTCGGCCTGCACCTTGCGGGCACGGGCCAGGCCCTGCTGCCAGGTGACCTTGTGTTGCAAATACACCGTGGCGTGCCAGTGCTCGTAATCTTTAACCAGCCCGCGGCTCTTTTCTGTTTTAAGAATATCTGTTTTTAATGTCTCGATTTGCTTGCGCAGCTCGGCAATTTCGTCGACATCGACACCACGTTTGGCTAACTCGTTTTGCAGCCATAACTGCGCTTGTTTCTTGTCGTTAGTGGCCTGCTGGCGGCTATGCTGGATATGCTGTTCCACCTGCGCAATCTGGCTGCGCAAGTCGTCGGTTACCTGCTGCCAATGGAATTGCAGTTCGGTCTCTGCATCACGCAGTTGGTCGCGGATTTCGTCCAGCGCTTGCTGCTGCTGGCCTTGCACCTGCTGCTGACGCTTTTCATTGTCCTTCAGTCGGTCTTTATTCTGTTGTTTGCGTTCGGCCAGGGCCGCGCGATATTCCTGCAACAACTGGTCTTTATCTTGTTGCAGACGCTTGCGGTTCGCTTCCAGGGTGCGCTGTTCACTGTCGGCCTGAGCCTGCTTCAGTTCCTGGTTACGCACGGCCTCTGAGGCTTGTGCCAGTTTCTGCTCCGCCAGATTCTGTTGTTCCACAGCTTCGGCCAGCAGACGCTGTGCACTGTCCAGCTGTGACTGTAACTGCTGTTCACTGTGAGCATAATCAGGCGTATCCAGCAGTGAAACATCCAGTTTCAGACCAAACAGGCTGTCATGCACTTCACCCAGCTCGGGCTTCAGGTCCTTACGGGTCAGCAGTTCAGCATTAATCACTTTACCTAAGGATTTGGGCCAGTCCGGCATTTCACGGCGCACAAACTCCAGCAAGCTGCCCTGGCCGGGGTACAGCAGCGCTTCGATTTTATCCACCTGCTGCTGGGCTTTGGCAAACTGCTTACGGGCCTGCTCCAGCTCGACGCTTGCCTGGTGACGGGACTTCTGACTGTTACTGAGTTCCTGAGCCAAGCGGCGCTGCTTGTCGCGCCCGGCATCTTCCAGATCGGCTGCCTCCTGAATACTTTCTTCCAGCAGCGCAACCTGACTTTGCTCAAACTCATTGAAGCCTGCATTGCGCAAGGCGGCTGACAGCTCAGCATGCTGAACCTTTAGTTCCTGCAAACGCTGCTGGTAGTCTTGCTGAGCTTCGCTTAATTGTTGTTGATAATCCTGGCGCAATTCGGCCAGTTTGCGCTGCTCATCGGTGCGGGCGTCGGCCAGTTTTTCCTTTAGCTCCTGCTGCTTCTCGCCGTACAGTTCCTGCTCCTGGCTGAGTATCTCGCTGATGGCAGCCAGTTGCTTGTTGTAACTGGACTCAACATCCTGGTGTTGATCGGTCAGCAGGCTGTAACGATTTTGCGCACCATCCAGTTGACTTTGCCACTGACCCAACTGATTCAGGTTTTTCTGCAGGGTCTCAATGTCTTTGTCCTGCCAGTCCTGGTATTCCTTCTCGACCCGCTCCAGATCACTTTCATACGTGCGTACTTCAGCTTTAGCCTCAGACAGTTGCTGGTTAAGGTGGTCACGCTGAATGGCCCAGTCGCTTTCCTGTTTACGCAAGCTCAGCACCGTCTCTTCCAGCTTACCTTCATGCTGCACTAAGCTGGCGGCCAGTTGGCTTAAATCAATGGAAAATTGCTGACGCAGTTGTGCCAGGCGAATTTCGCTCTGGCTCAACTCGTGGTTAGCCTGCTCCAGGCGGCTGAACTGAGGACGGATGGCATCAAATTCTTTGATCAGATGACATTCACGGATCCAGTCTTCTACCTTATTGCGACTCAACCCCGAACTGGGTGGTTGCACCCCGTCTTCTTCCAGAATCGCGGCAATCATGGCCTTGATGGTCTCCATCTTGCCTTCACGGGAATGCACAGCCTTGGCCAGTTTCTCTATATGACGCAGGCTATGCTGAGTTTCACACAGGGCAAAAATGCGTGCATAGCCCAACAGTTCCCTACCATTACTGGAGGCGTTCATCACTCCCCGGTCATTTTGCAGAACAGCGCGAAAATCCTTAGTGTTGAGCTGCTTACTGACGGTATAGCCATTGCGGGCCAGGGTTCTGGCCTGCTCTACCGCCGGCAGACTGGTGTGTTTGCCGTTTTTGTTCTGGTACAGGTAGTCGTCCAGATCAAAGCCTTTGGCGATAAAGCGGTAGTTCACACCGTTGCCGGTGGAGGTCAATACCAATTGGCAAAGCTCTTCTTCACCGTTGCGATACTCATAGATAATAAAACTGGATTCACGGGGCAGATACCAACGCTCGAAACTGTCACGGGTGGCAGGGACCACGCGGCTGGGATATTCGCCGTAAAAAACCGGGATAAGGCGCTGCAGGGTGGTTTTTCCCGATGCATTGGTGCCACAAATATTGGTGTGGCCGTCGAGTTTAAGTTCCACCACCCCTGGCAGGTGGGTATCAATCAGAATCAGGCGAACTAGTCCAGGCATAAGGTTCCTTATTCGGGGATGGCAACATCCATCCAACTACAAGCGCCAAAGTGCGAACTCTTTGGGCCGCAAAGCAAAGGACTATTCTATACCAAGGCGGCAATTCAATTCACTATCCAAGGCAAGCTTGATAGATATGCAATATGGTTGATACTCAAGGCTGACACATTGATGTATTGCAAGGGAAAAAGCTAAAGAGAAATGAATATGCATTTAAACCTGTTGTCAGCCCCTGCCTTTTTTACTGCATCTATCGCCATGAATCTGATGGTTGCTATTATGGTGCTGGCATCCGGCCTGTATCAAAGACAAAACCAGGCTTATCTGTCTTTCTTCTTTCTGTGTCTGGTTGTCTCTCTCTATCAATGGTCAACCATTCATTACCACGAGGCACAACCTGTTGAATCCGCAGTCTATTGGTTAAAACTGCAAACCGCCTGTTATATAGCGGTAATGCCCACCGCATTCTATTGTTTTGCGGTCTGGACAAAACAACATGGTATTAATGTTTGGCTCAAACTGCTGCTTATCTGGTCACTGATCTTGGCCATACTTAACTTTATGCAGCCATATGGACTCAAATTCAGTCAGATTAACGCAGTAATCACCTGGCAAAGTGCAGCAGGGCAGCCGTTGCAAAACTTTGTCGGCCCCTTGCACTGGTCCGGGATCCTCTTACACCTGACGGGTCTGGTGATGATTATCTGGTTACTATGGCGCTGCTGGGAGTTAAAGAAGCAGGGCAAGAGCGTAATGGCTGTGTCTATTCTGATATTTGTGCTTCTGCTGTTTGCCACATGGATGGTGGCAGCGGCCATTCAGACCGGGCGCATCAACTCAGTACAATTGGTTGGTTTTACCTTTAATTATTTTATGTTGCTGGTGTGCATCAATGTGGCATCACAGCTGCACCGACAACGCAATCAACTACAACAAGCGCTGACAACCAGCAAACGTGTCGCCGGCGCCTTGCGTGGTTTGGTAAAGAGCATGGAAGCACAACAAGGCTGCAGCTTCTATGACAGCCAGGTCATGCAATTGCAAAAGCTCTACCAGGCTGATTTATGCTTTGTCGGTCTGTATAAAACCGACAGTACCGATGATGGGGTAGTACAGGCGTTGTCAATGTACAAAGACGGGGAAAAATTGGAAGGGTATATTTACCCGCTTAAAAACACCCCCTGCCAATCCATTAAGGACAAACGTATTTGCGCGCACTACCGGGATGTACAAAAACAGTTTCCCCATGACGCCATGTTAGTAGAGCAAAATTTCCAATCCTATATCGGCGCGCCAATATTGGATACAGATGGCCAGCCTTTAGGTTTAATCGCTTTACTGTTCAGACGAGAGCTGGAAGCAATCCCGGAATATGAACAAACCCTGATGATTTTTGCCCAGCGTACGGCGGCAGAGTTACGCCGCGAACGAGCAGAACTGAGCCTGAAACAAGCGGCCTTTACCGATAGTTTGACCGGGCTGGCCAATCGCAAAACGCTGTGGGAGTGGTTATCCTGCCAGCCAAAGGAAGTCTGGCGAGGTTACCCAACCTTACAAGTATTGATTGTCGATATTGACGGTTTTCGAGAGATCAACAAACTACATGGCCAGGCCGTTGGTGACAAAGTGCTACAAGCTATCAGCAAACAGCTTAAGACCTACGTGAAACAAGGGGATTTGCTTGCCCGTTATACCAGCAACAGCTTTGTGGTGATTAAAGGGGGTATCGAAAGCCCCGATGATCCAATGCTGAAGTTGCATGGTGAAATGCTTGCCAGTCTGGTCCGCACGCCCATACGTCTGGCCAACCGGCAACTTAAACTGAGTGCCAGTATCGGCTCTGTGCTGGCATGCCAGGCCAGAAATATTGAAGAGCTGCTGCGTTATGCAGAATCGGCCAAACAGCAGGCCAAGCAACAGGGGCCTGGCAGCATACGGCGTTTTGATCCGGCTCTGCAGACATTGCTGGATAGCCGTCAGTCGTTAGAAAAGGAATTGGCTGACTCCATAAAAGAAGGCCAGTTCTTTCTGCTCTTTCAGCCACAGACCAGTGCTGATGGTCAACTGCTTGGTGCAGAAACGCTGATCCGCTGGGCTCATCCAGTCAAAGGCATGATCCGACCTGACCTGTTTATCAGCGTAGCAGAGGAGACCGGCTTAATTCGTCAACTAGGTCAGTGGTTGTTTGAAGCGGTATTCAGGCAAATTCAGATTTGGCGGCGACAGAAGGTAAATTATCCCCATCACTTAGCCATCAACGTTTCCCCTTTGCAGTTTGTTGATCCTTCCTTTGTGGAGAACCTGCAAAAACAGGTGCTGTATTACGATATAGAACCCTCGGAGATCGTATTGGAACTGGTTGAGACAGGGTTACTGGATAACAAACATGAGACATTGGACAAGCTACATAAACTGCGGGCAATGGGCTTTAAATTGGCTTTGGATGACTTTGGTACCGGTTATTCGTCCTTGTCTTATTTGAAGGATCTGCCGCTGGATATTCTCAAGATAGACAAATCCTTCGTCGATGACTTACAAACACCCAGCACACTGAAGCTGGTGCATGCCATAGTTGACATCAGTCACAACCTTAATCTGGACGTAGTTTGTGAAGGTGTCGAGCACAAATGGCAGGTTAACACGCTCAAAGAAATGGGTTGTCGCCGGTTTCAGGGCTATTATTTTGCCCGTCCGCTGCAGGCTGACACTCTAGTCGACTGGCAGTTTGCGCCAGCAGAGCAGACTCAGAACCAGCGTGCATAGGACAGGTTAAGAAAGTCCATGCCGGGATTATGGTCGTTCAACCCACCATTGGAGTAGTGCATATAGCGCAACGCAACAGATTGTTGAGAGTCGGTTTGCAGTACCAGCCCCAATCTGTCCTCAAACTGATAATGGGAGCCGATATCTTTGCCGGCAAAACGAGTGTCATCCACAAGGGATACACCAATACCAAATTCCCACTTCAGCGGATAACCATAAAGGGTCGCAAACTGCTGGCTGATAACGGGCGACAAAGCCAGCGCCAAATTAGTCTCATGACGGTTTTGCGCACCGTATTCCCAAAAGTTCAGGCTCAATTCGAAATACACTTCCACATCACCTAACCACTGCACTTTGCTTAAGTGCCCCTGGTAGGGCCGATATGCCAAGCGCAGGCCAGTTAAATCGCCCTCTCCCAAAAGCAGGTCCAGTGCTGCGCCTTGCTTTGCCTGAGTGGCGGATGACAAGGTTAACATCAAGCAAAAAAATAAAAATACCAAATACTTCATAGCAAATAGCATCACCAAAATGAATGTTTACTGGATAATGGTGACGACCTTTAAATATTCAACAATTAAATGAATAAATATTTTTATCATCACAATTGGTGATGCAAGTGAGGATAACTGTCTATGGAAGAGATGAAAATGGGATTTTTTTGGCAAAATCATTCTATTTAATTGAATGACCCGGTCTTAGCTTAATGTGATGGGCAAGTGGACAAGCGTAACAAGCAAGAGAATAGATTAACTACCATCAGCCAATAGCTGACGGTAGCTGATGGTATAGCGAAGGGGTGCAGACAGGTGACAAGGGTGCGCTGCTTTACGCGTTAGTTATCAACCCAACGGGACTTGATCTGCAGGATTTCGTCCAGTTCCTGCTCAAGCAAGGGCACCAGCGCGGGATCGAAATGCTTGCCTTGCTGCTCACGAATATACTCAAGCGCCTCTTCAACCGGCCAGGCTTCCTTATAGGGCCTTTTGCTGGTCAGTGCGTCAAACACATCAGCCAGTGCCACAATTCTGGCTTCAATGGGAATAGCATCACCTTGTAATCCGTGAGGGTAACCACTACCATCCCACTTTTCATGATGGTACAGCGCGACAATACGTGCCAGCTTTAACAGGCTTGAATCACAATCACCAAGGATTTCCGCACCGATTTGCGGATGGTTCTGCATCTCTGCGTATTCTTCTTTGGTCAGCTTGCCCGGTTTAAGCAGGATTCTGTCGGGAATGCCAATTTTGCCAATATCATGCATCGGCGCCGCATGTAACAGCTCGTCAGCATGAGGTTGGCTAAAGCCGTACGCCAAGGCAATGGTTTTAGCATAGTGACTCATGCGCAATACATGGGTACCTGTTTCATTGTCTTTATATTCAGCGGCACGCCCCAAGCGCTGAATCACCTGCAAACGACTTCGCTTTACTTCATCAGCTTGTACCAAAGATAAATGGGTTTTGACCCTGGCCCTGACCACCGCGGGGGTCACAGGTTTGGTAATGTAATCCACCGCGCCCAGTTCAAACCCTCTGGTTTCATCCACTTCCTCTTTCAGAGCGGTGACAAAAATCACCGGAATGCGTTTCAGGCTGTGGTCAGATTTAAGCTGCTGGCATACCTCAAAGCCGGTCATACCTGGCATCATCACATCCAGTAAAATAAGGTCCGGAAACTCTCGCCTGGCGATGGTCAGGGCTTCTTCACCGGATTTGGCAAAAATCAACCGATATTGTTCCTGCAATACCAACTTAAGCACTTTGAGGTTGGCTGGTTCATCATCCACCAGCAAAACACTGGCTTTATCTGTCGCATTCATTTGGACTCCTTGCTTAAGGTTGCCATTAGCTGCTCCAGCAAGTTGTTGGCGACAGCAAAATCAAAATCATTGAAGGCATCAACAATGGCATCAAGATCCTGATCCGCCATATTGGCACAATACCCGGATAACAGCTCCAGCGCCTCATCATCCAGCTCATTGGCTTGGGCAGCTGTTTGCAGGCGCACTAACAGTGCCATACAGGCATGGCTATCCGCTCTGGCAACAGGCGCTGACTGATCCTCTGGGTTGGATTGCCGTTCCCCCAGCCAGGATGCCACACCGGCAATACCGTCACGAAGGTCAGTATACAAAGGCTGCCACTGCAGATCCTGTGTCTGTCGGGCACCTCGTTCCACCTGACTGAACAGGTCTGCCAGTTGTATCAAGGCGAGGTTGCCACACAGGCCTTTAAGCGCATGAGCTCGCTCCGCCAGCGCGGTGTAATCGCCTTTTTGCACAAGTTGCTGCATTAATTCGGGTACTTGCTCATAACGTTCAAGGAACCGTTGCAGCTCTTTACAGTAAACGGGTTCGGTGCCCCACAGTTGCAGCGCCTTATCCAGATTTACCCCTTGTGTTGGTAAAACCTGGGCTAAAACTTCGGTTTGCGGCAACGCAACATCCAGTTCCAGCACCCTGGCAATTTCCTGTATCAACACCGGCATATCTACAGGTTTACTGGCAAATCCCTGCATGCCTGCTTCCCTGGCTGCCAGCTTGTCTTCTTCCAGCACGCTGGCCGTCAGGGCAATAACAGGTAACTTGTCCCTGCCCTGCAAACGCTCCCATTCCCGAATCGCCTTTGTCGCGGCCAGGCCATCAAGCTCGGGCATTTGAATATCCATCAATACCAGATCGAAAGCTTGCTGCTTAACCCTATCAACGGCCTCTAATCCGTTGCCAGCCAAGTCAACCTGATGGCCTGCATTGCCCAATAACAGCGCCAGCAGATCCTGGTTCTGCTGAATATCATCGGCCACCAATATCCTTAACTTTGGTAACTGCAGGTAGCTGTTTTTGTCAGTGCTGAGTACTGGCTGACCAGGCATTAGCGGCAAATGAAAGCAAAATTCGCTGCCACGGCCTGGTTCACTGCTGGCCCAGATACGTCCGCCCATCAACTCCACCAGTTGTTTGCTGATAGTCGTGCCCAGTCCCGTGCCACCAAATCGGCGGCTCATTGACGCATCAGCCTGAGTAAAGGGGTCAAAAATACGCTCCAGGCGCTCTGCATCTATGCCCATGCCGGTATCTTCGATGCAGAATTGGATTAGGTCTTCTTGCGTCTGACGCACTTCCACCCTGACAATCCCCTGTTCGGTGAACTTAATCGCATTGCCAACCAGATTGGTCAGTACCTGGCGTATTCTATCCGGTGCTCCGCGATAAAACTCACTAAGGCCGGGTTCCAGGTGCAGTGCCAGTTCCAGTCCTTTTTTACGCGCCTGTAACCAGAGTGTGGATACCACCTCATCCATTAATTCGGTCAGTGAAAAGTCCCGCCACTCCAGCTCAAGTTTGCCTTTTTCAAGCTTGGCGCTATCGAGGATATCGTTCAGCAAATGCAGTAACGAACGTGCCGACTGGTTAATCGTCAACAGATGTTTGCGCTGGTCCTGCTCCAGTTTGCTATTCATCAGCACTTCACTAAAGCCAATAATGGCATTCATCGGAGTACGAATTTCGTGGCTCATGTTGGCCAGAAAGGCGGAACGTGCCGCCGCAGCCTGCTCGGCACGCTCTTTGGCAAGTACCAATTCCTGTTCCATTTGCTTACGGCTGCTGATATCCATCAAAAAGCCGTCAAGCCACAGTACTTCCCCTTGTTCGTCCCGCACGGCACCACCGTTATCCAGGATCCAACGGATGTTGCCAAACTTATCGATAATACGGTATTCAACACAGAAATGGCTTTGATACGCGGCCATTTCCAACAACCTGTCGCGATCTTCTGGATGAAACAGCTCAGCAAAATAGCGATTTGGCTCAGGCAACATAAAGTCACTGGCCGGGTAGCCGGTTATCTGTTCCACGGCTTCACTGATAAACAGCATGGGAAAGTCGGTGCTGGGCTGGCATCGGTATGCCGCTCCTGGAATATTGCTGATGAGTGAACGGTATTTGGCCTCATTTTCTTTAAGCGCCTTTTCCATCTTGAGGCGCTGACTTATATCGGTGACGAAGGCAACAAACACATCCTCATCAGGCAATCTGGCATGGCCGATGGCCAGTCGCACCGGCACATGCCAGCCACTTTTGTGTAATGCCAGCACATCGCGGCCTGTGCCGATAATCTTCGCCACACCGGTTTGCAGATAACGCGTCAGATAATCATCGTGTTCAGTTTGAAAAGGCTCGGGCATTAACATGCTGACATTTTTGCCCAGGACTTCTGTTGCCTGCCAACCAAAGATGCGCTCTGCCGCCTGATTTAATCCCATTAATTTTCCGTCGGCACTGATGGTAACCACACCATCCACAGCGGTATCCATCATGGCCTGCAAACGCGTTTCATTGCGTCTGGCCACCTGACTGATATCCCGATACTTAAACAACAGGTTGGCAATCACCACCAGGGTTGTTATCAGCACTGTCATAATCGCGATACCCAGTGCCAGAACTTCGGATTGGTGAGTTTGCGCGGTATTCTGCATATCGGTTGGCGGAACAAAACGCGCTGCGGCCATTCCGGTATAATGCATTCCACAAATGGCCAGCCCCATCACCGTGCCCCCGGCCAGGTTCAGCGTTAAGGAAGAAAGCTTGCCAGCCTTTAAGGCCTTAATACCAAAACGTACCCATAAAGACAGCCAGGCCAGCAAGACCGCGACAAGAATAGACAGGGCAAACAGCCAGGGATCGTATCTTAGCGCTGGTGCCATCTGCATGGCCGCCATACCGACATAATGCATCGTGCCGATACCAGCCCCCATCAGCACAGCGCCAAGGCTAAGTTGTCCAATACTGACCTGTCGCCGACCAATAAGGGACAATGCTACCCACGACGCGCCAATACTGGGCAGCATAGAAAATAGCGTCAGATCGGTGGCGTAATCCACTTGCGTGCAAAGGTCAAAGGCCAGCATACCGATAAAGTGCATCGACCACACACCGGTGCCCAGCGCCAGACTGCCTACCAGCAATACCAAAGCACGTCGCGAGCTTGCCTGCGCTGCCTGACCAGCCATCTGCATCGCCATAGTGGAAGAGAACACCGCCACCAGAATAGATAGCAACACCAACCAGATATCGTAAGTGCCATACAGCAGCAGATTGTCTGAGGGATAGGTAAAAATTTGCTTCAGCCAGTCCAATTGCATGACATCTCGTAACCCGTGTTACTGCAAATCATACGCACCCAAGTCAATCTGGCAAGCAAGGTTTGATGCCAGTGGGATGAATACCGGACGAAATTCTGCCAATCACAGTTTAAACTTTGATGCTTTCGTCTATTCTGAATTCAGGCAAACTATCTGATTGGAAACATGTTCTTATGCAAGCTACAGACTACGCCCTGGCAGTAACGGATTCTTTTGCCCTGCCCGACGCCTGCACCCGTATCAAAGAACTGCTTGAAGACCCCAGCTCCACTGCCAGTGATATCGCAGAAGTGGTGTCGCTGGACCCGTCCTTAAGCAGTAAACTGCTCAAGCTGGCTAACAGCGCGCTTTATAATCTCAGCACGGAGATCAGTACCATCAGTCGTGCGGTTAATGTTATTGGCGGAAAAGCTCTGTATAGCCTGGTGATGACAGAAACCGCCCGCAGTGCATTCAAACATTTTGAAAATAATGCCATTGACCTGGAACGATTCTGGCAGCAGTCCGTATTTGCCGGCCTGATTGCAAAACAATTGGCCCAGGAAACCGGTCAGAAAGATGCAGAACGCTTCTTTTTGCTGGGACTGCTGCACAACTTTGGCGAACTGGCAGTGGCAAACCGTTCTCCCGAATTAGCCAGCCAGTGCCAGGACGTCGCTGCAGATATTTTGCCCTGGGATTGGCAACAACAACAGTTGGGTTTCACCTACGCCGAATGCAGTGGACAGATTCTGATGCTTTGGAATCTACCCTCGACATTGTTCACCCCAATAGCAAACCAGCATAATCTGGATTTGTCACTGCAACAGACCGACGTAGCCATTGTCTATCTGGCGGTAAGACTGGCGTTAATGACCATCTTCAAAGACCAATATAGTTACGCCAGACTCATTAATGCAGACATACTGCGAAATTTGAAACTGACCGAGGCGGAATTGGAAAATGCCATGCTGAGTGCCCGGGTTGAAGCTTACAAAATTCTGGTAGTGATGAACCCTGAGCTGTTTGTTATCCCTTAGAGCCTGTCGACTTTTTGAATAGGGAGTTTGTTCAAATCCAGCCCTTTTCAATTTCGGCATAACTGACAGGCCTGGCAAACAGGTAACCCTGCCCCAGGTCACAGCCCATTTTTAGCAGAATGTCCCGTTGCCGCTCGGTTTCTATGCCCTCGGCCAGCACCTGCATACCTACTGCATCGGCCATGGCAATCATGGCGTTCACTAAGCCAAAATTTTTCGGATGCTCTATGTCCTGAATAAATGCGCGGTCAATTTTCAGCAGTTGCACTGGTAAGTCTTTGAGATATGCCAGCGACGAGTAGCCGGTGCCAAAATCGTCAATGGCAATATTGACTCCTTTGTTTTTGAACGCCTGTAAATTGTCCAGGATCACCTGGGAATTACCCATTGCCACGCCTTCGGTAATCTCCAGTTCGATACAGTCCATGCTGAGATCCAGGTGGCTGACCATCTCAGCAACCCGGTTAAAGAGTTCCGGCTGCGAAAAGTGCGCCGCAGTAATATTCACGGCAATGGGTTTCACCTGGTAACCGGCCTGACGCCAAGTGGCAATCTGTTGCAACACATTGGACAACACCCACAGATCCAACTCTTCTCCCAGATTGACCCGCTCCGCAATGGCGACAAACACGTCGGGCGGTACAGTGCCCAATTCCGGATCATGCCAGCGAATCAGGGCTTCATAACCATTCAGGTGCATGTCTTGCAGGTTGTATTTCGCTTGCAACACCACTTCAAACAGATTTTGATCCAGCGCCCGGCGTATACCCTGTTCTATTTCCAGCCGTTGTGTCAGTTGCTGGTGAATGTCCTGATGAAATACTCTAATCGCTTGGTTGCTGGCTTTAGCTTCAAACATAGCGGACTCGGCCTGACGAATCAGCAGCGGTAGTTCTGTTGCACCATCAGGGTAAAAACTGATGCCAATGGCTGCTGAAGGCACCAGTTTCTCACCGGCCAGATAATAGGGCTGAACAAAGCTTTGCAGCAGTTGCTCGGCGAGCAGCAAAGCATCTGCTTGCTCACGCAATGGCAGCACCAGCACAAAGTCATCGGCCCCGGGGCGACATGCCAGACAATCAGCCGGCATCACGGATTTAATGCGCTGAGCCGCTTCCATCAGCATCAAATCCCCAACGTCCTGACCATATTTCTCGTTAATCAACCGGAAGCGGTAGCAATCACTGAAAAAAACCGCATACAGGCGCTGCGGATCATGGCTTTTGGCAAAAGCCTGCATTAACCCGTCTTTGTTAAAAAAGCCGGTCAGGCTGTCGTACTCAGCCAAAAAACGAGCATGTTGTTTGGCTTTTACCTGCTCGGTAATATTATTGCCAATAACTTGTATTTCATGATGAAACTCCGAACTCGCTGGCACAGTTCTGAAGGTCCATTCGATAAAGTGTGTGCCGCCCATGTTGTCCAACACCGCACTGGCAACACTCAGACTTGCTTCACCACGTTCATTGCGCAGCGTCTGCAATAATCTGTCGACTTTGCTTCTGTCATCTTCATGAATAAATTCAGCCAGCGACACGCCGATAACATCGGATTCCTGATAGCCCAGTTGCTGGCAAAGCATTGTTGACAAAACTCAGTCTGAAGCTGCTGGTGAGCCTGCAAATAAACTCTCGCTGATATTGAACGATATCTTTGTAGCGTCTTTCTGCGGAGCTGAGTTGCTCCATCAGCGCCTTATATTCGCTGAGATCATGACAAATTCCTACAAACAGCCGCCCTTGCTCTGTTTGTGCTTCCCCAACACTTAAATGCATGGAGAAGGTACTGCCGTCCTTGCGACGCCCCTGCACATCGCGGCCGATACCAATCACTTTGGCCCGGCCACTGCTTTTATAACTTTGGATATAGCCATCATGCAGTTTGGCATCTTTGGCTGGCATCAGCATATTGATATTGTTGCCGATCACCTCTGCCCGGTTAAAGCCGAACAATCGCTCGGCCGAGGGCGAGAAAAAACGCACTATTCCCCGGTCGTCAATAATGACAATGGCATCGACTGCGGCATCGGTGATGGCCTGTTGAATAGCGTCGAATCTGAGTTGCAGAGTGGTCAAATGTCCTCCTGAATGTCCTGTCTGACGGCTCCCTGAGGGGATCTATCGGGAAAACCCATAATTTTACCCACACAAAAGATATGGGTAAGTATGAGTGCGACGGATGAAGTACCTGACGCGTCAAGATGGTGCTGTTGCCTGAAGTTTATTCAGGTGGTGCCACCCATTAATTGCACCGGTAAGCTGTAAAGTATAGAAGCGACTATAATTACAACAACTTCGCTTCTTTACGCCTGTGCTCCGTCACAACCACCACGGCGCACAAAAGGAGGAAATGTCATGTTACGGTATTATTATCTGAGCAATGATTTGCATGATCTGGCCAAGGTCGAGGAGGACATGCAGCGCCGGGGATTCAGTAAGCCACATTTTCATGTTCTCAGTGAACATGATGCCGAGGTGGAACAGCATCACCTGAATGCCATTGAGCCGGTATTAAAGAAAGATGTGGTGCATTCTACTGAAACCGGTGCACTGTTTGGCATATTGGCCGCGGTGTTTATTCTCGCCATGGCCTATTGGCTGGGTTGGACAGATACGGCTGCAGGCTGGCTGCCTTTTGTGTTTCTGGCCGTTGTGGTACTGGGCTTTTGTACCTGGGAAGGTGGCCTGATAGGTATTCAGGTGCCGAATCGTCGTTTCAAACGTTTCCAGACATTACTGGCCAAAGGGCATCACATATTGTTTGTCGATGTGGATCAGAGCCAGGAATTGGTTCTGTCGGAAATACTGCAGCAACATCCCGGGCTGAAGCAAATTGGTACGGGTGAAACAGCGCCAAGATGGGTAGTAAAGGGGCAGGAAAAGTTTGACCGTTTTATGAAGGCTATGCCCTGAATATTTGCGCTGGTGCAGGGGCGGTTGACACCGCTCCTTTGTTCAAAAATGCCATTTAATCAGCAAGTTGGCATTGCGCTCATGCACGCCCTGAATACCGTATTTATTATTCCAGTACGCATACTCCATGCCCAGGTACAAAGGCGACTTCAGCCCCAGATAAGGCGTCAGATTCCATTTAAGTTGCGACGTCCAGTTCATGCTGGCCGCGGTTCCCTGTTCGCCTATGGCCGAGCTCCAGTCCAGAAAGCCATCGAACAGCCATTGGCTGGAAGCCAGTTTGAACGGCACCGCCCAGGTGATGGTGGTTTGCCAACTGTCTTTGCCGCTATCGTTATTGCGCCGGTATAAATCCACATTCAGGTAGTTAAAACCAGCAGGCTTTAAGCCAATACCTGCCCCATAAAGGTAATGGGTGAATTCTTCTCCCACTTCGATAGTGGCTGCCGCAGATAGGCGCTTTACCCAGCCAGTTCCAGCAAATTCATGCAATGTAAATTTGGGCGAAAATTCCCCGTAGGTTTCTTTATCGCCATTATCCGAATGCAATCTGTCAATAAACAGAAATGCTCCCCCCCAGCTTGTGCCTGTAGCATATTCGAAAGTGGCAACCTGACGATCACTGTCCCCCACCTGATAATGGCTGCCATTAAGATATGACAGACTAAAATCCGACCACAGGGTTTCAGCTTGCACCGGCAAACTTAGAGCAATAAACGGCATTAGTTTTTTCATCAATTGATTACCTTAGAGGTCGCCGATTAGATAGCGAGTTTCAGCTGTCATACCAACAGTTGCTGGTAATCAGGCAGAGATTCGCTCAGCTAAAAATTATTCACTTTAATCATTTGCTTAACTCCTCACACCATGAGGTTTAGTCAGCTTAGTAGAGAAATACTGACAATTCACAGGCTGGCATTAATAACTGTCTGATGATTGACCAACATCAGCCACGCTTTTTTAATAAAGCTGTCACAAATGCGACATATACTAGGGGCTGTTTATCTTTCAAGTATGATTTTGCAGCAGTTTGTAGGCCCTTTATACAAGGCAGAGTGAACGTGGTGTAGTGATTCTACATGAGTGAGCAATAACGCCGTAGAAAGGGCCCACAAGCGCTGCCCAAAGGGTTCAACCCAGCCCCTCCTGCTCGGTGTTGCCGGACTTTGACTTAGGCCCACTAGGCCTGCAGCCCGACGCCGTGACCAGAAAGGGCTGGATTTGAACAAAATCTATACTTGAAAGATAAACAGCCCCTAGCTCTTTATTGACAGGCCCAGTTTTTAACCATGTCATCGCTGTTTCTTCTGACCAGACCTGCCTATCTGATTTGCCTGTCAGCCATGCTGATACTTCTGATTGTCGTCACCTTACCGTTTTCCGCTCAGAAGGTGAGCACCTTAGCACTTGGGCATTATCATCGTTATCAATGTCAGACCAGCAATCCGCAGGCTGCGCAGCCAGCATTTCGTATTCTTACCGTGACATCCATGTTGGCTCAGGACATTGCCGACCAACTCTGCGCATCTGACGTTATGGCACAGCGCTACAGAAGTATCATTATTTCCTGGAAGCCCAGAGGACTGCTGAATGCAGCGCAAATTCTGAATGAGGAATACGACCTGATCTGGAGCCGTGAGCACAATATGCAGGGCCTGGTGCCGGAATTTGCCAACTACTATGACACCTTGCTGCAATACGATCATTATCAGGTTTATTGGTTCAGCCGCGGGGATGCCCCTGTCATCAGTCAGGCAGGATTTGCCGACAAAAAGATAGGCTTGCTTAATGACAAACTCAGCCACACCCATTACTTGCTGCCGCTGACCTCAATAAAAGAAGCCGGCATTGAGCTAAGCGACAATCAACTGGTTTATTTTGATGATGGCGTCAGCCTTTTCGAGGCATTTTCCCGTCAGCAAGTAGATTTGATAAGTGGTGGGCTTTGGCTATTAGGTGAAATCGATTTGCCATTGCAACGCACTCTGATCTCCGACCATGCCATTGCCGCCACCCTTTTTATTCGAAAATTAAACAACCCGCAAATAAACTGTGAGGCCGCCAGGGCCATGAATCAGTTTGCCGCCGTGCTCAGTGACACACATACAAACTGGGAACATCTTGAGGGATGTGATGGCAGACCATAGTCGTTGGCTTGCAGTGTGGCTGAGTATAACCACGCTACTGTGTGCACTGACGTGGGGGTACAGCCGCTACAGCCTGACACAGTCCGTTAGTCAGCAATTACAGGAAGTACTTCCTTCCAGGCTCGAAGAAGCCTTGCATAACAGATTCAATGATGAGCGACTGTTCCATCTGATTAGCCAGCAAATCAATGCCGACCTGGCCCGGCTACCTCTGACCGGTCCACTACCGCTGCTGTCAGAATGTCAGGCACAAGTCGTACAGCTGTTTAATCAGGATAATCAGGGGAATGTACAAGCAGCACAGATCCATTTGCAGTGGCCACTGGCGGGAAAAACACAGCACACCCTTCTCAGTCTCGACTGTCAGACAAATTGGACAACCTTGGTAGTTAGTCAGTCTGTCTTTGGGCTGCTGTTGACCATTTTGGTTGTTTGTCTTCCAAGGCCTCTGAATAAAAACGGCCGCTATTGGCAACAGCGTCTGCAGGCCATGGGTTTGTCACCCCGCCGAGCCAGACGTTTTGCGGTTAACACTGAGCATTTCTCTGCACAACAAAACCAGTTCTTAGAGCTACTGCTGCGCCGACAAGAATGGCAAAGTACCCTGGATTGGCTTGCCAGACCGGACTTAATTGAGCTGAATAACCAACAGCTTCAATGGTTTCAACTGGCTCTGACAGCCACAAGTTGCATAGATACTGCACTGGCCATCGCCAGCAGTGAAGATGGGCTGCATTTTGATTTGCGCAATCACAGCCTGACCGTCCACGGCTTGCCCATTAGTTTGGGCAAGACGCCGTTTTTCTATTACCTGTGGTATGCCAGGCTTCGCCTTACAGGTGATGGTTGGCAACTCAATCCTGCCGTTACGCGCCCCGACCATCATGCCGCAACGTCTTTGATTGAACTGATGGAGAAATACGGCGGGCATGCCAAGGCAATTAACGATCTGAAAGAAAATGGTCTGCGCGGCAAAATACTCGACCAGAATCGCAATAAGATAAAAGACGATCTGATTGCCCAACTTGGGGAGTCTCTGGCCCGGCAATACTTGTTTGAAACGGAGCGGGATATGAAAACCAGCCGCTATCGTTATCGCTTAATGCTGCCAGCAGAACATCTGACCTTCTCCGCTGAGTAAATTTCCTTTCTCTTTAGTGTCAACGCTCGCCATATCTATCCTGATGAAAAACAAGACGTTAAGTTTTAGAGATATCTTATTTACCAGCAAAGATGTCCTTTTCACCTGAGTGACATATTGGCTTTGGATGATGCTCAGCGCTTAGCACAGCGAATTCAACAATCAGGAGCACCAACATGGTCAATACACAACCCAAGCGGCTTGCTTTGTTCGTATCTTTAAGTCTGCTGTCGCATACCTTGCTGGCACAGAACGAACAGCAGACGATGGAAGAAGTGATCGCCCTTGCCTCTCCCATTCGTGACAGTCAGAAAGCCGCCATTGAGGCCAAACAACACGCCAGCAACTTTGTTGACGTGGTATCTGCCGACACTATTGGCCGTTTTCCGGATCAAAACCTGGCCGATTCACTGGGCCGTATTCCCGGTCTGGCCATTGAACGGGACCAGGGTCAGGCCCGCTACATCAATTTTCGCGGCGCCCCCTTCCGTTATACCACCCTGGCGATCGACGGAATTGCCATTCCAGGTGCGGAAAATGGCCGGATCCCCCGTTTTGACAGCTTCCCTGCGGTAATAACCCGCAAGATAGAAGCCAATAAAGCCGTGCTGGCCAGCATGCCAGCCGAGTCCGTCGCGGGCTTTATCAATATTGAAACCTTCAACCCTTTTGAAACCAAAGGTTTTACTCTGGCCACCGACGTCGGTTACGGTCAGCAAAGTCTGGGTGGCGGCACCATTGACAAAGTGTCTCTGCGTACGTCCTGGTCCAATCAAAACGTTGGCTTGTCATTGTTCGGCTCTCAGAACAGCCGTGAACAAATCACCGACAACCGCGAATTCGACCTGGAACAGCAGGATGGCAAGCTGGTAGTCAACAAAGTCGACATGCGCAGCTACCAGGTAAAGCGTGAAGACAGTGCCTATGGTGGTCGCCTCGAATACCGCCCACAGGACAGTCTGGATCGCTTCTTTTTCAGCAGCCTGTACAGTGAATTTCAGGACCACGAACAGCGTAATCAGTACGTACTGGATTTTAAAGCCGGTGCAGAGGCCATGGGTAGCAGTGTAGCGCCAGGCACTAAAGGTCAGGGTCTGGTGATTATCAACCGTTTGCTGGAGGATGGTCTGTACGAAAACTCCACCTGGGCCAATACCCTGGGAGCAGATATTCAACTGGGCACCTGGCTGGTGGAAGGCCGTATCAACAAAACCAATACCCAAAGTGAATTTTTCCTGCCGATTCCATACAGTGCAGGCGGTAATAGCCTTGCCAGCTACGACCTGACTAATATCCATGATCCTCTGATTGAACTTAAAACCGATAGTGGCAGCATCAACGATATCAGCAACTATGCGCTGGATTTATTTATTCTGTATGGCTCGTCGTTGGATATCGACGCCTGGAAATACAAACTGGATGCCAAGACCGATGTCCGCGTTGCTGGCCTGTCTGCCCAATTACAACTCGGTGCTATGTATGACACCCGCTCGGCACAGGGTCATGGCACCGACGTCAGCCAACAGTATCATCTATGGGGTGTGAACCCTGCTGACTTTTTAACTGATGACGCCTGGGATACCGATTTCACCAACAGTATCCATGCAACCAACTATAACAACCAGGCCCTGCGCCAGGCTTTGGAAAAGGCGTCGGGTGGTTTACGCTTTACCCCAACGGAGGCAAACAGCATTAACATTGATGAAGACATCAGTGTCGCTTATGCCATGCTTAGCACCGATTTCGCCTGGGGCTCACTGGTCACTGGGCTACGCCTGGAAAGCACGGATTACGCCAGCACCGGCCCCGAAGGTCAGCACAGTGACCGCTTTACCGATATCCTCCCCAGTGTGCATCTGAATGTGGACGTCGCGGAAGATGTGAAGTTCAGAGCCTCACTGTCTAGCGCGATTAGCCGCCCGACTTATAACGAATGGCGTGCCTCGGCCAACATCGACACCACCGAGAAGCAAATCTCCGGCGGAAACCCGGCGTTGCAAGCCGAAAATGCCTACGGCGGCGATCTGTCTCTGGAATGGTACGTTGGGGATGCCAGCTTACTGGCCATTGGCGCTTTTTACCGGCATATCGACAAGGTTATCTATGCCGACAGTACCAAGGTGGATGCTGGTCTGTATGTCCCTGCCTTTGCAGGCGAACAGTGGGATTACAGCGGTTTTGTTAACGGCCAGGACGGTCATTTTCAGGGCCTGGAACTGAACTTGATTGCCCAGGCGTCCGACTTTATCGGTCAGCACCTTGATGGGGTTGGTTTTAGTGCCAACCTGACCATACTGGACAGCGAATTTACTACCTTAAGCGGCAGCCGTTTCAGCCTGCCAGGCACCTCAGATTTAATCTACAACGCCTCGGTATTTTACGAAAACGACAGCCTGTCGGTGCGCCTGAACTACCAGTTCCGTGATGACTGGTTATCCACCACCGAAAACGACGCCATGGGCGAATATTGGAATGCCCAGAAACGCCTGGATCTGTCCTTGAGCTACACCCTGCCCAATCTCGGTGGCATGGACATCAGCCTGTACGCCAATGCCAATAACCTGACCGACGAAATTGACATTCGTTATCTTGGCAGCGAAGCCACGCCAAACCAGATTGAGCGCTATGGCCGCCGCTATATGGCCGGTGTGCGCGTTAACTTCTAAATCATCCGGGAGCGCCATCATGCGCTCCTGACATTCCCTATTAAGACAAAGGAAATTACCGTGAAAAACACTTCTCTGCTGATGGCGGGTCTGCTGACCGTCAGTCTTGCTGGCTGCACTCAGACTCCGGTTAGTCTGTCAGACCTTGAAACCAATTTCAGTGAACAGCAATATCAGCTTAGCTGGCAGCCCCAGCCCGGTGACGCCGAAGTAGATATTCTGGTGTCACAATATCCGGATGCCGGCAAAGCCAGGTTGCTGGCCAAAGATGTTAAAGCCCATCAATACGCCTGGACACCAGAAGACGCTCACCAACGCTACTACTTTTTTGTCAAACCCGAAGGTGGAGAGCCAGTGATGACAGCCAACCGCTTAATGCCTCTGGAAGGGGGTCGCAACTTCCGTGATTTGGGCGGCTATCAGACTCAGGATGGCCGTACCGTCAGGTGGGGCAAGATTTACCGCTCCGGAGTTTTAGCCAACCTGACCGAGGCAGACTATGCATTTGTCGACAGTCTGGGAATTGAAACCGTCGTGGACTTTCGAGCCAACAGTGAACGCCAGTCTGAAAGCACCCAATGGCGTGCCGCTGAGGTAGAAATCATCAGCACCGACTACGAAATGGACTTTGACATGGGTGAGCTGGGCAAAATATTGCGCAGCCCTGATTTATCCAGGGACAAGCTGGAGGCCATGATGGCACAGATGTATCCCCATATACTGGAGGATCAAAAGCAAAATTATCGCGCTATGTTTGACCGCCTGGTAGATAAAGACGGTGGCCTGCTGTTCCACTGTACCGCCGGAAAGGACCGCACCGGCATCAGCGCAGCATTGGTATTAAGCGCTTTGGGCGTCGACAGGCAAACAGTGATTCAGGACTACCTGGCCACCAATCAATATCTGGACTTTCAGTCTTTAATCCCCAAAGACAGTAGCAATATGGATCCAAAATATGCAGCGATGATGAAGTTCTTTGCCAGTTTACCCCAGGACATCACACAACCGCTGATGGGGGTAACACAACCCTTGATTGAATCGGCTATTGCTGCCATGGAAGCTAAGCACGGCAGCGTACTGGAATACCTGAAACAGGAACTGGACGTGTCCGAGCAGGACATTCAGATACTCAGGGCTAAGTACCTGCTGTAAGTGTGCCACTGCCGGGTAGTCTGACTACCCGGCTTGAATAAACCCTGTTACACCCGCCGCATTGACTAACTTATCCAGCCACAGGCAGAATCTACGCCTGAGGATGTCAACGGATGCGTCATGAGCCAAATTCCATTTACCAATCAGTCACTGTCAGTGCATAACCTGGCGGATGTGACAGGGCTTGAAATGCAAAGGCTAAGCCCCCGCTATGCGCCCCTTAACCTGTTATGCGGCACAGTTTTTTTGTTATTCTTACTGACAATACTAGCCGCGATTCGTTGGCAGACCTGGCTTACCCTGCCTGACTGGTATCAGCATCTGTTTCCGCTGATATTCGGTGGCTTGGTGGCAGTCGGTCTGCTGTGGCTACTGTATGATTACCTGGCAGATAAACGCAAAGGCTATGCCGTACGAGAACAGGATTTGAGCTATCAAAGCGGGCTGTTTTTCCAAAGCCTGGTCACCCAACCAATCCTACGAGTGCAACATGTGGAATTAAAACGTGGCCCCATTGAGCGCAAAGCCGGGCTGGCCACGTTGCAGGTATTCAGCGCCGGTGGCTCGCTCTATACCTTTGCGATTCCGGGGCTGCCCGAGGCCGACGCGCGTAAGTTGAGACAGTTTATTCTCAGCCATTCGGATGTCAGCCAGGATGGATAACAGTGCCACTGCAACGCTGAAGCTGGCCGCAGAGCCTGGGCAATGGCAACGTCTGTCCCCTGTGGCCATCATGTATTTCGCGGTCGCATTTATTCGTGCCCTGGCCGGCAACTTTGTCTATCTGCTGCCAGCCTTATTACTCAGCTATAACAAGATAAAGCAAAACCCACAGTTATGGCTGCCTGCGCTGTTTGTATTACTGCTGCTGTGCGCCACTGTTGGGTGGCTGAAGTTTCATTATTATCGCTACCGTTTGTATCAGGGCAATTTACAAATAAAAAGTGGCGTTTTGCAGAAAAAGCATTTGGATCTGCCATTTGAGCGTATTCAGAATATTCGCCTCGAACAACCACTGTTTTACCGCCCCACCGACCATGTGTGCATGTTGCTTGATACGGCAGGGTCGGCCAAACAGGAAGCCAAGATTTACGCACTACCCAAAGCCTTCGCCGAGCAATTAAAAAGCCGTATCTTGAACAACAGGGCCAGCGCAGAACACCAGCAACCGCAAGCTGATGCGGTGGAACAACAGGAACAGCTGTTAAACACCCGCTCCACTAAAGATTTAATCATTCATGGTATTACCAGCAACCGTATCTGGTTATTCCTCGGTGGTCTGGCGCCCTTCTACGACAATATGTTTGACAGTGCGGCTATCTGGCTTGAACGTTTGGGCGTGGATTTACAAGCGATGTTTGACCCGGCCACCCAGGCCTGGTGGCAATATGGCATTTATCTGGTCAGTTTGGTACTGCTGCTGATGCTGGGACTGACGCTGCTGTCCATTGGCGGATCGCTGCTGACCTTTCATGGCTTTCGCCTAACCCGTATAGATGACAGGTATATTCGTCGCAGTGGCTTGTTAACCCGTCACGAAGTGTCAATGAAGCTGTCCCGCCTGCAAATGATAGTGGCCAAGCAGGACTGGCTGGATCGGGTGCTTGGTCGTATTAACCTGAAGTTTGAACAACTCAATGCCAGTTTTGAGCATGCCGGTGCGGTAGCGGTAACAGGTAAGCTAATGGTGCCGTCGGTTAAAGCGGATGAATGTGAATTTTTAATGGCCGATGCATTGCCTGGCAATCAATTGACCGATATCACTTTTACTCCTATCAGCCGCCGCCATATTCTGCGCACTATGCTGCTGCCAACCCTGGTTTATCTGCCACTGGCATGCATCATGGCGTATGAACAACACTGGCCGGAACTGATGATTGCCAGCCTGGCCTTGTTCACCATCGCGGCATTACTTACCCTGCGCTGGTGGCGCTGGGGCTATGCCAGCGACGCCGAATTTATGTATATCCGCAAAGGTCTGCTGGGCATCGACCGCTATTGTCTGCCCATACATAAGATTCAACAAACCCGCTTCTCGCAAAGCCTGTTAATGAAACGCTCCGGCCTGTGCAGTATCAAATTAGTGCTGGCTTGCGGTGCCCAGACAATTCCCTATATTCCAAGCCATATTGGCCATGCGCTGATTAATACCGCGCTGCACAAGGTAGAGAGCGAAAAAAGCCCCTGGATGTAACGCAAAGCGGTTTACGCTTAAAGCGCACGTTGAAACAGTGCGGCAGCCTGTTGGTACATGGTCAGTGCCAGGGCTGGATCATAACGTTCGCCCTCATCCCGCATAAAGGCATGCTGCGCATTGACTTCCTGCCAGTGGAAGTTGATGCCGCTGGCCAATAACTGCTGGTAGATTTTCAGGCGTCCTTGTGCCGGAACATGCGGGTCCTGACGTCCCCAGATAAAATGTACTTCAGCTTGAATATCCGCCATACGTTCGAAGGACTGGTTGCCCGGCTGCGCTGGCAGGGTATCACTGTGAATATCAGTGGCATACAGACAAAATGCCGCCTTAATGGCAGGATTCAGGGCAGCACGATAAGCCAGATGCCCGCCAATGCACACCCCCATAGCACCGATATTGCCATGGCAAAATGGTTGGCTGGCGGCAAAATCGACCAGCGCCTGCGTATCGCTGTCATGCTGTTCAAGGGACTTACTCCATTTGTCCTGATTGCCTTTGTCTTTTCCCGCATCATCGTAAGCCAGTACCGTACCGACCGGGTTCAGTTCATGAAAAATCTCTGGCACCAGCACCACAAATCCTTGTCCTGCCATTATCGCGGCACTGCGGGCGATAGGCGCGGTGAGTTGGAAGATCTCTGAATAAAAAATAATGGCGGGAAATCGACCAGACTGCTGCGGACGGTAGATAGCAGTGCGCATGGGGCCACTGGCCGTCTCTATATCAACGAACGATTGCTGAATAAGCATGGCAAATCCTTAAAAAGCCTTATGGTATAGCAAAGGGCTGTTATTGCCGACCAAATCCTTGCTCTTCCTGATCAGTCTGGCAGGCTCTGCTATGCTCGAATAACCACTGCCGCCAAACAAAAATACAGGTTGAAAAATGGCGAAACCTCTAACATTCACCAGCAAGATCAGTCTGGCAGCGTCCTGCATACTGGTTGCGGTTCTCGGCGCATTTACCCTTAACAATTATTTTGTGATGCGCGCTCACACCGAAGCCCAGGTTGAGCAATCGCTAAAGGATAATTCGTCTGCGGCCGCCAGTAATATTGCCACCTGGCTGAATGGCAAACTGGCACTGGTAAGCTCCATAGCTGATGAATATCAGCCGTCCGACGGCAGAGACCTACTGTTGCGAAATGTGCAAAGCCGCGCGCAGGCCGGTAATTTTAAAAACACCTATATAGGTGAAAAGAGCGGCACCTTTACCCTGGACGACCAGAGCATCGCTTTGCCTGCAGATTATAATGCCACCTTAAGACCCTGGTATCAGTTGGCAGAAAAAACCCGCTCCCCCGCTTTTACCACGCCTTACATTGATGCCACCACAGGTGATCTGACGATTACCGCGGTCGTGCCCATCGTCAGGCAAGGCAAGTTATTGGGGGTGGCTGGTGGCGACATCGACATGCTGTCCATCGCCAATCAAATAAAGTCCATTGATTTTTCCGGTTATGGCTATGCTTTTCTGGTCGACGCACAAGGCAAAATTTTAAGCCATCCACAAAAATCACTGAATGACCAACACATCCAACAGGTATTCGGTCAATCCCTTGCTATCCAGCCAGCTTATTTTGAACACCGGACAGACCAACAGGAGCTACTGGTTTTATTGACTCCGGTTGAAGGACTGGAAAATGTTAACTGGTATCTGGTGGGCCTGGTGGATAAGCAGCAAGCTTATGCGGCACTGCAAGCTTTTCGCAACCGGGCCATTGTGTACATGCTGATTGGCATTGCCGCCATCGCGCTAATGATGAGCTTGCTGCTGAAGTATCTGATGCAGCCGCTCAAAAAGTTGACAAACGCCATTGAGGACATTGCCGCCGGCGAAGGCGACCTGACCCGCCGCTTACACATACAACGGGAAGATGAATTTGGCATGCTGTCTAAAGATTTTAATGCTGTGATTGATAAACTGCATCAGTCCTTTATTCAAGTAAAGATAGCATCGGACGCCTTACAACAGTCAGTGCAAAGCCTGCTCACCCACACCCACTCAAGCATGTCGATGCAGGAACAACAGACTGGCTATGTCGAGCATGCCGTCCAGACCATTCAGTACCTGGCAGACAGTGCTTCTGGTATCGCAGACAGTACCACACAGGCCACGTCACTGACACAGGATGCCAAACAGAAATCCCAGCTAAGCAACAATGCACTGGGCAGCAATATTCAGGCAATCCAATCTCTTTCCGGCAAAATGCATCAGGCTCAGCAGGCTGTGGACAGTCTTGAACAACACACCACCAGTATTAATCAGGTATTAGAGGTTATTGAAGGTGTTTCTGAACAAACCAACCTGTTAGCCCTGAATGCCGCCATAGAGGCAGCCAGGGCCGGTGATGCGGGTCGCGGTTTTGCCGTGGTAGCAGACGAAGTCCGGCAACTGGCGCAACGCACACAAGAATCTACCCAGCAAATACAGCGAACCATCAGTCAATTGCAGGACGGGGCAAGCGGGGTTGTCAGTATCATGAAAACCAGCATAGAAGATTGCGAGCAGAGCGTCAGCCTGGTCAGTCAGGCAGGCGATCGGGTGGAAGACGTTAACCAAGCCATACAGTCTCTGGAATCGGTCAATATTCAGGTTGCCAATGCCACCGGGCAACAGAATCAGCTGATAACCCAGCTCAACGACACTATTGTCCAGGTCAACAGTTTGAGCGAACAGGGTAATGCCAATCTCAAGGCCACCCTCAAGGAATGTAATAACCTAAATATGCAATTCGGCAATCTGGAAAAAATGCTGGCCCGTTTCAAAGTATAAAAGCCCTCTCGCCAGGTGGCGGGATTCAATAGATATGGCGAAATTCCAACCCGGTACGCATCGCGAAGTTTTCATACAAGCGCTGCTTATGCGCCCCTTCAGGTACCAGTATATGGGCCTGTTTGGCCAGGTTGTTGTCGCCCATTTCCTGACGTAATGGCGCCAGCGCTTCCAAACCAGACAATGAATATAGCTCCCCCCAACTGTTGGTATAAATAACCCGAACCGTTTCCACATCCGGTTTTAAGCGACGACTTTCAAAATTCAGCACGATAAGGCAGTTCAGTACCTTGGCAGGTTCAAGTAATGCCTGCCGTGGCAACTCAGACACCCGCCTGGGCGGAAACAGCAGTTCGGCTTTTCCCACCAACTTGTATAAATCCTCTTCTGTCACAGGTTCGGTATGGTAGTCCAGTTGAATGCGCGTCTGGCTGTCCATTATGCGGTTCCATACTGCCCACACTATCAGATCGATTGGGTTATAGCTGGATTTAAGGTGTTCCTTTCGCAGCAATTCAGCCCTGGCTGAAATCTGGTCTCCGGCAAACATGGACCAGTTACGTTTTGACAAGGTATCCGGATCGGCCTTAATGGTGACGGTGCGACAATATAGTTCGTTGTCGAACACACTGCGCAGGTACTCAACTTTGTGCGGTTTTTTCGAGTAGAAGGTATCCAGTTTGCGCCCAATCACCGTCATGTCCTCCTGACTGACGGTTTGCTTCTGGTTGGCTATACGACTGGACATACGCCGGTAACAGTTAATTAAAAATGCATGCACCTGGCGGCTGAGCTGAGACTTTTCGCTGAAGCTCCAGCTACTTAGATGGTCGATTTTACGAACTTTGTCCGGCGTCCAGCCCCATTCCCAAACATAATGACTAATGATCTCGCGCTTAAAGTTATTCTGCGCCTCGCTGGTGTCACGGCTCAGTGCACAACCACATTTCAGATATAAACAAAGTTGCAGCAGTTGCACCACCTGCTGATGTTCGGTTTTCTGGTAATGGCCGATTAATTCATCAAACATCAACCCGTATGGGTCCACGTGTTCCTGCTGGGCCATGGGCTTGGTACCGGTATGCACACATTTTTTCAATAAGTTACATAAGGGCTGTTTGTGCTCAATATTCTCCAGAAACACTTCCAGCTTGGCCATCTTCAGCACAGATTTAAACGGTGAGTCCACGCCTTTGGCAATCTGCCAGATAGCCGCACCAAAAAGTTCGTTTGGATCCATTTCCTGCAAGTTGCCAAAATCCATAAACAACTTAGGGTCTGGCGCCTCTCCGGGTTTCAGGCTGGCCATCAATTCCTGATATTGGCGATCGCTAATTTTATCCGGCATCAGCCACCAGAATGGCAGCTTGCCTGCCACCACCAGGTTGGTGGTATAAAATTCGGCTTTAAGAAACACCGCCTGGGCTGATCCTGAACTTTCACCGTCTGCTTCACCAAAGTCGTTGCGTCTGACCTTATCAATATCCGACAGGAAAAAATGCACTTCCAAGCCATGTGACTCCGCCCAGCTTTCCACTTTATGCAGTTTTTCCTGCAGCAGTATCCTGCCCCGTTCAGATACCTGCTTTGCGTCAATACACACCCAGTAGTCAAAATCTGAATCATCGGTTTGCGCTATGGTGCCGACACTGCCCATCAACACCAGAGAATCAATATTTCGTTGTTTGGGCCATAGCTGGCGAATGTCATCCAGCAGCGTTTTGTGCTGCGGAAATACCTGTAATAGCGCCTCGTTCACGGCTTTTCTCAGTGAGTAATTAGTCAGACCGAAGGCAATTTCGTCATCATCAATGTAGCCGGGGAAAGCGGGGTGATTGGTATGCAGTAAAAACGGCAAAATATGGAAAAACGGACGCTTGTCAGCAGGCAGCAAGGCCAGCGCCCGTTCGTATCTGGCCTTGTTGTAGCGCAGTACCCGCAAAAGCCTGATGGCAAGGTTCTGTTGTATATTCATCTGGACAGTGAAACGACTTAAAACTTACAGGCAAGAAACTCACGGTGACTGCAGTAATGCCGCAAGCTTGCTGAACTCATTATTCAGCCTAGCAGGCTTTCGTCTGCCCGCCTATAGATTAATACAGCAGATAGGGTGATTTATCTCTTACTTCGCACTATTGATAACAGGAAGATGGATCAAAGGCGCTGATGTGCTGTGGAGATACGAGAAAAGGCACATTGATGGTGACCCGCAAGCCACCATCTGTGAGATTAATCGCCGAATGAGCCAGCAG
This sequence comes from Bowmanella denitrificans, assembly GCF_039522935.1. NCBI lineage: Bacteria > Pseudomonadati > Pseudomonadota > Gammaproteobacteria > Alteromonadales > Alteromonadaceae > Bowmanella > Bowmanella denitrificans. The sequence goes on along the minus strand of NZ_BAAAEI010000023.1, from coordinate 37,500 downwards.
CGCCGGGGAACACCACAGGACTTTCCAGGCCATTTTCAGCCACACTGGCCACACCAAAAAAGTAGTTGTCAATCACCACATTTTCCAGGGTAAAGCTGTTGACCTTGCCCACATAGCGGCTGAACTGCCACTGCGGCTGGTCGGTATAACGCCAGTATATTTTGTAGCCCTTCACCAGGTCTCGTTCAGTATTGGCGGCAGGTGCCCAGCTCAGGGTGGTGGATGGCTGCACCGCGCCTTTTATTTCCACCTTGGCGGGTGGGCTGGGCGCCCAGGCCATACTGGCTAAGCTTACGGCATTCAAGGCGGTAAGTTTGGCCGCATAGGCAAAATTAACGCCATCCAGGGTATCACCATACACAATGCCGTTTTCACTGCGCAGATCCTGGTGCTGGCGGTCATAATGCTCGTTGGTTTCCATAATACGGATAGCTGGAAAACCGGCATCATTGAAGGGGCGGTGATGGCCGCCACGGCCAAACCTGTCCAGACGGTAGACCAGCATAGTATCCAGATTAGGGATATAGGAATCGGCAATTTTATCAATATAACGGGCCAGGTTACGCGACGGTGAATCCACCTCACCACCGGTAAAACGTCGCTTGTGGGCTTGTTCCGGGGTTTCTACCACTCGGGTACCTTCAGAGAACAATCTGGCGGTGGTGTTGTTGATCACCCCATTTATGCCGGCAATATTGCCAATCATATCGTTGTTCAGCACGGCCTTAACCCGCCAGCCATCTTTCACGGCCTGTTCGGCCATGATCTTGCCACCAAACAAGCCCTGTTCTTCGCCAGCCAGTGCGGCATACACCACTGAGCCATGGAACTTATGCTGGCTCAGCACTCTGGCGGTTTCCAGCACTCCGGCCAGACCAGAGGCATTATCGTTAGCGCCAGGCGCATCCGAGCTGGCGTCCATCACATCGGAAACCCGTGAATCGATGTCCCCTGACATCACCACATAACGGGACGGATCCGTCAGGCCTTTTTGCACCGCAATGACACTGACCACTTCCACCGGGTTGGGAATACGTTTTTCGCCCTGAATGGTTGCAGACTGAAAGTACACTTGCAGACAACCACCACATTGGGCGGAAATTTTATCAAATTCAGATTTTATCCAACGTCTTGCCGCGCCGATGCCGCGGCTGTCTGACTCAGTGTCAGACAGAGTATGACGGGTACCAAAACTCACCAGTTTGCGAACATCCTGTTCAATACGGGCAGCGGATACCTGGCTGGCAATGCTATGCAGCGCCTGCTCGTCACCGATTTTATCAGCCGCCATCACTGGCATGGTCAGCACCGATGCCAGCATCACTATCGTTCTTTGCATATTCATCTCATTGTTGCCTGTTGTTATGTTAAGCCATCAGTGGTGCCAACTTGCCGATGGGAGAATCCAGTGAATCAGCCGGTTCGGTAAACCAACAAGGGCCTTGCGCTGTCATATAGATACAATCTTCCAGACGCACGCCAAACTCACCCGGCAGATAAATGCCCGGTTCATTGGAAAAACACATACCGGGTTTCAGTTGGGTTGTTTCGCCGCGCACAAAATTGACCGGTTCATGGCCCTGCATACCGATGCCATGCCCGGTGCGATGTGACAGTCCAGGCAACTTATAATCGGGCCCCAGCCCCTGTTTAACGTAGTAGGCTCTTACTGCATCATCCACTGCCCCGGCGGCTTTACCAAGCTGTGCAGCAGCAAATGCCACATTCTGCCCTTCTCGCACGGTATTCCAGATCTTACGTACCTTGGCCGAAGGTTCGCCAAAAACAAAAGTCCGGCTGATATCCGACTGATAGCCCTGCACAGAACAACCGCAATCCATCAGCACCACTGAACCTTCCTTCAGCACATGCTGTTGTTTGGTGCCATGCGGGTAGGCGCTGGCCTGGTCAAACAAAGCCATATTCCAGATACCGCTGCCTCCCAGCTTGGCCTGAGCACTGTGCATCAGGGCCTTAACATCCTGTTGTGTCATGCCCAGTTGCAGGTTTTTCCAAACATGGGCATAGGCGGTCAGGGTGATTTCATTGGCTTTGTGCATCAATGCCAGTTCATGGGCAGTTTTGTACATACGACAACCGCGGGTAACCGGGTCGGCACTGGCATGCGTAAAATTGCCAAGCTGGCTCATTACCCCATCCAATACAAAGTAGCGCACCGACTCTTCAAAGCCGATTTGGCCTTTGCTCAACCCTCTGTGTTTAAGCACCTGCGCCACTAACGCAAAAGGACTCTCATGCTCCTGCCAAACTCTGACATCATCACCGACTTCCAAGGACTCGCGAATGCTGGGCTCTTCAAAGAACGGGCAAATCACCGCAATATCGCCCTCGGCGGGGATTACCACAGCAGTTAACCGCTCACTGCGCCACCATTGAATACCGGTGAAATAATCCATGGCCGGACCTGGCTCCAGCACTATTGCGCTCAATTTATGTTGTTGCATCAGGCGTTTGGCTTTAGCGATACGTTCAAGCCGCTCTTTTGTACTGATGGCTTTGACCTCTCCGGTCAGATCGGTCAGCTCCGCTAATGGTTGTGTTGCGACCTGCTTTGGCTGTTCGGCCGCAACACTCAAGCTGGCAAAGGGTAAGGCCCCCAGTGCACCAGCACTGACCTGAAGAAATCGACGTTTAGTGAATTGCATAGGGCTCCTGATAGTGTTTCAACAACAGCCCCTATCCTACCGCAAATCACAGGCAAACGACCTTCGTTTGGTCTCCATGATTTTGCAGATTATTTGTTTGCTGAAGGAGCAGGCAATGTAAAGTAAAAAGATGCACCTTGTCCGGGTTCAGCCTGCACCCAAATTTTGCCGCCATGCTTATGGATTATACGCTGTACGGTTGCCAGCCCAATTCCCGTACCAGGGAATTCATCGACGCTGTGCAGCCGTTGAAAAGGGGCAAAAAGTTTACTGGCATGTTCCATATTGAAACCGACCCCATTATCCTGTACACAAAACACCCTCTCTCCTTCTTGTATTTTACTACCAACACTTATATTGGCATTCTTGGTTCCTGTTGTGAACTTCCAGGCATTACCGAGTAAATTGTCTAGCACAATGCGCAACAGCCCTGGATCGCCCATTACTTCCAAGTCCGATTGAATATCCGTTACCACTGTTCTGCCCGGCTGCGCAACCTGATGTTCCTGGCAAATTTCCGTTGCCAACCCTGTAATGCTGACTGGCTTAAATTTTGGATCGACACGACTCACTCTGGACAAACTGAGCAGGTCGTCAATCAGCAGGCTCATTCTTTGTGCGCCTCTACGAATACGTCGCAGATAGTCCTGACCCTGTTCGTCAAGCAGATCACTAAACTCCTCCTCCAGGGCCAGACTGAAACCATCAATAGAGCGTAGTGGCGCACGAAGATCATGGGATACCGAATAACTGAAAGATTCCAACTCCTTATTAGCCACCTCCAACTCGATATTAGCCTTTTCCAGTTCCAGAGTTCGACATTTAAGGGATTGCTCATATTCATACATATCAATAAAGAGCTTTACTTTGTTCAACAGGATACTTGGTTCAAAAGGTTTGACGATATAGCTGAAAGCGCCTTTCTCGTACCCTTGGAATATATTGATATGCTCAGTGTAAATCGCAGAAATAAAGATAAAGGGCATGCGGGCAGTTTTCTCTTCCTGGCGCAACAGTTCTGCCAACTCGTAACCATCCATTTCTGGCATTTGAATATCTAGCAATGCCAAGGCAAAGTCATGATGCAGCGTAAGTTGCAGTGCTTCATTGCCACTGCTGGCCCGAAACAGTTGAACAGGGAGTTCTCTGAGCAACCTTTCCAGCGCCAGAAGATTCTCCGGCCGGTCGTCAACCATCAGGATCTTGGGTTTATCGCTACCTGCTGGTATTGTCATCTATTCACCCATATTTTCATCAGGGATATCAGTCTTTCCACATTTACTGGCTTGGCAATATAGTCATTTGCCCCGGCCTCAAGACATTTCTGTCTGTCTTCTTTCATGGCTTTTGCGGTCAGCGCAACAATAGGAAGGTCTCTGAATTCGGATTTGGCACGAATATGTCGCATACACTCATAACCATCCATTTCCGGCATCATTATATCCATCAGGACGAAATCTACGGCTTTACTTGCTTCCAACTGGCTTAGAGCGACCCGACCATTCTCAGCTTTAACCACTTCCATGCCTTTATCTTTAAGCACCTTGCTCAAGGCGAATACGTTACGCATGTCATCATCAACAAGTAGCACACATTTTCCTTGAAGCTGGCTCTCACCATCGTAAAGTTGAGTAATGAGCTCTTTCTTAGCTGCAGGTAATTTTGTAATGGCTCTGTGCAGGAACAGCGCAGTTTCATCCAGTAAACGCTCTTCGCTTTTTACCCCTTTGACTATGATGGTCTCGGCGTATTGCTGCAATTCGTCGTTTTCCTGTCGGTTTAGTTCCCTGCCCGTATAAACAATCACAGGAGGAAGCTGCTCCTGATGTTCACTCTTTAGTTGTCTGAGCATTTCAAAACCGCTCAGATCAGGCAGACCAACATCCAGCACCATGCAATCCACTTGCTCGGTACGACATAGTTCCAATGCTCTCTGTGCTGTTCCCGCCTCGAAACATTGCACGTCGCCGTTGCCAATTAGTTTGACAATGGCTTTGCGCAAATTGTCGTCGTCCTCAACCACCAACAGATTTTTCATCTTCCTGTTGATAAAGTCTTCCATGCGGGTGAAGGCCATCTCCAGCTCATCCTTGCTGACAGGTTTGGTCAGATAGTCCAACGCCCCTGAGCGGATAGGATCCAGACTGCGTTCATGGGCAGACATAATATGGACCGGAATATGCCTGGTTTCCGGATCGGCCTTAAGCTGCTTCAACACCATATGCCCATCCATCCCCGGCAGGTCCAGATCCAGAATAATGGCATGGGGCAGATAGCGCCGGGCAAGCACCAGTCCATCTTCTCCGGTAGCCGTATTCAAATGCTTAAAGCCTTTATTTCTGGCCTGCGCCGCCAGTATTTCGGAAAAACTCCGGTCGTCTTCAATGATAAGCAGCACCCTGTCGCCGTCCTGAACGTTCTCGCGTTGATCGGCGATACAAGGGTAGTCCAGAAATCGCTCCTCACCTTCATTTAGCACAGTATCCCTGAGTTTAGGGGTATGCACTGGCACGGCCTGACTGCTCAATATCAAGGGAATGCTCAGGGTAAACACCGAGCCCCTACCCAGCTCGCTATCAACGCTCAAGCTGCCCCCCAGTAATTTGCACAGCTCGCGACAGATGGATAGTCCCAGTCCTGTACCACCATATTTGCGCGATGTTCCGCCTTCTGCCTGAACGAAAGCTTCGAAGATCACATCCTGCTTGTCCTCTGCAATACCTATACCTGTATCGGTCACCCTAATGACAAGCCACTTGTTGTCCTTCATCTGCCAATCTACTTGCACTTTACCCTGTTCGGTAAACTTCAGCGCATTAGAGATAAGGTTATTCAGAACCTGCATTAATCTGTTGCGGTCAGTTTGTATATGCAGGGGTAAATCCGAAGGCAAAGAAACAGTAAAGACCAATCCTTTGTCCGTTGCGGTACGTCTGAATTGCCGCATGATATCGTCGGCCAGTTGTTGCAGCGAAACCTGGCTGACGTTTAAGTCCAACTTACCGGCTTCAACCTTGGAAAGATCAAGAATATCGTTGATAAGATGCAATAAATCATGACCGCTTTTGCTGATCACCTGGGCGCTTTCAACCTGCTCATCATCCAAATTGCCCTGATTGTTGTTGGCTAAGTCCTGCGCCAGAATCAAGAGACTGTTCAGTGGCGTACGTAATTCGTGGCTCATATTGGCCAGAAATTCACTTTTGTACTTACTGCTGATTTCCAGTTGCCTAGCCTTAATTTCGATGCTCTCCTGCGCCTTCTCCAAATCCTGGTTTTTCTGCATAATCAACTGAGTCTGTTCTTCCAGTTCTTCATTGGCTGCCTGCAACTCTTCTTGCTGTTCTTTTAACTGCTGGGTTTGTTCCTCCAGTTCTTCGTTGGACTGTTCGAGTTCTTCTTGTTGTTGCTGAAGCTCCTCACTCTGCTGCTGGGTTTCTTCCAGCAGCATCTGAATTTTTTTGCGTGACAAGGCAGAATTCAAACTTATCGCTACGGCCTCCATATTGGCTCGGACAAACTCCATCTCATCGCCAGAAAAAAGCTGCATCTTGCCCAACTCCAACACCCCCAGGCTTTTCCCTTCAAACTGAAAAGGGCACAGATAAAGCTGCCTGGGTACACCATCGACAATGGAAGAGCGCACCCGGATATAATCTTCATCCACTTCGGAGATCAACAAAGGAGTCCCGCTGACCGCAACCTGTCCAACCAATCCTTCCCCCAGGTGAAATTCCTCCGGCGCACTGCCGCCGCCGTGAGCATAGCTACCCTGCAAAACCAAACGGTTTTGTCTTTCGTCCAAAAGGTAAAGCGCACCAATGCACGCATTGATATAACTGGCCAAAAAACTGATGATACTAGAGGACAATAGCTCCACTTGTTTGTCTCCGCGCATCGCTTCGTTCAACCGGTTCTGACCGGTGCTCATCCAGTTGAAACGCTCATTCTGGCTGGTCTTGTCCTTTAAGGCTTCACGCATATTAAGCAAGGCGGTGCCCAGTACATCCAGTTCTTTGGAACCACCAACCACAATATCAGTGTCAAGGTTTCCACGCCCGATGTTATCTGCCACAGCGACAGCGTCTGCCACTGGACCTGTCACAGCCTTAGTCACCAGCCATGACAGCAGCCCCCCCAGTACGAGGCCCATAACCATCAGGCTCCATTCCAACATGCTTAAAAAACTAATCCGCTCTGAGACTTGCAGCAGCTCCGAACGAAAAGCGTTGCGTTGATCATCGAGCATATTGTTCAGTACATCACGGCCCGCCAACACCAAAGGCATAACATTATTTTCCAGACTGGCATTTGCCGCTGCAGGATCCGAACCCGCCAAGGCCTCGACCTGCTCCATCTGCAGTTGTAACTCTCCAATAATGGGCGTCAGTTTACTGAACCTCAATACATTCTCTGTCTTCCACTGGGATGACAATTTATCCAGGTTTTGCAATGCGGTCTCAACCTGCTCGGCCCAAACCCGGCGGCGGTTCAACCTGTATTCGTCGTCGCCTGTCACTATCCAGCCACGCAAAGCAGAAAGGCTGTGGTTGATGCCGCTGTCCAGCTCTAAACCTAATTTGGCGGTAGGTTCGCGCAGGTCGATCAAACGCTCGGTTTCCCGGCTCAACCCCTGGATCTCCACTATGGTCAGCAACACAGCCGCGGCCAACAAAGCAACCAACAGCAAATACCCCAACGCAATTTTCTGCGATAAGCTATGCAATCTCATACCAACGTCCTTCTCTTTTGGGTTGTATGAAGCGCCAACAACCAATCCGTTATTGCATCGATGGGCAAAACCAAATCAGGTTTTGCTGTTTTAACGGCGGCGTCGGGCATGGCTTTTGACTGCGCAGTCGAGGGCTCCTGTACCATGGTCCAGCCGCCTTTTTGTTTAATATGGCTTAATCCCTTAGCGCCATCGCTGTTAGCGCCAGTCATAACAATACCTATAACCGCAGGGCCACAAGCTTCGGCCGCCGTTTCAAATAACACATCAATGGCAGGCCGTGCATAGTTAACCAGCTCGTCAAGAGTAAGGGTAAAGGTCAGGTCAGTTTCCACCAAAAGGTGGTAATTTGGGGGAGCCAGATATACGGTGGAAGCAGATATACTTTCTTTCTCCTCGGCCTCTTTAACCTGCAATGCAATATGGCGGTTCAGAATCTCAGCCAGTTGGCTTTCTGTGCTCGGAGCCAGATGTTGAACCGCAACAACTGGCAGAAAAAAATCCTCGGGTAAGCGTCCAAGCAGTTGCACCAGCGCCGTCATTCCGCCCAAAGACGAGCCCACTACCAAGAGTTTAAATCCGCTTGTATCACTCATGGCAGTATCTCTTCTTGTATATCTTTTGTCCGGCATCCAGTACGGCAAAGTTGCCGCTGCTGTCTGTAAACCTAATACTTTCCTTCTTGCCTAAACAAAGAATGCCAGCATTGACAAGTGTTCGCCCAAACAGATTTAACACTCGTTGCTGCAACTGCTGATTAAAATAAATCAGCACATTTCGGCACATCACCATATGCACTTCGGCAAAATCACTATCGGTAACCAGGTTGTGTTGTGCCCAAACTATTTGCTTTTTCAGCAGAGGAGCCATAATCACCGAGTCATAGCGAGTATGAAAATAGTCTGAAAGATTTGCCTTTGCCCCTGACCGTTTATAGTTTTCCTGATACCTCTCCATTTGTTTGGCTGAGTAAATTCCCTCTTTCCCTTGGTTCAGTGCAACAAGGTTAAAATCCGTAGCATAGATTTGGACACGTTCATACAGCCCTTCTTCATACAACAGGATTGCCATGGAGTAGACCTCTTCCCCCGTGCTACATCCCGCATGCCAAATCCTGACATATGACCAAGTCTTTAACAGTGGCACAACCCTTTCCCGCACCGTGCGGTAAAACTCTGGGTCCCTGAACATCTCTGTCACATTGATGCTCAGGTCCTTTAAAACAAGGGCAACAAATTCCGGGTCTGAGTCCAGTCGTTTGCGTATTTCGGACAAGGATGCCAAGCCCGACACCTTTAAACGCTGTAGCAATCGTCTCTTTATATGAGCTTTGGCATAATCACGAAAATCATAGCCATATACCGAGTATAGGCTTTCCAGCAAACCGGTAATTTCCATGTCGAGCGCTTCCATCAATACGCCGCCTTCCCCTGATAAACCCATCCGACTGCAAGACGCTATAACCCCTCCAGAAAAAGTAGATCATCTTTAAATAAACACCAAAAACCTGTACTTAAAAAAGCGACTTGCTAAATAAGGCTACCGGAGCTATTACATTCTAGTACCTGCTTGATCGTCTGGGCATGGGAGCATTTTGAACAAGACGACACTTTATTAGCAGACGCCATTTAAATGGCAAGAGAAGGAGTAGTTGTGATATCCCTTGTAAATTCTGCCGTCTATCGAGGCATCGCCACAATAGGGTCGGCGATTAATCAGCGTTCATGGAAAAAAGAATGGCTCAAAACCCAATGCAACGTAAAGTCAGGTAGGAATGGTTTTGTTGCCTCGTCTAATAAGACTACTATCATACCCTGGCTCCTGTCTCACCCTTTGAAAACGTGGGTAATAGCAACAGTAAAATCTGGTATCAGACTGGAGATGCGCATATGAATGTCAACCCCATTCTGTTGGTGGAAGACAATCCTGATGATCAGGAATTGGCTATACGTGCGTTTCGGAAAAGTAACCTGCCCAATGAAATCGTTATTGCATCTGATGGTCCGCAAGCCTTGGATTACCTATTCGGTAGGGGAAAATATGCAGGTGCAGAAATCCCCGCCCTCCCCGCCGTGGTATTGTTAGACCTGAAGCTACCGAAAATGGATGGTCTTGAGGTATTGCAAGAAATACGCAGTAACCATCGCACCAAACGATTGCCGGTAGTTATAGTCACTACATCCAAGGAAGAACAGGATCTGATCAGAGGGTACGAGCTAGGTGCAAATAGTTATGTACAAAAACCTGTGGACTTTAATGAATTCGTGGACGCCATCCGGCAACTGGGACTCTACTGGTTATTGTTAAACGAATCTCCCACACAATGACGAGACTAGGTGATAATTTATGGACAGCAACAAACTGCATATAACAGCACTGGTGGTTGAAGATGTGGAAGACGACATGCTGTTGTTATTGCAGGAGCTACGTCGCGGCGGGTATCGATTGCAATGTGAACGGGTTGATACCCCTGAGGCATTACGCAAGCAACTGACCTCGCGTAAGTGGGATATTGTATTCTGCGACTATTCAATGCCCCAAATGAATGGCAGGCAGGCATTGGATATTGTCAGAAGTATTGATCTGGATGTGCCCTTTATCTTTGTCTCCGGTTCCATCGGTGAAGATATCGCCGTTGAAGCCATGCGCACCGGGGCACAAGACTATATAATGAAGCACAATCTTAAACGACTCACACCCGCTGTGTGCAGGGAGTTGGATGATGCTAAGGCTCGTCATGAGAGGCGTGCCGCGGAGCTACGACTGCAATTCTTAACCCATTATGATCAATTAACCCAGCTACCCAATAGAGTACTGTTCCAAAGCAAGCTAAGCGAAAGTCTGCAATTATGCGAAGCCATCCAAGCCATGACTGCAGTTGTATGCGTCAATCTGGACAAGTTTAAGAATATTAACGACAGTCTGGGCTATGATGCCGGGGATTTGGTCCTGCAGGAAGTGGCCTGCCGCCTGAAAAACGTGTTATCACCACCCAGTGTAGTGGCACGCTTCAGCGCCGATGAATTTTTTATCTTGCTGCCGAACATAGGCTCCAGACAGGCGGTAGTTAAACTTATGGAAAACATTTTATATAGTCTGGAACGTCCGTTTAACTTGCAGGGCTGTAGGCTTTATCTGAACGCCAGCGTGGGAATGACTCTAAGCCCCCAGGATGGCAATGATGCCCAAACATTACTGCGCAACGCAGATATCGCCACTTGTCGGGTAAAAGACAAAGGGGGAAAAAATTATGGTATGTACACCCCTGATATGACGGTTAGACTGGAAGAACTGATGGAACTGGAGCAAGCCATGCGGCGTGCCTTACATAATCAGGAATTCCAGCTCTACTACCAGCCGCAAGTTTCGTTAAGGGACAATAAACTTATAGGCGTGGAAGCGCTGATACGTTGGCACCGGCCAGCACAGGGTATGGTATCACCGGGGGATTTTATTCCGCTGGCAGAAGAAACCGGCCTGATTATCCCTCTTGGTGAATGGGTGCTAAGACAGGCCTGTATACAGGCCTGTCGATGGAAACAAGCGGGTCATCCCGCTTTCAGAGTGGCGGTTAATATTTCTCCGTTACAGTTTCGTCAGCAGGCGCTGGCCGAACAGGTCCTCACCCTCTTACAGGAATATGAATTGGAACCGTCCTGGCTGGAATTAGAAATTACCGAAAGCGTTATCATGCAGGATACCGCCGCAGCCCTCACCACCCTGAATCGGCTGAAACAGCATCAGGTTCACGTTTCCTTGGATGATTTTGGCACCGGCTATTCCAGCCTTAGCTATCTGAAACATTTTAAGGTGGATATGATTAAAGTAGACCAAGCCTTTGTCAAAGATGTCTCCCAAGATCAGGATGACGCCACTATTATCAGTGCAATTATTGCCATGGCTGGCAAGCTGGGTATGAAAGTGATAGCGGAAGGGGTTGAAACCCAGCATCAATACGATTTTCTGAGAGAGGAAGGTTGTGATTACATTCAAGGCTATTTGATTGGTCGCCCCATGCCAGCGGAGCAATTTGACGCTTGGTTGGAACAATGGCAAGCGGCTTGCCCCAACATACCCGTTTGAATTCCCAAAGCCCCCTAATCCAATATGAACAACCAGAAACTCCCCCGGAAAAGACTTTCTCAGCGTGTTTCCTGGCTGCGGGCAGCAAAGATATATAGTTCGTCTATTGTATCTTTACACAAGGGTTTGGAATAAAGATATCCTTGGATCCTGGTAATACCTGCCGCCTTGCATAGTGACAAATGAGCATCGGTTTCAACGCCTTCGGCAACTACGTCAATACCCAGCATTTTGGACATGGCTACCAGCCCCATAATAATGGCAATATCTTTGCTTCCATCGAAACTGCCGGGCATTAGGGACTTATCAATTTTTACCGTGTCTATGGGAAATTTCTGCAGATGAGAGATGGACGAAAAACCAGTACCAAAATCATCCAATGCAATTCGGCAACCCAATTCACGTATTTTGCCAATAACCCGTCTGGACTCTTTTAAATCACGCCACAGGGCGGTCTCTGTTATTTCGAATTCCACCTGAAATGCAGGCACATTGAAAGTTTCAATACATGTTTCTATACAGGAAACCAGTTCAGGATCTTTAAATTGCACCGATGACAAGTTGATTGACATTGAATAATCAGCATAACCTAAGGCATTCCAGCCACCTAATACCGCAATGGCCTCTCTTATTATCCACCGGCCAATACTCCAGATTGCCTCACTCTGTTCCGCAATCGAAATAAATTCGTCAGGTGGAACAATCTTTTCTTTAAATTTCCAGCGTACCAAGGCCTCAAAGCCGACTACATTCTCGTTTTCCACATTAATAACGGGTTGGAAATATAAGAGCAGCTCATTGTTTTCGACGGCGGTTTCCAGATCTTTCTCAATTTGATGCCGACGTGAAAGTTGCTCCTCCATCCGCTTTTGAAAAAAACTATATCTGTTTCGTCCAAGGGATTTCGCCTGATACAATGCCACATCTGCATGTTTAAGCAGCTCATCGGTGGTTTTACCATTCTCGGGATAAATAGCGCCCCCGACACTGGCGCTGGTTTTAATTGCGAATTCCGAAATAATAAAAGGGATTGCCAGGGACTGCAGGATACGCTTAAGTATGGATTCAATATCCTTTCTTATTTTCAGGTTACTAATGGCGATCGCAAATTCGTCACCCCCCATCCTGGCCAGTAATTCATTCCCCCTTAAACAGCCGTGCACCCGCTTAGCAACCTCCTGAAGCAGCCAATCGCCCACTTGGTGACCATAGATATCATTGATATACTTAAAATTATCCAGATCGATCAACAATACCGCCACTTTGTAGCCAGCACGCAGACCGTGATGTAATTCTCGTCTTAGACTCTCTTCAAAAACATAGCGGTCCGTCAATCCGGTAAGACGATCAACCTGATTTCCTGTCTTACAATGGGTCTCAAAATATAACTGTTTTTCCAATTCAAATCTTGTGTAGGCATGCAGCATGGCGCTGCGCAATCTGGTGGTGGTAATTTCCGACTTTACTAAAAAGTCTTGCGCCCCCGCTTTTAAGCAGCTTAACGCCAGCTCTTCATCGTCAGATGAACTGGTGATTATAATGGCCGTACTATTCGTTTTTGGCTCATTGCCTAATTCAAGAAGCATTTCTATACCATCACGGGAGGGCATTCGATAGTCCAGCAAAATTACATCAAAATGCTGGTTATGGTACAGGACCAGCCCCTCATCCACTGAGCTTGCCTCGGTAATTTGTATATCCAAGTCATTGTGTTTGAGCAGCTTTCGATTGATGAACTCACGATCAACGACGTCATCGTCTACCAATAATACCCTCATACAGCACCCTTACCTGTAGATATATATCACTTGGTTGGAAAGCGGGAGATCTGCCAATACCTATTCAGTAGTCCTATGAGGTCGCTGTAACCGTTGCCACAGTCATGCTTAACAAAATAACCTGCAATCTGCTTCTTGTAGCATGAGTTAACATCTCTGATGTCTGAAGAAGAACTCAGAACAATAACCACCATATCACTTAGTTCTTCATCGGCCCGAATTTCGGCCAAAAACTCCAAACCGCCCATACGAGGCATATTTAAATCCAATAGCACAATGAAAGGCCGGGTAATTTCCCCAGCTCGAAGTAGCTCCAGAGCCTCCAGACCGTCCTTAGCCCTGACAACGGGGTTCACCAACTGATGTTTTCGGACACAACGTTCAATAAACATGACGTCGACGTCATCATCATCTACCACAAACAGTGTGACCGGCATATTCGTCATCTGACAACCTAAAAAAAAAACCCAATCCGAAGCACAAAAGCCTAAAAAAAGTATAGCGTCGATTCGATGAAAGGCGAACGACTAGTTGCTATTCAGCGCTTCTTAGCATCGGATAATGGTTTGTAACTCTTCTATCGGCCAGGAAACAACCACAGATGTTCCCCTGATGCCGTTCGACTCTATCACCAATTCACCTTTATAATGGTTGACAATCCTCTTAACCATGGCCAGCCCCATACCGCTCCCTTCCACTTCGTCCCTGGGTCTGAGAGTTTGAAACATCTCCACAACCTTGTTATGCATACCCACAGGAATGCCAGGCCCATCGTCACGAATCGTTATCTTATGCCTGCCTCCTTCTTTTTTGTATGTCACGTCAATCTTCCCTTGCTTTTTATCATGATGTTTTATCGCATTGGAAAGGAGATTTCTCAGCACTATCTCAAGCGGAACTTTCGGGATTACCATAACTGCACTGTCGACCTGGCAATAAAATCGCTTGCCGTCGTTGAACAGATGAAATTGCTCTTCTACAAGCTCCCGAAGATTGACTTCAATGCCTTTATATTGGTAACGGCCCACTTTTGAGTAATCCAGCAGGTCTTCCAGTAATTTGGCCATTCGCTCGGTACGCTGCACTAGTAGCGATAAATGCTCCTTGGATTGCCTGGGCAATAAATGTCGGCAATCTTCATCAATCCAGCTGGCAAGTTGTCTGACCGCATTCAAGGGCGATTTGAGGTCATGAGAGGCAATATAAGCAAATTGCTCCAGGTCTGAATTACTTTTGAGAAGCGCTTGATTTTTTTGCAAAATGGCCGTCATTAGTTCCTTCTCTTTTTGCATATCCGCTATATGTACAACGATATGAGAAATTTTACCCTCTCTCTCCTTGACGCCTGCTGCAGAAAAACGCCCCCAGATCAGTCTGTTTTCCCGATGCCGGAATTGGCGTTCGACATACACTGACGCCCTTTTGCCCCTGAACATCCGGATAAAATTAATCAGGAAGTACCAACGGTCCCGCTGGCGCACCATGCCCAGGGCATTGCCGTTCTGCAAGTCTGCCTCGCTGTAACCCAGCCAGTCACACAAGGCCTTATTCAGGGTGACAAAGCCTCCGTTCTTGTCCAGTATGGCAAATCCGACCGGTGAGGCCTGAATGGCGGCATTCATAATGGCCTTGGTTGTTTCGGCGCTAACCTTTAAAGACAGATCCCTGATAATAGCAATCCAATAGCTGTCAGTATCAGATATCACCTTGTTAATCATCAAATCAGCGGGAAAGCTTGCCCCTTGGCGATGACTGACAATAAGCTCTGTTCGTTCTCCGACCTCCACATTGCTGCTATTCAAATAACGGCCAATACCGGGAACCGCAGCATCGGGATTTTCCAGTGCGCTAACATGTCGGCCTATCACTTCTTCAGCGTCAAAACCGAACATTTTCTCCGCCGCCTTATTATAACTGAGTACCCTGTGGCAGCTGTCAATGGTGATCATGGCATCCATCATATTATCTATAGTGATCTCTAAATGGCTTTCCGTGTTCTGCAACTGTTGGGTTATCTGGTTGGCCAGCGCCACCGCCTTTTTGTTGTACCCTACGAGTAACAGAAAGAAGGCGATCAACATGGTGTCGATAATAATGCCGCCCACCAGTATCATAAGTGGCTGGCTGTTTGCGTGCTGTTGCCGGAAAAGGGCCGAGGACTGGATCTCAAAAGTCCAGGTTTTCCCGTATATTTGCACTGGCACCGACTTGCTAAAAAGGGGAAATGGATCATAGTCTGCAGACCCTACATGTAGCTCGTCATACAGCAATCCGTTACCGTCAAGGATATTAAAGTTGACCAGCCGGTTTCTGTTCTCCAAAGTCCCCTCCATAAGTCGCGACACGATAAAAGGAGCATAGACCAGGCCGGTAAATTGTTGTTGCCTCTCTTCGACAGAGCCCGGCGTTTGTATCTGCCGGTAATAAGGCGCAAAGAACAAGAAACCCGGCGTATGCAGTTCATCCTGCACCAGCACAATTTGCTCCGTAATCTGCACATTACCCGTGTCCCGGGCCTTTTTGGCCGCAGTATACCTGTTGATTTCATGGGCCATATCCAATCCCACCGCCTGCTGGTTAATCTCCACCGGCTCGATATGGGTAATGGGCCAGAACTCTTGCTGCTTATGTTCAGGGTGTACGGAGAAATCCGGACGAAACTGGCGCTCCGTCGCAAGGTAGTTAGCAAAGTTATCCTTGGCGACATAATCGATAACACCAATTCCGTTGATACCAGGATATTTGCTTTCAATAGCAAGGGTTTTGGCAAACCGATGCCAGTGATGCGTATTGGTTTTGCCTGACTGGGATTGAATAGCTGCCACCCCGGCCCAAAGCGCATCTTCATATTTGCGCATGCGCTCTTTTACCAATTCAACAATCTGATCGGCTTGAAAGTGAAACTGGAAGGCCGCCTTCTGATGAACCTGCTCGGAAGACACTTTCCAGGCACTGAATGTCAGGATCAGTGATGCGAGGATAACCAACCAGTGGTACCAATGTAGCTTCCCGGCCATATCCCCTTCAAGTTGTCGAATCATGCTACCCTCGAATAAACAGTCCCCCCAGCCGACGGTTGAGCTCCTACGTTGACCATCTGCTATGCAGAAAAGTCGGTGTATTAACTATATTGATATTATTCGATCTCTGAATATTTTGAACAATAATTAGGCTATTCCTCCTGACAACTTCGCGCCAAAGGCTCCTTATTTGCTGCCGACTGACCCGACTGTTGCATAAGAGTTGTTATAGAGGCTAGCCCAGAAGGAGGATAGAAATGGAGTTATTGTTTGAACTTTTTAGCGGCAAAGGCTTTATGCCACATGGCCACTGTTATTTATGGACGCCAGCGCTACTGTGGTTAAATGTGGTCTCTGACACTTTTATTACCCTAGCCTATTTGAGCATACCCGTAACGCTGATCTATTTTATCCGAAAAAGACAGGATTTACCCTTTAACTGGATGTTTCTGGCATTCGGCGTCTTTATCCTGGCTTGCGGCGCTACGCACGCACTGGAGATATGGACCACCTGGTATCCCGCTTATTGGCTATCGGGCGCGATGAAGGCCGTTACGGCGCTCGCCTCCATAGTCACCGCTTACCTGTTGATAAAGCTATTGCCCGCCGCATTAGCCATTCCAAGCCACTCCCAACTCGCTAATCTGAACAATGAGTTGCTGGCATCCAATGAAAAACTGCATCAGACCAATCAAAGGCTTGAAGAAACACATGAGCAATTGCTCCAGCAGGAAAAAATGGCCGCTCTGGGTCGACTGGTGGCAGGGGTCGCCCATGAAATTAACACCCCCCTGGGGATCATAGTGACGGGCAGCTCGTTGCTTTCTGAGGAAACCCAAACCTTGCATAAAACCTACAAGGGAGAAGGGTTATCACAACAAGAGTTAGAACAATTTCTGCACACCACAAGTGAAACCATACTGCTGATCCAGCTCAACGCCAAGCGGGCCGCAGATCTCGTACAGTCGTTTAAGCAGGTGGCGGTTGACCGGGCAGTGAGTGAAAAACGCAAGATCAGACTAATAGACTATATTAAAGAAGTGTTTACCAGTCTGGCGCCAACCGTGAAAAAAACAGCGGTCTCAACAGAAATAAAGGGTAATGAGGAACTTGAGGCAGAGATTAACCCCGGCACCCTATCGCAAATCCTGACCAATCTGGTGATGAATTCAGTTATCCATGGCTTTGAAGGGAAGGCTGACGGCCGCATCCTGGTCGAAGTAGACGAAGACAGTGAACATATTCGCTTAACTTATTACGACAATGGCAAAGGCATACCTAAGGAATGGCGGACCAGAGTCTTTGAACCATTCTTTACCAGCAAGCGCCATGCAGGAGGAAGCGGACTAGGCCTGCATATACTGCATAATCTGGTGACGTCCACCCTGGCGGGGAAAGTTCGCATCGATGATGCTGTTGCCCCCTGGAGTACCCTTTTTGTGATTGAGTTTCCAAAGTTTTCGGAAACCAACGCCTGACCCGGCTTATCGATAAACAGGAAAAGGATATGTCAAAGCTCACATTCGTCAGTAAAGCTCCGGAAACAAGCATATTCAGAGATGCCCTCCCTTGGACTATTCTGATTGTCGATGACGACGAGTCGGTTCATGCCATGACTAACCTGGCTCTGAGAGGACTTAAGTTCCACAACAGACCGTTGGAAATACTGAGCGCCTATACCAAGGCCGAAGCTCAGCAAATCCTGCTGGAAAAAGACGATATTGCCATGGCCATGCTGGACGTAGTGATGGAAGAGGAGGACACAGGTTTGCAGTTGGTGCGCTTTATCCGCGAAGAGCTACATAATAAAAAAATTCGCATTGTGTTGCGCACCGGGCAACCCGGGCAAGCGCCGGAGAAAGACGTGATAGCTAGGTACGATATCAACAATTATAAGGACAAGACGGAACTAAGCACCCAAAAGCTTTTTTCTGTGACCTATACCGCCCTTCGTACTTATAGTCATTTGTGCGAGCTTGACTCACATCTGCGAGGATTGCAGCAAATAATCGAAACCACAGATAGCCTGGATCAGGAGCATTCCCTGAAAAAATTTGCATCAGGGGTTCTGGCCCAACTGGGTACTTTCCTAAAAGTGGGTGACGGCGGCATATTATGCGTGCAGCAAACCAACAACGAGCTCAATGATGATCGTATTCTGGTGATGACAACTGATCCACTGTGGCTGGAAGAAAACTTGACCTGGTCGACATTAAGGGTGCGCCCACAAGTCAGAGACTTGATCTACCGGACCTTTGAGACCAAAACCAACCAGTATGACACGGAGCATACCTGTCTGTTTATCGGTAAGGCCAACGAAGCAGGTATGGTGGCCTACCTACACTGCCCGTCGCCCGAAGAGCTAACCCGTGTGTTGCTGGAAGTGTTCTGCACCAAAATAGCAATCAGCTTCCACAATTTACGCCTCTATAAGCAGTTAGAGGAAGCCAATAGCCTGCTGGAAAAGAAAGTAGAGGAAAGGACTCAGGAACTGGCCAATGTCAATGAAAGACTCAATCAACTGGTTAATACCGATCCTTTAACGGAGGTACCAAACAGACGATGCTTTTTTGATGCATTGACGCGAGAGATGGCTCGTCTTAGCCGCTCTCTTACGTCCACCTTTTCGCTAGCTATGATTGATATCGATCACTTTAAATCTATCAACGACAATCATGGTCACCTAATCGGCGATAAAGTGCTGCAAGAAGTCGCTCGTCGCATAGCCATCAGCATGAGGCAAATGGATATACTGGGGCGGATTGGCGGAGAAGAGTTTGCCGTCAGCTTTACAGGTACAGCCCTGCCGGAGGCATTACAAGCGGCCGAACGCTTGCGCTTGGAAGTGGCCGGAATGCCGGTAACCTGCGAAGGCGTATCGGTTCATGTCACAATCAGCATTGGAGTTGTAGAGGTAAAAACAGAAGAAGGGATCACTACCCTGATGAGCAGAGCGGATAAACTCCTTTATGAAGCCAAACACACCGGTAGAAATAAAGTTTGTGCCGAAAAGAATGCATCCAGAATTTAAAATAAAACCTTTATTCTCATTGTGTGCGTTATTCATCGCAACATTTCTATGGTTAATGGTAGAAAATGATAATGCTACTCAAAAAACCCCCGACAAAATTGAAAACATTTCACTTGTCGATCTTCAACTTCAGCCCAGGACTTTTGCAGAGTTTAATAAAAAAGGGGTCGTAATATATCTATGGGCTTCTTGGTGTGGCCCTTGTTATGATACTTTGACAACAATACAAAAAATTTCTAATCAGACCTCAGGTAATGTCCGATTAGTTACCATTGCATTAGATCAAGATATAGATGCCTTAAAGACAGCATTACGTAAGACGGGATTTGCCGGAGATACCTGGATGGCAATGGACGGCCCATCAATACTAATTAACGGCCCTCTAGGCAACGAGCTTCAAGCAATTCCTTTTACTGTTCAATTGGATGCCAAATTGAATATTGTTGGGAGTTCTCATCAACCCTTAACTTCCATACAATGGCAGCAGTTGCTGTCTGGCAACACTACATTGGGAAAATTATAGTTGGTCGGTAAACAGCGCCAATGGCAAATCAGCATAGCTGTATTTACGGCAACAGAAGCTGTACAACCAAGGTGCCTGCGGCCGCAGGCACCCGAGGTCTAGTGCCTGTTACTCGTGCCGCAGTGCATGGATAGGATTGGCTCTGGCCACCCTGGCGGCATTGCCCCCAACGGTCAACCAGGCAATACATACTGATGACAAGGTCGCCAGCAGGCATATGGGGATCAGCCACCAGCTATCGATACGATTCACAAAGGCCTGCAGCCAGTTGAGCATCAACCACACCGACAACGGCCAGGCAATCAGGTTGGCCAGCACAATGGGTCGCGAGAATTGCCATACCAGCAGTAGCATAATTTGTCCGACACTGGCTCCCATCACCTTGCGAATACCAATTTCACGGGTTTTACGCTCGGCGGTGAATGCCGCCAGGCCATAGAGTCCCAAACAGGCCACCAGTACCGCCAGCAGCGAAAACACCGTGAACAATTGCATCTGTATTTTTTCACTTTGATACTGAGCCGCCAGCATATCGCTAAGGTGCTGTATATCAATGGGTTGCATAGGAACAACCTGCTTCCACACCCGCTCGATATCGCTTATCACCCGGCTAGCTGCACTTTGATCATAGCTAATAGTGGCCACGTTGAAGCGCTCAGGGTTTAACATATACAAGGTAGGGCGGATAGCGAATTTCACCGAGCGGAAATAGATATCCGGGATCACGCCTACGATTGTAAGCTGATACAATCCATCGCCGCTGGCGCTGATCTGCAAGGTTTTACCTATGGCGTCCTGCGGCGAATCTAAGCCAAGTTTGCGCACCGCACTCTCATTTAAGATGGCACTGGCTTGGGTGATCTGCCCCTCTTCGGCCAGTGTCAGCGTATCTGCACCATAAGCCTCGTCAAACAAGCGACCGGCAAGAGGCTGAATGTCATAGGCCTGGAAAAAGCCATAATCCATATTGTGATAATTAAGTAATTCTTTTACCGGCTTATCGCCCTGCTGGCTGCCCAGCAATGTAACAAAATTATTGTTTTCATTATCCTGGGTGGGGGCCTCAGAGGAATACACCACCGATTGCACGCCGGGAATGGCTTGCCATTGTTGCTTAAGGCTGTCCAGGCGGTCACCCGCGCTACGTATAGTCACCACCAGTTTGCGCTCTGCGCTATACCCCAGGTCCAGATTACTGGCGTGGCGGGTTTGCATATACACCACTGCGGTGCACACCAGCAGCGTCACCGACACGGCAAACTGGAAGATCACCAACACATAACGCAGTTTTGCAGAGCCACGACTTTCGTTACTTTTGCTGGCCTTAAGGATTTGTCCGGGCAAATACCCGGACAGCACTAATGCCGGATAACTGCCTGCAATCAGGCCCACCAACAAACCCAGTCCGAGTAGAGCAAACAGCATGCTTGGTTCACTAAAGAGGCGAAAGTGGATCACCTTGCCTAGCAATTGGTTGTACCAGGGCAATACCAGCTCCACCGCCACCATCGCGAATAGCAGCGAAATCATCACCAGGCCGATGGCTTCCAGCAGAAACTGGCCTGCCACCTGACGGCGGCTGGCACCCAGCACTTTGCGCATGGCCACTTCTTTGGCGCGCTGCCCGGCTCTGGCGGTGGCCAGATTCATAAAATTGATGCAGGCAATGATCAGGATCAGCAGCGCCACCAAACTGAAGGTCGCCACCAGATTGCGGTTCCCCATGGGTGTCAAATCGCCCATATTGCCAGCGTCTTTATGGGCGTCCAGATGCAGATCCGCCAGTTTCATCAACTTGTGTTTCAGGGTGTCTGACACCTGAGTGCCTGGTTGCATCATGCCAGCATTTTGTTTGGCGAATTCCAGAAACGGACTTTCATTGTTTACCCACCAGGTTAAACGCTGCTGAGCCTGTTCAAGAGAAACGCCGGGGCGCAGTTTGAAGTAGGTATAAACGTTGACGCTGGTCCAGGTATCCAATATGCCCGGGAACTGGGCGAATAGCTCAGTATCCATATACACCAGTAAATCCAGGCGCATATGTGAATTATCTGGCAAATCTTCCAAAACGCCGCTGACGGTTAGTTCCACAGGCTGATCGTTGAGACAACAGAGCGTCAGGGTTTTGCCCACAGCGTCTGTGCTGCCGAAATATTTGTCCGCCATGGCCCGGCTAATCAGAAGATCATTGGGCTTATTGAAGCTGCTTTGGGCACTGCCGTTAACAAATGGCAAATTCAGCACATTAAAAAAGCTGCTGTCTGCAAAAGTCACCCGTTCAGCAAAGGCCTCACCGTTTTGTTGAATAGTGGTTCCCCAGAAAACCATTCTGGTACCGTCTTCAATTTCAGCACTCAGGTAGTCACGCACTGCCGGCATCATACGTCCGGCACTGCGCACGGTCAGAAAAGGGGCGCGCCCGGGTGACTCATAAGCAGTGTGCAAACGCACCACCCGCTCATGATCCGGTACCCACTGGTCATAGCCGCTTTCGGCTTTGACATACAGCATGATCAGAATACAGCTGGCCAGGCCGACAGCCAGACCAATAATGTTGATGGCCGAGAACACTCGGTTTTTCAGCAGATTGCGCCAGGCGGTCAGAAAATAATTAAGTAACATCAGGTACTCCTTAGCCTCAGGCTGCTTTAACGTCTTCGGTCACGACCTGACCGTCAAACAGATTGATGGTGCGCCTGGCATAATCAGCATGGGCCGGGCTGTGGGTCACCATCACTATGGTGGTTCCTTCCTCATTCAGGCCCTGTAACATGGACATCACTTCCTGACCATGGGCACTGTCCAGGTTACCTGTAGGTTCGTCAGCCAGGATCATAGACTGGCCCCCCACCACGGCCCTGGCCACCGCCACCCGCTGCTGCTGCCCACCGGAGAGTTGACTGGGCAGATGGTTGGCCCGGTGGGCAATACCGACCTTATCCATCATCTCTTCAACCCGGCGGCGGCGTTCAGCAGCCGGCACATCGTGGTATAGCAGCGCCAGCTCGATGTTTTCCCGCACGCTGAGTTCGTCTATCAGATTAAAATTCTGGAAGATAAAACCAATATGGTGCTTACGAATGGCCGCCAGTTGCTTTTCTTTATAGGCCGCCACATTTTCACCATTGAACCAGTATTCACCGCCGGTCGGGTTATCCAACATACCGATGATATTCAGCAGGGTGGACTTACCGCAGCCACTGGGGCCCATAATGGCAACGAACTCACCGGCATCAATTTGAATATTGACGTGATTCAGAGCCTGGGTTTCCACTTCGTCGGAAAGATAAGAACGGCACAGATTATTTAATTTCAACATAACAGATTCCTTAGTCTTGAATGTGGAGTTGCTGGATGTCCCGGTACTGGCTGTAAGAGCTGATCACCACCAGCTCCCCTTCATTCAGCCCGTCCAGCACTTCGATAAACTGGTTGTTGCGACGGCCCATACGCACCGCCCTACGCTCGGCCACTTCGCCATTGCGGCTAACCACAAAGATCCAGTTGCCGCCGGTGTCCTGATAAAACGCGCCATTGGGTACCAGCAACGCGCTACTGGCATCGCCCAGTGTGAGTTTCAGTTGCATGGTCTGGCCACGGCGAATCGCTGGCGGTTGTTCATCAATAAAAGCCAGGTCCACTTCAAACTGGCCATTACTGACCTGTGGATAGATTTTGCTGATTTGCAGCTGATAACCGTCCATTTGTGCAATCTGTCCGGGTGCCACGCGACTTAAGTAGAACTCGTCAATCTGGGCAGTCAGCTTGTAATCATCCGGCGTATCGATTTGGCCCAGACGCTCCCCGCGGCCGATGCTTTGTCCCACTTCCACATTAAATCCAGACAGCTTACCGGCCACCGGTGCACGCACGTTCATATTGGCCAGGTTCTGGCGTGACAATTCAAGATTGTGCTCAAGCCTGGCACCAGAATCCTGCAAAAAGGCCAGTTGCTCTTCCTGCATTCTGGCATCCGACGCCTGGCTTTCTTTGGTTAACGCCAGACGCTGCTGATACCAGGTCAGGGTATCCTGGGTATCGTCATACTGTGATTGGCTGATAGCCTGAGTCTTCAGCAGTTCTGCTTCACGCTGAAGTTTGCGTTGTAATAACTTGATCTGATACTGAATATCCACAATATCGCGCTTATGTTGTAGTCGGTTTTGCTCCAAGCTCAGCTCAATACTGCGGATGTTATTAAGCTGCTCAGATACCCTGGCTTCATTGCCCAGTACACTGAGTTGTAAGCTGGCATTAGACAACTCCACAATCATTTGTCCGGCCTCCAGCATGGCGCCGTCTTCCACCAGAATGCGTTCAACCCGACCACCTTCAACCGCATCCAGATATAAGGTTTTGGCCGGTGTCACCCGCGCCCGTACCGGAATAAAGTCCTCAAAGGTGCCGCGGCTGACACTAGCCAGCGCAATACGCTCGCCATTCACACTTAAGGTTTTACCTGAGAAGCCTGGCATCATGTAAAGAGCCAAACCTATTAGCGCGGCGCTACCCGCCCCCACCAGCCAGGGTTTCCAGGCTTTTCGCGGGCGGACGACCTTGCGGTCCATTCCCGCACCGGACACGGCCTGAGAGGTGGGCTTATGCACGGCACTGAGCTTTTGCATGGGCATAGAATTCCTTGATGTTGTCGGTTACTGCCAACAACTAAACAAGTTCCGTTCCAAAATTAATAACTAATATATTTCAATTAGTTAGACTTAAATTTCAACATAAGGCCAGATTCAAACTGTACGAATATGAACACTAACTGTACGCTACTGAACAGTTTTAGGCGGAGGAACAGGCCATGCAGCAAACGGCACAGATTCTGATAGTGGACGATGACCAGGATATTCTGGTGGCAGGCAAGATGCTGTTAAAAAGACATTTCAGCCAGGTAGATATCTGCAATACTCCCGATCAGATCCCTAAACTACTGGCCGCACAACGTTACCACGCTATCTTACTGGATATGAATTTTGGTCCCGGTGAAAGCAGTGGCGAGCAGGGCTATCGCTGGCTGGAAAAAATTCTGTCTTTGGAACCGCAGGCCGTGGTTGTTATGATTACCGCTCATGGCGATATGGATGTGGCAGTGGAGGCCATGAAACGTGGCGCCACTGATTTTATTGCCAAACCCTGGCACAACGACAAGGTGCTGGCCACCGTATCCTCTGCAGTGAAGTTATCGCACTCTCGGGCTGAAGCCAGTGAGCTGCGCAGCGCCAATACCTTGCTCGCCGAAGTGACCAGTCAGAACACTCAGCCCATTATTGCCGATTCCGACGCGATGCAGCAGGCGCTGACTATGCTGGAGCGCAGTGCTCCCACCGATGCCAATGTGCTGATTTTGGGGGAAAACGGCACCGGCAAAGAACTGATTGCCCGTGCCATTCATGCCCAAAGCCACAGACACAATAAAGTATTTATGGCGGTGGATTTGGGGGCGGTGGCCGAAACCCTGTTTGAAAGTGAACTGTTTGGCCATCGCAAAGGCGCCTTTACCGGTGCTAACGAAGAACGTATCGGCCGTTTACTGGCTGCCGATGGCGGCACCTTATTTCTGGATGAAATCGGCAACCTGCCGCTGCATCTGCAGGCCAAGTTACTGACCGTACTGGCCCAGCGCCTGGTCACCCCCCTCGGCAGCAATCAGGCCAGAGCCTTTGATGTCCGGGTTATTGCTGCCACCAATCTGCCGCTGGAACAACTGCATGACGAGCAGCGTTTTCGCCAGGATCTGTTGTTTCGCCTCAATACCGTGGAGATCACACTACCGCCGTTACGTGAACGCCGCGAAGATATCGCCCCTATCGCCGAATACTACCTGAAACATTATTGCCGCAAGTATCAGAAGGACGACAAACGCTTACACCCTTCAGCACTGGCCCAACTGCAGGATTACCATTGGCCGGGCAACATCCGCGAATTGCGTCATACCCTGGAACGGGCGGTGATTTTAAGTCAGAGCCAGATACTGGAAGGCGAGGACTTTCAGTTAACCAGCAAAGCCAAATTGCCGCAGCCCGATAACCAAGCCGCTGTGGCCACTTTTAATCTCGAAGAACTGGAACGCCAGGCGGTAGAAGGGGCGCTTAAAGCCCATCGTTACAATATCAGTCATGCGGCTAAGGCCCTGGGGCTGACCCGTGCCGCCTTGTACCGCAGGATGGAAAAACATGGTCTTTAATCGTTTCTCTCTGCTGCTGAGTGGGCGCATTACGCTGATAGTGCTGTCTGCCTTGTGCAGCGCCTGGCTGTTACTGCAACCCGGCTACCACGCCACACAAATTTTACTGCTGCTGGTGCTGGCTTTACTGGTTTTGGAAACCCTGAGATTTGTGGGTAAAACCAACGCTGAGCTGAAACGTTTTCTGGATGCCATTCGTTATGGCGAGTTTACCCAGCGCTTTGACTACAGCCAGTACGGCAGTGGCTTCGAGCAGTTGGGTGAAACATTTACCGCACTGATGCAGCGTTATTTGCAGGAGCGAGAACAACAACAACAGCAGCTTCGCCACTTTAAAGCCATGGTGGAACATGTGCCCATTCCGCTGATTAGCCTGTACAACGATGGTCATCTTAACCTGTGGAATAACAGTGCCAGACGTTTGTTTGGCTCTGCCCAGATCAGCAACCTGGAAGAATTAGCTGCCTTTGGTGAAGCGCTGGCTGGCCAATTACATGAACTGAAACCCGGCGAGCGCCACCTCTGCCGGTTTGAGGCTGACGGCATGCCGCAGCAGTTACTGGCTTTCGCCACACAGATAACCCTGGCGGGTAGGCAGGAGAAACTGCTTAGTCTGCTGGATATCGGCAGCGAGCTGGATTCAGCACAGCTTAGTGCCTGGCAGGATCTGGTGCGGGTGCTCACCCATGAAATCATGAACAGTATTACCCCGGTTGCCTCCCTGGCCGCCACCTCAGCCGATATGGCCCGTGATGCCGCTGAAAAGTGCACTGACGCCACATTAAAGGAAGAATTAACCGATATTCGTGATTCCATCGCTACAGTAGCCAGACGCAGCGACAGCCTGATGCAGTTTGTCAGCAGTTACCGGCGTCTGACCCGGTTGCCCCCGCCGCAGCGCCAGTCCGTGGCCCTGTCAGCCTTGTTTGTGCAGCTGAAACAAATGACGGGAATTGATGATGCCAAGCGGCATCTGTCGGTCAATATTGATGTGCAACCCAGCTCACTTTGCGTAATGGCCGACCCACATATGTTGGAGCAAGTGCTGCTAAATCTGCTGAAAAATGCCGAGCAAGCGTTACAGGGAAAAAGCGCCGCGCAGATTTGCCTTAAGGCCTTCACCAATCGCCGCGGGCATGTAGTGATTGAAGTGACAGATAATGGTCCGGGCATTGATCCTGCCCAGCGGGATAAGATCTTTGTGCCGTTTTTTACCACCAAGCGCGACGGCTCAGGGGTGGGTCTGGCCCTGACCCGCCAGGTAATGATTGCCCATGGCGGACAAATCACGGCCACCAATACAACTCAAGGCGGTGCCTGTTTTACCCTGACGTTTTAATCTGAGTGCGGAACGCTGCACTTGTCTGACGCCTGGCTGGTGCAGGCTATTTTCACTGGCATAAGGGGCAAGCATAATTGGCACCTTGTCCGATTTTTTTACAACTTTATTACATCACCATCTCTGATGTGAATTAACTAACTGAATTATATAACTAATTATTGATGGCGCAATTTATGCTCAGTGTTTTTGATCCCGGTGAACGCTGTTTAAAAAAGCACCAATATCTCTGCTATTACCGATAATCACAACCTGAGGTCAAGCAATGTTTAATCCTAACATTTTAAGTATTGGGGCACTAAAAAGGCATTGTGTCGGGCTGCTGTTGGTTTGCATCAGTGGATTTGCAAACGCAGCCTACATCACTATTGATGAAATCGGTATGGACGCCATATTTTCACAAGCCAGCTTTGGAAACACCCCTGTTGATATCCGTATTGGTCCCTCCGTACAGCACGTTGATGCGTCTTTGTTAAATATGGACTCGGCGGCCAAGTGGGCCACACTCACCAGTGCGCATTATGGCGCCGCCAATGTGGTTAATTTCTGGTTTCTCGACGATCTTACCTGGTGCGGTAATATCAATGTGTTTTACGTAGGCTGTGGTGAAACACCAGGAAACGACTTCGTTGTTGAATCGGTATTCGCTGACAGCGCTTCCAATGCCGAGCTACTCGCGCATGAGCTGGGCCATAACCTAGGCCTCGGCCACATTGTAGGCGCCACTAACCTGATGGACCCTACCATCAATGGCGGTACGGATTTAAGCGTAGCGGAAGTAGCCACTATTTTAGCTAGCAGCCTGATCCAAACTGACACTTCTGGCCGACTGTTTATTGAAATCATACCTGTGTTGGTCGTAGCGGCAGTCGATGTCCCCATCGTATCCCCGCTGCTATTAATGTTACTGGGCTTACTTGTTTTACCACGCCACCGCCGTGCGTAAGCAGGTTATTCTGTTAATCAGAGGCCTGTTGTTAACAGGCCTTTTGTTACCTTGCCAAGCAAGCATGGATAACTGGCAGCAAAGCTGTCCGGCGCAGGTGTTTTGTTTCTCACATCCTTCGTCCTGGCAAAATCAACAGGCCAGCATAGTGGATTCAACCGCAGGTATGCTGACCGGGGATAACCTGGTAATGCGCTATGACTACGGCATCAATGCCGATAACTTCAGCCGCCTGAAACAAGCCCGTCGCAAAGCCATGGAGATAGATGGGTATCAAGCGGAAATGCTTATCGACGGAAACCTAGTGGCCCTTTACGTTGGCAAGGTTCAGTATGTTGACGTTATGCAAAACTATATGGCCTTGTCCATGTCTCTGGAATTCAGCGCACAGGTCAACTTGGAACTGGCAGAAAAGGTATTTAACTCAGTGCACTTTAATCCGCCGAATAGTTAGCCCCATGTTATTCAACAGGCACCATGCCTGCAATTAAGGCCTTCTTCGCTTTGAGTGCATCGCTATCAGCTCTGCGTCAATGCAAGTAAACAGCATCGCAGGTTTATGGCCGCAGTTTGTCAGTAAGGCCTGACTAATCCAATTGCCCGGATTCCTGCATGGCATACACCGCAAAGCTGCCCAGCCAATGTGTTCCTTCGTAATTTTCATCCACTATTGCGGGCAACGAATGGCGGACGTGCGCATCGGCAATGGAGCGTAAATGTGCATACTTTGGTCCAAGGTCGCGTACCAACCCGTACAGGCACCAGGCACGACTGAAATTCAGACCGTCCAGATGCACCAATTTACCGTCGGCCCGGTCACTGACTCTGGCTGGCTCTAAGGTGAAGTGCGTTTGCGCCAGCTGCGGCAAGAAGTTATCCAGCCAGATGCTGAACGCAGCCTTGTCCAACACCTTACGCATCACATCCAGTTCCTGCAAGCAGGGGGAAAGAAAATCAAAGCCATTAGGCTCCCAGTTCAACGGGCACTGGCTGTCATTGGCAAACCAGTCTCTGGCCCGCTTACTAATCAGCGCTTTCAGTTCTGGATGCCCCAGGGTATTAGCATAGTCATAAGCCAGAGACAGGCCAAAGGCGGTGTTGGGATGTTCACCGGTACGAATGGGGTAGATAAGCTTGGGTAAAAATTCCAGATACTTAGTGACTATCAAATCGGTCAACGGCTGAAGATTTTGTGCAAGTTGGCGGGCCAGGGGATCGTCCCACAGATGTAGTTCTTCGGCCAGCTTCAACAGCCAGGCCCAGCCGTAGGTACGCTCAAAAGTGGCATTTTGCGGCATAAAGAAATACGCCACTTCGGCCTTGATATTCTCAGCCGAGATATTCTCCAGCAATTTTTGGCGGATTTCCTGCTGATTGGTCAAGTCCGGAAAATGCCGCAGTAAATTCACGAGCATCCAGTGGCCATGCACGCTGGAATGCCAGTCAAAGCAGCCGTAAAAAGCGGGATGCAGTGCTTTGGGCCCTTGCAGATAAGTGGCATCAGCCAGCACCTGATTAAGCTTGTTAGGGTATTCCACCTGCATACAATGCAGCGGCATGGCCGCTAGCCGATTGGCTTCATTCAGGGTCAGTTTTGGTGTGTTAGCCTGCACAGTTTGTCCCATCAATCCGCAACCAAGGAACAGTAAATAAGTAAGTTTTCGCAACATGGCGTTATCAGCTTCAACAAACAAAAGGCTACTATGGCAAAAGGCACTGAGGCTAACAGGCCAGGTGAAACCAGAGGCAACTCTTTTTTATTCAGGCCTTAGCTTAACTGCCGCCAGAATGGCCAGGCACATGATCATTACCCCACTAATGCCTGCTGCAATATTAAATCCTGTAGTAAAGGCATCCCTGGCTTGTTCCAGCACCAGTGCGGGAATTTCGCTTGAAACCGAAACTGCACCAGCCAGACTGTCCTGAACCACTGACTCCATCCCATCGGTCAGCTCAAGTGGTA
This sequence comes from Bowmanella denitrificans, assembly GCF_039522935.1. Lineage (NCBI taxonomy): Bacteria > Pseudomonadati > Pseudomonadota > Gammaproteobacteria > Alteromonadales > Alteromonadaceae > Bowmanella > Bowmanella denitrificans. The sequence goes on along the minus strand of NZ_BAAAEI010000023.1, from coordinate 7,229 downwards.
CGGTATCCATCAAACCACGATAAACCAATGTTGAAAGACTGCCTAAAATGGCGACGCCAACGGCCAACCCCAGTTCCTGTACCATTTCTGACATGGCCGATGCTGCGCCGGCCTGGCTGGCTGGTGCAGCACTGACGACTAAATCGGTCCCAAGGGACGCGATGGTTCCCAGTCCCAGATACACCAGAGAGAAGGAGACTGTGACCAGCACAATGCCTTGAGGCGAATTATCCAACCGAGCCATCAGTACATAGCCGATTGCAGATAATCCCATTGCAAGGGCAATTATCCTACCAGGCAGCATATGCCGGGCCAGCAACGGCGAAACAATACCCGCCACCAACATCGCCAGTGCTGGAGGTCCCATCCACAAGCCGGCCGCCATAGGCGACAAGCCCACCACCAGTTGTAGATACTGAGTGACCAATAGCATGGTTCCACCCACGCCAATAAGACCAACTAGCAGTATAATCAAAGCAATATTGAAGTGACGGCTGGTAAACAGGGAGAGTTCAACAAAGGGATGCGATAACCTTCTCTGACGTTTAATAAACAACAGTATAAACAGCGCCCCCATGACCAATGGCAGCATCGCACTAACAACAGCACCGTATTTAGCAAACTGTTTGATCGCAAAAACCACAGGCAAAATGGCAAGCAATGACAACCCAATACTGAGTATGTCGATTCGCCCGCTAACAGGCGCGCGGTATTCAGGTAGTAATAAAGGCGCAAGGACCAGCAGGCAGGCTACCACCGGTAAGGCAACCAAAAAGGCCGCTCCCCACCAAAAGTGGGCCAGTAACAAGCCACCAATAACAGGGCCTGACGCCATGCCCAATGCGAACATAGTCGCCCATACACCAATGGCCAAGCCTCTTTGATGGGCGTTTTTAAACATATTGCTTATCAGCGCCAGCGTCGAGGGCATCAGCGTGGCCCCGGCAACTCCGAGCAAGGCCCGGGCAATAATCAGCATGGTGGCGCTGCTCGAATAAGTTGCCATTACCGACGCCAAGGCAAACATCAGAGCCCCCGCCAGCAATAACTTGCGCCGTCCGATGCGGTCACCCAACACGCCCATAGTGACCAGAAAACCGGCAATCATAAAACCATATATATCAATAATCCAAAGCGCCTGAATGCTGTTAGGACGCAAATCAATCGCCAATGCCGGCAGGGCCAGGTGTAGCAGGGTCAAATCTATACCCAGAAGTAAGGTCGGTAAGGCCAGCAATGCCAACCCCAGCCACTCTCTCAGCCCGGCTTTTTGGTTGGCAGTCTCACCTACGCCGCGCTGCTCAGAAATTAAATCAATACCTTGTGCCATTCTACGCTCCCCAAATACGTTGGATTCATTGCGAAAGGCACATCATCCTGCCAATATTATCCCAGTACAATTTAAGCAATTATCCTAGTATAAAAGGTAATAGCCATGACTGAACTGGGCGCTCAACGCACTAAGCATGAACTTGCAGAATTCTTGCGCCAGCAGCGAAACAGGCTTACCCCTGCCGATGTTGGTCTGCCGTCACACGGCACCAGGCGAACCCCCGGGCTGCGGCGCGAAGAAGTGGCCGCCTTAGCCGGTGTAGGCTTAACCTGGTATACCTGGTTTGAACAGGGTCGCGATATTCAAGTCTCTGAAAAGGTGCTATTAGGCATAGCCAAGGCGCTCAAGCTGGATGATGCACAATGCAGCTATCTATTTATGTTGGCCCATAAACGCCCACCGCCTCCTGAGGCGCATCAACTGCTAACCGTCAGCCCTCTTACCCAAAAGCTGATGGATGAGCTGGCCAGGCCAGCCTATGTGATAAACCTGGGTTGGGACGTGATTGCCTGGAATGCTGCGGCAGATAAGCTGTTTACATTCAGCGAAAGGTCGCATCAGGAGCGCAACTTGCTGCGTATGGTGTTTTCGGCCCCGGATTTCCGCAATCGTATTGTTAACTGGCAGGACGATGCCCCGAAATTACTGGCGCAGTTCAAATATGATCGAGCGATCGCAGTAGAAGACAATCAAATGCAAAGCCTGGTCAGCGAGCTGACATTGTTGTCTGCCGATTTCAAACGTTGGTACAACAGCCCGGATAATCAACCACCGCGCCGGGGATTAATGACACTGATCACAAACAAAACAAAGCAAACAACTTATCAACATGAAACCCTGTTGGTGGATGAGCACAGGCATTTGCGTATGGTGGTTTACTTTGCCGAAGATTAAAGAACAAAGTAAATCACAAACCTCAATCCGAACCGGTAATTATGGTGACTCCTTAATCCTTAGCAAATAGCGGATAAAAGTCTTCTACCACCTCAAATCGATTGATCCCCTCTTCCCAGCGCATTTTCTGGGTTCCTCCCCAGACGGTCTGGGGATTCGCAATAATCTGTTTAACCTGGTAGCGAATATGTGCAAGGTTAATGGTTTGCAGGGCCTCGGTAAGTGGCTGCCAGGCTATTTTGTCAATTCCTTCAGGAAGGATATCACCCTGGCCCTGAGTGTTGGCCAGGTATATCAAGCGCGTGGAAGGACTTTGCTCTTTTCCCATCCTCAGGGTAAATACCCCGCTCAACTTGAGATCGCTAATGGTTAAGCCATAAGTGCCAGCCAGTTTTTCCAGCCCTTCTTTAACAGTTAGATTGTTGTTCTGATACCAACCAGGTGTTACCCACAACTCTCGGTCCTTAATCTTGACAACCAGCAGCTCCCCCTGCTGATTAAATGCCAGTAAACGATGGAAGACTGGCAGGCTTTCCGCCGCCATAGGCGAACTGGCTGCAAACCAAACCGCGACAACAAAGAGCATTCGCAACATATGTTTCTCCTCGGTCTCTCAAAGGCTTTCTAGCGGCCATCCCCATGCCAACGAAACAGCAAAGCACCCAAGCCCATAAACCCTAATGTCATACCCAGCAGCGCCCACAAGTGGTATTGGATGTCGGCCAAACCGGCACCGTCATTCATAATGGCTCTGGCGGCCTCAAGTAAATGGGTAAGAGGTAATAGCTGTGCAACCTGCACAATGGCTTGCGGTGCGCCTTCCAGTGAAAACCACACTCCTGACAACAGCATCATCGGCCAGCTAATCAGGTTCAACAGGCCACCGGTCAGCTCTTCACTTTGGCTGCGGCTGGCCATCAGCAGGCCCATGGCAATTATGGATGCCGCGCCAAGCGCCGTCACCAGCAGCAAGTCCAGATAGCTACCCAGCATGTAAAAATCAAACAGACTATTGCAGGCAATAAATACAAAGCTGGTAATGCTCAACACAATAAACAGCCTGGAGAGGATCTGCGCCCCCAGAAACTCCACGGCCCTAAGTGGCGTGGCTTTTAAGCGTTTCAGCACCGAACTCTTGCGATAGCGCACTATCACATAGCCCACCCCAAACAAGCTGGAAAACATCATATTCATGCCCAGAATACCGGGCAGCACCCAGTCCAGGTAACGAATTTCACGCCCATCCAGTTCCTGGCGCTGATAATTGGGTAGCTTCCCTGTGAGCAGCTCGGCGGCAAAATAGCCTTGTGGCGATGAACGATTGACCCAGTAGGTTTGACTGGTGGGTTCCACCAATAAATCCAGCTGATGTTGCTTCAGTTTGTTCTGAGCCAGGATCAAGTCCTGATAATGAACATATTCCACATGCTTTAAGTGAAAGAAGCTGTTGTCTGTGCCTTCCTGCATCACCCCGATTTTATAGGCAGCCCGGCCATCACCACTGAAAATAAAGGCAAATCCCACCACCAATAGTATGGGAAAGGCCAGATTCCATCCTAATGAAGAACGGTCGCGAAAAAACTCCAGATTACGTGCTTTAAATACCGCCCAGAACCTAGCCAGCACTAGCCACCTCCTGTGTTTCTGTATTGCCCTGCAGGCCATGCCCGGTGAGTTTAAGGAATAAATCGTCCAGGTTGGCTGACTTTACATGTAAACCATCCATTTCCACCTGTTGTTCCACCAGCAGTTTCAGGGTTTTCTCGACCTTATCCGTATTGATATACCAATAAGCCCCATCCAGTCTCGGCTGGCATTGCTCCAGCACTTCCTGTGACAACGGCTGCTGACGCAAGCGAATCAGCACCCCGTTAAAATGCTCGGCCAACAACTCTCTGGGGGCACCGCGGGCAATAATCAGGCCTTTGTCCATAATGGCAATGTCATCACATAGGTACTCCGCTTCGTCCATATAATGGGTGGTAAGAACGATGGTTTTACCCAATGCCTTGATACGGTTAATCAGATCCCAGAAGTTACGCCTGGCATGGGGATCGAGGCCGGTGGTAGGCTCATCCAGGAACAGAATTTGCGGGTCATTGACCAGGGCAATGGCCAGTAGTAAACGCTGCTTCTGACCGCCGGATAACTTACGGTGATCCTGATCGGCAAAATCGGCCAATTGGCACAGCTCGACAAGGTCATCCACCGCCAGGGCATGGCTGTAAAAACTGGCAAACATTTTCAGGCATTCACGACCGGTCAGATGGTCCTGCAGGGCGGTATGCTGGAACTGTATGCCAATTCGCTGATTCATAGCCCGGCTAAGGGGCTCGCCGTCATACAGAATCTCACCGCCATCCATACCGACAATGCCTTCCATCATTTCAATGGTGGTGGTTTTACCCGCGCCATTTGGCCCGAGTAGTCCAAAACAAATTCCTTTCGGCACACTAAAGCTAATCCCTTTCACTGCATGCAGTTTCTTAAAGGATTTACTCAGGTTGTTGACCTGGATAAAGGCTGACATCTTGCTCCCTGAATCAAAATTAGGATTTTCCAAGCAGCGCAAAATAACCGTTAAGCTGGCTTCTTTGCCACCATAAAAACGCTGGGGCTTTTTTCCTGCTGCCACACATAATCTACTTCGAATCCGGCCGCAATGATACTTTGCTGCAGTTGCGCCAAAGTAAACACATAGACCGGCGGCATTAAACCCAATAACCGGCCAAGGGGTGCAATCAGGCCTATATATTTCCAGGCACTGTCCCCCAGACAAGCGGTGCTGGTAATAAACACACCACCTGGCTTCAGCCACTTAAATGCTTGCTCTATCATACTTTTCCGATCTTTCACCAAATGCAACAGATTCAGTGCCAGCACCATATCCAGCGGCACCTGCGGATTTAAAGCGTCGTAGCTACCCTGCTCAAAGCTGATATTGCTGACACCTGCGGCGGTGGCTTTTTCCCTGGCAATCTTCAGCATATTAGCTGCAATATCCGTGGCCAGAATATGCGCCACATAAGGGGCATGCAGTAGCGCGGTTGACCCAGTACCACAGCCAAGTTCCAGCACCCTGCTGTCGGGGCGAAAATATTGCCGGGTTACCGCCAGTTTGTGTTCATAAGATGGGATGTCGGCAATGGTACTTTTGGCGTACTTCTGTGCGACCTTATCCCAGAATCTGACACTTTCCTGCATGGTTATCTCGTATTTGTTGACAAAACACCATCATAGCCATGCATAAAAGACGTTAGAATGGCGAAATATTCACTTCAGCTATGCAAAAATGTATGACCTGGCAGGATAGACACTTTGACTGGAACCATGCAAAAGCCTTCTTAATCACCGCCGAACAGGGTTCGTTCTCAGCAGCGGCCAAAGTGTTAAAGATCACGCAACCGACCTTGGGCAGGCAGGTTAGCGCATTGGAAATGCAACTGGGGGCGACCTTGTTTGAACGCTCGGCAAGGGGATTATTGCTGACCCCCAGCGGCCATGAACTGCTGGTCTATGTGCGGGCCATGCAGGAAGCTGCCGAGAAACTGTATATGGCAGCCGGCAGCCATGCCAAAAGCCTGGTGGGTAAAGTCAGTATCAGCGCATCAGAATCCGCCGCTGCGCATATTCTGCCGCCAGTCCTGAGCAAACTGCATCAACAGGCACCAGGGATCCAGATAGAGTTGCTGGCAACCAATGAAAGCAGTGACCTGCTAAGACGTGAAGCCGATATCGCCCTGCGCTCATATCGCCCAACCCAGCCTGATCTGATTGCCAGAAAACTCAGGGATGAACGAGCCCATTTATATGGGGCTAAAAGTTACTTGCAGAAATTCAGTCGCCGCAGTGTGCCGGCAGATTTAAACCAAGCGGACTTTATGGCTTTTGAGCACAGCACCATCATGCAGGACGAGCTGAAAAAGCGCGGCTTTACCCTGACTGCTGCCAATTTTCCCTTTGTGGTGGCCAATCACTTGGTGCAGTGGCAATTGGTGAAACAAGGCGCCGGTCTGGGCTTTATGGTGGAAGATGTAGGCGACAACGAACCTTTGGTGGAACGGGCCTTACCGGGTATGCCGGCCTATGATGTGGAATTGTGGTTGGTGATCCACCGGGAATTGCATACCAGTGCCCGTTTGCGCCTGGTGTTTGACTTTCTGGTCGAACAGTTGGGGCAATAGTGCTAACCACAAATACACAAGAAGAGACAGGGGTACTTCTCGCGGTGACGCTAAGGCGCAAAGAAAAGCTCGCACTGATAATACCTTTAACCACTCTGTGATCTCTGTGTCTCTGTGGTTTTTTATACTTTGCGCAGATTAACTGTCACCGCAGAGGCGCAGAGAGCACGGAGATTTCACAGAGGTTTCGGGGCGTGCTCTTGGCGAGCTCAGCGGCTCTGCGAGAGAGTTTTCATGTTTTTTGTGCCTTTCGAGGTAATAAATTAGGCGACCACGAACTGACCTTCGGTCAATACCAGGATACTTCTCGCTGTGACGCTAAGGGCGCAAAGAAAAGCGCGCCGTGAAAATACCTTCACCCCCTCAGTGTTCTCTGTGCCTCTGTGGTTTTTATCCTTCTGCGCAGTTAGATATTCACCACAGAGGCACGGAGATTTCAAAGAGGTTTCAGGGCTTGCTCTTGGCGAACTCAGCGGCTCAGCGAGAGAGTTTTCGTGTTTTTTGTGTCTTTCGAGGTAATAAATTGGGCGACCACGAACCGACCTTCGGTCGATACCAGGATACTTCTCGCTGTGACGCTAAGGGCGCAAAGAAAAGCTCGCACTGATAATACCTTTAACCACTCTGTGATCTCTGTGTCTCTGTGGTTTTTTATACTTTGCGCAGATTAATTGTCACCGCAGAGGCACGGAGATTTCACAGAGGTTTCAGGTAATCATCTTAGCGAACTCAACGGCTCGGTGGTGAAACGCTGTAGTGGCATAGTTAATTTGGCCACCTAATTAGAGCTGCTATGATGCAGTCAGAACTTCATTAGG